>BPJD01000007.1 GCA_026004435.1 Patescibacteria group bacterium | reverse complement strand
CACCATATTGGTCTAGAAAACCATTTCTAGATTTGTTTTTTTCAGGCAGGCTTTGAAGCTGTTCATATGCAAGTGCTAGAGCTGTTGCTAAAGCTGTTAAACCTGCTGTAAGCAATGAGCTTCTTATTTGACCCTTTTCTTTAGTTATGTGATGTTCATTAAATATTTGCATAATAGTAATAGTTATAAGTTGCTATAATTTGTTTGCGGTTTGTGCTAATTTGAGTTTTGTGTTTATCTTATAATAGTAATAAATCAAGTTTTAATATTTTACTAGTAATTTGGATATAATCAACTATTTTATAGGATATAAAATCTATCTTAATAATTTTTTAAGGTTAATTTAAGGTTTTTTGTGCATTATACTTTTAAGTTATATGAGAAATTATCAGCTAATAGGTATATTTATCGTTGGATTAGTTGTTTTGGGTTTTTATATCTATATTAGAAATCCTTTTGTGACAGAGAGGTCTGATCCAGTTGTTTCTGATTATACTGAAGGAGGAGATTTGGTTGAGAGCTCAGGAGAACTGCATCCTTTGTCAATTTAGGTTTTAAGGCAGATGTTTTTTTACTGATAGAAGTTTTTATAGTTAAAAACCTATAGCACCGCTTATCTGATGATGTAGATTGATTGATGGTGTATGACTTGTTCTTCGTCCATTAGAAAAGATTACAGATGATGATCCTGTGTCTGATGTTGTGTAAGATATAATATTATAGCCTAATAAATCCATAATCATTTTTAGAGTCTCATATGCTTGACCTGTATCTTCATAAATAGAAAATGGACCACCAGAAATCAAAAAGGGTATTTCGGTTCCTTGTTTGTTTGATACTGTTCCAAATCCTTGAAGTGTGTTGTCTTTTCGTATAGTATATTCCCCAGCTCCATAGAATTTGCCGTCGTGTATACCCCAAGCACCATGGTAGCTGTAGAGTTGTCCTTGATAGCATACTTTTCCTGATCCTATTGGAGGTCGGTGGTGGTATTCTTTAAAGAATGAATTTTTTTCTACAAATTCATTGTGTAAACTTAAAATTCCATTTTTTTCTAGGTTCTCTGTTGGTGGGTAAAGACCATTAAGCCAACTGACTAAAGGTGCTGGAACGTATTGCAGAGCAGTTTTTATTTCATCAGGCAGATTATCGGGGATTTCTATATAACTGCAATTATAATAGTTAAGAAATGGATTGTCTACTGCGCCTGCAGGAATAAAGTGTCTTAAAACTCCTGATTTTTGAATCATTGATGGGCTTACAGCTACTGCTGTTAAATTTTTTTTAGTTCTTACAACATCATTAGGCAGTATTAAGGTGTGTTTAGTATTTGGATTTCCAAATACAACCCTAATTTTATGAGGACCTTCTCCTATTGTAACAATACGATAGCCTTCAGAATCAGTATAATCCTCTGTTATAGGCATATTATTTAGTTCAGATGGTTGAAAAACTTTTTGATTTTTTGATAATATTAGCCTATAAGCTAGAGCAAGTAAGTTGCTATCAAGTCCTCGTTGAGTGGCTCTTTTAATAAAATTAGGATCAATATCTGGGTGCGTTTTAGTTGAATAAAGTATTGCAAATGTTGAAGTTAAACTGGAACCAGCACCAATTCCTAACTGAAGCATTGTCTTAAAAAATTCCCTTCTGCTTATTTGTGTTTTATTTTCTAATAAATAGTGAAATCCCATAGAAGATAAGGCTGTGAGAAGTAATTCTAAGTCTGTAATATTTAGTTTTCTTCCTTCATAGAAAATCGGTAAAGGATAGTTATTTCCATTTGGAATTATAGGATAGGTTAAGGGTTTTTCGCGTGCTTGTCTTTTTTCAAGTTCATTCGTGATAGAAGATGCAATTAATGCTCCTGCTATACCTTTTATGAAGTCCCTTCTATTGGATTCCATGTTGTAAGATAACTTAAGTTATTTTAACACAGTCTAGTAGTTTTTTAAAGCTTAATTTAAGATTTTTTGTGTATTATACTTTTAGGTTATATGAGAAATTATCAGCTAATAGGTATATTTATCGTTGGATTAATTGTTTTGGGTTTTTATATCTATATTAGAAATCCTTTTGTGACAGAGAGGTCTGATTTAGTTGTTTCTGATTATACTGAAGGAGGAGATTTGGTTGAGAGCTCAGGAGAACTGCATCCTTTGTCTATAGAATCTTTGCGGCAAAGAGAGTATGATTCTAATATAAAGATTGAGCAAAAGCTGTCTGATGGCAGTAATTATGAGAGATTTATTGCTTCTTACAGTTCAGATGGTTATAAGGTCTATGGCCTTCTTACGGTGCCTAAAACAAAATCTGGTTCTATCTTGCTTCCTGCCATAGTTTTTAATCATGGTTATATACCTCCTGATGAGTATAGAACTCTGCAGCGGTATGTTGCTTATGTAGATTATTTGGCAAGAAACGGTTATGTTGTTTTTAAAATTGATTATAGGGGTCATGGCGACTCTGAAGGACAGGCAGAGGGAGGTTATGGTTCTAATGCTTATGTTATAGATTCTTTAAACGCTGTTTCTGCTTTAAGTAAATTAAGTTATGTTAATAAAAACAGTATTGGTATGTGGGGACATTCTATGGGTGGCTGGGTATCTACAAGGGCGGCTATTTCCAAGCCCGATATGGTAAAAGCTGTTGTTGTTTGGGGAGGTGTTTTAGGCTCTTATCAGGATTTGGTTGATCTTTGGTGGAGTAGAAGGCCAACTCCTGTAAACTCAATGTGGCAATCCAGAGGCAAGTGGAGGCAGAGCCTTATAGATCAGTATGGGCCTATTTCAGATGATAATAGTTTTTGGCAGTCTGTTTCCACAGTCTATTATTTAAAAGATCTTCAGTCTCCTATTCAACTGCATCACAGCAAAGGAGACTCAACTGTGCCGTATCAATTGTCTGAGAAATTTGCAGAGAATCTTGAAAAGCTGGGCAAGGTTTATGAGCTTTATCTGTATGAAGGTGATAATCATAATATATCTGTAAACTTTTCAACTGCTATGAAAAGAACAGTTGAGTTTTTTGATAAATACTTAAAACAAAACTAATCTTTGTTTGATTATTATTATTTTTCTGTTGTTTTTGTTTAATTCTGATACAATATTGTTTATGGCAGAAATTCAGTTGTTAAAACCAGGCAGTTTAGCTCCTGATTTTTCTCTTCCAGATCAAAATGGAAAGATTCATAGGCTTTCAGATTTTAGAGGCAAAAAGGTTGTTTTGTATTTTTATCCTAAAGATAATACCCCCGGTTGTACTAAAGAAGCCTGCGGTTTTAGGGATCTCTGGTCTCAGATAAGCAAAAGAGCAGTTGTTTTTGGAGTAAGTGTTGATTCTGTTTCTAGTCATAAAAGGTTTTCTGAAAAGTATAATTTGCCGTTTGTTTTATTGTCTGATGAAAACAAAGAGGTTGTTAAAGCCTATAAGGTTTGGGGCACAAAAAAGTTTATGGGCCGCCAGTTTCAGGGTACACACAGAGTGACTTATCTTATCGATGAATCTGGCCGTATTGCAAAGGTTTATGATAAGGTTAAGCCAGAAACTCATCCCCAACAAGTTCTTCAGGATCTGAGCTGATTATGCTGGTTGAGACAGTTACAAATATTTTGTCACTTCTTACTATTGCCGCTCAAGGTTTTATTTTGTTTGTTTTTGTTTCCTTTTTTTATAACAAATCTTGGCTAAGAAAATTAAAGCCTAAAAGACTGGTCTTAAGTTTTATTGTTAGTGCTACTGCTGTGTTGGGCAGTTTGTTTTTTTCTGAGATAGCCAAGTATGTGCCTTGCAAACTCTGCTGGTTTCAAAGGATCTTTATGTATCCTTTGCCGCTTCTTATTTTAATTGCTCTGAAAAACTCAGATAAAAAAGTGATTTACTGCAATTTGTCTGTTTTTAGTTTTATTGGTTTGCTTATTGCTGGGTTTCATTATTATCTGCAGATTAATCCTATTGAGGTTTTAAACTGTTCTGCTGTTGGTTATTCAGTATCCTGCAGTGAAAGTTTTTTTATGAGATACGGTTATATTACAATTCCAATGATGTCTATGACAGCTTTTGCAACAATATTTGTCTTAAGTTGGAACAAATTGTTTAAGTAAGGTCTATGTCTTTTTGGCATCTTTTTGTTTTTGCTTTTGTTGAGGGTCTGACTGAGTTTTTGCCTGTTTCCTCAACAGCGCATCTGATCTTGACAGCCAAGGTTTTAAATATTTCCCAAACTGATTTTGTCAAACTGTTTGAGGTTGTAATTCAGTTTGGCGCTATTATGGCTGTGTTGGTTCTTTACGCCAAATTGGTTTTGAAAAACAAAAAGCTGATTTTGTATTTGTCAGTTTCTTTGTTGCCGACTGTGTTGGTTGGTTTTTTACTTTATTCAGTTATAAAAACTGTGTTTTTTGAAAGTTTAGGCCTGATTGCCTTAACATTGTTTTTAGGCGGTCTTGGGTTTTTGGCTGTTGAACAACTGGTATCTGCTGAAAAGATTAAATTAACAAAATCTTTATCACGGTTAACTGTTAAAACTGCTTTATTAATTGGGCTATTTCAGGCTTTAGCAGTTGTTCCAGGAGTCTCAAGAGCTGGTGCAGTTATTTTAGGTATGTTAATCCTTGGGTATAATAGAAAATCATCGGTTGAGTACTCCTTTTTGCTTTCAGTTCCTACTATTGCCTTGGCAAGCAGTTATGATCTTTACAAAACTCTTAGTTTGATAACAGTTGAGTCTGGCCAGGTTTTACAGCTTTTGTTGGGAGTACTGTTGTCTTTTATCTCAGCTTACTTGGTTATCAAGTTGTTTTTAAGTTTTGTCCAAAAACATTCTTTAAGATTATTTGGGGTTTATAGAATTATTATAGCTGTTATTTTGTGGTTGCTGTTAATTTAGGTTTAGAACTGTAGTTGAGTTTTTAAAAAGTTAGTGTTATATTAAAAAAAAATGAGAAAATATTTTCAACTAATTCCGTTGATTGTAGGTATTTTGGCTATATCTGCTTTTTTAGTTTTTAAAGATAAACCAAACTCTGAGTTTCAAAGTTATGCTTTAACAGTAAATGAACCAATAATAATAGATCATACATCTGTTGAGCTTTTTGATAGAATACCTGATTCATATATTCAGGAAGCTAGTCAGTTAAAGATGCTGTTTATGGACAGGTCTGTTGGCAGTAATATTAATGATGGATTAAACTGCTTGAGGTATCCGTCTAGTGATAGAAATACGCCAAATCACTGCAAAAGATATAATCATCCTGATCCAAGATTTTCTGTGGATCCTTCAGAGGTTACTTGGACTAGAGGTTATGATAGGTCAAACTTTGACTTTGACTTTTTCTACGACACTTGGGAAAAAATGACAGAGAACTTTATAAGAGCTATGGACTCCGGGCAGTATCCAGGTGAGTACGATGTTTACTCTTTTCAGTTTAGTTATTTAAATGTAACTGACAATGATACAATAGCTGATGCCAGTAATGGTTTTTTTGCCAATCGGCCAGGAGATTATAATGATGTTTACGATTTGGAAAGAAGAATTGCTGAACACCCAGATAAGGTTTTTGTTTTTTGGACAACTTCATTGTCGCGTGGCATAGGCAATGCTGTTTCAAGAGATTTTAACAACCAAATGAGACAGTATGCTATAGCCAACAACAAGGTTTTGTTGGATGTGGCAGATATTCAGTCGCATGATCCTGCTGGCAATCCTTGTTATGATAATAGAGACGGAGTTTATTACTCCAATGGAAATATTAGTGAGAATTACCCTGATGATGGAGTTGATTACCCTGCTATTTGTCAGCATTATACCTCTGAGATAGATGGAGGACATCTGGGCAGTCCTTCAGCTGGAAAAATCAGAATTGCCAAGGCAATCTGGGTTATGATGGCAAGGCTGGCTGGTTGGAACCCAGACGGTTTGCCTGCTCCAAGTCCAACTAATATTGTTTCACCAACAAACACTACTATAGTTTCAATAACTCCTACTAATACTCCTTTGCCAACATTTACTCCTATACCAACGCCAACTCCAACTACTGCAGTCTTTACTCCAACTCCTACGTCTGCTCAAAGCGGGAGCAACCAGATCTATGTTGCTGATATAGATAATTTAAGCGACAATATTAACTCAAGCTACTTCAGAGCTAGAGCAAGAGTTTATGTTGCCTCAGACGGTCAGGCTGTTTCAGGCGCAAATGTGTACGGTACAATTACATATAATAACCAAACATATACAGCAAACTGTAGTGTGCCAACAAACAACTCTGGTTTCTGCAATGTTAGTGTAATTGTTCCGACATCTGCGGCTAATGCAGTTTTTAGAGTAACATCTGTAACTGCTAATGGTTTTGTTTATAATTCTTCCTTAAACAGTGATCCTGAGGGAGACTCCAATGGGACAGAGATTACTTTAGCTCCATAATTTTTAGTTTTTTTATAAGTCCTGTAGAGTACTGAAGAGCTGACTTTTTTCTTTGCCAGATCTCTTTAGGCAGATTAAGCTGTCTGGCTATTAGCCGTATTAAGATTTTGTTTTGTTTTGTTTTATTATCTTTTTTGAATTTAGGTTCTAGTTTTAAACAAAAACTGACAAATTCATTGCTTAGATACGGATTAATTAAATCTATGCCAAATATCTGGGCTGTAAGAGTGTCTCTAAGTTTGTCTAGATCAAGTAAAGTTAGGTCCTGCAAAATTTTTTGGTTGAGATCTTTTGCTGTAATATTATTGTATCTGGAATAACCAGCCAAAAGCACATCGGGTCCTTGTCCTGTAACTGCTTGATTAAGGCTTAATTTCTTTGCTTTTGAGCATAAAAAATAAAAACCAATAGCAATTGGCAGATGAAGTCTTAGCGGTTGAATATTGTGTTTTTTTAAGACTGGTTTTAGCTTTTTTGAGGCTTGAGTAATGGCTGTTGGGTTTGGTTTTATAATTTTGATCTGTTTATTAAGATGTGATTGAAGCACTCTTAAGTAAGGCAAATCTTTTGACTTGTCTGTGGCTAAACTTAGAAACTCAACTTTTGGATTAATGTGATATACAAGTTTGGCTATTACTGAACTGTCAACTCCTCCTGAAACAAAGACTGCAGAGTTGTTGACGCTATTTAATTTTTGTTTTAGATAATTTTGTAGTATTGTTATGGCTTGTTTTACTTTTTTTTCCATTTATTTATAAAGATCTAATCATATAACCTGTGTTATTTTCTAATTTAAAGCCAAGTTTTTTATAATAATTTCTGACTCCAACTCCAGATATAACAGTAATATTTTTGCATTTATGTCTTTTGGCAATGCTTATGGCTTTAAAAACTAATTTTCTACCTAAACCTAAGTGTTGGGTTTGCCCTTTTGTTCCAAATTGTTCAGCTTTACCATATATGTGCAGTTGTCTGATTAAAGCTGAGTTGTTTAAGTCCTTAATAAAAAAGTTTTGTTTTATTGTGGTATAATGAGGTATTCTTAAGCGTAAAAATCCTAAGATTTTATTCTCAGAATCAACAAACTGAAGAAAGTACTCAATGCCTTTGGCTGAGCTGTATTTGATATTTTTTAGTTTTAATGGCAGTTTTGGTTTGTTTGCTTTTATCTCTCTGCATCTTATACAGGGGCAGTTAACGCCTTGTTTTTTTAGCACTTTTTCCAAGTTTTGTCTATAGTTGGAAGGAAAAGTTGGCACTGCTATATCGTTTTTGGTTAAGTCTCTGACTAACCTATGTATTCTTAGCCACTCAGGCACTATGCGTTTTTTAAACTCAAGTACGATTTTAGTTAACTCAGATTCTGTTATTGGTTTGTATTTGTTATTCTTGTACCAGTCAAGCAATTGGCTGTTATAAACAATTTGAGTTGGGTAAAACTTGATCGCGTCTGGTTTTAATCTGTTGTCTGAAAAGACTTTTTCCAGCATTTTAATATCTGATTCAACAGTTGATCCAGGAAGTCCCGGCATAAGATGATAGGTAACTTTAAATCCTGCTTCTTTAAGCAGGTATGTAGCTTGGTAGACATCTTTTAATCTATGACCTCTTTTTATTAGTCTTAAAGTGGCCTCATCTGTTGTTTGTACTCCAAGCTCAACCTCTGTAACTCCCAATTGTCTTAAAAATTTGATCTCATCTTGAGTTATAAAATCTGGTCTTGTCTCAATAGTTATTCCAATAACTCTTGATTTGGCAGTTTCATTCATTGTCTGAGCTGTGATTAGGTCAGGTGAAGTTTGGTCTAAATCTTTATGCTTGCCGTGAATGATTAAGGCCTCCCAGTCGCAGTTGCAAGCATCAAAGATTCTCTTAACAAAGTTTTGTCTATAATTTTTAGGATAAAAAGAAAAAGTCCCTCCTTGGATTATAACATCAACCTTGTTTATATTATGTCCTGATAGATAAAACTGTATTAACCTGCCTGATGTTTGTTCAAACGGATCGTAGTTATGGCTTATTGCTCTGCGAACAGCTGCTTCATCTGGAAAGTAGCTTTTAGGAGCGTTGTCTGCAATAGGGCAGTAAACGCAGTTGTACGGGCAGCTGTTGTCTGGTTTTGTAAAAACTGACAAAGGCACGACTCCAGATAATGATCTTATTTTTACAACTTTTAATAAATCTATTAAATGCTGGCTTATTTTATGATCTTTAAAATGTCTCAGGTAGGTAAAGTAGAGTGTCCAGAGTTTTGGTTGTTTTGGATAATTATATTTTTTAATTAACTGTTTAATTTGTTGTTCTAAATTATTTCTGGTTTTAATGTTGTCTTCTCTGTTAATAAGGTCAAAAACTATTTTTTTCAACACAGCTTCATCTTGTTTTGGAAAATTTGGCGGGTAAAACATAGTTGGTAAAACTTACTTATTATTTGTCTTTTTATTTATTTAAAATATAAAAAATAAGACTGAGTATCAGACTTATTACTATTGAGGTTGTGATTGGTATGTATATTTTTATATTAGGCTTGTCAATTATTATATCGCCTGGCAAAGGAAAAATTTTTAAATGCTGAAGCAAAGATAAAACAAGTCCTATAACAACAAGAAGCAAGCCAACTGCTATTAAAATTTTTCCCATACTCGTTTGCAATGATTGTTAATTATTAATTTTTATTATAAATTATTAATTCTTAAACGGACTTTTTTTTCATGCAAAATCAAGTTACTCTGGAATGGGTGATCCTTTTGAGCCTTTAACAAATAATAGTAATTTTAAGGCAGTTAAAATCGACGGAAGAGATATATATTTGAATATATACGAAAAAGCGGATCTTTATGGAATTAACAGTAATGGGGTCTGGATAAAATTTATAAGTGAAAAAAAAGACCCATTAACAGGGACAATAGTTTAAGCTGTTAACTTGGAAATCTTTCAAGATCAGGATATTTTAGATTTGGTAAGAAAATATGGTGAAAAAGTAGAACAGTTAAATCCTGATTTTCCTGAATATAAAATATCAGATCCAGACAAAAAATCCCAATTTATTCAAGAAGTTATAAGTTTAGTAGAATCTCATCCATCTTTTAAAAAGCCTACTGAAGAGGTTTTTTCAGACATAGATGGTGTTGCTTTTTGATTTAATCTGAGAATAGGCTGTGTTATGTTTGCTGTTAAGAGATAAAATCAAGCTAGTTTAATAAATAATTACTTGTTTTTATTGTATAAGGTAAGAATTCTTAATTGTTGATTATTAATTATAAGTTCTTAATTATTAAACTCTTTTCTTGTTTATTCATTATTAATTAGTTAATAGCTATTGATTAAAAACTAAGAGTTAACAACTAGAAATTAAGAACTAAGAATTTTATCTTTATTTGTATAATATATAAAATTTGATTAAAATACTAAATATGACAGATTCATATTTGCTTAAGGGTTTTAGGGATTATAGTCTTGAAGATGCTCAGATTCGTGAAAAAATGATTGATCTGATAAAACAAGTTTATGCTTCATTTGGTTTTAGTCCTTTGCAGACGCCTGTAATTGAGCGAAAAGAGGTTTTAGTTGGAAAGTACGGCGAGTCTGCAGAGAAGTTGATGTATCTGTTTCAAGATAACGGTGGCAGGGAGGTTGGTTTAAGATACGATTTGACTATTCCAAGTATGCGTTTTTTAGCTGACAATTTAAATAAAACCATATTTTTGCCGTATAAAAGGTATCAGATTCAGGAGGTCTTTAGGGCTGAAAAGCCTCAGAAGGGTAGATTAAGACAGTTTATTCAGGCTGATATTGACATCTACGGCAGTTCTTCTGTTTTTGCTTCTGCAGAGATTATCTTTGTTATTGATACTGTTTTACAGCAATTTAAGATTCCAGATTATGTTTTTAGACTTAACTCAAGAACTTTGGTTGTTGATTATCTGAGAAGTTTAGGTTATCAGGATAATAATAAGATCAATGAGATTTTAAGGGTTGTTGATAAACTTGATAAAAAATCAAAGGATGAGGTTATAGCTGAGCTGGATAAAGATTTAGGTGTCTCTGGCAGAGAGATACTCTTAGGATTTAATCAGCTCAGAGCTAATTCTAGGATTTCTGAGATTATTGGTTTAGCTAAAGACTTGGGTGTTGCTGAATCAAGGCTTGAGTTTTCTCCTTTTATGGTTAGAGGATTGGATTATTACACGGATGAGATCTTTGAGGTTGTCCTAAAGAACTCGTCTTTAGGTTCAATCGCAGGTGGAGGCAGGTACGATAATCTTTTTTCTCAGTTTGCTAAAGAGTCTGTTCCTGCAGTTGGCGGCAGTATTGGGTTTGAGAGGTTGTTTGAGGTAATTAAAGCCAATCAAGTTTTCTCCAGACAAAAAAAATTGTTTGTACCTTTGTTTTCCAATCTGCTGTTTAAGCAACAGCTGGCAGATATTGTTAAAATATTAGCAAGGCAAGGCTACTCTGTTTTTGTTTATCCAGAGGAGTCTGATATAAAAAAACAATTAAGGTATGCAAACAAGTATAAATTTGATTATGCTATTTTTTATGGAGAGAATGAAGCCCAAAAGAATGTTGTTAAGATTAAAAACTTAGCCTCAGGCAATGAGGAAGCTATTTCTATAGCTCGGCTTGGAAGTTATAAGTTTTAAGCTAATATGAAAGTTAAAACTAATTTTTATAGAGACTATTTAAAACGGCCTCTTGATATTGTCAGTGCAGTAATATTAATTATTCTGTTTGCTCCTGTATCTATTATTATTGCTATAGCAATAAAACTTGACTCAAAAGGTCCTGTTCTTGCTGATATTCCTAAGAGAGTAGGCAAAGACGGCAAGTTGTTTAAGATGTATAAATTTAGATCAATGATTGAAAACGCGCATCAGCTAATAAGGACAGATCCAAGATTTAAGAAACTTTACGAAGAGTATAAAAACGGCAGTTATAAGCTTAAAGATGATCCAAGAGTTACTAAAGTGGGTAAGTTTATCCGCAAGTATTCTTTAGATGAGATTCCTCAGTTTTTAAATGTGTTGAAAGGCGATATGAGCTTGGTTGGGCCAAGAGCTTATCATCTTGATGAACTAGAAGAACAGCAGGAAAAGTATCCCCATACAAGAAAGTATGTTAAAGAAGTGTTGAGAGTTAAGCCGGGCATAACAGGTCTTTGGCAGGTTTCTGGCAGATCTGAGGTAAACTTTGATGAAAGAATTAAGCTTGATGCGCATTATGCTAATAATGTAAATTTTTGGCAGGATCTTAAAATAATTTTAAAAACTCCTTGGGTAATGATCACCGGTAAGGGCGCTGTTTAGTGTATAATAATTAAACTATTAAAAATAATTTGAATCTATGCCATTGATAAAACCTTTTAAAAAAAGTAAAAAACGCAGTATTTTATCAGCTTTTGCCGTGTTGTTGGCATTATTGGTTGTTTTGGGTTATTTTTATATTTATAAGCCTGCAGTTGCTGTTTATGCTCATGCTCAGGTATTAAGAGCAAAAGCAGTTGCTCTTAAGGAGGCTTTAAAGCAAAATGATATTGCTTTGGCACATTCTGAACTTACTGCTTTTAAGCAGGATTATCAGCAGTTTGTAGATAAATCCCAAAAATTATTTTGGCTTAAGGCAGTGCCTTTTTTAGGCAGTTATGTAACTGATTATGAAAATGCAGTTCTTGCAGGACAGGATTTTATTTTAGCAGGAGAGAAGGTGATTGAGGCTGTTGAACCTCATGCTGATCTGCTTGGCCTTAAAAAAGGTGAGTCAAGTTTTATTGAAAAACCGGTTGAGGAAAGAATAAAAACAGCTGTTTATACTTTGGAAAAAATCAAGCCTGATATTAATGAGATTTCTCAGATTCTTGACAGAGCCAACAAGAGGCTTGAAGAGATAGATCCGAATCATTATCCTGAAAAATTAGGCGGTTATGAGGTTAGATCGGTTTTGTTAAGCTCAAAACAGCAGGTCTTGGGACTGACTGAACTGTTTGTTTCAGCTAAGCCTTTGCTTGAAAATCTGCCTGAAATTTTAGGCAGTGACAAGGAAAAAACTTACTTGGTTTTATTTCAAAACGACAAGGAGTTGCGCGCCACAGGAGGTTTTTGGACAGCCTATGCAATTTTCAAGATTGATAAAGGCAATATTAAGCTGGAAAAATCATCTGACATTTATGATCTTGACAGTACTATAGCTAAAAGGCCTCCTTTACCTGAAAAAATCAAAAAGTATCATCTGAATGTTAATCAGTTTTATATTAGAGATGCAAATCTATCTCCAGATTTTGTTGAGTCAGTCAAGTTGTTCAATAGTCTTTATGATAACTCAAGCCAGAGAGTCGAGTATGACGGCATTATAGCTATAGACACTTATATTTTAGTTGATCTGCTTGATATTTTTGGCGATACGCAGGTTCAAGGAGTTGTGTTTTCAAGCAGGACAGAGCCAAAATGCGACTGTCCTCAAGCAATTTATAGATTATTTGATATTATTGACAGACCAACTCCTTATTTAAGAGAAAACAGAAAAGGTATTTTGGGCGATTTAACCTATGCTTTATTTAGAAAAGCCATAGGCTTTTCTCCGTCACGCTACTGGGGCAGGTTGGTAAACACAATGATTGAGAATATGCAACATAAGCATTTAATTCTTTATTTTACAGATGAAAATCTGCAGAAGGCTGTTGAAGGTCTTAATTATGCCGGCAGGATAAGAAACTACTCTGGAGATTATCTGCATATTAATAATGTTAATTTTGCAGGAGCCAAGTCTAATATGTTTGTGTCTCAAGAGGTTGTTAGTACAACTCAGTTTGAGTCAGGTAAGGTTGTAAGGACAGTTAAGATAATCTATAAAAACCCCTATCCTCACTCTGACTGCAACCTTGAACGAGGAGGCTTATGTTTGAATGCTACCTTAAGAAACTGGTTGAGGGTTTATGTGCCTGAAGGTAGTAAATTAATTGAGTTTAAAGGATCAAAGACTAAAGTTGAGACCTACACTGAATTAAACAAAACTGTGTTTGAGGGTTTTCTTACAGTTACGCCCCAAGGCAAGGCTGAGGTTGAGATAACCTATGAGCTTCCTGCAGATTTAGCATCAAAGGAAAATTACAGCTTGTTAATTCAGAAACAACCTGGCACTGAAGGGGATAAGTTTACTGTAACAGTAGACAATAAAGGCATCTTTAGCGGAGTTTTGGAAACTGACACAGAACTTAAATTGCAATGACAAGGTTAAGCAAAACTTTGGCTGTTGTTTTAAAAAAAAAGCAGTTAAAAGACAGAGATTTGCTGGTTTATGTTTTCAGCCAAGATTTTGGCAAGCTTGTATTAGTAGCTAAAAACGCAGCTAAGATTACCAGCAAAAGACTTTCGCATATTGATACAGGCAATGTAATAAGAGTTTATTTTTATGAATCAAATAATGCTTTATATTTATCTGATACAGATCTTATCTCCGGATTGTTTGAGTTAAAACAAGATAAGCAGAGTATTCAACAGCTCTATGTTGTTCTTGAGTTTATTGATAAACACACAGTAGTTAATCAATCAGAAGAGACTGTGTTTAAGATGTTGCTTAATTACTTTAAACAACTTGCGTATCACACAGCTGATTTTGATCAATTTAGGTCTGATGTGTTAAAACAGCTTGGGTTTAGTTAATGATTATTTTGCCCATTTCTGTTTAGTTGATTATCCAACTGAACATTAAACAGATTTTTATATTTTGCTTTTGAAATTAGTCGGAGTTATTTGTCAGTATTTGTAAAATTTGTAAATCTTAATATCAACCTATTATACAGCTGAATACAACATTTAATCCAACATTAAAACTATGCTTTTTAGTACTGTTTAATGGTCAGGACACATCTATGTTAATTATTTTATTCTGGCCAAGTTTAGTATGTTAATACTGCTAATACAGTATTTTAAGGTATAATTTCTTTATGGAAAAAATTATTGCTTTAGCTAAGCGCAGAGGGTTTGTTTATCCAAGCTCATTAATTTACGGCGGTCTGGCAAACAGTTACGACTATGGCCCTTTGGGTGCTGAGCTTTTAAAGAATTTAAGAGACATCTGGTGGAAGTATTTTGTTCATAAGCGAGAAGATATTGTTGGAGTTGATACTCAGATTTTGCAAAGACCAGAGGTTTGGGTAGCTTCCGGCCATGTGTCTGCCTTTGTTGACCCCGTTGTTGAGGATAAGGTGACTCATAAGCGATATAGAGCAGATCATCTGATTGAGGACTGGTTTGAGAAAAATCAGGGCAAAAAGATCAATGCTGGCATCTTAAGTATAGAAGAAATGGCAGAACTGATTAGAAAACATAATATAAAAAGTCCTGACAACAATGATGTAACTGAACCTAGAAAGTTTAATCTTTTGTTTGAGACCAGTATAGGTGTTGTGGAAGGAGACAAAAACTTGGTTTATCTCAGAGGAGAGACAGCTCAGGGAATTTTTATAAACTTTAAAAATGTTTTAGACAGCACAAGAGTCAGACTTCCTTTTGGCATTGCCCAGATTGGCAAGGCGTTCAGAAATGAAGTGACCACAGGTCAGTTTGTTTTCAGAACTTTGGAGTTTGAGCAGATGGAGATTGAGTATTTTTTTGATCCAGCCAATAACTGGAGGCAGTACTATGATGAGTTAAAGAATTATTACTATAACTTTATTACCAATATAATCGGTTTGTCTGAGGAAAAGTTGAGGTGGAGACAACACTCAGCTGAAGAAAGGTCTCATTACAGTAAAATGACAGAGGATTTAGAGTTTAAGTTTTCATTTGGTTTTAAAGAGCTTTTAGGTTATGCCTACAGAACAGATTATGATCTGTCTGCTCATATTAAACACAGCGGCGTAGATCTTAGCATAATAGATCCTGAGACTAAAAAAAAGTTTGTGCCTCATGTAATTGAGCCTTCTATTGGTTTAAATAGATTGTTTCTTGCTGTTTTAGAAAACTCTTATTTTGAAGATGATCAAAATGAAAGGGTTGTTCTGCAGCTGCCCTTTGTTTTGGCTCCTTATAAACTTGCTGTTTTTCCTTTGCTGGCCAATAAACCTGACTTAGTAAACACAGCAAAAAAAGTTTATCACCAATTGACAGATGAGTATTATTGCTACTGGGATGACAGAGGAAATATTGGTAAACGCTATAGATACCAAGATGAGATAGGTACTCCTTACTGTATTACCATTGATTTTCAGACATTAAAGGATTCTACAGTTACAATAAGATATAGAGACAGTATGAAACAGGTTAGGGTGGCTATTGATAAAATTAAAAGTTTTATAAAAACTGAAAATGAAAAAATATTTTAAAAATCAGGTTGTTATTGTTGTTTTATCAGTTTTAGCGATTTTTGCAGTTGTGTTGGTTTTTTTTCTATCAAGAAGACCAGCTGACCCAACTAGTCAGGATCAGCCTGCAACAAATGCAGATAATCAGTATCAACTGCCACCAGACACAGATGTAGTTATTGAAAAACTAGCCAATAACAGTATTAACTTATTAGTCTCTAATATTCCTGAGAGCACAGACTCAATTGAGTATGAGATTACCTATAATACTAAAGATGGTGTTACTCAAGGAGTTATAGGAACAATTACAGATGTTGTAGCCGATAATCTGAAAAAAGAGATCTTTTTGGGCACATGCTCTTCTGGCAGTTGTGTGACTCATACTGTTAAAGACAAGATCAGTGTTTTGTTAAGGTTTACTGGAGGCTATGGTTCTGGAGTTTTGGAAAAGGAGTTTGATTACAATTCTCTTTAAATTTTTAATAGTTCAAGGTATAATATCAACATATTTTATAAATTGATTAATCTAAAGGAGGTGAAACAGAGATTATGGCAAATATCAAATCAGCCAAAAAAAGAATAAGGCAGACAATTACAAAAACATACCAGAACAATTATTATAGAATCCAGTTTAAAAAAGCCAAAAAAGCAATTAAAAAAGCAGTAGTTGCTAAAACAGATAAAAAAACAATAGCAGAACTTTTAACTAAGTTTTATTCCATAGTTGATAAATGCGCTAAAAAAAATATTTTTCATAAAAATAAAGCAAGCAGATTAAAAAGCAGAATCTCCAAAATGGTGTTAAAATCTTAAATATAGATGAGAAAAAAATATAATATAAACCTGCTTGAAAAACAGAACACTGATTTATATCAGGTTATTATTACATTTGTACTAGGATTCTTTAAGCATATTTTAGTGATTACCCAGATTGTTATCTTGGCTGTGTTTTTGTATAGAATGAAGATAGATGTTGAGATAAAAGATAGTTTGTCAATGTATTATGGTAATAAAGTTGTAGTAGAGAGTTCTCAGGATATAGTCAGGGATTATCTGAGAAAAGTAGAACTTATGACTAATATAGATGCCAAATTAAAGCAGGAAGAGAATGAAGCAGCTGCTTTAGAGTATTTATTGTCTATCTTTCCTCAAAATTTTTTTCTTTATGAGTTGTCTTTTGCAAACGACAGCTACTCAATTAGAGGAGTTTCGTATGATTATACAACAATAATGAAGTTTTATAACAGATTAAACTCTGATTCATTTTTTGAAGAAATAGATTTAGACTCTGTTCAGAGATCTGAGTTGGGGTTTGATTTTATCTTTAAATTATCAAATTTTTCACAAAAAGACAATGAAGGACCTGAGTCTTGAGTTAATTGCCAAAAAGCTAAAAGAGTCGTTTAAAAAAGAGCAAAACCAAAACTATGCTTATTTGTCAGCGTTTTTTATAGTTTTCTCATTTTTTGTTTTGTTTATTATAAGACCTACCTTAACAATAGCCTTTGAACTGCGGGATAAAAGGGACTCTTTGCTTAAAGAGGCAGCAAGGCTTAATTTAATTATTAATAATATTACTAATATTAACATTCAGTCTGAAAAGTACAGAGATGACTTTGATTTGCTGGACCAGGCTGTGCCAGATAAGATGAATGTTTTTTCTGTGTTTAATCAGATTAATGAAGTCTTTAAAAAGCATAATATTAAGATAGTTTCAGCCGAGGCTAGCAATATTGTTTTGGTTGGTTCTGACAATGAAAATTCAAAAGAAACTACTGAAGATAGCAGCTTAAGGGAGATTACCTTTGTTTATCAGCTTACAGGCAGTTTTGCCAATTTTCTGCAGGCTATTGAAGAGCTTAGAACGCAGAGAAGAATCAAGGATATTGCCAACTTTACAATCACAAAGGAGTATGAAGAGGATAGTTTGTATCTGCCGTTGTTGGGTCAGGCTACAGACTCAGCTGAGTTGGCTCAGGATACTGTTAGTATAACAGTTGGAGTAAAAAGTTTTTTTAGATAGTATGAATAAAAAAGAGGTTCTAATTATTGCTGTAACAGTTTTTATTACTGTTGTTTTCTGGTTAATCTATGATTTAAAGTTTAATAGAAAAAGCCAGAGTTATGAGGTAAAAACAACTATCTCTGAGAATACTAATATTAAGCTTGATGAATCTGTCTTTGATAAATTGAAAAAGTTAAGTATAAAAGATGAGTAATATTTATACCAAACTGTTTTTAAAGCAGACAAACAGTAATGAGGTTCGCAATCTTTTTATTATAGCTGGTTTAGTCTGGCTGATATTTTTTTCTGCAATTTATTTTGTTGATAAACAGCCGTCTATTGATGATACTTTAAAAGTAGAGTTTGTTACTGTAACTAACCTGACTTCATCGCAAGCAGTTGTTGTCTATAAAACTACAGAAAAGACAAGCAGTTATGTTTTGTATGGTCCTGATGTTTCAGTTTTAGACTCAAAAGCTGATGACTTAATTTACAAATTAACAGACTCAGAGTCCTATTATCATTATGTTGAGTTGATCGGCTTAAAGCCCAAAACCAAGTACTATTATATTATTAGTGTAGGTGATAGGTATACAGGAAAAGCTGAAAATATTCCTTTTGAGTTTGAAACTCCTGAGAGTTATCTACCGGATAAAATAGCTCCTTTGGTATTAAAACTAATGAATAATAAAGAGCCTGTCTCTGGTATGCCTGTTTTGTTAGAGATAAAGGGTTTTTATAGTTTATCTGGTATTACAAAAGATGATGGATCTTTGATTATTCCTATGGGTTTGTTGTTTGATGAAAAGACTTTAACCAGAAAAATTCCAACAGGTCAGGAGAGTTTTGTTTTAAAACTGCTTGAAGGTCAGGGCAGAGTTTTGGCTGAAGGTCGTTTGTCTGGTATTTTAAGTTTTAGCGGAGCTTTATATATAACCGAAACTTATGAGTTTCCTGATGTTGTCTCAAAGGAAAAGCCATTGATTATTCAGCAGGAAAAGCGGTCTGGTTCTGCCAGATCCAGTTTTTTTTTAACTTATCCTAAGGATAATACTGTGATCTCAGAGTTAAATCCGTTAATCAGAGGCACTGGATTTCCTGGAAACGATGTTCTTGTCCAGATCAAAGGCAAAAAGAATATCGTATATAAGTTGAAGGTTGATTCTCAGGGTGATTGGTGGGTTGATCTGCGTGATCCTCTTGATGTAGGCAGTTACAGTTTGTCAGTTGTGTCATATGATGACTCTGGCAATAGATATGAGGCAAACAGGACTTTTACCATAACTAAACAAGGAGAGTCTGTTTTGGCCGAGGCTACAGAGTCTGCTGATACTGCAACTCCTACTCCTACCCCCAGCCAGACTCCTACAGAGATTATACAGCCAACAGCAACCCCAGCTTTAACTCCAACACCAACAGAGATTTCAGCAGAGCCTAGTCCTAAGCCCCCTGTGTCTGGTTTTAATCTTAATTTAGTTTTATTTGCTTTAAGTTTTTCTTTAATTTTTTCTGGCTTGCTTTACTTTTTTAAAAACAACTAAGGTTTTAAGTTTGTTTTAAACAGGTTATAGTTTATTTAATATAATTGTGTTGGTTAACTTTATTTAGATATTGTATTTATGCTGATTTTAATTTAATATTATGATATGGAGTATAGTACTTTTAGCATAATTTCAGCAGTAGTTGGGTTTGGGGTTTTGGTTTTTTTAATTTTGGAAATATATTTGTTTATAAACGAAAAAAAGAGAAGAAGTATCAAACTGCCTAGTTTTCAGCAGGAAAAACTAGCAAAAGAACAATTAGCAAAAGGTCAGGTTATAGTTGATAAATCAACAGCAATCAAAAAAAACAATTTAGTTGTTGCTTCTTTGATCTTTGTTTTCTTAATTAGTTTTACAACAATTGCCTTTTTAGTTACGCGCAATGCAGCAAGATCATCTGCTGAAAGCAGTGTAAAGATTCAAAAGGTTGAGTCAAAAGGCATAATGTTGTTTAATGACAACTGGCAGCTGCTTACAGATCAGGATGCTGAGCAATTAGTTGCAGGTGAAACAATTTACATTGGTATAGAAAAAACAAGAGATGAGAATGTTACTAAAGCCAGAATTAGAGTTAACTCTGACCAATGGTCGTCAGAGAATGAGACAACAGAGTATAATAAGGATTTTAATGTTTTTTATATAACTTATACTATAAAAGATTCAGATATTGGTTTGGATATTCAGGCAGAGCTGTACTCACAAGTTGCTGGCTGGCTTACAGAGTAGCTTATGAATAATCAAGCTAACAAATTAAAGTTAAAGCTTAATTTAAGTAAAGCTAAAATTAATAGTGTTATTGTTGTAGTTGCTGGTTTAGCCTTTTTTGGATTGGTTGTTTTTCTTGCTATAACTTATCTTAATGCCAATGATGAAGGTGTTGATCAGTTAAGGCTTGAGGTTCAGGCTGAACAAAAAACATACCGCAAAAGTGTTTTTCTTGCCAACAACTCTGTTGCCCAACAGCCGACTCCTAACTTTGCTCCAACACCAACTCCAGTTCCAACAGATTTGGTTGAGCCAACTCCTACTGAAGGAATTTTGGCCTCAGATGAGCAGGAGCAAACACCTGTAAATGAACAGGAAACAATCCCAACTGATATTGTTGTTGCTACGCCATCTGTTGAGGTCCCAACTCCAACTGAAGAGGTGCTTTTGGCAGATGCTGGTCAGGTTACACCTACTCCGGTAGCAGAACTGCCTGAGGCTGGGTTTATAAATAATTATTTGTTACTGCTGATAATCAGCGCTTTTATTATCTTTATTGCCTTATTTATTTAAATGTTGATTGATTAGTTCTATTATCTGGGCAAATTTAATTGGATTTAAACTGGCTGAGCTTATTAAGAATCCATTGATCAGGCTTTTTATCTTAAGATAATCTAGCGCGTTTGCCAAGTTAACAGATCCTCCGTATAAAAAAGGTTTGTTTGAAATGCTTAAGTTTTGTTTTATTTTTAGCAGGCTGTCTGGATCTAAGTTTTTTCCTGTGCCGATGGCAGATCTTGGTTCAAAGGCAATAATATCTGATGCTGTAATAAGTGCATCTGAACTTTTTTCAAAACAGTAAATAGTTGTCAGATTGTTTAGCCTGCACTGCTTAAGTTTTTTTTCCAAAACAGCAGTTGTTTCATTAAAGTATCTGCGTCTTTCTGAGTGACCAATGATAGCATATTCAGCTAGGCTTTTTATAAGTTCTGCAGGAACTTCTCCTGTATAAGCTCCTTTAGGATATGATGAGACATCTTGAGCTGATACTGAAAGGTTTAATTTATTGTTTTTGATAAACTCAGAGGTAATATGCAGGTTTGTTGCTGATGGAGCTAAGATTATTTTAAGATTGTCAGAGGTTGTTTTATAGTATTTTTTGAATGTGTTAAGCCAATCAGATGTCTCTGGCAAAGTTAATCTGGCTTTCCAGTTGGCTATAATATAAAACTCTTTCATATTTTGTTTTTATATTATATCATCTTAAGTTATGGACAAATTAAACCAAATTTTAAAAGAACTTAATCCTCAGCAAAAACAAGCAGTAGAGCATTTTAATGGCCCTGCTGTTGTTTTGGCAGGAGCTGGCTCCGGAAAGACCAGGGTGTTAATTACACGGGTTTTTAACTTGGTTTATAAACACAAAATAGATCCGTCAGCTATTATGCTGGTTACATTTACCAATAAGGCTGCCAAAGAAATGACTGAAAGGCTTGGTGATGTTAAGGTTGGTTTTGTTGGTACATTTCATTCTTTTTGCGTCAGAGTCCTGAGGATCTGGGGGTCAAAAATTGGGTTAAACAAAAACTTTGTGATTTATGATGACGATGATCAGGTAGCATTAATGAAAAAAATTTTAAAATCACTAAATTTAGGCAAAACCTTTTCTCCAAGATATTATCTGTCTATAATTTCTATGGCTAAAAACAACAACTTTGAGCTTGAGGATTATATTTATCAAAACTACAGCTCTTTTATTGCAGATAAAATTTATCAGGTATGTCAAGCCTATGAAAAAGAAAAACAGGCCAACTCTGCGGTTGACTTTGATGATCTTTTGTTGTTGGCAGTTAAGCTGTTAAGTACCAATAGGCAGGTGCTGGAAAGTCTTCAGAAAAGATTCTCGTATGTATTGATAGATGAGTTTCAGGATACAAATACTGTTCAGTACGAGTTGGCAAGATTGATCTGTTTTAGCCATAATAACTTGTTTGTTGTTGGTGATTTTTCACAAAGCATTTACTCTTGGAGAGGTGCTCAGATACAGAACTTGAAAAAAATTCAAAAAGATTTCCCCAATACTAAAGAGTATAGACTGGAAATTAATTATAGGTCAACCCAGCAGATATTAAATTATGCCTATGAAGTAATAAGTCAAAACACCACTCATCCTGTTTTGCATCTTAAGACAGAGTTTAAAGGAGATTATGATGTTGAGATCAAAGGTTTTGCTGATGAGGAACAGGAAGCAGTTTTTGTTGCTGAAACAATTATGCAGTTGAACGAACTTAATAACTTTAATGATTTTGCTGTGTTGTTTAGAACCAATGCTCAGTCAAGGTATCTTGAGGAGACTTTAATCCGTTATAATCTACCCTATAGATTAACAGGAGGAGTAAGGTTTTATGAAAGAAAAGAGATTAAAGATCTTTTGTCGTATCTGCGGCTGGTAGTTAATCCTAATGACTCAGTTTCTTTGGATAGAGCTTTAAAAATAGGTAAAAGAAGGTACAGAGGGTTTGAGAAACTTTTAGAGGAAAAAGATTTAATCTCTTTGCCAACACCTGAGATAATTGCAAAAGTTCTTCAGGCAACAAGTTATCTTGATTTATACAATGATAAGGTTGAAGAAGATCTGTCCCGGCTTGAGAATATAAAGGAGTTCAGGTCAATATCTTATGAGTATCCCAATATAAATGAGTTTTTAGAACATATTGCTTTGGTTGAGTCTGAGTACTTTGAAGGTGAAAAGAAAACAACCAATGGTGTTCAGTTAATGACACTGCATCAGGCTAAAGGATTAGAGTTTTCTGTTGTGTTTATAGTAGGAGTTGAAGACGGTCTACTGCCGCATAGTAGAAGTTTAGATGATCAACAGGCTTTAGAAGAAGAGCGCAGACTTTTTTATGTAGGTATTACCAGAGCTATGGAAAGACTTTTTATAACCTATGCTCAAACTAGAAAGATCTATGGACGACGCAACTTTTCTGTTGTCTCAAGATTTCTGCTGTAAATATATTACATTTTTTGTAAAATTGTAAGCCAAAAATAGTTGTATTCGTTTTCTGGAAGAGTCAAATCTTTGAATAAAATATTTTTTTTGGCATTCTTGTACGGGTATATAATCGCAATTAGATTATTCGACTCAGATAAGTAAATATTATTATTAGTTTTATAAATATTAAAGTTGTTTTTTAAAATATTTTTTATAAGTTGTTCTGGTTTTTGTTTGTTTTTATCTAACCAAGGATTATAAATTAGGAATTCATAAGTTTTGTATTTATTTTTAAAACAGCTTCCTTCTTCAAGTTTGATAATTTCTTTTTTAGCATTTAGTAA
This sequence comes from Patescibacteria group bacterium, assembly GCA_026004435.1. Classification (GTDB taxonomy): domain Bacteria; phylum Patescibacteriota; class Microgenomatia; order UBA1406; family GWC2-37-13; genus BPJC01. The sequence continues at coordinate 2,659 of BPJD01000007.1, read as the reverse complement.
ATTATTAATTTTTGATTTGTTTGTGATAATCTTATGCGTTAGGGGACATAGAAATTCTCTTTCTTTCCAATAAGATTCAGATGATATTTTGTTAGTTAATAAGTTGTTGATTAGTTTTTTGAATTTATATTCTGCAACAAAAGGAATATATTTTGGTATATTAAAAAAAATGAATCCCAAAACTAAAGTAATTATAGCGATAGTTATTTTTATATTTTCATCATTTATTTTATTCTTTGACATTTTTGGTCATTCTGGCGAATGGGAAAGCTATGATATAAGAACTCATATTTTTTCATTATCTTTATTTTATCAAAGTATTAAAAGAGGAGAGTTTTTTGTTAGATGGGTTGAAGGATTTAATAATTATGGTTATCCTTTAGGTCAGATAGCTCATCAGGTTCCAGCTTATGTGGGAGGAATTTTGAATTTTATAACACAAGATCCAGTTATTTCATATAAAATTTTATTTTTTTTAGCTGATTTCGCTACAGTTTTTACTTTGTTTTTGTTTTTAAACAATTTTTTTCCTTTTAATATTAGCATTTTATCTGTATTGTTTTATCAGTTTTCAGCATATAGAATATTTAATATCTATGTTCGTTCTGCTTTGCCTGAATTTTTATCTTATTTTTTCTTTTTTTTAGTTTGTCTATATATTCTTAAGATTTATAAATATGGCTTAAGTAAAAAATATTTAGTAGTTACCTCTTTAAGTTTTTCTTTATTATTTTTGACGCATCCTTTTAGCATTGTTTTATATCAATTAGTTTTTGTCTATATTTTTTTATATTTAGCATTAAATCTAAAACTTAAAGAAAAATTATTGTTTGGTCTTGCGGTTGTTATACCTTTTGTGTTGGGTTTATTGTTATCATCTTATTACCTGTTGCCTTTAAAATTAGAAAAGAAATATTTTTATTCTGGAACTACTCCTGCATCTATAGAAAAAGCTCATTTTAGATCTGTAGATAAAATATTATTTGTGGAGCATTGGAGTTATTCTGCTCCTGAAGGATCTTCTGTAAGAGAAGATTTTGTTCAAATTGGATTTTGGGAGAGTCTAGTTTTCTTATCTTTTATTTTATTTACTCTTTACTCTATTTTTGTAAAGTCTAAAAAAAGAATTAGACATTTATTGTTAGTTTTTTTTGGTTTTTTAACATTGTTTTTTATAAGTCCTCAATCTATGTATCTATATAACTCAATTCCTGTTTTAGCCGAAATTCAACATCCTTGGAGATTGATAGGAATTTTTGAATTATTTGTTTGTTTTATGTTTGCCACTCTCCTTTTTGAAATTCGTATGCAAAAATATAGAGTTTTTAATATTATCAAGGCCTTAACTTTGATAATTTTTATATCAAGTTTTTTGTTTTATAGATCAAGTCAGTTATATGTCAAAAATGTTGTAGATAATGATAAATCTTTTTATGAATTTACAGAAGAAAACCTTCATAGTATAAATATGTCTCCTGTTTGGTCTGGAAAAGGAGAGGATTATCCTAAAGTTAATAATAAGTTGGCAGTAATTGAAGGTTCTGCTAATATTCTTTTTTCTGATGTAAAAAAATTTAATAATCATATATATAAGGTAAAAGTTATTTCAGATAAAGCTAGATTTGTAGATCACACTTTCTATTTTCCTGGTTGGATCGTGTATGCTAATGAATCTCCTATTAATATAGAATTTCAGGATCCTAATTATAGAGGATTAATTACATTTATTCTTAAAAAAGGTAATTATGATATTCAGGTTGTTTATCAAGAAACAAAGGTTAGAAGTATGGCTAATTATATTTCTTTAGTGAGTTTATTGTTTTTGTTAGGTATTTCTTTTTTCCCATCAAAACTCTATAGAAGGTACTTTAAGTTTATTTATAATAGATCTTTTTAAAACCTATCCAGTTCTCTGTTTGGCAGATTGTTTGGAAGGAGTCTGTATCTAAAGAATTGAGCAGGTTTTCGTAATCTTGTTTTGAAATAACAAAACTAGAACTATTTTTATAGTTTTTGACAAACTCTTGGGTAGAATAATATGTTTGTATAGGCTTATTCAGATAAAAAACAAATGAGGGTGATCCTGAGTAAAGAAAACTGCTTTCTGTTTGAAGTTTCGCGGCCTCTAAAACATTTTTTATGGTTCTTTGTTCTTCATCTGCTAAAAAAGATAGTTTATCAATATTTTTTTGATTAAGGCATTTGGCAAGTATAATTTTTTCATCAATATTAATTTGAGGTTTTACAACATAAGTGTTGGTTGAGAATTTAAAGATAGAGTAACCAATTATTAGAAATATTGCTATTTTCCTAATATAAGATTTTAGGTTTGATAGTAAAAATATCGGGTAGATTGAGATAATAGGTATTATGTAGATCAAATACCAATCTAGCTTTGTTTTAACAATTGTATATATAAACAAAAGTAGTAAGGGAGAGAGCAACACAATATATAAAATAAATCTATCTGATTTTAATATCAAAACTCTGTTTTTATACAGATCCAAAACCAAATTTTTTATTAAGATCATAAGACCTAATATAATTGCCAAAATCAACCAACTTAAATCTATGCCCAAAACTTTAAAATAGAACCATTTATCTCCAAAATGTAGCTCTATAGGCAGTATTATTCTTTTGTAAATTTGTGAGTAAAAAT
>BPJD01000006.1 GCA_026004435.1 Patescibacteria group bacterium | reverse complement strand
CGGGATTGCCGCCCGTAGGGCGGCAATTAAAAGCCGGCATCAGGATTTTGTTCAAAATAGGTTCGAATTTTGTCCAAAAGACACCGCCAGTTTGAATTTAAGGAAGCTGAAAGGTAAACTACCAAAGAACCTGAAAAAATGTCGGCTCGAACTTTATTTTGGCCAGAAACAATAGGTGAGAATATCAAAAAATACCGCAATAAACTTGGTATGAAGCAAGACGATTTAGTAAGAAAGTCTGGTGTTAAGCACACCACCCTTACAAAAATTGAAGGCGACTTTGTGCAAAAACCAAGCGTTCAAGTTATAGCGAATCGCTAAAGCGTTGGACGTTTCAATTGAAGAATTGTTAAAATAAACTTATGAAAAAGAACAAAGTATTTTTTGACATGAGTATGTCGTTCGATGGTTTCATCGCCCCGGAAGGGATGGATATGGAGCACGCGGATAACCCGGAATATAAGCAGTGGCTCAACAAGTGGATGGCGCTACAAAACTGGGTGTTCGAACAAAAGTTTTTTCGCGAGAATCTCAAACTCGGTGAAGACGGCAAAACAGGCGAAGAAAATCGTCTCGTTGAAGAAACATTCAACCGCACAGGCGTAAGCATCATGGGGTATAACATGTTCCAAGGCGGTGAAAAGTTCTGGCCGGAAGAAGCGCCATTCCACACGCCTGTGTTTGTTTTGACGCACACAGTTCGCAAGCCGTGGGAGCGTCCGGGCGGCACTACATTTTACTTCGTCAACGACGGCATAGAGAGCGCGCTTGAACAGGCAAAAAAGGCGGCAGGCGACAGAGACATACGGATAGCCGGCGGCGCCAATGTTGTTCAGCAGTACTTAAACGCTGGACTGATAGATGAATTCACCATTCACTACTCTCCGGTGTTTTTCGGAGGTGGTATACCTTTGTTTTTGAATATCAGAGACGACATACGATTTAAGATAACTAATACCATTATTTCAGATTTAACAACACACGTTACGTACGAAATTGAGAAATAGGAACTTAAATGACACCTATCTCAGTTCCGCATGAACATTAATACGAACTGTGGCAATTTTTAACAAAAAAAGTATAATACATATATGAGAAAAATAATTGCGACGGAATTTTACACCATTGATGGCCTCATGTCTGACCCAGATGATAAAATGGATTGGGTTAGTGAAAACTTAACCCCAGACATGGGCAAAGCTATAGATGAAGTATACAAAAGAATTGACACGCTCTTTCTGGGCGCGACTACGTATAAAATCATGGCGGCATATTGGCCGACCGCCGACACCAATCCTAACGCATTTGAGGGAGACGCCGAGTTTGCATCAGTTATTAATAATCTCAAAAAAATTGTGTTTGCCAAGACCGCACTTGAACCAGAATAGGCAAATACGGAATTTCGACCAAGTATCGATGCGGATGAGATAAGAAAAATGAAGAATAATCCGGGTAAAGATATGCTCATTGCGGGGAGTGCGTCGATCGTACAGCAATTCACCAATTTAAGTTTAGTCGACGAATATCATTTACTGGTTCATCCAGTCATTCTTGGCAAAGGAAAGCCCCTATTTCAAAATATCACTAATAAACATCCGCTAAAACTCCTCGAAACAAGAATCTTTGAGAACGGTGATGTGCTACTACACTATCAAATACGGTAAAGTTGTTATGCTGCCAAAGAAAATCAAATGAAAAATCTAAACTATACAAACCAGAAACAAATACTCGAGGTGATAAAGCAGTGGGAAGAGGCGGTATGCTCTGGAGATATAAAAGGCATACTCGCCAATCATACAAAGGACATTATAATGTTTGATGTGCCGGAACCACTGCAATCGAAAGGGCTTGCGGCGTACAAAAAGACGTGGGATTTGTTCTACCGGTACGGTGCACCAAGTAAAGACATTTTTATTATTGAAGATCTAAAAATTACCGCTGGAAATGATGTAGCATTTGCGACCGGCTTGTTGCGCATTGGTGGTTCAAAGAAGCCGATATGCCGTTTGACGCTGGGATTAAAGAAAATACGGGGAAAATGGCTCATTGCCCATGAACATAACTCCGCGCCGCATAAACTATGATCTAATTAAATTAGAAATATGAAAAATACCATTACAACGTGTCTTGGGTTTATAGACAACGCAGAAGAAGCCGTCAAAATGTACGTTGATCTATTTAGTTCTGTTTTTGGAAATTCAACAATACTACAAAAAACGTACTTCAAAGAGCTTGCGAAAGACTCTGATGATTTGCCGCCAAAGAAAAACTTAAAATCGTCCCCCAGTAGTAGAACGCTTCGCGTTCACTACGGGGCGGGCTTTTCGCTTCCGCTTCAGGGCGAGGTGGGCGGGAAAAGAGGATTTGCAAAGAAGCCAGGTGTGAGATATAATATAAAAATAACAAGATTTAAGGTAGGGCTATGAAAATAATGTCCGTTATCATAAAAGCAAATTGTGAAAATTATCATCGTTTCTATTTAGGATTTATTAAAATAAATTTTGAAGAGAAAATTCTGTTATGCAAAATTTAGAACAATCAAAGAAAGATGCTCTTAGCATATTACGGCAACAACTTGAAAGTGCTGGGATTGATGTTTCTGAATGGGGAAAAGGGCAAGCAAAAACATTAGCGCATCTCCAAAAGGAAATTGAGAGCGGTGAAACCGTTTTGGTAAAAGGCGAACAAGGGGAACTTTTAAGAAGGGTTTTAGTCTGCGGCGCCGATATTTTCTATATTTCACCCGACGGTAAAAAATATCGTTTGAAAGAATATAAGCAGGTTTTCAAAGATGGTCGTGAGAGAAGAAGAAATTTGGGACAAGCAGTATCAGAAAAAATGAAGCCGGGTGAAGATCCAGAAAATGCAATGATTCGTGGGGTAAGAGAAGAGCTCGGCATAGAAGGAGAAATATCTTTAGTAGAAACAGGTGTCGAGGAACAATTACTTTCTTCTCCTAGTTACCCCGGTTTACAATCCCAATATATTCGTCATATCTTTGAAATAACTTTGAACGATCAACAGTTTAAACCAGAGGGATATTTAGAAGAACAAGACGATAAGATCACCTATTTTGTTTGGGAAGAAACCAAATAAGGAATTTGCCGCCAAGCTCGGCAAAGCCGAGCAATCCGACAAAGTCGGATTAGAAAAACTTGAAATCGTCCTTTTCGCTTCCGCTTCAGGGCGAGGCGGGCGGAAGAGGGGTTCGGGGGGAATTCCGCCCGCCGAGCCAATTATTTAGAAAATCGGTTAGGATTTTTTCAAATACACACCGCCAGTTGGTATTTTGGGGGATTTTTAAAAGATACGCAAGCTGATTTTTCTCTTCAAAATAAAATCTTCTACCTTTTAAAATAAATTTCGAGCCGATATTTTTTAATTTTGGAGTTATCTAAATATTGAGATAATTGAAGATACTACTGATACTACTATTATCACTATTGGTTGTAGTATTGATACTACTGTTTTAACTGTTTTGGCAGTAATATCTGTTGCAATAATTTGAGCTTGTTTAACATATTCATTGATTGTTTTGTTTTCTGTTTTGTTATTGCTGTTTCGGTTAGTTTTTAACTCATTTTTTGTTTTCTGACTTTTGTTAGTTGTCTTTTTTATTGTGATAGTTGCCAGGTCTTTATTAGTTTCTTGGATATCTTTATTATTATTGATGATGTCTGATGTTTGTTCTATTATGGGTTTAGTATTGTTTTGTATTTGGTTTGTATTTTTTATTGTGCTTGGTTTAGGATTGATTATAATTGGGTTTGATTCGTCAGATAAGGCACAGTCATTGCCTCCAATGATTGTAAATTTGTATGTGTTGGTTTTTGATGTTGGGAAGAAAATAAATTCTCTGGCTGTTTTTGTTCCTGCGTTGCTGATAATTACTTCTTTGTCAAATTGATCCAAGTATTTAATAACAAAGTAATTAGATTGTTCATCTGCAGTTTTCCATTTTAGTTTAATGTATTCATTGTTTACCCAATTTGCTGATTCTAATATTGGTGGTTTTGGTTTTGTTTCTGTGCAGGTGTTATATTGATTGCTGTTTTCAGATGTTATTTGTAGTTGTAAGTTTAAGTTTGTTTTTGCTTTTTGGCATTCATTACCTGTTTGTTGATCTAATGAGATTAGAAATCTAAATTTTTCTGTTTGATTTCCAGATATTTCTTTTGATCTGATTATTTTTGTGTTTTTGAAATTTACTAAAGATCCTCCCCAGATAATTTGGTTTAGTCCTTTTTGGGATAGTTGGGAAATAATTATTTGAAGTTTTTCGTCAAGTTTACACTCAGAGGCATCGATTGCATTATTAAAACTTGAAAACAAAACAACAATAGGTAGTTTGCCTTTGTTTTCAATCTCTAGATAATCTGTTTCCCATTTGCCTGGGTACCAGTTTGTTGAGTTTGAGAACAAAGAGAGATTATTATTGCTACAGTCGTTGTCAGAACAGACAAGTTTGTTGTCTTTTGCTAAAACTTTTGGTATAAATAAGGCGTAAATTAAAATCGTTGTAAGACAAAAAATTCTTATTAGCTTCATTGTGATTAAAATTTGATATTATTGTTAAATACTATTTTAATTTAGATTTTATAAATAATCTATGTATAAACCTAATAAGCAACAACAAGAAGCTATAGAGAATACTGGCGGACCTTTGTTAATAATTGCAGGTCCTGGTACTGGTAAAACCTTTGTTATTACTGAAAAAATAAAGTATCTTATAAATAATTTAGGTGTTAATCCTGAGTCTGTTTTAGCGTTGACATTTACTGAAAAAGCCGCAAGAGAAATGGAAGATAGAGTAGATCAAAGTCTGCCTTATGGATATTTTCAGATGAGTATCTCTACTTTTCATTCTTTTGCAGATAAGGTGTTAAAAGATGAGGCTTATAATATAGGTCTGCCAATGGATTATAAGTTAATTACTGATCCTGAGGCTATTATTTTTTTTAGAGACCATCTATATGATCTGCCACTTGATTATTTTAGACCTTTAGGAAACCCTTCTAAATTTATATCAGCTATTATAAAGTACTTTTCTAGATTAAAAGATGAGAATATAACTGCAGATGATTATATAAACTGGGTAAAGAATAAATCTGATTGGCAGACAGAGGAAGAGTTTAAAAAACATAAAGAGTTGTCAAGCACTTATAAAATTTATCAGCGATTAAAGATTGATAATGGTCTTATGGATTTTTCAGATCTTTTGTTGTATTTATTAGAACTCTTTAAAACTCGTAAAAATATTTTGAACAAATATAAGTCTTTATATAGATATATACTTGTTGATGAGTTCCAAGATACAAATTTAATTCAGTATGAATTAATTAAGTTGCTGGCTCCTAACTCTGATAAGCCAAACTTAACTGTTGTCGGTGATGACTCTCAAGCAATTTATAAATTCAGGGGTGCCTCTGTCTCAAACATCTTAAGTTTTAAAAAAGACTACCCAGACAGTAAAATGATAACATTAATAAAAAATTATAGGTCAGATCAAAGCATTCTTGATTTGTCTTATGATTTAATTGGCCACAATAATCCAGATACGCTTGAGTATAAACTTAAAATTAGCAAGAAGTTAAAGTCTAATCAAAGGTTTCCCAATAGCGAAATTGATCTGCTCGTTTTTGAGAATGAACAGCTTGAAGCTGAAGCTGTTGTTGACAAAATTAAGTCTTTGGTAAAAAAACACAAGTTAAAGTATAGCGATTTTGCCATATTAGCCAGAGCTAACAATCAGCTTGAGCCGTTTATTAAGGCTTTGGTTGCTCAAGGGATTCCGTATCAACTATCTGGTTCGCTGAAACTGTTTAGACGGCCAGAGGTTAAAGAGTTAATAGCTTATCTTAATTTTTTATTTAATCCTGCGGATACAGCGTCTCTTTATAGGATCTTAAGAATGTCTGTTTTTGATATTGATCCTATTGATCTTAAGTTATTGTTGGACTTTAGCAGAAAAATTTCGTATCCTTTATTTACTGCTTTAAAAATTTATCTTTCTTTTTTTTTATCTGAGATTGAGTCTGAACATAAAAAAGATAATTTTAAAAAATATCTGCCTAAGATTACAGAAAAAAGCTTAACTAGATTAGCAAAGGCAGTTAAGATTTTTGATAAACATTTATCAATGCCAGAGAGCGAAAATGCTGGTTATATTTTGTATGACTTTCTTGAGAGATCTGGCTATCTAAAAAAATTAAATAAGGTTAGGTCTGAGCAGGAAGAAGAACGAGTTCTTAATATTTCTCGTTTTTTTGGTTATCTTAAAGAGTTGGAGATGAAGAATAAAGAGTTAACTGTGATGCAGGCTGTAGATTTTATTAATATGTGTTTGCAGATGGGCGACTCTCCTTCTGCTTCTCAGGATAATTTTTTGACAGAGTCTAATGCAGTTAATCTTATGACAGTTCATTCAGCTAAAGGTTTAGAGTTTAATACTGTTTTTGTTGTTTCTCTAGTCAAAGAGCGATTTCCAGCTCGTAATAGAAAAGAGGTTATTGATATACCAATTGAGCTGGTTAAAGAGATACTGCCTGAAGGAGATTTTCATATACAAGAAGAGAGGCGTTTGTTTTATGTTGCTTTAACAAGAGCTAAAGAACGGCTTTTTTTAACAGCTGCTAAGTTTTATGCTGAGGGAAAGCGGGAAAAAAAGCTGTCGCCTTTTTTATATGAGATATTTAATCAAGATTTTTTGGATAAAAAATCAAAAATAGAAAAAACTAATACTTCTCAGTTGCTGTTGTTTAATTTTTCTTCAGAGCGGAAACCTTCGGATTTAGTAACTGTTTTGAATAAGAAATACTCTTTTTCACAGATAGATACCTTTAAAACCTGTCCCTTACAGTATAAGTATATGCATGTCCTGAGACTGCCATCAGCTCCAAACAGTGCTTTATCTTTTGGAGAAAGTATTCATAAAGTGTTGTACAAGTTTTACTTAATGTTTAAAACAAACAAGTCTGTTGATCTAAAGACACTGTATGCCTTATTGGAACAAGAATGGATTCCTGTTGGTTACTCATCTGATAAGCATGCAAAAAGAGCTTATAAAGAGGCAAAAGGTGTGTTGAAAAAATTTTTTGAACATCTACATTCTCCTGATCTTGAGATTATTGCTTTAGAAAAAAATTTTAATTTTAAGATCCAGGGTAAGATTATTACAGGCAAGATTGATAGAGTAGATAAGATTGGCGATAAAATTCAGATTATTGATTATAAAACAGGTAAAAAACCAGATGAGCGAACTTTAAAGAAAAGTCTCCAGTTGTCAATTTATGCTCTATCTGCTTGTCAAAAGCACACTTTTAATCAGACTCCAGATAAAATTGAGCTTGCTTTTTATTACCTTAATTCTGCTGAAAAAATTGTTTTCCAAAGATCACCGGAAGAGATTAAGTCTGCTGAGTCAGAGATAGTTGGTCTTATAAACGAGATTGAGACCTCTGATTTTAAGCCTAATGTTGGCACACACTGCGATTTTTGTCCATTCAAGACTATTTGTCCAGCTTGGCAGTAAATAAGCAATTACTGCCATAATTGATATAATATAGAAAATGACCAGAAGGTTCTATGAAATTTTAATTCCTACAATTACATTTAACATTATTCTGTTTCCTGTTTGGATGTCTTTTTTTAAGCCTCATTGGGTAGCTTATTTTATTATTGCTTTTGATCTTTACTTTTTCTATAAATCAGTGACAGTAGCTTTTTATGCAGTTTTATCTTACAAAAGAATTGCTTATGCCAATACTTTAGATTTTCCTAAATTACTGCAAGATAAAAAACTTAAACATAAAGCCAGCGAGATACTGCATCTGATTGTAATTCCAAATTATAAAGAGCCATTGCATATTCTGGAAAAAACTTTAAATAAGGTTTTAGAGAGTGATTATCCTTTTAAAGACAAAATTTATGTTGTTTTAGCTTTTGAAGAACGCGAGGAGGCAGCAAGAGAAAAGTATCAGCTTTTAGAGAAAAAATTTTCAAGTAATCTTAGACTGCTTGCTACTTATCATAAGATTCTGCCGGGTGAGGTTGTTGGCAAAGCCAGCAACCAAAGTTATGCTGTAAAAAAGGTCTGCGAACAGTTTCAAAAAAAACAGATTGATATAGCAAAAGTCTTAGTTACTGTCTGCGATGCTGATAGTTTGTTGTCGAAAAATTATTTATCTTACTTAACTTATAAGTTTTTAAATGATTCCCAGAGAGACTTTCATTTTTACTGGGCTCCTTTGCTTTTGTATAACAATTTTGAGGTTTTGCCATTTTTTGTTAGACTGCAGGCTACCATATCTTCTATCCTAAGACTTGCGTTTTTGTCTCAAGAAGATAAACTTATTCAGATCTCTACTTACTCTGTAAACCTAAAACTGCTTAAGAATATTGGGTTTTGGGATACTGATATCATTCCTGAGGACTGGCATATTTATCTTCAGGCGTTTTTAAAGTATGGTCCTAGAGTTAAGACAGTACCTGTTTACACTCTGCTTTCAGGCGATGCTGTTTATGCTGGATCGGTCTGGAATACTTTTTTTAACAGATATGAGCAGGAGAAGCGATGGGCTTGGGGAGTGACTGATGTAATTTATTTCTTAGAAAACTTTTGGAAGTCTAAAGTTGGTTTTTTTGATAAATTAAAGAAATTAATTTATGTTACAGAGACGCATCTGCTTTGGCCAACAACTTTCTTTATCGTAACAATTTCTGCTAATATACCACCTCTGGTAAACCAGCATTTTGCAAAGACTACTTTTGGTTTTTATCTTCCCAAAATCTCTGCATTTATCTTGACTATGTCAACTTTATTCCTTATAGTATATATATATATTGACTTTAAAATTAGGCATAAGTTAAATAAAAAGATGAAGGTTTCTCATATTCCTTTTTACTTTATTCAATGGTATGCTTTGCCTGTTATCTCCTTTTTGCTGTCAGCTTTGCCAGCCTTAGAAGCTCATACAAGGTTGTTTTTGAATAAAAAAATTGAGTATAAAGTTACAGAAAAGGTATAATGTTTTTAACTATGCTGGAGTTTGTTTATAAACAAAGTGTGTTCAAATGGTTTTTTGAGAGCTTGTGGAGAGATGAGGCTTTTAGCGTTTTGCTGTCAAAAAAAAGCATTTTTGAGATAATTTATCTTTCTGCAAAGGATTTTACTCCACCTTTGTACTACTTAATTTTAAAGTACTGGATGATTATTTTTGGAGACTCAGAGTTGGCTGTAAGATCTTTGTCTTTTGTTTTGTATTTGGCCTGTATCTATGTTATCTTTTTGTTTTTGGAGTCATTGAAGTTTAAAGGCAGGATTTTGTACTTTCTGACCTTTATTTTTGCATCATTTCCAAGCATTCTTTATTATGCGTTTGAGGCTAGACCATATATCTTGGTTGTTTTGCTTTCTTTAATTTTTTACTACAGTCTTCTTGTTTATGATAGAAGACTTAATCTTGTTGCTGGAGTTTTAGGCGTGTTTACGCATTATTTTTTTATATTTAATCTTATCTCTCAGTTTTTGTTCTGCAAATTTTTAGATAAGGGTAAAAAACACAAACCATTTATGATCAATGTATATATTATTTCAGGAGTTTTTATTCCTTGGTTGATTTATTTAATTTATATAAGAAGTTATCTGTTTAGCTCAAGATTTTGGATAGAGCCTTTAATGTTGTCTGAGTACTTTCAGTCTTTTTTTTGGGTAATTACAGGTTATATAAAAGGCTGGGAGGAGAGTCTTAAGTTTGGTTTTTATTATGCTTTGGTTTTGAATATCTTTTTAGCTTATGCTGTTTACGACTTGTTTGCAAGATACAAGAAAGACAAAAGAAAGGTTGTTGAGAAAGATGGTTTTTTGTTTTTTTGTTGGGCTGTTCTGCCAATTATTTTTGCTTTGATTGTATCTTTGTTTAAACCTTCTTTCATTCCTAGATATCTAATTTTTACTGTTCCTGGCTTGTTCTTGTTTTTAATCAATAGGTATCAGAATAAAACTAAGTTGTTTTATGGTTTAATGATTTTTTTGTTTGTTATAAATATGGTTTTTTTGAATCATATAATCAATAAAAGAAAAAAATTTGACTGGGCTTTTAATCTAGGAATGATTAAGCTCTATGCTCAAAACAAAAAGTATTTGTTTTTAAGAGATTATAAAGAGTATCCTGTTTTTATTTATTATATGCCTGAGTTTAAAAATAAAATTTATATAGTGGCACAAAACAAGGAAGCTCTGCCTGCCTATATAGGCAAGGTTATCTACCCTGAAGACAAGTACAGTGTGTCTTTGCCGATAAGCACTGAGCCAATACTTGTTTTTTATGACAATGGCAAATTTGTTTTAGAGTCAATTTATTAAGTTCTACTCAAAGAAAACTGAGATATCTTCAAGCATAGGCAGTTTGTTTTTTCTTATTTGTTTTTCCAGCTCGTTTTGGATATCTTGATAGGTGTTGGTATATTGTTTGTAATTTCTTAGGTATCTATTGTTTTGCCAGAAATCTTTTTCATAAATTGAAAGTTTGGTTATGTTGTTGTCTAGTTTGGCTAAAAAGTTGTTAAGATCTACTAAAAATGCTTCTGGAGAATGTTTTTGAGCAATAAAGTCTTCATAGGTTTTTGAAAAATCAACAAATAATTTTACAAATTCAAGAATTGAGTTGTGCAGGTTGTCTATATTTTCTGGCAGTTCATTTTTGGGAATTGTTTTGAAATCTGTGTACTTTTGATTTGAAACATACTCAAACTCTTGCAGTTGAGATGATAGTTGGGTTAAATTTAGCTGGGTTGTTTCTGTGGTTGTTTGCAAAAGATACATTTGGTTTATTAAAGCCAGCATTGTATCAAAAACTTTATAGTAATAATTTGACATTTTCTCTGATTCAGAAACAAATTTTTTGGCATTCAGGTTGTTGTCATTTATCTGGTTAATAATTTGTTGTAACTCTTTATCTCTTGTTTGAGATTTTCTGTCAATAATTGATTGGTAATTTCCCAGCTGTGTTTTTGCCAGTTGTGATTTGTCAATTATTGCATTAGTTTTTTCTTTTAACAGTCTTAGGTAATTAGATGAATCCTCTAAATGATCTTCCTGCGTTAATTGGATATAAGGTTTTTCTACTGATGATAACTGAATACTGTACTGATTGCTTCTGGAAGTTAAGTTAAATGAATAGTTTTGATTTTGTCTGTTGTAAAGCAGAATTTTTTGTTTAGATTTATCTTGAATATAGAAATTGTAGAATGCCTCAATTAACTCTCCTAAATTTTGGACCTCAGTTCTTACTTTAGGCGTGTTGTTGTACAACTCTTTGATAAAGTTGTAATTGGGAATTTGAGGCAGAAGAAAACTAAAGTAAGAACCTACTAATAAAAATAGACTAATGAAAATATTTGTTATTATTTTAGAGTAATTTATCTGATGCTTGTACGAGTATTTTTCAGGATTATATACTGATAATCTATGCAGTGTGTATTCATTGGCATATAAAGGAGTAAAGTTAACAGGTGGGGAAGAATTGTTATTTTTAGTCTCAGTATTGATTGAAGATTGTTGATACATTTTATAACCAATATAGCATATTTTTCTTTAGGTTTAAAGATCTACAATTAATTCCTTAATATTTTTTTTAGATTCAGTTATAATTTTTTTAAACCCTGTTTGTTTTGCGATTTTGGCAATTGATCTGGTTTCTTCGTTTACTCTAACCTGTCCAAGCAAATCTACAGGACCAACGAAAAGATCTGATGTGGGAAAGGCTTTGTTTTTTAAAGAAGAGTAGATAGAAAAGATTATTGCCAAGTCAATTTGATCCGAACCAGAATGAGAGGCTGAGGTTATTGAGACATAAATGTCGTATTTATCTATTGGTAGGTTAAGGTATTTTTTTATAACAGCTAAAAGCAGCATTAACTTTTTTTGGTTTATGCCTTTGGCAACTCGTCTTGCCAGACTTAAAAATGTAGGAACGACCAATGACTGCACTTCGTAAAATATAATTCTTTTGCCTTTTTTTTCAGCTGTAATTACTCTTCCTATTTTTGGCTCCTTGTCTTTGTCTACAAAGATTAAAGGATCAAAGTTTTCAACAAGTCCTTTGTTTGTCATTTTAAACATTCCAACCTCAGCTGTATTGCCAAATCTGTTTTTTGTTGTTGATAGGATTCTATAGTCTGAGTTTTTATCACCGTCTAATGATAAAACGCAGTCAACCATATGCTCAAGTGTTTTAGGCCCTGCGTACTCGCCAGACTTGGTTCTATGTCCGACTACTATAAAAGCTGTGTTGTTTTTTTTGGCAAACTCAATTATCCTGTTAAGAATTGCATTAAGCTGAGATATTGATCCTTGGGGAGATTCAATCTCTGAAGTATAGACTGTCTGAATAGAGTCAATGATAACCAGTTGAAACTCTTTGCCTATGCTGGATAAAACTGAGTTAATCTCTTTAGTATCTGTTAAAGTTAAGTTAGAGTTTTTTACATTAAGTCTTTTTACTCGTTCATAAACAAAATCTAAACTTTCTTCTGCTGATACATAAAGCAGTTTGATGTTTTTGGCTAACTGCAACAGTATTGTTGATTTGCCTATGCCCGGCTCACCTGTAAATAAAGTTACAGATCCTTTAACAATTCCACCTGACAATACTCTGTCAAACTCAGATATCTGCGTTGAAAGTCTTGTTTTGGTTTTTTGCGTTTTTTTTAACTGATCTATGGTTATAAGTTCTGCTGGTTGAGAACTTGATGCTTTTTGATCATTCTGAAACTTTTTAAGTTTTACAAAGCTGTCCCATGATCCGCACTGGGGGCATTTTCCCAGCCATTTTGCTGTTTGATAACCGCAGTTTATACATTCATACTGCATAGTTATAGTTTTTCAACAGTTTCAATTCCTAGTATGTTTAATCCAGATTCTAAGATGTTTTTGTAAATTAAAGTTAATCCAAGCCTTGCTTTTTTTTGTTCTAGATCATTAGTGTTAATTACAGATATTTTTTGGTAGTTTTGGTTAAACTGTTGGGCAGTTTCAAACAGATACTGGGTTAACTGGTGAACTGAGTATGACTCAAATGCGTTTTTTAATACTTCAAAATAAAGAAACAGTTTTCTAATAAATAACTTCTCTTCATTGGTTAATTTGTTATAGTTGTTATCAAGGTTATCAATAATTTTACTGTCAATTATGTTTGCTTTTTTAAGTATGCTTTTTGCTCTAACTAATGAGTAAAGCAGATAAGGTCCTGATTTGCCTTCTTTGCTTATGCTTTTTTCAAGATCAAAAAAAACATCTTTTTCAGACTCAGAGTTAAGAAATGAAAACTTAATTGCTGAGTTGGCTAATATTTTAGTTGTTCTATTTTCTGTATCATACTTTTGCTTGATTATTTTTTCTGTCTCATTGATTACATCAAATGCAGAAATAATATTATTTAATCTAGATGACATTTTTCCTGTCTTTAAATTTACCATACCGAATCCAATATGAACCAATTTATTTTTTAACTTAGGAAAGATCAACTCAGCAGTTTTAAAAACTACTTTAAAGTACTCTGTCTGCTCCTTAGCTGTTGTTATAATTATTAGATCAGGATTAAAGTCTTTTACTTTCATATAGATTAATCCTAAATCTTTTGCTTCATAGGTAGGTAGTCCGTATCTGTTAATAAATACCCGTGTATGCAAACCGTATTTTTCTCCCCTAAAGATTACTGCGCCAGCATCTTCTCCAAATATTGTTGTAATATTTTTTTTAACTATTTCTTTTCCTTTTGCGTGTGTTTGGCTCTCAAAGTAATATTTGTCAAAGTTTATATTTAATTTTTTTTCTAGTATGTTAATATACTCAAGGCTCCAGTTTCTGGTTGTTTCATAAATAGCTTTGATTTCATTATAATTGTCGTATATTTTTTTGTTTAGTTCGTTTATTTCATCGCGAATTTTTGGGTTTTCTTCATACAGTTTATTTGCATTTGAGTAACAGTTTTGCAAAAATAGACCTCTTTCAGTTATTACTTTTTCAGTTTTAGGCTGTTTTAATAATCTGTTGTACTCTTTGATATTGTTTATGACTCCATAAAGACATTTGGCAATATGAGGGCCTATATCGCCTTGGTAGTTTACTCTTTTTACTTTTATTCCACAGACTTCAATTAAATTAGACAAGGCTGATCCAAAAATGTATGAATAAAGATGTCCTATATGAACTGCTTTATGTGTGTTTGGCTGTCCAAACTCACAGACTACTGTTTTATTTTGTTGTCTAAAGAGTTTATTCTTTATTCCAAGTTTTAGAGTTTTTAGGTAAGTATTATGATTTAGCCAGAAATTAAGATAGCCATTAACAGCCTCAGTTTTTGTAATGATTTGGGATTTAAAGTTTTTGGCTAAGTTTTCTGCTAGTGTTTTAGGATTTGTTTTTAAGTCTTTGGCTATAATAAAGGCAATATTGCTGGTGTAGTCAGCAAAATTAATATCTTTGGGTAGCGTTATCCTAATCTTGTCCTGAATATCCTTTAATTTATAAAGAGTTATTATGGTTTGGTTTAAATCAGTTTTTATTATCTCTGGTATATTAAGAGCTGGTTCTGGTTTTATCATAGATAAAATTTTTTTCTAATCTTTTTAAAGTTTGAGTTTTCTCAGTATTAGGTATTGCCGTTTTCTTAATAGCTTTTTCCATTATCTCTATAATTTTATCATAAACAGGCCTATTTACTGGATAAGGAATGCCGTCTTTTCCTCCAAAGGCGTATGTATAGCGTACAGGATCTGTAAAAGAAGGTTTTGAGCCAAAGATGATCTCTGTAACTAGTGATAAGGCTCTTATTGTTTTTGGTCCAACACCTGTTGATAAAACCAATGACTCAAAGTTTTTGTTTTGTTTTTCTGTTACTGCTTCTAATGTTTTTATTAGTCTTGTATCTGAAAAAAACTGGATTGTTTCTTTAGGCAGAGTATTAAAATTTTCTGTTTCAACTGGATGATGATTAAAGTCTTTGTCTGACAAGTTAAGCAGTGTTAGTTGTTCTCCTGAGTCTTTATTTTTAAGTCTTTTAATTTCCACAAAAAGATCTTTTTTGTGATTTACTATTTCTAGTATGTCGTCTTTGTGTTTTTTGGTTGTTTTATCTACCAAGTTGAATACTTTTGGCAAAATAACTTCATTTGAGATGGCAGAGTGGGGATTTTGAAAAAAGTTTTTATTTGCAACTTTGCTGTACCAATGGTATCTTCTTGCTCTTTTAATTTTGGTATTCATTCCTTGTTGGATCACTGTCCAGTTAAGATTTTTGGTAAAGATAAAGTTGTGGTGATAGAGCTGAAATCCATCTTGTACAACTGCAGAGTCAATCTTGGCTGTAAGTTTTGATATCTTAATTAACTCATCTGATTTTTCTTGGCTTAAGCCTAATTTGTAGCTAAATTTTACAATATCATCTGGTGTTTTTCTAGATGTTTTTCCTTTGCCTCCGCAGATAAAGATTCCTATTTTATCTGGCCCAATCTCAGTTACAGCTTGTTTTAAGGCTCCCATTGTTGTTGTGGTAAGACCGGAGGCATTCCAGTCAAAGGCTAAGACCGAACCTAAAGACTGAAACCAGACAGAGTCTGATAATCTGTATAAAAATTCCTCAGGTGAAAAGTACTCTATTATTGCCAGAATTATAGATTTTGACAGTTTTACCATTCTTTCAAACAGATAAGGCGGGCATCTTCCATAATCTAAAGTAAAGTCTGCTGAGGATCTGTGAAAACCTGATTTTTGCATTGATTGTTTTTTATTATAAAATATAAACTATAATATGAGAGTTAAAATATTGATAATTGTTGTTTTAAGTATAGCTTTTGGTCTAGTTATTCTATTTCGCGGAGCTCTTTTTTCTCTTTTTCAAAAACAACAGCAGGTAGGTAGAGTAATTATAGAGTCGTCTCCTTCAGCTAGTATTTTTATCAATGACAATGATGTCGGCAGAACACCTTTGCAATCATTTCAACTTGATGTAGGAGAGTATAATGTTAAATTAATTCCAGAGGGTATTGTTCAAAACACAGACAGCTGGCAGGGTAAAGTTCCTGTCAAGCCAAATAGTGACACCTTTTTATCAGTTAATTTGGGGAAAAACGCAGCTACAACAGCTGTAAGCTTGATTTATTTTGATGATCAGAAAACCAATAAAGAGAAAGGCAATATTATTATTGAGACAGATCCTGCTGGAGCTATAATTTTTCTTGATAATGATGAGAAAGGGGTATCTCCGGTTAACTTAGTTGATGTTCCTGTTGGAGAACATGAAATTAAAGCCTCCCTGCCATTCTTTTTTAGCAGATCAGTTAATGTCAGAGTTGTTGAGAATAAGGTATTAAGAGTAAAGCTTAAGTTGGCGTTAGACGAGTCGCAAAAGCGTATTGATCTGCCTGAATCTGAAGCAACTGAGTCTGCTGAGACAAAAGACTCAACTGCAGAAGATAAGGTATATGTAAAAATCAAACCAACTTCAACCGGCTGGTTAAGAGTCAGATCAAGTGCCGGCTTGTCGGGCCAGGAACTGGCTAAAGTCAAGGTAGGATCTGAGTTTGAGGTTTTGGAGGAAAGTAATGGTTGGTATAAGATTAAGTTTAATGGCAATGAAAATGATCTTGAGTCAGGCGAGTTTGATGAGGGCTGGATCTCTGCCAGTTATGCTGATAAGGTTGAGGCTAGTTCACAATCTAGTAATAAAGCTGATCAAACCAACACTGCCACTGATTCTGCAAGATAACTAAAACTTTAGTTTTTCCAGATTATTTTGTTGTATAAGGTGTAAGATAAAGGAACTATAAAAAAAGTAATTATTATGATTTTATAGACAGTCCAGCTGGGAACCGAGTAGTTTAACATAATTAGATCTTTGTCTCCAAAAAACTTTAACAGCAAATAAATACCAAACATTTGGACTAATACATTGCCTATTGAGATAAAGTTAAACTTTAAGAATCCTTTTATATAGCCTGATATTTTGCCTGTTATTTTTTTGTGTTTGAATGAGAAGAAGTTGTTTAACATAAAGTTGCTGAAAATTGCTGTTTCAGCTCCAATACCATTGCTGATAACTTTATTCATATTTAACAGATGAATTAAGATCCAACTGACTGAAAAATCAATAATAAAACCAAGACTGCCAACATAGATAAATAACAAAAATGGCGAGTGGGTAAATACATAAAACAGTGTATGCACAATATACTGAAGAGAGTTTATCTTTGAAAAACCTTCTTCTCTATCTTTAAATTTTAATGGAATCTCTGCAATTCTTGCTTTGTTTTTTAAGGCATTATCAAGTATTGCAATCTGGAACACATAGCTATTGTACTTTTTTACCTTTTCCAATACTTGTTTAACTACCCAGACCTTAATGCATCTGAAGCCAGATGTCCAGTCTGTTATTTTTGGTTTGGCAAATCCAAGTTTTATTATTATGTTGCCAACAACAGAAAAGATCTTTCTATGAATGCCCCAGTTGTCTGGTATACTTCCTCCTTTAATGTATCTGGATCCAATTACAAAATCATATCCCTGTTCTATTTGTTTTAAAAATGTTGGTATAAGATTAGGATCATGCGACCAGTCAGCATCCATCTCAAAGACAACATAAGGTTTGATTTCTTCCAGCGCGAACTTAAAACCTTTATAATAAGCCTTGCCAAGGCCTTCTTTTGGTGTTTCCAGTAGGTAAATTTTGTCTTTATATTTTTTTTGGAATTCCTTAATAAGTTTGTCTGTGTTGTCTTGTGAGTTGCTGTCTACTACTAAAATTTTTATATCCCAGATTTTGGTTTTTTTTTGTTGTTCAAGTATAGCTGGGATTAATGATTTTAGGTTATTGTATTCTTTATAAGTTGGCAATGTAATCAGCGCAGTTCTCATATTTTAAATAGTACTAATAAAATTTAATTTTAGCATATGAATCTAAGTTTTATTTATTTTGTTTAATAGTTGGCCTGCCTGTTGAGTAGTAGTTAAAGCCTAATTTTTGCATTGCTTCAAGTTCATAAATGTTTCTTCCGTCAAAAATATCAGGGTAGTTCAGCAGTTTTTTGACTTTTTTAAGGTCAGCAGTAATAAACTGTTTCCAGTCTGTGGTAATTACAAGCCCATCTTTATTTTGTAGACAGCTATATTGGTCAGCTGCATAATTTATTTTGTTCTTATAAATTTTTTGAGTATTTGCAATTGCTTTAGGGTCATAAGCAGTTATTTTGAAGTTGCGTTTTAAGAGTTTATCTATTAAGTAAAGACTTGGTGAAAATCTAATGTCATCTGTGTTTGGTTTGAAAGATAATCCCCAGACAGCTATGTTTTTCCCTCTTGCGTTGTCAATTATTTTCTTTAGAAAGTTGTCTTTTGCCTGTTGATTAACCTTTTCAGTACTTTCAATTAAGGAGGTATCAATTTTAAGTCTTTTGCCCATATAGATTAAGGCTTTAATATCTTTAGGAAAACAGGATCCCCCGTAGCCTATTCCTGCTCCTAAAAACTGCTTGCCAATTCTTTTGTCTAATCCTACTGCTGTTAAGACTGTTTTTACATCAGCTCCTGTTTTCTCTGCATAAAACGAAATTAAGTTGGCAAAAGATATCTTTGTGACCAACATTGAGTTAGAGGCATACTTAATTAGCTCTGCTGACTGCAGATCTGTTATAACCCTTTTTCCGGGAAGTTTTTTGTGCAGTTGCAGTAATATTTCAATCGCTTCTTTGCTGTTTGAGCCTATAACTATTCTGTCTGGAGTTAGGGTGTCTTTAACAGCAGAGCCTTCTTTTAAAAACTCAGGACAAGATGCTGTGGCAAACTTAATCTTTTTACTGGCAGCCTTTTTAGTGATTATTTTCTCTATCATTTGATTGGTTCCTATTGGAACAGTGCTTTTGCAAGAGACAACAGTAAAGTGTTTATCTGATAAATGCTCTGCTATTTTTTCTGCAACTTCTATTACTGCAGAGAGATCAGCTGATCCGTCTGGATTTGGAGGCGTTCCTACAGCAATGAACACAACCTTAGAGTCTTTAACAGAGTTGTAATCAAGTCTAAACTCTATATGATTTGAGGCTAAGTTTCTCTTTAAAATTGGTTTAAGTCCGGGTTCGTAGATAATTGGATCACCATTATTAAGTTTTTCTAGTTTATCTTTGTTTCTGCCGATTATTGAGACTTTATGTCCTAAATCTGCCAAAACACAGCCTGTTACCAGTCCTACATAACCATGACCAATTATTGTGATTTTCATACGGCTATTATCTTAAACTATTAAATTGCTTTTTTCAATTAGTTGTCAATATAACCTTTTTGTTTTAGTTTAGTTATAATCTCATCAGCGTAGTTTTTGTTTATGTAAAGATCAGTGTTAAGATCAAAGTCTGTGAGGTTTCTGACAACTTTGTAGTCAGCATCAGAGACTCTGATGTAGTTTTGATTAAGGTAAGTTAGAAAAAATTCACCAAACTGCTCTGCTGGTGTCATAAAGATTGAGGATGTGTGTTTAAACAGTATAATCTTTGGCGGATTAGTCTCAAATTGCTTGATAAAATTGCTTTGCAAGTAGTCTGATTCTGAGAACTGAGGAAGCAGTGTGGGATATTTTCCGGGCAGTCTGCCTTTTACAACAAAAAAGGCTCTGTGAGGCTCATAGGGCCCAATCCAAAAGTAGTCGTTTTTGTCAAGAAGACTGTCTATAAACTCTGCTGTAAAGTCGCGGTCATAGTTTCTAGGCATTTTTTGGGTATACACAAAAAATACTTTTTCATAAAAAGATTGGCTAAAAAAAAGAACACTGACTGTAGCATAAATAATGTTTATTACCATCAGTGCTTTAATTACAGTTGTTTCCAGATCTTTAGTTATAGTTTTTCTATAAAGGTAAAAACTAACAAACAAACTTGCCAGAGATGTGGTTATAAATACTCCAGCTTGATAATTTCTGTCTCCTAAACTAATGATCTCTGATCTTGGAGCAGATAACGACAGCATTAGGAAAAACAAAACTCCGTAAGCTTTATTAAGTTTAAAGATTAAGTAAGTTGTTAAAAGCGCAGATAATATAAATAACTGGGTATGAGGAAAGTAAAGATCATGGTTGCCGATTTTAGGTATTACAGGCAGGGTCTTGTCCCAAAAATTAAATATTAGGGTTAATAGCATTTTTACAGGGTTAAAGTATCTGCCTTTTGTGTAGTTTGCAATGTTGATATAAAACTCCGTATTGTAGGTAAAGTTTGCGAAGATAAACTCAGAAAAAGAGTTTGTTATAAGAATATAAAGCCCTAAAACAAGATAAGGCATTAGGTTTATCAGTGTGAACTTGAGATAACATCTCAGACAGGGCTTCGTCTTTACAAAAATTAAAAACAGCCAGAGATAAGCAAATGCTGTCCAGTAAATATAAGTTAGAGAGGTTAAAACTATTGAGCTTAACAGCAGTCCTGTAATACAAATGTCTTTTTTTTCAATTGTTTTGGCAAAAGATAAAGCTATTAACAGCCAGAGGCTGGAGGCAGCTGTTAAACTGGCAATTGAGTCAGCTAAAAACAAGTGCAGCCAAAAATACATTGCAACAACTGGGTATAATACAGCAAAGTATTTAAACTTAGAGTAAATCTCATCTGAGTACTTTTTAATTAACTTTCCTATAACAAACCATAAAAAACCAAACTGGAGTATAGCCCAGACAAACTTAAATAATAATAAAGAGTTTTCGCTTAAGATCATAATTACAGCAGCCAAAAACCAAGCTAAAGGCATATGGTGATCAAAAAAGTCTTTGTAGGCTACCTGTCCGTTTAATATTGCTTTGCCTGCTAGTAGGTTAACATATTCATCTGGGTAGTTTACATAGTAGGCTGTAAAGATAAACAGCAACAGTGATAAAAGTTCCAATAAATGGTTGTTGAGTAGATTTTTAAAAAAACTGAAGCAGTTAGAAAATACTCTCTTGGCTGTTGCTATTGGGTTGGTAAATTTGTTATTTTTGTTTTTAGTCATTCGTTTCTGGCCTTAATGTTGGAAACAAAATAACATCTTTTATCGTTGGCTGGTTGGTTAACAAGGCTGTAAATCTGTCTACACCTAGGCCCCAGCCTGCAGTTGGCGGCATACCATACTCTAAGGCCGTTATATAATCTTCGTCAACAACCTGATGCTCCTCTGCTCCTCTTTTTCCAGCCTCTTCTTCTGCCAGCCATCTGTTTTTTTGATCAATAGGGTCGTTTAGCTCATTATAGGCATTAACATACTCCTCTCCGCCTATTAACACTTGAAAGCTTGCCACAAGATTTGGATTGTCTTCTTTTCTCTTTGCTAAAGGCTTAAGCTCCGTTGGATGGTCAATAAGGAATACAGGCCCTTTGATATTTGGCCTTAAGTGTTTTTTGTATATTTTGTCTACTAAGTTGGCATAACCAACTTCAAGTTCATCTTTGTTCAAGAGGTTTCTTTTTTTTATAACTTCAAGCAGTTGTTTTTCATCTTTAATTTTAGAAAGATCTAAATCAATCTCATCCTTAAATAATTTTGTGTAGCTGATTCTTGGCCATGGAGGTGTAAGATCAAAGGTCTGGCCCTGATACTCTACTTTATAACTGCCTGTTATATCAACAGCTATCTGGGATAAAAGTTTTTCTGTAAACTGCATTAATTTGTCATAGTCTACATAGGCCCAGTAAAACTCAATCATAGTAAACTCAGGGTTATGTACTCTTGAAAAGCCTTCATTGCGAAAATCTTTTCCTATTTCATAAACTTTTTCAAATCCTGCTACTATTAGCCTTTTAAGATAAAGTTCATCTGAGATGCGCAGGTAAAGGTCAGTATCTAAAGCATTATGATGGGTGATAAATGGTTTTGCTGTTGCTCCTCCGTAAATCGGTTGAAGGATTGGAGTCTCAACCTCTATAAACCCTTCTTTATCAAGATACTTTCTTAAGAGTTGAATTACTTTAGTTCTTTTTAAAAATATTTGTTTTACTTCATCATTAACCAATAGATCGACATAGCGTCGTCTGTATCTTTCTTCAACATCTTTTAGTCCATGCCATTTCTCGGGCAGTGGTCTTAAGGATTTGGTTAAGATAGATAAATCCTCAACTATTATTGAGATCTCTCCTCTAATGCTTTCCCCAACTTTGCCTGTTACATAAACAATATCGCCAATATCAAGCAACTGCAGGATCTTAAATACTCTTTCTCCGGCAACATCATACTTAAACATTAGTTGAATTCTTCCTGTTTCGTCTTTTAAATCAGCAAAGATCAATTTGCCGTGGCCTCGTTTGCTGAAAACTCTGCCTGCTGTTGATACAGTTTTTCCTTTAAGTTTTCTTACCTTGCTAATATCCTGTTTTTTTTTGTTAAAAGAGATATAGGGAGTTTGTCCTAATTTCTCAAGTTTCTTTATTTTATTGATTCTTTCTTGCCTTATTTTTTCCAAATTGCTCATAAATGTTATTATAACAGATTAAATCCATTTGTTAAGGGAAAATTATTTTTAGTTTATCTCCTGGTTTTAGGTTGTTTTGTTTTACAAATCCAGCCTTAACTTCAAGTACATACATTATAGGTTCTTTGGGTGAGAAGGCCTCAGGGAATGTCTCAGGGCTTATATTCTCAGTTATATCTACTATAGTAAAATTAGCAGATATCCAAATGAAATCTAAACTAAACATCATATCTTTCATCCAAAACTTATAGACACCTGGCCGGTTGAACTTAAACAACATTCCTTCTTGAAAACTCATATCTGGTATGTTTGATAGGCCTTTAATTTGTTCTTCAGGCGTGTCCGCCAGATGAACTTTTATAACTTTGTTGTTTGGAAGTATTATCTTAGTGTCAAAGACTAATCTGTTTGTAGGACTTTTTGTTGAGGTTTTATTGTTGTAAAACAAAAATTCTGTTATTAAAAATAGTGTAAGAACTACAACAAAAGATGCTAAAACTTTTTGCATTTTATTTTTAATTAATTTAGTCTCTTGTTATATTTTTTATTGTATATGTTTTTTTGCCTGCAGGAGTGTTTACAGTGACTTTATCATTTAATGATCTGTTTATAATTGCCTGTCCTAACGGCGAGTTGGCTGAAAATTTATTATTTATTGGATCTGCTTCAAAGTCCCCAACTAAGGTAATTGTCATTGTTGTGTTATTTTCATCTAATAATTCTACAGTGTCTCCGATCTGAACAATACTGCTATTGCTTTTTTCATCTATTAACTCAACATTTTCCAGTACCTCCTGCAAGTAGCGTATTCTGGAGTCAATCTCTGATAGCTCTTCTTTGGCAGTATGATACTCGCTGTTTTCTCTGAGGTCGCCTAAAGATCTAGCAATCTGAAGTCTTTTGACTGCTTTAGGCCTGTCAATATTCTTAAGCTGTTCATACTCTTTTTGAATTTTTTGAAGACCGCTCTGTGTAACTTTATACTTTTTTGACATAAAATATTTATCAACAAATTAATGGTTGTGAACATAGTTTGATAGACTCATTATAACAAATATTCCTGTTGCAAGCAAAAGAATTTGCAGAAGAGTTTGTTTAAAACTATTGCTTTTGTGAAGTTCTGGGATAAGGTCAGAGTTGGCTATATATAAAAACCCTCCAGCTGTTATGCTTGTTAGTATTGGCAGGTAATGTTCAAATAAATTCAAAAACCAAAAACCTGCAACTGTGCCTAAAAGAGAGGTTAAGGCAGTAAAAAAGTTGTAAAGCAGAGCCTTCTTTTTAGATAACCCTGAAAAAAGCAGAATATTAAAATCGCTTATTTCCTGAGGAATTTCATGCATTATGATTGAAAAGGTTGTAGTTATGCCGACTCCAAAACTTGTAAAAAATGCTACAGCTATGGCAAGACCATCTAAAAAGTTGTGAAATAAGTCTCCTACTATGTTTAAATAAGCCAAGTGGTGTTTGTGCTTGTTTTCGTCTACAAGATGACAGTGTCTCCAGTGAATAAATTTTTCAATTATGAAAAATAAAATTATGCCTGATAAAGTAGCTGTCATAATTTCTTCAGGGTGGTCTACTATTTCAAGCGCTTCTGGTAGCAGGTCAAAGAAGACAACTCCCAAAAAACTGCCAGCAGAAAAGCTAATAAGGTAAAACTGAAGTTTTCTTTGTTTATCTAGTTTCCAGACAATAAATAATATGCCTACAAGAGAAATTAGGCTGACAAAAATTGATGCTGTTATTGCTTGATAAAACATAGATGATGTTATTTTATCATAATCTTGGTTAATTTTTTTTTCAGATGGCTGTTTTAATTAATAAAAGTTTTTATATAATAAGCATAATTGGAAAAAAGTTAATTTGCCGCGGTGCTGGAACTGGTAGACAGGCAGGACTTAGGATCCTGTGTCCGCTCAACGGATGTGTGGGTTCGAATCCCACCCGCGGCACTTTTAAGGTTATAAATTAAATTATTCAGATGTCAATTATTAAAAAATTGCAGTCAGACCAGTTAATAGCCTTGAAACAAGGCGATAAACTAAAGCTTAATACTATTAGATATATTTTGTCAAAAATAAAAAACAAGCAAATTGAGTTAAGGAACAATGAGTTGACAGATGCTGAAGTTATAGGTGTGTTGAGAAAAATTAAAAAAGAGCTGACAGAGTCTTTAGATTATGCAAAAAAAACAAATAGGCAAGAGATAATTGAAGAGTACCAAAATCAGCTGGCTGTGTTGGAAAATTATTTGCCCCAGGAGATGAGTGAGACTCAGTTAAAGCAGGAGATAGAGAAGATTATTGCAGAGAATCAGGAGCTGTACTTGAAAAATCCAAATGCTGTTATTGGCATCTGTGTAAAAAAATTAGGCAGTTATATTGATCCAGCCAGAGTTGTTCAGGCATTCAGGCAAATAACTACAGCTTAATTATAATATCATTTAGGTTTTTGGGATAAGACCTTATCTCTTTTAAAATTTTGGTTTTGATTATGATATCTTCTATTCTGATTCCAAATTTATTTTTAAGATAAACAGCTGGCTCTAAAGTAAAGACTGTGTTTTCTGTAAGATTGTTTTTATCTTTTTTATCTGCAAAGGGGAGTTCATGAATCTGTCTGCCAACTCCGTGTCCTATGCTGTGAATAAAGTATTGGCTTAAGTTGTGCTTTGAAAATAACTTTACAGCCTCTGTGTGAAGATCGTACAAGTTTTTTGCTGTCTTTGCTTTGTTTCTACAGGCAGATAGAGTTTTTAAAACAATGTCGTAAATTGTCTTAAATTCTGAGTCAGGCTCTCCAATGAAAAATGTTCTGGTAAGGTCAGAGCAATAACCATTGTAGTTGACTCCTAGATCAATCAGCAAGACGCCTGATTTGATAATTTTTTGCTCAGGTCTATGATGAGGATTAGTTGAGTTTATACCTGAGGCAACTACTGGGTCAAAACTTAGTTTTGGACAGTTGTATTTAGCGGCTGTTTCTGCTATATAGCAGGCAAGATCATCTTCAGATATATTTTTATGCCAGTTGTTTTTTAAAAACCTAATTGATTTTGCCAGAATTTTAGCTGTAAGTTTTTGAGCTTTTTCAATATTGTCAATCTCTGTTTCGTCTTTGATTTGTCTTAGGTTTTCTGTAGGATCAGTGCCTATCTTGAGTTTATTAGTTAGGTATTTTTTTAGGATCTGAAACTCTGTTAGAGTAATGCTTAGTTTGTCAATAATTATCTTAGTTTGTCCTTCATTACTCTTGTCTTTTAAAAACTCAAACAACTTGAATTTGTTTGTTATTGTTTTTAGTTTTATCTTGTTTTTGTTGCAGAGGTTTTTATAATAATTGATAAGCATTAAAGGCGTTATCAAGTATGCTTCATTCTTGCTTATGAGCAGATAAGCTTCTTTTTCCTGTAGATTATAATTAAGATTCAACAAATAGCTAAAGTTAACAGGGTTGGTTATTAAATAGTAGTTGTTGTCTTTTATTTTTTTCTGTAGTTTTAAGACTCTATTGATCATTTTACAGCATATTATAAATCCTAAGCAAAATTTAGTAAAATTTAGTAAAATATACTTGTTTATGAGAAACAGAACATATTATATTAAAACCTTTGGTTGTCAACAGAATTTAGCTGATTCAGAACGCATTGCTAAGGCTTTTGAAAGTAGAGGCTTTAAACCTGCCTCTGATATAAACTCAGCCAATTATGTTGTTATAAATACTTGTATGGTTAGGCAGTCTGCTGAAAATCGCGTCTATGGTCTTGTGAATAATTTGTCAAAGATAAAAAAACTTAAGCAAAAAAACAAGGAATTCTTCAAGATAATAGTTACAGGTTGTATGGTTGGCTTGGCTTTTAGAGACAAAACAGGAAAGTATCTGCAAAGATTAAAAACCATTATGCCTGCTGTTGATGAGTTTATGCCAATAGAGGAGGTTGGTTTTGACAATGAGCCTTTAAGACAAGATGATCAAAAAGCGTGGGTGCCGATCTCAAACGGGTGTAATAATTTTTGCACCTTTTGCGTTGTTCCTTTTACCAGAGGCAGAGAAATCAGCAGACCTTATTTGGATATTATTGATGAGTGTCTGGATCTAAAAAATAAGGGCTATAAACAGGTGGTATTATTAGGTCAAAATGTTAACTCTTATGGCGCTGACCTAATAATGGGTGAGAATAATGTTCAGGTTATGAGAGATTTTGGAAAAAATTATTTTGAGACCAAAAACAACTCTGATTTTAAACACTTTACTTACAATGGCAAAAAAATAAAACCAGTATATGTAAAGCATCTGGGCAGATTAAGAATTCCGACTCTATTTCCCTTTTTGCTTGAGGAGGTGGCAAAGATTGGTTTTGAGCAGGTTGATTTTATTTCATCAAATCCTTGGGATTTTTCAGATGAATTAATAGATGTTATAGCCAGAAATAAAAATATTACAAGAACTATACATCTGCCTTTGCAGTCAGGCGATGATGAAGTTTTAAAAAAAATGAATCGCTGGTATACGAGTGAGGATTACATTAACTTAATAAAAAAAATAAGAAAAAAAGTTCCTGAGGCTGAGTTTACAACAGATATTATTGTAGGTTTCTGCGGTGAGACTGATGAGCAGTTTGAAAACACAGTCAGGGTGGCTAAAGCTGTAGGTTTTTCAAAAGCCTATATAGCAATGTATTCTCAGAGGCCTTTTACAGCGGCTGTTAAGGTGATGCAGGATGATGTCCCATTTGAAGAAAAGAAAAAAAGATGGCTTATTCTTGATAAGCTGATCAATCATAGGTTTAGAGGTGATCAGACAGCTAATTAGGATTTGTTTTGACAATGACTTTTTTAGTATTATAATGTTTACAACATATGCGCATTCTAGTTACTGGAGGAGCAGGTTTTATAGGGTCTAACTTTATTCGTTACTGGCTGTTTAAGTATCCTAATTATGAGGTTGTTAATCTTGATAAATTAACCTACGCAGGCAATTTAGAGAATCTTAAAGAAGTCCAAGATTATCCAAATTATACTTTTGTAAAAGGAGATATCTGCGATCAGCAGTTGGTAGATGATATTATCAAGTCTGTTGATGTTATTGTGCATTTTGCTGCAGAGTCTCATGTTGATAGGTCAATTACTGATTCATCAGCTTTTGTAAAAACCAATATTATAGGTACTTTGACTCTGCTTAACTCTGCGTTAAAACACAAAGTTAAAAGATTTCATCATATCTCAACTGATGAGGTTTTTGGTAGTTTAACTTTAGATACAGATGAAAAGTTTAGTGAAACAAGTTGCTATAAACCCAATAATCCCTACTCAGCTTCAAAAGCCAGCAGTGATCATTTTGTCAGAGCCTTTGCCAGAACATATGGTCTGCCTATAACCATAACAAATTGCAGTAATAATTATGGACCGTATCAATTTCCTGAAAAGTTTGTACCATTAATGATAACTAATTTACTGGAAGATAAGCCAGTACCAATTTATGGAGATGGTCAGTATGCCAGAGACTGGCTGTATGTTGAGGATCACTGCAGAGCCATTGATCTAGTTTTGAAAAAAGGCAGGTTGGGAGAGACCTACTTGATTGGAGGTATGAACGATACTATTACAAACCTTGATCTGGCTAAGCTGGTAATTAAGCTGATGGGAAAATCTGAGGATCTAATTACCTTTGTAAAAGACAGGCCGGGACACGATGTTAGGTATGCAGTTGACTGGAGCAAGATAAATAAGGAGCTTGGCTGGAAACCTAAGGTTGATTTAAAACAAGGATTAAAGCAAACAATTGACTGGTATATTAAAAATAGAGACTGGTGGCAGAAAATAAAGTCTGGCGAGTATCAGGATTATTATAAAAAACAGTATCAAACTTAATTTTAATTATGAAAAAAGTTTTAATAACAGGCTCAACAGGTTTAGTTGGTTCAAGAATAGCAACTTTGTGGCAAGATAAGTTTCAGTTAATAACTCCCAAATATGAGGATGGATTTGATATAACTGAAAAAGATAGTCTGAATAAAATTTTAGACGGACTTCAGTTTGATTTTGTTTTGCATCTGGCTGCCTATACTAATGTTGATAAGGCAGAGGAAGAAAGAGAGCTGTGCTACAACATTAATGTAGTCGGAGTTAGGAATTTGTTTGAGGTCTGTCAGAAGAAAAAGGCAGGTTTTATTTATGCTAGTACTGCTTTTGTTTTTCCGGGCAAACTTTCTGAAAATCCATATACTGAAAAATCAATACCTGATCCTTTGGGTTTTTATGGCAAGTCCAAGTGGGCTGGAGAAGAGATAGTTAAAGGTAAAGCAGCAATTGCAAGATTTGATTATCCTTATAGGTTTGATAATTTCAGCAAAAAAGATATTTTCAGAACAATAAAAGAGTTGCTGGAGAACAAAGTTAAGCTTAAAGCAGTAGAGGATATGAAGTTTAACCCTACATTTATTGATGATATTGCCAGAGGGCTTGAGGAGCTGATCAATGAGTTTAGTCCGGGCATCTATCATTTGGTTGGTAAAGATTATACGCCTTATGATGCGTTTAGATTGATCTGTAAATATTATGATCTTGACTTATCTTTAGTAGAACCAATCTCTTTTTTTGAGTTTTATCAAAATAAAGCTCCCAGACCGCAGTATAACGCCTTAAAACAGTCTAATCTTAAAACAAGGTTTAGAAGTTTTGAGGAAGTGTTGGCAATGTCATTAACTAAAAGTTAAGTTATCTATGAAGTATTTAGCTAAAACAGATCCAAAAATTTACAAACTAATACAAGCTGAAAGGAAGAGACAGGAACAGACTTTAATGATGATTCCCTCAGAGAACATTGTAAGTTTGGCTGTTCAGGAAGCTGTTGGTTCTTGCTTAGGCAATAAATATGCTGAAGGGTATCCTAAAAAAAGGTATTATCAAGGTCAGGAGGTTGTTGATCAAGTAGAGCTTTTGGCTCAGGAAAGAGCAAAAAAATTGTTTAAGGTTGAGTATGTGAATGTTCAGCCCTACTCAGGTTCTCCTGCAAATTTAGCTGTTTATTTTGCTCTTGTTAAACCTAAAGAAAAAATAATGGGGTTATCTTTATCTGCCGGAGGACACCTAACTCATGGAGCCAATTTAAATGCTTCTAGCGTATTTTTTACATCTGTTAGTTATGGAGTAACTAAAACCGGCTATATTGATTATGATCAGCTTGAGGATCTTGCCTTAAAAGAAAGACCAAAGGTTATAGTGGCAGGAACAACTGCCTACCCAAGACTGCTTGATTGGAAAAGATTTGCTGAAATAGCAGAAAAATCTGGTTCTTATTTGATGGCTGATATCTCTCATATAGCTGGGTTAATTGTTGGTGGTGTTTACCCTTCACCTGTTGAGTATGCAGATATTATTACATCAACTACTCATAAAACATTAAGAGGCCCTAGAGGCGCAATTATTATGGTGACTAAAAAAGGTCTTTTAAAAGACCCTCAGTTAGACAAAAAAATTGATAAAGCAATTATTCCGGGTTTGCAGGGCGGTCCTCATCTTAATGCAATAGCTGGCATTGCCACAGCTTTAAAAGAAGCCAGCAAAAAAAGTTTTGCTCAATATGCCAAACAGATCATAGTTAATGCCAAACAGCTTGAAGTGAAATTAAAAGAGTTTGGATTTAATTTGGTTACAGGCGGGACAGACTCTCATCTGCTGTTGGTTGATCTTAGAAACTTTAATCTGCTTGGCAATACTGCAGCTGAGTTGTTAGAGAAGGTTAATATTGTTGTGAATAGAAATGCTGTGCCTTTTGATCCCAATCCTCCTTTTTATCCTTCTGGAATAAGGTTGGGAACTCCGGGTATTACAAGCCGGGGAATGAAGAAGCCGGAGATGAGCGTTATTGCTGAAATTATATTTAATGTTATTGTTTTAGGCTCAAAGTTGAAAAACGAGCTTAAGATTAACGACGCTCAGGAAAGAATCACAGGCCAGCGTAGTAAAATAATTAAACAGGCTGAGGCTAGTCTGAGAAAATACAGACAAAAGGTTTTAGATTTATGCAGAAAATTTCCTATTCCTAAAAGTTATTAATCTATGAAAAAACTAGTTTTTGCTGTAGATGCTTTAGTTATTGTTATCTTTGCAGCTTTATGGAGATTTCTTCCTCCTGAAGCCCCCTTGTTGTTTTCGTATTTAGACGATGAAGACAAACTTGTTAGAACTTATTTTTTAATTGTTCCTTTGGTGTTGGCAAATATCTTTTTTTTTATAAATGAGTATATCTTAACTAAATTTTTTGCTGATGTTCAGGATCAAATCAGACCGTTTTTTAATTTTATTAATGGTTTTATAATCATATTTGCCGCGTATCTTATAATTAGAATTTTGCTTTTGGCTATTTAAATGAGTTTTTTTTTAGCTTTTTTTTTAAGTTTTGCAATCAGTTATTTAGCTACTCCGTTTGTAATTAAGTTTGCCAGAAAGTATAACTTGATTACAGATAAAAAAACCAGACATCACCCAGCTCATACTCATAAAGGAATTTTGCCCAGAGCTGGTGGAGTTGGAATTTTTTTGGCTGTATTAGTCAGCAGTTTGATTTTTATGACTATCAATAAGATCTTAACTGCTGTCTTGCTTGCCAGCTTAATACTTTTGCTTACTGGTCTTTGGGACGACAAACACGATGTTTCACCTTACATAAGGTTTGTTCTAAATATTATTGCTGCTGTTATTGCTGTGTTGGGTGGTTTAGGCATTCCTTTTATTTCTAATCCTTTTGGAGAGCCAATAGTGTTAACAGATTATGTTGTTAAGTTTTATTTTTTTAAAGAGCATAACTTTTTGTGGCTGTCTAATATTTTGTCTGTTATCTGGATTGTTTTTTTAATAAATGCTGTTAATTGGAGCAAAGGCGTTGATGGTCAGATGCCGGGTTTTGTGGCAATAGCAGCGTTTTTTTTAGGGTTGATGGCTCAAAGGTTTAGTGTTTATGATATCTCAATCTCTGACTCAATGCTGCTTGCCTTTATAGTTTCTGGAGCTTTTTTAGGTTTTTTGCCGTTTAATTTTTATCCACAAAAAATTCTGCCCGGCTATAGCGCTGGTTCTTTGGCTGGGTTTTATCTGGCTATTTTATCGCTTTTGTCAGTTGCCAAGCTGGGGACTTTAGTGCTTGTTTTGGCGATTCCATTTATTGATGCAGTTTATACTATAACCCGCAGGCTTGCTCAGGGAAGGTCTCCATTTAGGGCTGATTGGGGACACTTTCATCATCGTTTGCTTGATGCAGGCTGGGGTAGAAGGAGGATTGCTGTTTTTTACTGGCTGGTAACCTTTATTTTAGGTTTAACCAGTTTGTTTTTAAACAATAGTCTGTCTAAGTTTAGCATTGTGTGTGCTTTGTTTGTACTAATGTTTTTCTTTATTGTAATTTTAAATAGAATCAAACAAATCTTTAGTTCTAAATAGTTATTTTTTGGGGATCAATAATAAAGTTTCTTAGGTCTTTTTTGCCAAGTATCATCTGGTATTTCAGGGTTGACCTGTCAGTAATAGTAATTACTGTCTCTTTGTTTTCTCCGTCGATTGATATTTTAAGTTTAAGCCCGAATCTTAGTGTGTATCCATTAGCAGCTTTAATTAAAAAAAGTCTTGGATGAATGTAGGGAATCTCTTGGCTGATTTTTTCCAATTTTGTTTCTTCCAATTGTTTTTGGACATTTCTTGCCTGTTCAAGGTCTGTAAAGTTTTGAGGCAGTCCTAAGTTTTTTAAGATCTCAATCTCCTTTTTAAAGCCTAAATCAAATACAGCCTTAATATCTAAAGAAGAGGAGTCAGCACCTGTGTCAATCTTTGCTTTTACCTTTATGCTCTTGTTCTCTGATTTGCCGTAGATTGTTACAGGGTGTATAAGTCCTATAACAGGCCTTCCTGTTATAGCCTCAATTTCTTCCTCAATTTCACCGCCAAAAAGAGCTTTGCCAAGCTGTATGGCGTGTTCTGTTGATTTAATCTGCAGATCTTTGACCTTTTCTAATCGCCAAAGCATACCATCATTGTTGGCAATCTGGCCTGATAGTCCTGGTCTGGCATTAAGCTCAACTACAACTGGACCTTTTTCTTTGTCAATTAAAAAATCAACAGCTCCAAACCTAAGCTTAGTTGCCTTTGATGCTTCAACAGCATACTTTAGTATTTTATTCCAGTAGGGTATTTTAACTCCTGAGTATCTTAATTTTGTGCCGGGAACAAACTCTATAGCTTTTCCTCTTCCTCCATTGGCCTTGCCGTAAACTGAGTGGGTCGTAACTCCTGTTGCAATATCAATACCAGAGGCAACAGCGCCCAAAGCCATATTGGCCTTTCCTTTTGACTCTTTAGTTGGCCATCTGATATAAGCCATTACAGGCACATACTTGAACAGATTAATTCTAATATCAGGCGTTCCTTTAAAGGTATAATTTCTAAAACCTTTGTAATTTTTAATTCTTTCTTCAATAATTACAAAATCTTTTCTGCCTCCTAATGAGTAGGTTCCGTTTAAAATATCCTCAAGATAAATCTTGAAGCTGTCTACTGAGACTCTGCTTCCATCTGCTCTGATAAAATTGTTGTTTTTGTCTCGGTTAAAAAAAATCTCAATACCTCTGCCTGCAACTCCATTGGCTGGTTTAATAACAATCTGTTCTGGCAGTTTGCTAATATCAAGTTGTTCTATTTGATTGTGATTTTTTATAACCTTGATTAGTTCAGTAGTAGGTATTTCAGCTGATTTAAGAACTTTTTTGGTTAGCAGTTTGTTGTCGCAGATCTCAAAACTAATTTCAGAGTTGTATTTCTTGACAAAATCAATATTTCTTTTATTAATAGACAGAATTCTTTTTCTGTTTTTATTGATTAAAGCTAATTTGTTAAGAATCCTTATTATCATTTGAGGTGTCTTTATTTAATAATTCCCAGAATCTGTAATACTCAATTAGTCTAAAGCCTTTCCAGAGACCTATAAGCATAATTGCAATTACAGCTAAAAGCGATATTACAGGGTAGCTAAACAAAAAAATAATAAAGTTTTTGTTTATGCCCAGCCCTACGCAAAGAATAACCAGCATAATTGTTAAGGTAAAAAGCTTTAGAGCATAGTTTGCTCCTTTTCTTAATATATATTTACAGTAGTTTTCTATACTTAGAATAATTGCAATAATTGTGAAAGCGCTAAGGTTAGTTGTGTTTATAGTAAAAACAGATTGCAGGCTATAAATAACCACCAGAGAGGTAACCGCAGATAAAGAAATTGCCAGGGCTATTTTGGTTTTGTAATGCATTAAGGAGTTTTTAAGGTAAAAGTAAATAAAGGTAGTTACCAGAGTTGCTGCTATCATAATAGACAGCACATAACCTAAGCTCATTAACAGATTAAGCTGAATATTGTTCTTAAATAATTCAAGAAAGGCATAAACTAAGATTAGTGGAGTTGTTAGACCTAAACTTCTTAAACCAATAATATAATGCATAAAGACTATTATTAAACTAAATATTGGCAGCAGTAAAAGATACTCCAGCCAAGTTGTTGGTATACCTACATTAATTGCGTAATTAATTAAAAAGTTCATATAGCGCAATAATTAATATAACTTTGTTTTATTTTATAATACTTTGATTAGTTTTTACAATAAGAGAATACTTAGCAATTATTAGATACATTTTACCAATTTTTTTAATTTTATTATTATAAAAGCATAAATTGTTAAGGTTAATAAGATTTAGCAGGTATCAGAGTAAATAATTATTGCCGCAGGTATTGGTTTTACTTCTTTACAAATTGGTTTTATAAGTTATAATGTTAAAGTT
Source organism: Patescibacteria group bacterium (assembly GCA_026004435.1). Lineage (GTDB taxonomy): Bacteria > Patescibacteriota > Microgenomatia > UBA1406 > GWC2-37-13 > BPJC01. The sequence continues at coordinate 52,209 of BPJD01000006.1, read as the reverse complement.
CAGTTAAGGGTTGCAAAACTGCTTAAGTTGGAGTTGATTTAAGAATATTTTGATATTATAATAGATTTACTATCTTATTAAGTTTTTGCTAGTTTGCATTTAATTTATAAGTTTAAAAAAATATTATTATGGCAGATAAATTTCAAAGAAATAAACCTCATCTTAATGTTGGAACTATTGGTCATGTAGACCATGGCAAAACAACATTAACAGCAGCTATTCATCATTATTTATCTAAAAAAGGTTTGGCTGAAGATAAAAAATACGAAGACATTGATAAAGCTCCAGAGGAAAGAGCCAGAGGTCTCACTATTAGTATTCATCACTCTGAGTATGAGACAGATAAAAGGCATTATGCCCATATTGATGCTCCAGGTCATGCAGATTATGTAAAGAATATGATCACAGGAGCAGCTCAGATGGATGGAGCCATTTTGGTTGTTTCAGCAGTAGATGGTCCTATGCCTCAGACTCGAGAGCATATACTTTTAGCAAAACAGGTTAATGTTCCTGCAATTGTTGTGTTTTTAAACAAGATTGATATGGTAGATGATCCTGAGATTGCAGATTTGGTTGAGATGGAAGTAAGAGATCTTCTAAAGAACTATGGTTATCCGGGAGATGAAGTGCCTGTAATTAGAGGTTCTGCTCTTAAGGCATTGGAAGATGATGAGCAAGGTTTAAAATCAATTGAGGAGTTAATGAAGGCTGTAGATGAGTATATACCAGAACCTAAGAGAGAAGCTGACAAGCCGTTCTTAATGCCTGTTGAGGATGTCTTTACCATTCAAGGTAGGGGAACTGTTGTTACAGGCAGAGTTGAAAGAGGTACTTTAAAGGTTGGAGAAGAGATTGAGATTGTTGGTCTAAGACCAACTCACAAAACAGTTGTCACAGGTATTGAGATGTTTAGAAAGAGTCTAGATGAGGCTCTGCCAGGAGACAATGTTGGTGTTCTCCTAAGAGGAGTTGAGAAAGATGATGTTGAGAGAGGTCAGGTTTTATCAAAGCCAGGATCTATAACACCTCATACAGAGTTTGAAGCTGAGATCTATGTCTTGAAAAAAGAAGAAGGAGGAAGACATACTCCTTTCTTTAGCGGATACAGGCCTCAGTTTTATATTAGAACAACTGATGTTACAGGAGAGGTTGCTTTGCCATCTAATATAGAGATGGTAATGCCGGGTGATAATGTCAAGGTTACAGTAAAACTTATCAAAGAAGTTGCTTTAGAAGAAGGTTCCAGATTTGCTATCCGTGAGGGTGGCAGAACTGTTGGAGCCGGAGTTGTTACAAAAATTATTAAGTAGATTGTTATAAAAACAAAAAAGGGTGGTCTAAAAACCACCCTTTTTTAATATCTAAAATTGCACTTTAGAAACTATGCCAAGAGGAAAGGTTAGAATAAAACTCAAATCTTATGATTACAGGTTGTTGGATGAGACCTGTAAAAAAATAGTTGAGACAGCAATAGGCAGCGGAGCAAATGTTGTTGGTCCTGTGCCATTGCCAACGAAAAAAGAGATCTATGTAGTTATGAAGTCTACTTTTATTGATAAAGACTCGCGGGAGCATTTTGGTTTGCATATACACAAAAGATTGATTGATATAATCAATCCTACAAATCAGACGATTGACTCGTTAATGCATCTGGAGTTGCCAGCAGGCGTTGCTGTTGAGATAAAGATGCATTAGGTTTAAAAATTAATTAATTTTATAAAAGATTAAGATGGCAGGTTTTTTATTAGGTATAAAACAAAGACAAAAGCGAATTTTTAATGATCAGGGACAGTCAATACCTGTTACAGAGATCTTTGTGCCAAATGTTTATGTTTTGGATATTAAAACAAAAGAAGTTGATGGTTATTACAGTGTTAAGCTGGGTATGGTTTATGATAAAAAGATCACAAAGCCAGTAAAAGGAGAGCTGGAAAAACTTGGACTTAAAGATAACATTGCTGTTATTTCTGAGTTTAGGTTTGATAAATTCTTATCATCAAGCCTAAACCTAGAAGTAACAGTTGATAAAATAACAACTTTAAAATTAGCCGACACAGTCATTGCAGAAAAACAACTGCTTGAGGTTGAGTCTTTGTTTAAAGCAGGAGATATGGTTGATATCTCTGGAGTCAGCAAAGGTAAGGGTTTTCAGGGTGTTGTGAGAAGACACAACTTTGGCGGAGGTCCAAAAACTCATGGACAGTCTGATAGATTAAGAGCTCCGGGATCAATTGGACCAGGAACTACTCCTGGCAGAGTTTACAAGGGCCAAAAAATGGCGGGTAGAATGGGAACAGATAGAGTAACAGTGCAGAATCTGCCTGTTGTTTCGGTGGAGAAAAACAAACTGCTGGTAAAAGGATTAGTTCCGGGATTTTCAGGAGCAGTTCTAGAGATTAGGCCAGCATTAAAATTTTATACTAGAAAATAAAGATGCCAAGAATAAGTTCCAAACAAAAACAAGATGCAGTTTCTGCTCCGTTTTGGCAGAAAGATAAAACAACAAGTATTAAGCTGGACAAAACTGTGTTTGGATCAGAAATTAATGAGTATGAGCTTAATAGGTATGTCTATGTTTACAGGACCAATCAAAGAAAAGGCACAGTTAGTACAAAAACCAGAGGAATGGTAGTTGGATCAACAAGAAAGATCTATGGTCAGAAAAAAACCGGAAGAGCAAGGCATGGAGATATCAAAGCTCCTATTTTTGTAGGAGGAGGCGTTGTTTTTGGGCCTCAGCCAAGAGAGTTTAATCTTAAACTGAATAAAAAACAAAAAAGATTAGCTCTATTGTCTGCTTTAAGTTTAAAACAAAAGAATAAGAGTGTGGTTGTCATTGATGATAATCTGTTATTGGGTTTTGACAAAACAAAGGAGGTTAGTAAATTTTTAAATGATAAAGACCTGCAGGATAAACGAGTGCTTATTTTAGCAAGACCCAACTCTGAAAAAGACATTTTTAGACCTATAAGAAATATTAAGAATGTTGTTTGTGCTACAGTTGATAATATAAATCCCTACCTTTTAATGTTGGCAGATGTTGTATTGATAACAAAAGGAGGATTAGAAATTTTAGAGCAAAGATATAGCCAAAATGAAAATTAATAATATTTTAAAAAAACCAGTTATTACAGAAAAAAGTTCGCAGTTGTTAAGAACAGGTATTTATGTCTTTGAGGTTGACAGAAGTGCAAATAAACATCAAATAACAGAAGCTGTACAAAACCTTTTTTCAGTTGAGGTTGCAGATGTGAAAACATTTATTAGAAAAGGAAAAATTAAAAAAGTTGGCAGAAGAATGCAGCCAAAGCAGTTGCCAGATAAAAAGTTTGCTTATATAAAAGTTGTTAAAGGAAGTATTGATTTGTTTCCAAAAGTTTAATTAACAGAATATGGCAAAAACCAATAATATAGACACAAAGTTGTATGCAAAAACAAGTGAGCCTGAGAAATCTTTAATCAAGATTCTGCCTAAAAAATCAGGCAGAAATAATACAGGCAAGATAACTACCAGACATAAAGGCGGCAGACAGAAAAGGTTTTACAGAATTATTGATTGGAAGAGAGATAAGTTTGATATAGTGGGTACAGTCAAGACTATAGAGTATGATCCTAACAGGAACGCTCAGATATCATTGGTAGAGTATGAAGATGGAGAAAAAAGATATATTCTGCATTTGGAGGGTTTAAGTATTGGAGATAAGATAGTTTCAGGAGAGAATATTGAGTATAAAATTGGGAATGCCACCTATCTTAAGAATATTCCTTTAGGAATGGAAGTTTCTTGTGTTGAGTTGTATCCTAAGCAAGGAGCTCAGATTATAAGATCAGCAGGATCTTATGCAGTGTTGTTGGCAAAAGAGGGAGAGTATGTTCATTTAAGAATGCCTTCAAGAGAGGTAAGAAGGGTCTTGGGTAATTGTATGGCTGTTATTGGCAGAGTTAGCAACGCAGGTCACAGATTTGAAAATGTCGGTAGAGCAGGCAGAAGCAGGCTTAAAGGCATCAGGCCTACAGTAAGAGGTGTAGCTCAAAATCCCCATGATCATCCTCATGGCGGAGGTGAAGGCAGAACCGGAGAAGGCAGAAAGCCGAAAACTCCATGGGGCAAACCAGCCAGGGGAGTTAAGACAAGAAAACCTAATAAATACAGTGATAAGTTTATAGTTAAAAAAAGGAAATGAAAGTAGCAAGAGCTTATATAAAGAATGTTAGAGTAACTCCAAAAAAGTTAAGGTTTATAGTACCTGAGATAAAAAATAATACAGTAAAAAAAGCCTTAGATAAACTGAGTTTAATGAATAAAAAGCCAGCCCAGTTTTTATTTAAGGCAATAAAGTCTTGTGTTGATAACGCAAAAAACAGGTTTAAAGTAGAGGAAAATATGCTAAAATTTAAAACCATCGTAATAGAAGAAGGTTTTAAATTAAAAAGATTTAGAGCAGGATCAAGAGGTAGGGCAAAGCCTTATACCAAAAGATTTTCTCATATAAAGGTGGAGTTGGAAGTTTTAGAGCCAAAAACAAAATAAAATGGGACAAAAAGTTCATCCATTTGGATACAGATTAGGAGTAATTTACGACTGGAGATCCAGATGGTTTTTTTTAAATAAAAAAGAGTATAAAGAAAACCTTTTAGTAGATATTAAGATTAGAGAGTTTTTAATGAGCAATTATTATTATGCTAATCTAGTTGATGTTGAGATTGAGCGGGGAATAAACAGTATAAAGTTAATTTTACATGCTGTTAAACCGGGTATGATAATTGGAAAAGGAGGCAAAGGTTTGGAAGAGTTGAGTCAGAAGGTAATAAGAATTATTGAAAAAACAACTAAACAGAGGTTCACCAAAAAAACTATGCCTAAGATTGATATTAAGATTGAGCAGGTGAAAAAACCTTACTTGAACGCGTACTATGTTGCCCAAATAATAGCAGAAAGATTAGTTAAGAATTTTCCGCATAGAGCAACAGTTCATTTTGCAATAGATAGAGTAATGGAAGCAGGAGCCAAAGGAGTAAGAGTTAAATTGGCAGGAAGAATAAATGGAGAAATGATTGCTAGATCAGAAAAGTTCTCAGAAGGCAATGTTCCAACATCAACAATAAGAGAAAGAATTAACTATGCAGAGTATCCTGCCTTACTGCCGAGATCAGGTTATGTAGGTATAAAAGTTTGGATTGCAGAGTAATATGTTATCTCCAAAAAAAGAAAAGTACAGAAGAAGGTTTAGACCAAAAACTAGAAGAGTAGCCATTAAAGGTGATAGATTAACATTTGGCAAATATGGTATTAAGGCTATGTCAGCCTGCTGGATAACTGATAGACAGATAGAGTCTTGCAGGATTGTTTTGGCCAGAGCTACCAGAAAACAAGGCAAGTTTTGGCTGCGTATATTTCCTGACACGCCTTATACCAAAAAGCCGCCTGAGGTAGGAATGGGAGCTGGAAAAGGAGATGTGTCTCATTATGTGGTACCAGTTTCACCCGGAAGAGTATTGTTTGAGTTGGATGGATTAGATGAGAAAACAGCAAGAAATGTTTTACAAGTTGTAGGAACAAAATTGCCTGTTCCAGTAAAGTTTATAGAAAGAAAAGAATGAGTAAATTAGCAGATAAATACAGAAAAATGAGTTTATCAGAGTTAGATAAGCAGGAACAGATATTAAGACAAGAGATTGCTAAACTAATGTTAATGATGCAAAGCAATGCCTCTGAGGTAAAAAACACTATGGAGGTAAGCAATAAAAGAAAAGCCTTAGCAGTTTTGTTAACAATTAAACGCCAAAAAGCTCAGGAACAAGTTAAAAATTAAATAAACTATGGCAAAAGTATTAACAGGACAAGTAGTATCAACTAAAATGACTAAAACAGTTGTGGTAAAGGTGGTACAAAAATTTTCACACCCAAAGTATAAGAAAGTAATCTTTAAGAGCAAAAGATATAAAGCTGATACTAATGGCCTTGAATTAAATGAAGGTGATAATGTCTTGATCCAGGAGACAAGACCAATTTCCAAAGACAAACATTTTAAAGTTATAAGAAAAGTTGAGTAAGCCCAACCTATGTTGCAGTTAAGATCAATGCTTTCAGTTGCAGATAACTCTGGAGCAAAAAAAGTTATGTTAATCGGAATACCAGGCAAGGGAAGAAAAAAGTATGCCTATATCGGGGATATAATTACCGTAACTGTAAAGGAAGCAGATCCGCAAAGTGATATTAAAAAAGGCAATATACTATATGCCGTTATAGTAAGGACGAGAAAAGAAAAAAGAAGGCAGGATGGCAGTTATATCAGATTTGATGATAATGCCTGTGTTATACTGCAGTCTAAAGATGCCAAGGATCCCAAAGGCACCAAGGTTTTTGGTCCAGTAGCCAAAGAGATTAGAGATCTGGGATTTTTAAAAGTTGCAGCATTAGCGCCTGAGATGTACTAACTATGAAATTAAAAAAAGGAGATACAGTGAGAGTAGTTTACGGCAAGGATCGCGGCAGGGAAGGAAAGATAGAAAGAGTGTATAAGAAGTCTTTAAGGGTTTTAATACCTGGTATTAATATGTACAAAAACCACATTAAAAAAACTCAGGAGTATCCGCAGGGCGGAGTTGTTGAATTGCCAAGACCAATCCATATAAGCAAGGTAGCTTTTTTTTGTCAAAAGTGTAAATCAGCAGTTAGATTAGGCTACAAAATTGAAAACAACAAAAAAATTAGAATTTGCAAAAAATGCGGATCACAAGTATGACAGGATTAAAACAAATTTATACAGATCAGATCAGGCCACAACTTAAAAATGAATTAAAACTTGATAATATTTTCAGGGTGCCTGTTTTGAAAAAAATAGTTATAAATGTTGGCGTGGGTGAAGCTGTTACAAATAAAAACGCAATAACAGCAGTAATTGAACAACTAACTAAAATAACAGGTCAGAAACCAATAGTTACTAAAGCTAAGAAAGCAGAAGCAGGTTTTAAAATCAGAAAAGGGTTTCCTATTGGAGTAAAGGTTACACTGAGAAATCAAAAAATGTATGATTTTTTGGAAAAATTAGTTAAAATAGTAATTCCTAGAGTTAAAGATTTCAGGGGTATTAAACTAAGCAGTGTTGATTCAGCAGGAAATTTAAATTTAGGATTTACAGAACAGCTCATTTTTCCAGAACTTGATTTTGACAGCATTGATAAAATTAGAGGTTTGCAGGTTACACTAGTAGTTGACTCAGAGAAAAGAGACTGGGCGATAGAGTTTTATAAAAAGTTAGGTTTTAAATTTGCAGAATAATTATGGCAAAAACATCAGATATAGTAAAGTTTCACAAAAAACAAAAATACAAAACCAGAGAGGTTAACAGATGTTCTTTATGCGGCAGAACAAGGTCTTATATGAGAAGATTTGGTTTATGCAGAATCTGTTTTAGAAAAAAAGCATTAAACGGAGAGATTCCGGGAGTTAAAAAAGTTTCATGGTAATGGCTTATGACAAGATCACTTAAAAAAGGCCCATATGTAGATCAGAATCTGTTAAAAAAGATTTTAAAGCAAAAAGAGGAAGGCAAAAATACAGTGATAAAAACTTGGGCAAGAGCAAGTATGATTGCTCCAGAGTTTGTTGGCCATAGAATTGCGGTTCATAACGGGAAAAGATTTATAGAGATTTTAATCTCTGAGAATATGGTTGGTCACAGACTTGGAGAGTTTGCCCCAACCAGAACCTTTAGGGGTCATGGTAAAGTTACTAAAAGAGTTATAACTAAAACATAAGCAGCTTATGTCAGCAATAGGAATAAATGATTTAATTATCAGAATAAAAAACGCGTATTTGGCAGAAAAAGAGAGAATTGAGGCTCCTTTTTCTAAAATGAGAGTTGAGGTGTTAAAGAAACTAAAAGAGTTAGGTTATATCAGTGATGTTAAAGAAGAGGAGATTAGAAAAGGAGTTAAAAAGATCATCATAGATCTAAAGTATACAGATAACAAACCAGCAGTTGTTGATATTAAGCTGTACTCTAAAGCAGGAAGACGATGGTATATAAAAGCTAAAGAAATTAATGTTGTTAAAGGCAACACAGGTTACTTAATTATCAGCACCAGCAAAGGTATTATGACTAACTATGAAGCCAAAGAAAAAAACTTAGGTGGTGAGTTATTATTTGAGATTTACTAAGATATGTCAAAAATAGGAACAGAACCAGTTTCAGTGTCAGCTAATGTTCAGATAGATATAAGTGATGATAAAGTTAGTGTTAAGGGTCCAAAAGGAAGCCTTGACATTCAGATTCCAGATAAGATTAAGGTGGTTTACGATAAAGAAAGCAATTTAATAAGAGTTGAAAGAAGTTCTGAACAAAAAAAAGTTAAAGCCTTGCATGGGCTTATAAGAAAATTGATTTATAATGCTGTTGTTGGAGTAGAAAAAGAGTGGGAGAAAAGACTTGAGGTTGTTGGCACAGGTTACAATGTGAGCCTTAATGGTCAGGATCTGGTATTTAAGCTTGGATTTTCGCATCCTGTTGTTTTTCCTAAAGTTGAAGGCATTAGTTTTACAGTAGAAAAAAACAAAACAGTAATAATAAGAGGAGTTGACAAACAAAAAGTAGGAGAGGTTGCCGGAAAAATAGCTCATCTTAAAAAACCAGATGCTTATAAAGGCAAGGGTATTCGTTATGAAGGCCAAGTTGTTAAGTTAAAGCCGGGTAAAAAGGCTAAAGTTGCATAATTAAACAGCTTATGAAAAGAATAGTAGAACATTTTGACAGAAAAATAAGGAGAAAGATTAGAAACAGAAGCAAAGTTAACAGAACGCTCAATGGCAGGGTGCGAGTTTCTATTTTTAGGTCAAATAAGTATATTTATGCACAGGCAATTGATGCAGAAGGCAAGGTGGTAGCAAGTTATGATAGTTTAAGATTACAAAAAGAGTCAGACAAAAAACAAACCAAAGTTGAGCAGAGCTTTCAGGTAGGCAAAAAATTAGCTGAGATGTTGAGTAAAAAAAATATTAAAGAAGTGGTTTTTGACAGAGGTCAGTACAAGTTTCATGGCAGAGTTAAAGCAGTTGCAGAAGGTTTAAGACAAGGTAAAATAAAAGTTTAATTAAATCTATGGCAGAAGAAAAAAAATTTGATGAACAGGTTTTGCACATAAGGAGAGTTTCAAAAAAAACTCCGGGAGGAAACTATATAACTTTTTCAGCATTGGTAGCTGTTGGAGATAAAAAAAATAAAGTAGGCATTGGCATTGCCAAATCAATTGAGGTGCCCTCAGCTATTGAAAAAGCTGTTGCCAGAGCTAAAAAAAATATGGTTGAGGCTCCTTTAAGAGGCACAACTTTAGTGTCTGATATATTGGTAAAGTATAAGTCAGCTAAAATTTATTTTAAGCCTGCTCCAATAGGTTCGGGTTTAAGGGCTGGCAGTGTTGTGAGAAAGATTCTTGAGCTTGCAGGTGTTAAAGATATCTCTGTTAAGATTATAGGTTCACGCAATAAATTGGCCAATGCCTATGCAGTGCTTAAAGCATTTAGAAATTTGAATAAATTAAAGAAAAATGTTGTCTCTGAGTAATTTAAAAAAAACAGTTGCGAAAAGAAAGAAAAGATTAGGCAGAGGTCTGTCAAGCAGAAAAGGAGCAAAGTCCGGCAGAGGAACGACAAGACATCAGACAGCACGAGAAAATGTTCCTTTACACTTTGAGGGAGGCCAAAACAGAATTGTAAAAAAATTTCCTTTGCTTAGAGGAAAAGGTAGAAATAAGGGCAAATTGGTAAAACCTGTTTCTTTAAGGCTTGAGATGCTTAATCTTTTTTCTGACAATGAAAAAGTAACACTTTCAAAACTGGTAAAAAAGAATATAATAATAAAAAAAACAGCCTTAAAGAGACCCACAATTAAGATTGTTCTCGGAGGAGAGCTTAAGGTAAAAGGCTTAAAGTTTGCCAAGAACTTTAGGTTTACCAAAAAAGCCAGCAGTATTTTGCTAGAAAATAAAGCAGAAATAAATTCTTAAAGTCTTAAGCTATAATTAAAATAAAATGAATAAAATAACAGAGTTTTTGAAAATACTATGGCGAGAGCCTGATATTAGAAGAAAAGTTCTCTTTACGCTATTTATTCTCTTAGTGTTTAGAGTTTTTGCTTATATTCCTATTCCTGTGGTTGATATTAACAAATTAAGAGTTCTTTTTGCTCAGAACCAGTTTTTATCATTACTTGATATTTTTTCTGGAGGAACTTTGATTAATTTTTCAATTATGGCATTAGGAATTAATCCTTATATTAATGCTTCAATTATAATACAACTTTTAACAGCCGTTGTTCCTCAGCTTGAGCAATTAACCAAAGAAGGTGAGTTTGGCAGGTTTAAGATCAATCAGTATACTCGTTTATTAACTCTGCCTTTAACAATACTTCAATCTATAGGTATATATGTTTTGCTTAAAAATCAGCAAATTATTAGTGATCTAAGTTTAATTGAATTAATTTCATTTATTGCGACACTAACTGCGGGTACATTTATCTTGATCTGGTTAGGCGAGTTAATAGCTGAGTTTGGAGTTGGCAATGGTGTATCTATAATTATTTTTGCAGGCATCTTGGCAAGGCTTCCGGTTGTTTTTGGCAGAACTTTGTTTACTTTGACCAATGAAATGTTTTTCTCAATAATAATATTTGGAGTTTTAACTGTTTTGGTTATAGCCGCAATTGTTTTTATCAATGAATCTGTAAGAAAAATACCTGTTTATTATGCTAGAAGAATAAGAGGGTCTAGAGTTTATCAAGGAGCAAATAATTTTTTGCCGTTAAAGTTAAACCAAGCAGGAGTAATTCCAATTATCTTTGCTGTGTCTTTTGTTCTTTTTCCTCAGCTGGTAGGCAACTTTTTTCAGTTTTCTCCAATTGAGTGGGTAGCTGATCTGTCTGATTTTTTAATTAGAGTTTTTGATCCCAATGGTTTTGCCTATAACTTTATTTACTTTATCTTAGTTGTTGCTTTCAGCTTTTTTTACACTTTTTTGGTTTTTAATCCGTCCAAGATCTCAGAGGAACTGCAGAAACAAGGAGCTTTTATTCCTGGCATCAGACCGGGTACACACACAAAAGAGTACCTGCAGTCAGTGTTAATAAAAATAACATTGGTTGGAGCGGTTTTTTTGGGGTTAATTGCTATTTTGCCAGCGCTGGTTTCTGTAATTACAGGAGTTCAAGAATTAGTGATTGGCGGAACCGGTATTTTAATAGTAGTTAGTGTTGTTTTGGAAACATTTAAATCTCTGGAGGCTCAGTTGGTTATGAAAAAGTACGATAGATTTGTTAATTAAATTATCTGCAAATTTTTAAAAAATTTGGTATATTAATAACTTATGGCAGGAAAAAAAGGTTTGCGCATAAAGATTGGATTAAAATGTAGTGTTTGCAACAAACACAATTACACCAGTGAAAAAAACAGAAACAACTCACAAGAAAAGTTGAGTTTGAGAAAATACTGTCCTAGTTGCAATAATCATACAGAACATACTGAGATGAAAAAATTACATTAAGTTATGAAATTAATCTTAATAGGTATACCAGGAGCAGGAAAATCTACTCAAGGAAATTTACTCTCAAAGCAGTTTCATATACCATATATCTCAACAGGACATATATTTAGGAAACTGTCAAAAGAAAAAACAAAGCTGGGAAGGTATATTAAGGAAACAATTAACGCAGGGCTTTTAATACCCGATGAAAAAACCATAGAGATTTTAAACAATTATTTGCAAAGACCAGAGTACAATAACGGTTATATTTTAGATGGTTTTCCCAGAACTTTAAATCAGGCAAAATCATTTACTGACAGCATAGATAAAGTTGTTTACCTTAAAATAGATGATAAAGAATCCTTATGGAGGCTTGCCTACAGAGAGGATGATTCCAGGCAGGATGATACTCTTGAGGCAGTAAAAAAACGCATTGAGATCTTTCATAAAGTTACAGAGCCAGTGCTCAATTATTATCAAGAAAAAGGTCTTTTGGCAGTCATAGATGGAAGCAAAGATCCTAAGACTGTGAATGAACAAATTTTGGAAAGTTTGGGCAAACACTTAATCGGCAAAAAAATAAAAGACTGGAGGCAAAGAGGACGAAAAATCGTTGTATTTGTTGGTCTTAATGGGTCCGGCAAGACCTATGCTTCAGAGTATTTTGCCAAAAAAGGATTTCCGGTTATAAAGTTTGGCAAGATTATTAATGATCTGGTAGATAAACTTGGCAAGCCCCAGACTGAGCCAGTCCATAAAAAACTTAGAGTTGAGTATAGACAAAAGTATGGAATGGCTGCGATGGCAATACTAAATAAGAAAAATATAGATAAAGCATTTGAACAAAACAATATTATTGTTATTGATGGGTTAAGATCGTATGAGGAGTATCTTTTTCTTAAAAAAGAGTATAAAAGCGCAAAAATTTACTTAGTTTGCATTTATGCGGATAAAGAAAAACGCTATGCAAGAGTTGCCAAGAGAAAGGATCGCAATAAACTTACAGGTGAACAGAGAGATCTGTCTGAGGTTTTAGATACTAATATGGGTCCAACCATTGCTTTGGCAGATAAATTAATCGTAAACAACGCTGAGATAGAGGACTTTGAGGAACATTTAGAAGATTTATATCGCGAGATATATTTTGTATGATAATTTATAAAACTTCTGAGGAATTAAAAACTTTGCAGACAGCAGGAAAAAAACTTAAAGCAATTTTGCCTTCAGTTCGCTCCTTTGTCAAACCAGGAGTAACAACTTTAGAGATTGACAACTACATTGAAAAATTAATTATTCAAGCAGGCGGTTATCCTGCGTTCAAACGGGTTGCAGGTTATAACTGGAGCAGCTGCCTGCCTGTTAATGAACAGTTGGTTCATACTCCGCCAAGCTCCAGAAAGATAAATCCTTTGGATCTTATAACAATAGATCTTGGTTTTGAGTATAAAGGTTTATGCGTTGATTATGCTGAAAGTTTTATAGTTGGAAAACCCAACAAAAATATTAAAAAGTTTTTAAACACTGGTTATACAGCTTTGGAGGAAGGAGTTAAGGTGCTTCAGCAAACAAAAGATTTTTATCAATATGCCAAAACAGTTTATTGCAAAATAACAGCCAACGGTTATTGTGTAATTAAAGACCTAACAGGACATGGAGTTGGTAGAAAACTTCATGAAGATCCTTATATCTTTAATTTTCCAGATGAGTCTTTAAAACAAATAAAAGTAAAACAAGGACTGGTTGTTGCTGTTGAGATTATTTATGCCGAGTCAACAGAGAAGTATGTTTATGAGTCAGACGGCTGGTCGCTTAAAACTGCTGATAATAGTTTAGGCGCTTGTTTTGAGCATACACTAGCCTTTGTTAATAATAATTTTAAAGTTTTGGTATAATTAATTGTTATGAATGGCTCGAAAGAGAAAACATATATTCTGGAAGGCATTGTCATTGAAGTTATGCCAAATACCTTATTTAAGGTCAAAATTCAGAATCCAGACAATAAAGAAGATGAGAATTCAGACAATAAAGAAGATGAGAGTAGGGTTGTAATATGTTATCTTTCTGGTAAAATGAGAAAGAACTTTATAAGAGTTATGCCGGGTGATAAGGTCAGAGTTGAGTTTTCCCCTTATGATAGAAAAAGAGGCCGTATAATTTCCAGAATTTAAATTTATTATCTTGTAATATGAAAGTTAGAGCAAGCATAAAACAAATCTGTGAAAATTGCAAAACAGTTAAAAGAAAAGGCAGACTATATATAATCTGTTCTAATCCTAAACACAAACAGCGACAAGGATGAAATTATGTGTTATAATTTGAATCTGTTAGTTTATAATTTTTCAACTTAAAAATTAGTATGGCGAGAGTTTTTGGCGTTATAATAGACGATAATTATCGCGTGGAGTATGGTTTAACCAAAATCTATGGCATAGGCTGGTCTCGAGCCAGACAGATTATTAATGATCTTAAAATTGATGAAAAAAAAAGGCTTAAAGATCTAAGTGAAGAAGAGTTAAGACAGCTTAATAATTACTTAAGAGAAAATTACAAACTTGAAGGAGAGCTAAGAGAAGAGATAAAAAACAATATTGACAGATTAAAACAAATTAGATCTTACAGGGGTTTAAGGCATATGCAGGGACTGCCTGTAAGGGGCCAGAGAACAAGATCTAATGCCAGAACAAAGAGAGGAAAAAGAAGAACAGTAAGTACATTTACTAAAGAAATGTGGGCAAAGATTGAACAAATTGAAAAACAAAAGAAAAATAAATTAATTTAGCATCTATTATGCCGAAAAACAAAAATAAAAAAATAGAGAGGGTTGTACAGCAAGGCAGAGTCTATGTGACTGCTACATTTAATAATACGCTGATAACTGTAACTGATGTTGAAGGCAAGGTGTTGTTTACTATATCAAGCGGTATGTATGGTTTTAAAGGAACCAGAAAAGCTACTCCTTATGCGGCAACTATAACTGTTGAAAATGCCTTAAAAAAAGCAGTTGATGAGTATAAACTTAAGAGTGCAGATGTGTACATAAAAGGAATAGGTCCGGGTAGAGACGCTGCCTTAAGGGTTTTAAGATCTTCAGATTTAGACATTAATAAGTTGGTTGATATTACTCCAATACCACACAATGGAGTAAGGCCGCCAAAAGTTAGAAGAACTTAAGATTATGCGATATACAGGATCAAAACTTAAACTAAGTAGAAAACTTGGAGCTGATATTGGCTTTATAACTCCGGGTTCAAAGAGTTTTGAGCGAATGATGAATAAGCTCAACATTAAGCCGGGTCAGCATGGAAGAAAAAGAAAAAGATACTCTGAGTACGGCTTGCAGTTATTAGAAAAACAAAAATTAAGATATATGTTTTTGTTAAATGAGAAACAGCTATCAACTTATTTTAAAAAGGCTATTAGAGTTGAGGGCAATACTGCAAAGATCTTAGCTCAGATGCTTGAGAAGCGATTAGATAATGTGGTTTACAGGTTGGGTTTTGTTCCGACAAGAACAGCCGCCAGACAGCTGGTTAACCACAAGCATATTACTGTAAATGGATCAGTAGTTAATATTGCTTCATATCAAGTAAAGGTAGGAGATGTTATAGGTTTTTCCAATGAAAAGATTCAAAATGTAGAGTATGTTAAGCAGAGTTTGGAGAATCAAGATTATACTTTGCCAGCTTGGCTGCAAAGAGATGGTAATAAAGGTAAGGTAGCCCAAGAGCCAGATGAGTCTGATATCAGCCAGATTGTCAACCTGAGAATGGTTGTAGATTATTATTCAAGATAATAATTTTGTTAAAAATTTTCCAATTAGTATATGTTAAATGCAGATTTTGAAACAAAAATTAAAAAGCAGGATAATACTTATGCTAAATTTAGCATTTCTCCTTTGCCTGTAAGTTTTGGTCACAGTATGGGATTGGCTTTAAGAAGAACCTTATTAAGTTCAATTCCAGGCTATGCAGTTGTTGAGGTTGAGATCAAAGGAGTAAATCATCAGTTTGAAACAATTAAAGGAGTTAAGGAATCAGTTTTAGATATAATTTTAAACTTAAAAAATCTGCATATAAAGGCAAAAGAAGATGAGATCGAGCTAAAGGTTGCCAAAAAAGGCGTAGCCAAAGTTTTGGCAAAAGACTTAGAGGGTCAAGCAGATATTGTCAATAAAGATTTGGTAATTGCTCAGATCACAGATCCTAAGACAGAGTTTGAAATGACAGTCAGGCTTAAAAAAGGTATAGGCCACAGATTTGCTGAAGATATAAAAGATAAAAGGTTTGGAGTGTTGTATGTGGATGCATTTTTTTCACCGGTTAGAAAGGTTAATTTTACTGTTGAGGAGGCAAGAAAAGGTAGAGATATTGCGTATGACAAGCTAAATTTAGAGGTCTGGACCGATGGCAGTGTTGAGCCGGAAGAAGCTGTAAAGATTGCCAGATCCTATCTGGCTGACCATTTTGCTTATTTGTTGTCTGGAAAGGATCAGCCAAAGCAGAAAGAGGAAAAAACAGATGAAGAGATTGCCAGAGAACAGGAGCTTAAGCAGATGGAGGGCATTATAATTGATGAACTTAATCTGCCTTCAAGAATTATTAATGCTTTGCTTAGAGAAAAGATTGAGACAGTTGCAGATTTGGTAGAGTATGGCAGAGCAAGGCTTGAGTCAATGAAGGGTTTAGGCAAGAAATCAGTTCAGCTAATTGAAGAAGAATTAAACAAGTTAGGCTTTAATTTCTAACAACTTATGCAGCATCGGGTTAACAAGATAAAAATTGCCAAAGGCAGAGACCACAATAGAGCTGTGGTAAGAAAGTTAGTGCTTAATTTTTTAAAAAACGGCAAGATTGACACAACCTTAAGAAAGGCAAAGGTTTTAAAGAGCGTTATTGACAGTTATGTCTCTAAAGCTAAAAAAAATACTAATGCAAGTTATAATTTGCTATTAAGCAAATTAGCTGATAAACAAGCTGTTAAGTTTTTAGTAGAAAGAGTTGCTGTTAAGTTTAAAGATAGAGTTGGAGGTTATGTAACTGTTAAACGCTTAGGTTACAGAAAAGGAGACTCAAGTTTGGTAGCAAGACTGCAGTGGGTTGAGCCAATAACCAGGTCAGTCTCTGACACAAAGACCAAAAAAGATAAAAAAGCTGCAAAACAAGATGCAGAAAAACCTGAAAAACAGTTGTCAGGTAAAAGTTCAAAAAAACAAGTTAAGTAATAGCAGTCTATGGCAAATAAATTAACAGAAACAACAAGATCAGTAAAGCTGTCAGAGGTGAAAAGAGATTGGCACTTAATTGATCTAAAAAACAAAGTCTTGGGCAGAGAGGCAGGCAGGATCGCTCAATTGCTTCAGGGAAAAAACAAAGTTAATTATGTTGCAAATCTTGATATGGGAGATTATGTTGTGGTTATTAATGCCAAAAGACTTAAACTGACTGGCAGTAAGACGCAGAAAAAAGAGTATCAAAGTTACTCTGGTTATCCGGGTGGCTTAAAAGTTGAAAGTTTTAAGAGTTTAATTAACAGAAAGCCTGAAGAAGTAGTTAAGCGGGCTGTTTCCGGAATGCTGCCAAAGAATAAATTAAGAAAAAGAAGGCTGGCAAGACTTTATATTTTTGCTGATGAAAATCATAACTTTGGTGATAAGTTTAATAAAAACAACTAATGCCTAAAAACAAAAACTTAAAGTATTACGAAGCTGTTGGAAGACGAAAGTCTGCTACTGCAAGAGTCAGGCTGTATATTTTTAATAAACAAAACAAAATTAAGGTTAATGATACTGAACTAAAAAAAGGAGATATTATAGTTAATGGCAAAGATATAACAGAGATCTACAAACATAAATGGGAAGAGGAAAAGTACCTAAAACCTTTAAGATTAACAGACTGTGTTGACAGATTTGGCATATCAATACTTGTTAAAGGAGGAGGAAAAGAGGGACAACTTGATGCTATAGTTCATGGAATTGCCAAAGCCTTAAATGAAGTTAACAGGGATCAGTACAGGCCTGTGCTTAAAGCCGAAGGTTTATTGACCAGAGATTCCAGAGTAAGGGAAAGAAGAAAGGTTGGAACAGGCGGTAAAGCCAGAAGAAAAAAGCAATCTCCAAAGAGATAATCGCATCTGCTATAATTTTGCCTTATAGATTTAGTATCTTTTTCACTTGAAGCTGTAGGTAAGCTGATGTGTCAATTAGTAAAACTTTGTCTGTTGTTAATAGTTATACTTTTGTTTGAATGCTTCAAGGTCACTGCCGTACAGCAGTTTTAATCCATCGGTTTTATAAATAACCTCGAGAGGTTCTGTTACTTTAAAAGCATAATCAAACACTTGGGCTTGATAATAAAAGTAGGTTCTTAGATCATAAACTGCGCTTAATAGCATAAAAGCGCTAAAGATAATAAATTTTTTGTTGTTTAGCTTAAATTTATCTATAAGTAATTCAAGTCCAGAATAACTAAAATAACCTAATGCCGGCAGTATAAAGTAGGTGCGCAGCATATTAGGGTTCTCCCAAGGATAAGTTAGTATTGGCAAAGCCAAGGTTACACCAAACCAGACAAGGAAAACCTTGTCTGCTGAAGAGTCTGTTTTAACAATAATTTTTTTTAGGCTTTGGCAGAGGCCTAAAGTAAAGGTTAGGCTGATTAAGATATTTACAGCAGGTTTTAACGGGTAGTTATGCCTACCGTTCACATCGCCTTGAGTAAAAAACATCTGGGTATACTTAATTAAATTGTCTTTAATAAAAAGCAGTTTATCAGTCAAACTCAACTGAGTATTAAAGAGAAAGACTTGCTGTTGAGCTCTTGTGTCCAGAGTATTGTTAAAAAAATAAAGGTTTAATGGCGCTGTAGTTAACAAAAATATTAGTAAAAACAGCGCTAGGTTCGCTGTTTTTCTTTTTATTTTGGCCAAAAAAACAACAATAATAGGAATTAAAAAAAAGACTCTGCCTGCTGCATAGGAGTTGTATGCCAGTCCAGCAAATAAGGCAGAGATCATTAGATGTTTTGCTTTGTTTGTTTTTAAAAAATTAAACAAAAAAATAATGCTTAAAATCTCCCAGAACAATAAAAATGTAGCCTCAAAGCTAAATCTGGCAAAATTAAAAAACCATCTTTGTGTTATTACTACAAGCGGAAAAAAAATGATAAATTCTTTGTTTTTTGTTTTAATTTGTTTAGCTAAATATGCCAAAGCTAAAGCTGACAAAACTCCAAACATAGCAGAGACCAGCCTTAGGCTAAAGTTGCTTGGAGAGAATAATTTGAAACTGGCAAGTATTAGATAATAATAAAATGTAGTGTGGCCGGTAGCATACTGATGATAAGGAGTATATGGCTTGTTTTGCAAATCTAAAGCTAGTCTGGCAAACTCGACCTCGTCTAAGTCAAGATATTTTGGCAGTTTTAAAAAGTTATAAAAGATAAGACTGGCAGATACAACACCTGTGAGTATTAGGCTGATAACAAATACAGTTCTGGGATTGCTGTTTTGTTGATTCATTATTTGTTTTGAATTTTGTATAATTTGCCTATGCTGTCAATAGTCATTTTAACATTTAATTCGTCAGAAGATATAGTTTCTTGCTTAAAATCGATTTACAAAAATTGCAGCAGGTACGGTTTTGCAGATTTTGAGGTATTGGTAGTAGATAACAGGTCAACAGATAGGACTGTTGAGGTTGTTAAAAAACTGCAGAAACAGTATGCTAATTTATCCGTTATTGTTAATAAAGACAATTATGGATTTAGCAAAGGCAATAATCAAGGAGTTAAGTATGCTAAAGGAGATTATTTACTTTTTTTGAACCCTGATGTTGAGTTAGTAGATGTTGATTTTGCCAAAATTATTAAATTTTTAGACAGCAATCCTAAAAACGCTGGTTTAAGCATTAAACTGGTTTTAGATAATGGAGAACTTGACAAAGCTTGTCACAGAGGCGATCCAACTCTGTTTCGATCAGTTAGTTATCTTATTGGTTTAGAAGATATTTTTGCCAAAGTCCCTGTTCTTAATAAAGTTTTTGGCGGTTATCATCTGGCAGGCTTGGATATGCAGGCAACTCATAAAGTTGAGGCTGTCTCTGGAGCTTTTTTGTTAGTTAAAAGATCTGTTTTTGATCTGGTTTCAGGTTTTGATGAGGATTATTTTATGTACGGTGAGGATCTTGATCTTTGTTTAAGAATAAGACAAAAGGGTTATTATATCTATTACTATCCTAAATACAAAGCTGTTCATCATAAATATAAAAGTGGAATTAGATCTCCTATTGTAAAGATTCGCAGAAAGACTTCTTATTATTTTTGGGAGGCTAAAAAAATCTATTTTTTAAAACATTTTTATCATAGGTATCCTAAATTAATCTCTGATCTTGTTGTTAAAGTTATAGATTTAAAACTTAGATCATTGAAAAAATGAGATTGGGAATTGATGCCAGGTTAGCTTTTCAAACTGGAGTAGGCGTTCATATTAGAAATCTGCTTATTAATCTGCAGAGCCTGCTGCCTGATGCTTGGCAGGTTTTTATTTTCAGCAGGCCCGGTGATATTGGAAAACTTAGGACCATTATGAATACAACTGATAATATTAGTTTTATTCCAGCAGATGCTCAGTGGCATAGTTTTTCAGAACAAACTAAGTTTTTAGTTCAGCTTTATCAGACAAAGCTGGATTTAATGCACTTTACTTATTTTTCATATCCTGTGTTGTACAAAAAAAAATTCATTATAACTTTGCATGATTTAATTCCATATGATTTTAAAACAGGCAAAGCCTCAACTAAAAATTTTTTTATTTATGAGGCAAAGCATAGAATCTACAAGTATTTAATTAGGCAGGCAGTTTTTAATTCAGAGCATATTTTTACGCCATCAAGAACAGTAGCTAATGATATTGTTGCAAAATTTAAAGTTAAGAGAAGCAAGATTACTATTGTTTATGGAGGAGTGGACAAAGAACTTTTAGAAGTTTTAAACAATATTGAGGCTAAGTCTAAAAATTATTTTTTATATGTAGGGAATTTTTATCCTCATAAAAATGTCAGATTTCTTATAGACAGTTTTTTGTCAGCCAAGATATCTGACAAACTTTATCTGGTTGGCCCGGATGATTTTTTTTCAGCTAAAATTAAAACCAGTTATGCCAAGGAGATCTTAAAAGGCAGATTGGTTTTTAAGCATAATCTTTCGGTTAAACAGCTTGCTTTATTGTATAAGCAAGCCAAAGCTCTTGTTTTTCCAAGTTTGGCTGAAGGTTTTGGTCTGCCTGTGATTGAAGCATTTTCTGCAGATGTGCCTGTTATAGCCTCAGATATTAAAGTATTTAAGGAGTTGTTCGGCAGTAGTATTTTTTATTTTAATCCTAAGAACAAAAATGATCTTGCTAACATTTTAAGAACCTTTGATAAAATAGATAACAGTTTGGTAACTAAAAAATTGTCTAAGGCTAAAAAGTTGTTAACTAAGTACAGTTTTGCAAATTTAGCAAAGAAAGTGGTTAACATTTACAAAAAAGTTATATGAATCATTTAATACTTAGAGATAAGTTTAAAAAGTTCTGGGGAAAAAACGCTCATAAATGGGTGCCACCTATTCCTTTGGTCCCTATTAATGATCCAACAACATTGTTTACTGGTTCTGGTATGCAGCAGTTGGTTCCGTATCTTTTAGGTCAGGAACATCCTTTGGGTAAACGCTTATTTAATATACAGCCCTGTTTTAGATCTCAGGATATAGAAGATATTGGAGACAACAGGCATACTACTTTTTTTGAAATGATGGGCAACTGGTCATTAGGGGATTACTTTAAAAAAGAGCAGTTAAGCTGGTTGTTTGAATTTTTAGTAGAAGAGCTGGGGCTTAATCCGAATAAACTTTATGTGACTGTGTTTTCAGGCTGGAAGGATCTGCCTGCAGATGAGGAGAGTATTGAAATTTGGAAGGATATTTACAGCAGGTATGGCATTAAGGCAGAGTTAGGCGAGAGGATCTTTAAGTACTCAGCAGAAAAAAACTGGTGGTCCCGCTCCGGAGTTCCAGAAAATATGCCTGTAAATGAACCTGGCGGCCCTGACAGCGAGGTCTTTTATTTATTTGACTCGGTTGAGCATAATACTAAATTCGGCAAGACCTGTCACCCAAACTGCGACTGTGGCAGGTTTATTGAGATTGGCAACTCAGTTTTTATGCAGTACAAAAAAACCGAGTCTGGATTTGTGGAACTGCCAAAAAAAAATGTTGATTTTGGCGGCGGATTGGAAAGAATTTTATCAGCCTGCTATGATACTCCTGATGTATTTTTAACAGATCTTTATAAGCCTCTTATAGATAGTCTTCAGCAGAGTTTAGGTCTTGATTACAACTCAGATGATAAAACAAGCCTCAGAGTAATTGCAGATCATCTTAAGGCCTCTATTTTTTTGATTAAAGATAAAGTAATGCCTGCGAATAAAGAACAGGGTTATTTTTTAAGAAGATTAATTAGAAGATTAGCTGTAAAGATTTATCAAACAAAAGAACAAGTTAAGTTTGAGTATATTAAAGAGGCGATTCAGGTTTTAGTCAAGATGTATCAGAATGTTTATTTTAATCCTGAAGACACTATTGAGATTTCAGAGGTTATTAAGCAGGAACTTGAAAGATTTAACCAAACAATAAAACAAGGATTTAAAAAAATAAAAACAATTGAAAGAATTACTCCGAAACTTGCCTTTGATCTTTATCAAAGCTATGGTTTTCCGTTTGAGATAATCAAAGAGATCTTTGAACAAAAGGGGCAAAAATTAACAAGAGAGGAGTTTGAGAACTATCTTGAAGAACATAAGCAGATCTCAAGGAGATCAATGGTTAAAAAGTTCAAGGGAGGCTTGGCTGATAATCAGAAGCAAACAATCAGGTATCACACTGCAACTCATTTGATTCATCAGGCGTTGACAGATTTGTTGGGAGAAACAGTCAGACAAGAAGGCTCAAACATTACAGCTGAAAGATTGAGATTTGATTTTTACAGCGAAAAACAGCCTGATGTTAACACCAAAAATAAATTAGAGGAGATTGTTAATCAAAAGATTAAAGAAGGTTTGCCTGTAAGGTATGAGATTATGCCCAAAGAAAAGGCTTATCAAATTGGAGCCAAGTCTTTTTTTAAAGAAAAGTACCCGGATAAGGTTAAGGTTTATTTTATTGGAGATTACTCAAAAGAGTTTTGCGGAGGTCCTCATGTTAATAACACCTCTGAGATTGGATCTATAAAAATTTTAAAACTCAAAAGAATTGGTTCAGATCTTTACAGAGTTTATGCTAAATAACTACTATTAATTTTTTAATAAAATTAGTAAAATACATACTACTGATATGAATAAAGAAAAAATCTTTGCTTTAGTCTTAGGAACAATTGTTGGTTTGGGTATGGGGTTGTTTGTTATGTTAAGCAACAGGCAAACTTCAAGAGTTGAGACAAAGGATATTGAACAAAAGATCTTTAACAACCAAAAACTTTCAGGAACAACTGAGACAGTTGCAGAATCAGTTGATATTGTTGTTAACAATAAAAATGTTAATAATAAAATAATAAGTCAGAAACAGACTTACAACCTTAAATTAACTCTGCCTGTAGATGGTTTATTGGTTGTTGTTTCCAATTACGACAGGCAGGTTGCTTTTGTCAAATCTGGAGAGTTTGATATAGATATTAATCTAACACCTGCAGAAAACACTGTGAAAGTTGTGTTGTATACATTAAACAATACATTTTCTGTGTTGCAAAAAGATCTTAAAATTTATTATTTTCCTGAAAAATTATGAGAGTCGTTTCAGTTATTCTGATAATCTTAATGGTGTTTATCTTTGCTGTTAGTGTTTTAGGACAGACAGACTCAGCTGTTACAGATGATAAAAAAGTGGAAGAGATAAAGGAGAGAATAAGCTCTCAGCTTAATGCCAGCCTTGACTCAGCAGTTGATGTTGAGACAGGTTTTTTTGTCCGACAAGATGAAGCAGACAACAAATTTGAGCTTAATTATAATGACTCAAAAATTATTATTAACTATGATGCAGAGCTGTTGAAGGTCTATAATGTCTCAGGATCCAAAACAGAGGAGATTGATTTTTCGGATCTAAATGAAAAAGATTATCTTGTAGCTTTTGGCAATAAACTGGACAATGAGTTTCATGCCTTAAATCTTTATCGCCAGAACAATGAAAGAATTCACAATGGCACAGTTATGGAGGTTAGGAAAGATGACTCATCGTTTTTAACTATAGATGAGTTGGGTAATCAGATAGTAGTCTCTGTCTTAAGATCAACAGATCTGCAGATTATCTCTGAAGACGATAATGAATTTAGATTTCAAAAAGCAGTTTTTTCCAAAATTAAGGAAAATGATAGAGTTGTTTTTAGATTCTATGCTAGTGATTCAGCCAATATTGATGCTGTATCAGCAGAAGAGGTTATTATAGTGCCTCAGGAATTATTAGAACAATTGCATATTAATAACTAATTTTATCTTAAGTATTTCAATATGTTAGGTTTTTTAAAAAAGTTTTTTGATTATAATTATCAACAGATATCAAGGTATCAAAAAATCGTAGCTGAGATTAACAGCAAAGAGTCTGATGTGAGAAGATTAAGAGACTCTGATTTTAAACAGGAGACCAAAAAACTGAAAGATCAGGTTCAGTCTGGAGAGAAAAGCTTAGATGAGTTGCTGCCGTATGCTTATGCATTAGTCAGAGAAGCTGCCAGAAGAGTTTTAGGAGAGAGACACTACGATGTTCAGTTAATGGCAGGTATTGCTCTGCATGAGGGCAAAATTGCAGAACAAAAAACAGGAGAGGGAAAGACCCTGTCTTCAACCACAGCTTTGTATCTTAATGCATTAACAGGAAAAGGCGTGCATGTTGTTACAGTTAATGACTATCTGGCAAGGCGGGACTGCGGCTGGATGGGCACTGTATTTGAGTTTTTGGGCTTGACTACATCAGCTATTATGTCACGGTCAAGTTTTGTCTACGACCCAGAGTACTTGGATGAAGACTCCCTAGACTGGAGATTAATGCACCTTAAGCCAGTCTCAAGAAAAGAGGCTTATCAGGCTGATATTATTTATGGCGTAAACAGCGAGTTTGGTTTTGATTACTTAAGGGACAATATGGTCAGATCAAGGTCTGAAAAAGTTCAGAATGGTTTTAATTTTGTTGTAATAGACGAGGTTGACTCAGTGTTAATTGATGAGGCCAGAACTCCTTTGATTATATCAGCTCCTTTTTCTGATGATGTCTCAAAGTATTATGACTATGCCAAGCTGGTCAAACGGCTAAATTCGGATAAAGACTTTATTATAGATGAGAAAAGAAAATCTGTTCATTTGACAGAGGAGGGTATTAAGCATGTTGAAAAACTGCTTGGAGTAACAAACCTTTATGAAAAAGATTTTGAGACCCTGTTTTTTATTGAGGCTGCCTTAAAGGCTGAGACTTTGTTCAAAAAAGATAAAGATTATATTGTCAGAGACAACCAAGTCATAATAGTTGATGAGTTTACAGGCAGACTGCTTGAGGGCAGACGCTTTTCAGAAGGTCTGCATCAGGCTATTGAGGCAAAGGAAGGCGTTGCTGTCCAGCAGGAGTCAAAAACTTTGGCTGTTATCTCAATTCAAAATTATTTCAGACAGTATAAAAAACTTTCAGGAATGACAGGCACAGCAGCTACAGAGGCTGAGGAGTTTAATAAGATCTACAATGCAGATGTTGTTGTTATTCCTACAAATAAGCCTGTGATCAGAAAAGATAGAGATGATTTTATTTACAAAACCCAAAAAGCCAAGTATGAAGCAATAGTCAAAGAGATAGCAGAGGCCTATAAGTCTGGCAGGCCGGTTTTAGTTGGCACAGCGTCGATTGAAAAAAATGAGTATCTGTCTTCACTGCTTAACAAGGCAGGTATAGAACACAGTGTTTTAAATGCCAAAAACCACGAAAAAGAAGCAAAGATTATAGCCAAAGCAGGACAGAAGGGAGCAGTAACAGTAGCAACTAATATGGCTGGGCGAGGCGTTGATATAGTTCTGGGAGGAGAGGCTCCCAGCGCACATGTGCTAAAGACGAAATTAATAAAAGCTCAGACAGAGAAACAACGCAATAAGCTACAAGAAGAGTTTAACAAACAGATGCTTGACTGGCAAAACAGAAGAAAGGAGGTTGTCCAGTTGGGAGGATTGTATGTTATAGGAACTGAAAAACATGAGTCAAGAAGAATTGACAACCAATTAAGAGGCAGATCCGGCAGACAGGGAGATCCTGGAGAGTCAAGGTTTTTTGTTTCTCTTGAAGATGATCTAATGAGAATCTTTGGCGGAGACCAAATTGCCAAAGTAATGACTTTTCTTAATATGCCTGAGGATCAGCCAATAGAGAACAATATGGTTACACGCATTATTGTTCAGGCTCAGATTAAAGTAGAGGGTTTTAACTTTGATATAAGAAAAAATTTGGTTGAGTTTGATGATGTTTTAAATAAACAAAGACAGATTGTTTATGATATAAGGGCAAAGATCATTCAGCTTGCAGAAACATCAGAACGAAAACTTTTTGATTATATCAATAAGCTGGTTGAGGAAGAGGTTAATATTGTGACTAATAATTATTATATATTAGCAAGATCATTCTCTGATAAAGAAGTCTCTGATTTTATTAAGTCTTTGGCCTCTGATTTTCCTTTTGTTGACAAAAATAAACTTAAGCAAATAGCTGAGTCTTCAGATAAGGAGAAACTTTATGAGTATCTAATGTCCAGTTTTAAAGATTTTTATAAAAAAAATCAAAAAGAGTACAAAGAAATTTGGCAGGATGTAGTAAAAAATATTTACTTGGATGTAGTAGACAGGTACTGGATTGATCATTTAACAGCCATTGAGTCTTTAAGAGAGGGTATAGGCCTTAGAGGACATGGTCAGATGGATCCTTTAATTGAGTACAAAAACGAGGCTTATAGGATGTTTGAGAATCTGCTTAACACAGTAAACTTAGAGTTTATTAAGCGAATCAGTTTAGTAAGAATAGAACTGGTGCAGCAGACGCAAGAACAGCTTCAAAGCTCTGTGCTGGATGAACAGAATCTTATGTACTCTGATCCGGCAAAAGCATCTGTTGGCAATTTAAGAGCTAAACAGCAGAGTTCTAAGCCAAGCACAACAGCCAAAAAGAAGATCGGCAGAAATGACCCCTGCTGGTGCGGCTCGGGCAAAAAATACAAAAAATGCCATTATCCCAATTAAATACTTTAATCTTAGTCTGAGGTTAATTTTGGCTGAAAATAGCCTCAAATTTTATATAATTTGTTTATGAAGCTTATTAAAACAGAAAATGACAGTAATAAGTTGTTTCAGATTCAGCCTGAGGTTATTAAGACTTTAAGGAGTGGTGGTTTGGTTGTTTATCCTTCAGATACTGTATACGGATTTTTAGCAGATGCAAAAAACACTTCTGCTGTAACAAAATTGATTAATGTAAAAAAAAGGCCTTTTGGCAAGCCAATATCAGTATTTCTGCCAGGATTTGAATCAATTAACGAGTATGTTGATACCAATAAAAAACAGCAAAGTCTGCTTGAACAGCTATTGCCGGGCCCTTTTACAATAGTCCTGCCCTCAAAACATAATGTCTGTTCTTATCTTGAGTCTGAAAAAGGCAGTTTAGGCATAAGAATTCCAGATTATAAACCTGTTCAGAGTTTGGTTCAGGCTTTTGGATCTGCTGTAACTGCTACATCTGCTAATATAAGCGGCAAAGGACCTCATTACACAATAGATAGTTTTTTAAAAACTTTATCTAAAAAGCGTTTAAGCCAGATAGATCTTATTGTTGATGCTGGCAAACTTCCTTACAACAAACCTTCAACAGTAATAGACTTAACAGAAGATAGTATCAAAGTCTTAAGAAAAGGCGATATTTTGCTTACTGATCTGGATGAGTTTGAGTCAAGTTCTCCTAAGCAGACTAGAAAAATAGCTCAGTTTATTTTTAAAAACTATTTGTTAACAAGCAAACAAAACTCTGTTTTTGTGTTTTTAGAGGGAGATCTGGGTGCAGGCAAAACAGAGTTTACCAAAGGGATTGGCAAAATGCTTGGTGTAACAGATATTGTGTCTCCGAGTTTTGTTGGTTTCTATGAGTATGATATTTCAGACTGCAGATTTAAGAAACTAATCCACTTTGATCTGTACAATATTAATGACAAGTCTGAGTTGAATTATTTTAATCTTGAGACTTTTTGTCAAGGAGATAATCTCGTGATTATAGAGTGGGGACAAAAGATTAAAGGCTTAATAGATAAGCTTAAGAAACAAACCAAAATCTTTTATCTTCAGATTCTTTATCAAGATAAGAACAAGCGATTAATTAAATTAAAACAATAAGCATGCTAATATTTGCAGTGGAAACATCTTGCGATGAAACAGCTTGCGCAGTGGGATCAGGAAGAAAAATTTTAGCTAATGTGGTCTACTCTCAGGCTGTTCATTCCCAATGGGGCGGCGTGGTACCTCATTTGGCTAAAAAAGAACATCAGATTAAACTGCCATCAATAATTAACTTAACCCTAAAAAAACTTAAAAGAGTAAGAAAAGAGGCTGATCTTAATAAAATCACAGCTTTTGCAGTAACCTATGGTCCTGGTCTTGCTCCTGCATTGGAGACAGGCATTAAACAAACAAAGTTACTGGCAGAAGAGTACAGTAAACCTATTATTCCAGTCAATCATCTTGAGGGGCATATTTACTCTGTTTTTGTACAGAACAGCCAAGGCAGACCAGATTTTAAGTTTGACTTTCCTTATCTGTGTTTAATAATTTCAGGAGGTCATACTCAACTCAGTTTATTTTATGATCATCTTCAGCACAAAATAATTGGTAAAACTTTAGATGATGCTGCGGGCGAGGCATTAGATAAGGCAGGCAAGCTTTTAGGATTAGGATATCCCAGCGGAGCTGTGATAGAGCGGTTATCCGAGGCAGTTGAGAACAAAGATTTTTATAACTTTCCCCGCACAATGATTAAACATAACTCACTTGATTTTTCTTTTTCTGGCTTAAAAACTGCCTTTTACTATTTTGTAAAAGACAAGAGCCAAAGATTTATTACAGACAACATTAATAAACTTGCCAGTTCTTTTCAACAGGCAGTCTTTGAGTCTGTTATTATAAAATTGGAGTCTGCAATAAAAAAAACAGGGGTAAAAAACCTGATTGTCTGTGGAGGTGTTTCTGCCAATAAGCATCTTAAGACTACGATTAGGCAACTTGCCAGAAAGCATCAGGCAAAGGTGTTGTTTCCTCGTTATGATTACCTTTATGGCGATAATGCAGCTATGATTGCAGTTGCAGGCTACTACAGATACAGGCAGGGTTACTATCTTGCTGGAGATGAGTTTGATTTATTAGATAGAAAGCCTAGGCTTAATTTAGAGGATAAATTCATATGGAAAACAAAAAAATAGCTTTGGTCTATGACTGGTTTGACAAAGAAGGCGGAGCAGAAAGATTGTTTAAGATTTTGCTTGAGGTGTTCCCCAATGCAGATATTTACACTAGTTACTGGGATCAAGACAAAATCCAGTGGCTTAAAGGCAGAACAGTAAAACAAAGTTTTATAAAAAAATTTCCCCAAGTTTTACGCCAAAGAAAACTGCTTACTTTATTTTATCCCTTTGCTTTTGAGAGTTTTGATCTTTCAGAGTATGACCTTGTTTTTTCAGCTACAGCTTATTTTGCCAAAGCAGTAGTAACCAAACCAGAAACAAAGCATATTTGCTATTTATTTACTCCTCCAAGATTTTTATGGAACTTTCAGGAGCTTTATTTTTCAAAACTAACAAAATTTTTAACACTTCCCCTGCTTTCGTATCTGCGCAGTTTTGATTATCTTTCAGCTAGAAGACCTGATAAATATATCTTTCTGTCTGAGTTGGTAAAAAAACTAGCAGAAAAAACCTATGGCATTACAGGAGAGGTTGTTTACCCGGCCTTTGATTTTAAGTACTGGCAAAAAGTTGCAGAAGAAACCCAGAGCTTAAAAAACAGCCTTGATCAAAGGTTTAATCAGGTTGCAAAAAAACCATATTTTTTGTTTATCTCAAGGTTGGAGCCGTACAAAAGAGCTGATCTTTTTATTCAACAAACAGAGTATTTTAAAAACTGCAACTTTGTTGTTGTTGGCACAGGTTCGCAACAAAAGAAGTTGTTGAAGGCTAAACGGTCAAACTTGTATTTTTTTCAAAATCTTTCAGATAATGAGCTTGCCTGGTTGTACTCAAATGCAGTAGCTTTTGTAATGCCTCAGATAGAAGAGTTTGGTTATACAGCTTTAGAGGCTTTGTTTTTTAATACTCCTTTAGTAATTTATAGTAAAAGCGCTGTCTGCGAGTATGCTAAAGAGTTCTCTATTGTCTTTCAAGATCAAACCAGCTCAGGTTTAAAATCAGCGCTTGAAAAAAGTATTACATTGTCATACAATCTTAAATTAAGAATAAAAAATAACAGGATTGATTTTTTTAATCAGTTTAGTAAAGAAAATTTTGTTAAAAAGTTAGTTAATATAATCAACAGCCTATGAAATCTATTATCTTTGCAGGAGGGACAGGTACAAGACTTTGGCCTTTGTCTCGAAAAAAAAGTCCAAAACAGTTTGAAAAAATTATAGACGGCCAGTCAACTTTGCAGATTATGGCAAACTTGGTTAAACAGGTGTCAAATCCAGAAGAGATTTTTATCTCAACCAGTTATCTTTATCAGGATAATATTAAGAGCCAACTGCCTGATATTCCAGACAAAAACATTATCATAGAGCCATTAAGAAAAGATACAGGTCCTGCTGTAGCATATGTGACTTATGTTTTGTCTCAGATCAACAGGACAGATCCAATTGTTATACTCTGGGGAGATCATGTGATAAAAAAGCAAAAGAACTTTGCCAGAGCATTAAAAAAAGCTGAAGCAGTGATAAAAGAGGATCCAAACAGACTTGTCTTTATAGGGCAGAGGCCAAGATACCCTGCAACAACTTTAGGTTGGATTAAAACAGGCAAAGTCTTAGATAAAACTAATCCGTTCTTACTAGAGTTTGAGCAGTTTGTAGAAAAACCTGATCAGGAAACTGCAGAAAAGTATATGGCAGAAGGTGACTATGCTTGGAACTTGGGTTATTTTGTAACTACTCCTCAGTTTATGATGAACTTGATAAAAAAGCATTCTAATGAGATCTACAACATCGCTGTTGAGGCATTTGCCAACAGATCAGATTTTGCCAAATTCAGTTCAAGTTTTTCTAAAATGCCTGAGATAAGCATTGATTATGCTGTAATGGAAAAACTGCCAGCCAGATCAGCTTATGTTATTGTAGAAGATCTAGGCTGGACTGATGTTGGCACTTGGGAGTCATTAAAATCAGCTTTAGAAGAAGCAACGGAAGATAATATTACATCTGGCGATGTACTGCTGGAAGACTGCAAAGATACATTGGTTTATAACTTTGCTAAAAATAAACTCATAGTAGCAGTTGATCTTGAAGATGTGGTTATAGTTGATGCTAATGATGCTTTGTTGGTAGCAAAAAAGTCATCTGCCAGTAAAATAAAGAATGTGGTTAAGTTGCTGTCTGAATCAAAGTACGATAAGTTGACTTAATTAGAGTCTTGTTTTGATTTAATCAGCATTTGTTCAGCAAGTTTAAGCTGTTGGGGAGTATTTACTCCATAGCCAACTTCTGCAAAATCAACTGTGTAGTTTTCAACCTTATATCCATTTTCAACAGCTAATTTTACAAGGTCAGTTAGGTAATACTCGCCTGTAGCTGGTGAAGGAGTAAT
The DNA here is from genome assembly GCA_026004435.1 of Patescibacteria group bacterium. Taxonomy (GTDB): domain Bacteria; phylum Patescibacteriota; class Microgenomatia; order UBA1406; family GWC2-37-13; genus BPJC01. The sequence goes on along the minus strand of BPJD01000006.1, from coordinate 20,825 downwards.
TTGAGGCAGAAACTTTTTTAAAAAACTTGCCCTGACTACATAAAATCCAGCATTAAGTTCTTTAATCTTGAGTTCTTCTTCAGTTGCGTCTTTTTGTTCAACAATGGCTATAATTTTTCCTTGTTTGTTTTTAACCACTCTGCCCCAAGCTAGCAGATTAGGGTCATCAAAAAAAACAGAGACGAGCGTAAGATCAGCGTCTCTGGTTTTGTGATAATCAATAAGTTGTTTAATAGTGCTGTTTTTATAATGCATCATATGATCTCCGTAGCCGATCAGAACCAGATTGTCTGAAGAGTTTTTAATTAGGCTTAAGGCTCTTGCAACAGCATCTGCAGTGCCTAACTGTTGGTCTTGATAGGCATACTCAACCTGAAAATTGGTTAGACATTGTTTGACTGAGTCAGCATAGGCTCCAATTACAACAATTACTTTATCTGCAAACTCAGTTACTTTCTCTACTGCGTAAACAATTAAAGGTTTGCCGTCAATCTTTAAGGCAACCTTGTTTATGTTGTTGGAGTTCATTCTGGTGCCTTTGCCGCCAGCTAAAATAACAGCGTAGATCATAGGTGTTTTTCTAAATTTAGTAACTGATTTTTAAGTTTGTTTAATTCTTTTTTTGTCATATCAACAGCGTTGAGTTTATCTATAAACTCATAACCTCTATTAATATTATAAACAGTTACAGTAATTAATGATAGCAAAAGCAAAATAGCAGACTCTGAAAGCATTGTATTAAGAGGAAGGTGGAGATTTTGTTTGATAAATCCAGATAAACTAGCAGAAGAATCTGTTTTTTTATTCTGGTCAATTACTTTTTTATAAAAATCATTGAGTTTGCTTAATACATATTTCCAATCAAGCGGTTTTACCTTTTTTCTGCTGTTGTAGCACAGCTTAAGGTACTGATCTTGATTAAATTTAGAAAGTTTTTGTATTTCCTGTGCAAAGATTTCTACTGGTGTGTTTTTAGGTAAAAGAACTCCATTTTCTTTATTTACAAAGTCTTGAGTCGTTTCATTTTTTAGCGCAATTATTGGTTTTCCTGCTGACATTGCCTCAAGCACAGATAAACTTTGTACCTCAGCTACTGAGGCAGAAACGAAAAAATGCGATTTTTCAAGCAGTTTTTTAACTTGATCTGTATTTACTTTGCCTTTAAACTCAATATTCTTTATTTTGTTTTTGTTTATGTAGTCTTTAATCTTATTGAAATAATCGTTATCTAATACTGGTCCTACCAAGATTAACTTAAATTTATTGGGATCAAGATGTTTTGTCGCAGAAACCAAGTACAGCTGATTTTTTCTGTGACACAAGTTGCCAACAAAAATTAACCTAATAATCTTGTTTGTAATCTTAGGAAGTTTTAATCTTTCGTATGTGGAAAAGTCAACTCCGTTTGAAATAATAACACTTTTTTTAGCAATTTTTTCATTATTTTTTGCGGCTAAGTTATACACAACTTGGTTTAAAGCTATAAAACCATCTACTTTTTGCATAAAAAAGTTAAAGTAGCTTTCCATTAAAGCAGATGAAATTTTTAATTTTAAAGAATCGAATATATTAAACTTATTGACTATGTTATCAAAATAAAATTTATTGAAGTTATTAGGCAGAATATGTTTGGTAAAGATAACAGGAACATTATTTTGCTTTGCCCAAAATAAACAAACAAATGATATAGGTCCTTCGTCTTGGCAGTGAATTATGTCTGGCTTAAACTTAGCTAAAACATTATAAATATAATCAATTACAGCAGGTCTTAAAACAGGAAATACTCTTTCACCTTTGCCAAAACCTTCAATGCCAATTTCTGTAAGTTTGCTGTTAAGTTTGTTTTCGTAATGCTGTTCAGCTGATCTGATAATGATTACTTTATGTTGCTTTAAAAGTTTTTCAGCTAGTGCTTCAGTTACTCTGCCAATTCCTCCTCCATAACCTCGTTGAAATAATGTAGTTAAGACAATCCTCATTTAAGTGCCCCCGAGGGGATTCGAACCCCTGATCTTCTGGCTGAGAACCAGATGTCTTGGGCCGCTAGACGACGGGGGCAGACACCGAACATTATATCAAACAGATTAATCGAGTCAAACTTAAAACTCTTTGCCAGCAAATCCTAATGAAAAACTTAATCTGTACAATTACCAAATAGATAGTAAAATCATAAACTTAGTTGAAACAAAACTGTAGTATAATATCAGCTATGCTTAGACCCAGATTATCATAAGGACAGAACCCGGAGTTGGTCAAACAAAACGCTAAGAATAAAAATATCAGATGTAGATATAGATCAGTTTTTTGCAGTTAGATGAACGAGGTGCGGAGAACTGCAACAGACAGGTTGACGAGTTAAGGCAGGCAGAGAAACTATGCATGTCAAAGCAAAATCAGTAACCGAAGAGGTGATTAGCAAAGGGTAAAAAACTTAAAACACAGATCAGCGGAACTTAGAGCAAGGAGCTTAAAGCAGCTAAAAGATCAAAGGCAGGAGATCCTTGGGTACAGATTCCAAATATAGTTTATCCAGAAGTTCCTGTTGGCAAAGATGACTCTGGAAATCAAGAAATTAGAAGATGGGGCAAAGGTAGCCTGAATTTGATTTTAAGGCAAAGAGCTCATATACAGTTGGCGGAACAATGGGATCTGATTGACTTTGAAAGAGGCTCAAAGGTCTCAGGCTATCAGAGGTTATTTTTTAAAAAATAGGGGATTCGAACCCCTGATCTTCTGGCTGAGAACCAGATGTCTTGGGCCGCTAGACGACGGGGGCAGACACCTAACATTATATCAAACAGATTAATCTTTTTGTAGTTTTAAATCTTTAATTATCTTTTCCTAAAAATTGATTAAAAAACTTAATCTGTATTCATATTAGAAAATTGTTTTATAGTATAATATCATAATCTTTAGTTGAAAACATAAATCTGTAGTATAATTCAGTTATGTTAGATCCTGATTATATAAGGAATAATCCGGAGTTGGTTAAGCAGAATGCCAAAAATAAGAATATTCAGGTTGATATTGATCAGTTTTTAAAGTTAGATAAACGAGTCAGACAACTGCAAAAACAGATTGACAAGTTAAGGCAGGAAAGAAATATCATATCAAAGCAAAATGTCACCAAAGAGCTGATTAGCAAAGCCAAAAAACTAAAAAATAAAATTCAGCAATTAGAGAAGGAGTTAAAACAGTTAAGAGAAGAAAGGGAAAAGATCCTTGTGACAATTCCAAATGTGGTTTATCCAGAAGTTCCTGTTGGCAAAGATGAGTCTGGCAATCAGGAGATTCGCAGATGGGGCAAAGTTAGTGAGTTTGATTTTAAGCCAAAGAGCCATATACAGTTAGCGGAAAAATGGGATCTGATTGACTTTGAAAGAGGCTCAAAAGTCTCAGGCTACAGAGGTTATTTTTTAAAAAATGAACTGGCTGTACTGCATCTGGCATTATTGTGGTTTGCCTTTACTAAATTAATTGCCAAAGGCTATACTCCGATTATTGCGCCTGCTATAGTAAAGGAGTTTACTTTGTTTGGTTGCGGCCAGTTTCCTTGGGGCAGAAGAGAGACCTATGAATTAAATGACAATGATTCTTTTTTGGCAGGTACAGCCGAACAGCCGGTAACATCATACTTTGCCGGAGAGATACTTGAGGAAAAGAATCTGCCGTATAAATTTGTGGCATTTTCTCCTTGTTATCGCAGGGAAGCAGGTTCGTACGGCAAGGATACGAGAGGTGTTTACAGAGTACATGAGTTTTACAAAATAGAACAGGTTATTATCTCAACAGCAGATGACGATCAGGCTAGACAACTGCATGAGGAACTGCAAAACAATACAGAAGAGATCTGGCAGGAGCTTAATCTGCCTTATAGAGTTTTGTTAATGTGCACAGGAGATATGGGTGAGCCACAGGCAAAAAAGTATGACACTGAGGTTTGGATGCCTTATAGAAAAGGCTGGGGAGAGGTTGCCTCAAATTCAATTATGACTGATTTTCAATCAAGGAGATTAAATATTAAATACAGGGCAAAAGACAACTCAAGCAAGTATGTTTATACTCTAAATGATACAGCTCTGCCCTCGCCAAGAGCTTTAATAGCAATTATTGAAAATTATCAGCAAAGCGACTCAACAATTAAAGTTCCTGATGTATTGCAAAAATTTACAGGGTTTGATACTATTCCATCTGGAAAATTTTGAGGCAGTTATATCAAACTTTAGGATTGTACAAAATGATTTCAGTGCTTAAAAAAATATTTCATTTTAGCCGTAGATTGTTGGCAAAATTATGGTTGGCTCATATTCCTGCCAAACATATTGCCATAGGCGGCAGTCAAGGCAAAACTAACACTACAACAATTATTTATCAGGTTCTTAAAGATCTTTATCCTGAAAAAGATGCAGTAATTAAAACAGATACAAACTTGGACACGGTTTACAACATACCAATAACAGCCTTAAAAGCTAAAAAAAACACAAAGTACCTTGTGTTTGAAGTAGGCATTGACAAACCAAATGAAATGGATTTTCATCTGCAGTTGGTAAAACCAACTGTTGCTGTTTTTACAGGTCTTTCGGCTGTTCACTCTGATGCTGAACATTTGGGATCTTATGAAAACCTTGTAAACGAAGAACGGAAACTTAGTCTAGCAGTTGATAGAAGCGGTTATGCTGTTTTAAACTACGATGATCTTGATGTGCGCAAAACAGCAAAACTGTTAAAGACCAAAAAGGTTTTATTTTTCGGTTCCAATCCCAGATCCTGCAGAGTTTATTTTCTTAAAAAACCTAAAGTCAGTGTAAACGGCACAGAAGGCAGTTTTTATTTTAAGTACACAAAAAAATCAAAACAGGAGCTTAAATTTAAAACTCCTCTAATCGGCACTCATCATATTTATAATATTATGTCTGCTTTTGCTGTGCTTATGGCTTTGGCTAAGTTAGATAAAAAGGTCAGGCTGCCGAAGTTTTATCTAGAAAGTTTTATTAAGACTATAGGAAGTATTAAGCCTTTGCCGGGCAGAATGAGTCTTGAGACAGGTCCCCATAATACTTTGGTATTGAATGACTCTTTAAGAGCCAATCCAAAATCAGCTGAGACAGGTCTGGAGACATTTGACTCAATTTCTTACAACAAAGGCAGAAAGATTGTGTTAATGGGTGAGATGGGAGAACTGGAAAAACCTGAATTAGAACATAAAAAGGTAGGCAGATTTGCGGCTAAGCTTAAAACAGTAGATTTTTTTATAGGAGTAGGCCAACTGCAAAAATTTGTGTTAAAGGAGTTGGAAAAAAACAACCCTAAAATAGCAACTTTTTACGCAGAAGATCCGGTTGCGGCAGGTGAGCTGTTGAAAAAAATCATTAGGCCCAATGACTTTATTTATATTAAAGCATCATTATTAAGGCACATACAAAGAGCTTTGCTGGTGCTTGAAGGCGTTAAGGTAGGCTGTAGAGTTGTTTCCTGCCCTTTTTATCATTCCTGCAGTGAGTGCAGGTATTTGGTTAAAGGTTATAAACATTAACAGTGTTTATGTTAAAATATTAGTCTATGAAAAAAAATCAACCTAAAATAATAAAACAGATTAATCCTAAGTTTGAGATTAATATAAAAAATGTCTTTATTTTTTTATTTATCCTGTTTTTTTTATTCTCAATCTTTCAGGGGTTTTCCAATTATGAAACTAGTTTAAGTGTCAATGAATTGCCTATAAATGAGCTTGTTGACAATATAAAAGAAGGCAAGGTAGACTCAGTCAAGGTTGAAAGAAACAGAGTTATTGCTGTAAACAAAGATAAAACTGAGACTATAACTTATAAGGAAGAAGGTCAGAGCTTCACAGAACTTTTAAAAGATTATGGTGTTGATCCGACAACTGTTAAGGTTGAGGTTAAGGATACAGTTACAGAGGAAGGTATCTGGGTACTGATAAGCAACTTAATTCCAACTTTGTTGATCATTGGTTTTTTTATCTTTTTATTCAGGCAGGCTCGGGGCGCTCAAGACAGTATTTTTTCTTTTGGCCAATCAAGAGCAAAACGATTTTCCAAAGATATGCCTAAAACAACCTTTAAAGATGTTGCAGGCGTAGATGAGGCAAAACAAGAGCTTGAAGAAGTTGTTGATTTTCTTAAAAACCCTGAAAAATATAAAAAACTTGGAGCCAGAACGCCAAAAGGCATTATCCTGATCGGACCTCCTGGATGCGGTAAAACACTTTGCTGGCGCGAGCAATAGCAGGAGAGGCCAATGTGCCGTTTTTTTCAATTGCAGGATCGGAGTTTATGGAGATGCTGGTAGGTGTTGGAGCGGCAAGGGTAAGAGACCTTTTTGCTACAGCAAAGAAAAACGCTCCTGCTATAATCTTTATTGATGAGATAGATGCAATTGGCAGGGCTAGAAGTTTTGGGCCAATGCCTGCTCACGATGAAAGAGAGCAGACTCTTAACCAGATCTTGGTAGAGATGGATGGTTTTGCTCCTTATGAACAGATTATAGTCATAGCGGCAACAAACAGGGGGGATCTGCTTGATCCGGCATTGCTCAGGCCCGGAAGATTTGACAGAAGAATTACTCTAGATTATCCAGATTATGAGGGTAGAAAAGCAATTCTGCAGATTCATTCGCAGGGTAAGCCTTTTGATGACTCAGTTAACTGGGAAAAGGTAGCCAGAAGAACAATTGGTTTTTCTGGAGCAGATTTGGAGAATATGCTGAATGAAGCGGCTATAAAAGCGGCAAGAGACAACAGAGATAAAATAACAGCAGATGATATCGAGGAAGCAGCTATGAAGGTTAAGCTGGGTCCTGAGAAAAAAAGACTGCAGTCTGAGTATGACAAAAAACTTACTGCTTATCATGAAGCAGGACATGCTATAGCGGCGCATTTCTGCCTAACACAGATCCTGTTCATAGAATCTCAATTGTCTCTAGAGGTATGGCTTTAGGCTACACCTTACTGCCTCCAAGCAAAGATAAAGTGCATGAAACTAAATCAAGCCTGCTGGAAAGGATTATTGTAACTTTAGGAGGTAGAGCGGCAGAGGAGATTGTATTTGGCGAAGTAACAACAGGAGCGGCAAATGACTTTGATCAGGCAACCAAAATAGCCAGAATGATGGTGACTGAGTATGGTATGAGCAAACTAGGCCCGATTAATTACGGCAGCAGTATAGATATTGCCTTAGGAGGTTATACTCAAAATGAGTTTATTTCTCAAGCCACTTTGTCTGATATTGACAAAGAGGTTGCGGCAATTATAAATAATTGTTACAAGAAAGCCAAAAAAATCATAACAGAGCATAGAGATGCTTTAGATAAGGTCTCCACTGCTTTGCTGAAAAACGAGTCGCTGGACGAAGAAGAGTTTGAAAAACTAGTTGGAAAAAAAGTCCAAAAAAAAGATGAGTAAGGTGCTTGTAATAGACGGCAATGCCATAGTGCATAGAGCGTTTTACGCAATGCCTAGCTTTACCACAAAAGACGGTTTTCCCACTAATGCTATCTACGGATTTTTCTCAATGCTGATTAAGTCCCTTGATAACTATAAGCCAGAGTATCTGATAATAGCCTTTGATACTCCTGAACCTACCTTTAGAGATAAGATATATAAAGAGTATAGGACTCAACGGCCAGAGCCAAAGCAGGAACTAAAACAACAATTTGAGCCTATTAAATCAGGCTTAAAACATGCAAATATTGGTTATATTGAGTTTCCGGGTTATGAGGCTGACGATATCATAGGCAGTTTGACTGCCAAACTGTCAAAAGATAACAAAATTATCGTGGTTACAGGGGATAAGGATATTCTTCAGCTGGTTAATGAAAATACAGTTGTTGTTTTGCCAAAGATCGGACTATCAAAAACTGAGGAGTTTAATCCGGATAAAGTCAGATCATTGCTTGGAGTTAAGCCAGAAATGGTAGCTGATTACAAAGCTATAGCAGGAGATCAGTCTGACAATTACAAAGGAGCTGCAGGGATTGGCCCTAAAACAGCAGTAGAACTGTTAAGTCAGTTTAAAACAGTAGAAAACCTGCTGTCAAATACAGATCAGATTAAGAATGAAAGGATTAGAAAAATTATTGAACAAAATAAAGATAATATTTTGTTAGGAAAGCAACTCTCTGTTATAAAAAAAGATCTAAAACTTGATTTTAGTTTAAATAAATTCAACACCAAAGATATAAATGTTGCTGGATTGATAAATTTCTTTGAACAATACTCAATGAAATCTTTGATAAAAAGGTTGAAGTCTTTGAGTATAATTAATCAGCAGACTGCTAAAATAGAGTCAAAAGAACAACAAGGCTCTTTATTCTAACTTTTTCTTTTAAGCACAATCAAACTTTCCAGATGAGGGGTGTTGGGAAACAAATCGTAGAGCCTTATAAATCCAATGTTGTAGTGACAAATAAACTGTTTAATATCTGAGATCTGTGTTTTGAGATTGCAGGATAAATAGATAATTTTTTTTGGTTTTGACTCAGCTATATGTTTGGCAACTTTAGGATTCAGGCCTGATCTGGCAGGATCAACAATTAAGGTATGCTCTGGTTTTATTAAAAACCTAGCCTTTCTGTCTGTGCTTAAAACAGATTTTATATTTTTCAGCTTATTTAACTTAATATTTACCTGGCTGAACTTATAGGCAGATTCGTTTGATTCAACCAAAACAACCTTTTCTGCTTTGTCTGCAATGCTTAAGCCAATTGTGCCGACTCCTGAGTAAAAGTCTAAAACAACCTGTCCTTTTGATACAAATTTTTTTATATCTTTTAAAACTCTGGTAAAAGCCAAGATATTGTTCTGAAAAAAACTGAACAGATTAAACCGAAACTGTTTGTTTTCTAGTCTGTTTTCCAACTCAAGACTGCCTGATTCAAAGATGGTCTTTTCAACTACAGAAGCAGGTGATTTAGCAGGAGATAAGTAGACTCCAAAACCTTTTAGTCCCAGTTTAGCTAAGTTTATTTGTTCAAAGGATTTTTTAATCTCATCATTTGAGTGGTAAAGGAATAATCCTGCTATAACATTGTTGCTTTGATCACATCTTGCCAATACAGTTTTATAGATGTTCTTGGGCAGATTTAATTGATTTAGAAACTCAAGTAAATTATTAAGTTTTTTCTGCAGACTTTGATCAAGCAGTATGCAGTTGGCAACAGGCAGTTTTTCTTTTTGGCCTCTGTTATGATAGGCAAAACTTAAGCTGTTGTCTAAAGTTGTAAAAGAATACTCTACTTTATTTCTGTAATAATAAATGTTGTCAGCTGTTAGCAGATCAACTGAGTTTTGCCAGCCAAGCTGTCTTTTAAGCTCTGATTCAGCCAAAGATTTTTTAAGTTTAATCTGATCTGTGTAGTTTAGAATCTGAAAAACACTGCAGGCTAAATAATGGTCTTCTTTTGGATTTTGCCTTTTGGTAGAGGCAGTCAGGATTTTTTCAGCTACTGCCTCATATCTGTTTTTCTTGCTTTTAACAATTCTGCAGACAACCTCCTCATCGGGCAAAGCTCCCCAAACATAAATTGGTTTTCCGTTAATAGTTTTATCTGTAATACCAGCGCCTGTAAGATCAAGTTTTTTTATTTTAACAGTTGCTGTTTTATTCATAGACCAATTATAAACAACTTTTTTCTGAATGATTTCTAGCAAAAAATTTACTATATTAGATATATGTCTGATTTTTTATGGAAAATTGGCGGTGAGGCTGGCTTTGGCATAATGACTACTGCTCTGCAGTTTAGTAAACTGGCTGTTAGGTGTGGTTGTTATGTTTTTGCCTATCCTGAGTATCCTTCTTTGATTAGAGGAGGACATAATACCTTTGAGGTTTTGCTCTCAGACAAAAGAAAAAATACCAGCAAAGACAGGATAGATTTTTTAGTTTGCCTGAATAAAGATACTTATACTCTTCATAAGCATAGGTTGGCTAAAAACGCTGTTGTAATTTTTGATAAATCTGAGTTTGAGATAGAACAAACAGCTGAGTTAAGGCTGATAGAATTTCCATTTAACCAGATAATTAAAGAAGAAAAAGCCAAAGAGTTTATGAAAAATATGTTGGGCTTGTCTGCCAGCGCTTGTATTTTAGGCATTGATAAATCAGTTGTCGAGGATATGGTTAGATCAACTTTTGCAGATAAAGGTGAGGAAGTAATTGAACTGAACCTAAAGTTTGTTAATTACGGTTACAACTATATTAATCAGAATTATTCAGAGTATAAAATTGATCTGCTAAGCAGTAAATCGTCGAAACCTTTGGCTGTTTTAACCGGCAATGATGCATTTTCTTTAGCCTGTGTGTTGTCTGACTGCAGATTTTACAGCGCTTACCCTATGACTCCTTCATCTTCTGTTCTGTCAACATTGGCAAAGTGGCAGATTAAAGCAGATATGGTAGTTCGCCACTCTGAAGATGAGATAGCAGTCATCAATAATGCTTTAGGTGCAAGTTTTGCAGGCATCAGGTCTGCTGTAGGCACATCAGGTGGAGGTTTTGCTTTAATGGTTGAGTCATTGTCGTTTGCCGGAGTTGCTGAGATCCCTATAGTTGTTTTTTTGTCTCAAAGACCAGGACCAGCAACAGGTATGCCTACATGGACAGAGCAGGGAGAGTTGATGTTTGCTGTCCATGCTGGACATGGCGAGTTTCCCAAGATTGTGCTTGCGGCCGGAGATATCTCAGAGATGATTGAGATTACTGTCAAAGCATTTAACTTGGCTGACAAGTATCAGACTCCTGTTATAGTTTTATCTGATAAGTTTTTGTCTGAGTCATTGTTTAGTTTAGACTCAGATAAAATCTTAAGTCTTATTGACAACAGCAATATTGATAGGGGAAAGATCATTCGTCAAACGAACTCAGAGACTTATCTTAGGTATAAAGATTCAGCTGATGGCATCTCTGAGATGCTGATTCCTGGCCAAAAAGGATTTTTTTACCAAGCCAACTCCTACGAACATCTAGAAGACAGCCACACAACAGAGGACTCTGAACCTAGAGTACAGCAGGTTAATAAAAGAGCCAGAAAAATACAAACCTATCTGAAAACCGATTTTCAACTGCCAAAGGTCTTTGGAAATCTGCAGGAAAGCAAATTGGTTTTTGTATCTTACGGAGCTAATAAAGGACCAATTTTAGAAGCCAGCAGAATCTTGGCTGAAAATGATATGCAGACAGCTTATATTCATTTTACCCACCTTTATCCTTTAGATGAGCAAAGATTAAAAACTGAAGTGTTTGATAAAATCAACAAGCCTTTGGTATTAGTTGAAAATAGTTCAAGAGGCCAGCTGGCAGAACTGCTTAGAGAGCAGGCAGGCATTACAATAGATAAAAAGATTCTTAAGTATGACGGCAGACCATTTTACCCAATTGAGATTATTAATAAGTTAGCAGAGGTCCTATGAGTAATTTATCAGCTTTTAATGGTTATCAGCCTACATGGTGTCCGGGTTGCGGAGACTGGAGTATTGGAATTGCTATAAAAACAGCACTTGCACAGATGGGTTTTACACCCTCAGACTTAATTGTTGTCTTTGGCATTGGTTGTTCAGGCAATATGAATGATTTTTTAAATGCTTATGCAGTACATGGACTTCACGGCAGGGGTCTGGCTAATGCAATTGGAGCAAAGATTGCCAACCACAAACTTCCTGTAGTTGTTGTGGCAGGAGATGGTGATACTTATGGTGAAGGAGGCAACCACTTTTTGCATGCCTGCAGGGGAAATCATGATATTACAGTTATAATTCATGACAACAGTGTTTATGGTTTGACCACAGGCCAGGTTTCACCAACTGCACATCAGGGAGCAAAGTCTAAATCAACACCGTATGGTTTGCCAGAACAGCCTGTCAGGCCATTGCATATAGCTTTAACTCAGGGAGCTAGTTTTGTAGCTCAAGCCTTTGCAGGCAAAGTTCCTCAGATGATTGAACTGATTAAACAGGCTATAAATCATAGAGGGTTTTCAGTTGTTAATATTCTACAACCATGTGTAACCTTCAATAAACTTCAGACTTATCAGTACTATCTGCAAAGAACATTTGACCTTGATGAAAATCATAATAAGACAGACTTAAAATCAGTTCTATCTTTTGTCCAAAAAGCCTATGAAGAAGAACGCTTTCCTCTTGGAGTGTTGTATCAGGTAGAAAAGCCAGTTTATACAGATTTCCTGCAGGTTTTGAAAGACTCAACCTTAGTTGATAAAGAAAAAGATACAAAAACAGTTGCTAAAGAGCTGCTAAAAGAGTTTTTATAATTTAGCTTCAGTTTGATTAAGGTATAGTCTTAAGCCTGTAGCCGTTCAAGATTTATCAGCAGCTGGTTATTTTCAATTTTTTTTAAATGATTTAGCTGTTATAATAATCAGTATTATTTATAATTAAAAAAACAGGTTATGTCATTTGATCTTGATTTTTCTTTGTTAAAAAGGCTTGTGACTGCTTTTGGCGTTGCAGGAGATGTAGATGAGGTCAGAGAGCTTATTACATCAGAGATAAAAAAGTACAGTAATTATACTGTAGATAACTATGGTGTATTGTTGGCAGGAGAGATCAATAATCCCAAGATTGTTGTTTCAGCCCATATAGATGAGGTTGGTTTTCAGGTTGTAAAAAAGATTGATTCTGAAGGTTACTCTATAGCTCCTGTTGGCTCTGTTTCAAGCTGCAGTTTTGCAGGAATGCCTGTTGTGGTAAAAACAAGCAAAGGAGAAAAAACCTCTGCTGTTGTTTATTCAGGAGCCAATATCAGACAGGCATTATCTCCTGATAATTTTGATAATCTTATTTTGTATCCTTTAGACAAAAATATTGATTTAGCAACAGGAAATTTTGGAACCTTTGAAAAATACTACTCAGAGTCAGCAGAGTATTTAACAGCTACAGCTGTAGATAACAGAGTCTCTGTGTTTGCAATGCTGAAGCTTTTGGAGTCAGGCTTGAATCTTGAGAAAAATAAAATAATGTTTGCTTTTATTACAGATGAAGAAATGGAGGATCATAGCGCAGATTCTATCTCGGTTAGGTTTAAACCAGAGTATGCCTTAATCTTGGATTACTGCCCAATTGTAAAACAGCAAAGCAGTTCAGAGCTTTGGTCAGACAAGTTAGCCAATGATCTGCCGCAGGTGTTATACCGCGGAGGCAGGTACCTGCTTCATTTTGAATTAAGACAGTTTTTTGACCAGCTGGAAAACGAGGTTAAGTTTTCCAAATCAGTATTAAGCGAGCAGACCATAACCAAGCTTGAGCCGTCTAACTTTGAGGGTAATGGCTTTACAAAAGCAGTCAATATTTGTCTGCCTGCCTTAGGTTATCACAACTATGTTTACACAGTTAAAAAAACAGCTGTTGCCAATTATCTTAACTTTATTCAGGTTGTTTTAGAAAAATTAATTGGTTAAAATAAGTATAATCTATGATAAAAAATCAGGTGTTTGAGTTTGTTTTTGGTTTTTTTTACTTTACTCCTGCTGAAGCGGGGTAATGTTATAGTAAACTAAGTTTTAAACAACCCCGCAACAGGCGGGGTTTTTTTATTTTATGGCAGAAAAAACAGTTTTGGCTATAGGCGAGGTTGTCTTAGATGAAACAGTCTTATTAAAAGATAATTTAATTATTGGCGGAAAAAGCGATTCTCAGGAAGTACTTTACTCTGTCGGTGGTCCTTCAGCCTGCGCCAGTATATTTTTTGCAAAAATGGGGTGCCGGAGTGTTTTTGCAACTGCTTTGGCAAAAGATAAAGAAGGCTACTGGATCAAGTCTAACCTTAAGACATACAACATTGATCTAAAACTAACCTATCAGTCCAAAACACAAAAGAATATAGTTTTAGTTCAGTCAAGGTCAGGAGTCAGAACTATTGTTAAGGACTCAGTCAAAAGCAAGTTGGTAGACCTGCCATCCGATATTTATCAACAGGCTGACTTAATTTATCTTGACAGACATCAGACAGGTATTTTTGATCAGGTGCTTACCTATAAAAAGAACGGTTGTCTGCTTATCTTTGATCCGTCTGTTGATGTGTCATTGAAAAACCTATTAATACTAAAGCAGGTTCAGCACCCAATAGTGCCTTGGGAGTTTGTCTTAGCTTGGAGCAGACAGAGATTGGAGTCTGGAGCCATCAAGTTAAGACAGTTCTTAAAAAAGAACTATATTATTACTTTAGGAGAGTTTGGAGCCTTATTGGTTAAAGAGTCTCAGTTTGAGCTGTTTCCTGCATTTGATATAAAGCCTGTAGATGTTTTGGGAGCAGGAGATATTTTTAGATCAGCTTTTGGTTACGCTATGCTTGAGCAGAAAAGATTAGATCAAGCTATAGAGTTTGCCAATAAAGTCTCAGCTTTGCAGTGCCTCAAAAAAGGCAACAGCACTGCAATACCAGATAAATCTGAGATTAACAGATTTACAGCAAGTCTTAAGCAACTAAACTTAAATCAGGTTTTTATAAGTTTAAATCAATCTTACTATGAAAAACAAAGCTCTTAGGCTTATTGCTGGTCCTTGTTCTATAGACCAAAGCAATTTAAAAGAAGTTTATCAGATTTCCAGAATTAAGGTAAAAAGCAAACCTGCGATTTGGGGAACCCGTGTTGTTGGTCTTAAATCAAGAACCTTGCTTGACAAAACAGGCGAAGGTATGGGTATGGACTTTGATTCTTTTAACAAAAACCTAAATCAAGCCATTAATAAAAAAAACTTAAGCAGATTAATCTATCCGGAGTCATTAAAACTGGCAGAAGAGATCTTAAAAAAGACTCATTTTATTATTGCCACAGAGATTATGGATCCAATTCTGCAGTTAAGTTGTATGGAAAAACCTATTTTCAACAGTAGGGCATTGATCTGGAATCCTGCTGTAAATCAGCTGGGATGGCCTGTATTTATAACATCTGCCTTTGCCAGAAAGCATAACTGGTGGATTGGGCTGAAAAATCCTAAATGGGTTGGTGAGGATCTTAAGAAAGCTGACAGTAATAAGTTTACTGCAATTACAACAATGGAAAAAACTTGGGAGGGGCTGGCAACTTATGCTGATTATAAATCAAAAACAGTTTTAATTCACAGAGGTGTTGATGTGCCGCAGAAGGGTAGATACCGGAATGCGCCTGTTCATAATATTGCCAAAAGAGTAAAACAGCGAACAGGTTGTCTGCTGTTTTTTGATCCGAGTCATTCCTATGGTCCTCAGATGAGGTCAGATATACTGCCTGCTACAGTTAAGGCTATGAAGATGCTGATCTCTAAAGACGAGTTTTTGTATGACGGCATTTTAATTGAAGCAGGAACCTCAAAAACAGATGCAGAACAGCATATCTCCTTAACTGAGCTTAAGGTTTTGGTTAATGAGTTGTCAAAGTTTAGGGAATTGATAGTTGATTAAGGTTTTTTTGCTATTTTATTAATCAAAAAAAAGCCCTGCCTAAGTTTTTAGCAGGGCTTTTAAGTTAATAATTTAATTTGTTTAACTGTTAGGAGGCTGAGTTTTCAAAAACATAATCAATAAACTGCCAGAAACCGTCACTGCCTTTTTGATCATAGACACACTCAGCTCCTTCAGCAAGTTTTTGGGCATCAGGATGAATTCCTCTTAATGGAAAGTGTCTGTAAACCCAAGCAACATCTTCGTTTTCAGAGACAAATTTGCTTGCTTCTGGGTGGAATCTTTGACAAAAAGGACATTCTAGATCTGAGTACTCAATAAGTACATATCTGGCTTCCTTTGATCCTCTCCAGTGATCTTTTTCAGGATCAGGCTCTGCTACTTTAAGACTATTATCTCCGGTGTCTGTTTTGCCGTCCTTAAGATCCTGCAGGATAGTTTCTAAGTTGCTTGCTGACACAGCTCCAGGGAAAGCAATGCTGTTTTTGGTTTCTCTGTCAAAAATTACGCCTCCTGGTGTTCCCTGAATGCCTGCCTGAGCGCCTTCTTTAAAGTCTTCATCAACCCGGTCTTCTGTCTCACCTTTATCCAAGCACTGCTCAAATCTTTTGGTATCGACCTTAAGCCTGCTTAAGACCTCTCCTACCTGATACTTGCCTATTTTGTAGCTGTTTGCTGGTTCAGACTTTGAGTTGTCTGATTTCTTAATAATAGGCAGATCAATTGATTTGGATCCGGAAAGAGCCATACCCAGTGAGACTCCAGACAGTAAAAGCAAAATTGCAATAAAGGTTAAAACTATTTTTGGCGGAAAGCCGTAAAAACTATTAGTTTCTGTATTATTTTTATTTGTTGTTGACATAAATATTAGTTAATTTTTAACAATATCTAAAAGATTATCACAAATTACTCACAAAAACAATCATATTTTATTCTTATTTTTCAGACACGATCTTAACTTTTTTTCTGTTTAAGTGCTGATCATACTCAAAGACTTCATTGTCCGGCTCATCTTGGATTTTGTGGTGTGTTCCATTGCAAAAAGGAAAGTTTGCTGAAAGTCCGCACTGGCAAATCCACAGTTCTTTTTGTCCAACTTTAATTGGTTTTGGCTGTTTTTGGGTAAAGATTTTAATTCTTGCCATATTGGTATATCTAAACTTTTAACAGCTTTAGTATATAATTTAAAAAATCATTTATAAAAATCAAGTCTTTTTATGAGCAATTCGCAAGACAATCTGAACAATCTTATTACAGTCTTTCCGGTTTTGGATAAAACAGGTTATTTAAACGCAGAAGAAAGGCTGAAGCACCTAAAAGCTTTGGCAGATAAACTTGGTTTGGCTCCAAGAGACAAGGTTATTTTTCATATTGCAGGCACATCAGGCAAAGGCAGTACTACTATGATTTTATCCAAGTTACTGCAGATCACAGAACAGAGAGTAGGGATATTTTTATCTCCATTTATTTTAAATATTGAGGAGAGTTTTCAGATAAATAATCAGCCTGTATCAGTTGTAGAGCTGGCAGAAGCCATTAGGCATCTTACAACAGTTATAAAGCAAAAAAGCAAGGAGTTTTTGCCAAGTTTTTTTGAAGCAAAGGTGCTGATAGGTCTTTATTTATTTAAAAAACTAAACTGTTCTGCTATTTGTTTGGAGGTTGGTCTGGGAGGCAGACTTGACGGCACAAATATAATTGATAATAAAATCTGTATTATCAATAAACTGGGATTTGATCATACTGAGATTTTAGGTAATACGATTGAAGAAATAGCCTTTGAGAAAGCAGGTATAATTAAGTCAAAAAATCTGGTAGTAGCCTTACAAACCTGCAAAAACAGTTTTGCTGTTATTGAAAAAAAGGCTTTAGAAAATAAAGCAAACTTAATTAAGGTACTGCCTGAAGAAGTTAAAATACTACATCAGGGCATTGGCAGAGTTGAGTTTGAGTATAAAACACTAAGCAATACTAAACTAAAATTTACACTAAGCCAGTCTGGCGGGTATCAGGCAGTCAATGCTACGCTTGCTCTTAAGGCGTTTGAGTTTTATCTGCATTCAAAAGGCATTAAACTTGAGGATATTAAAGATAGTATCAACCAACAGCTAGAATCTGTTAGGATGATCGGAAGGTTTAATATCTTAAAGTTTAACAATAAAACAGTAGTTTTAGACTCTGCGCACAATGCGCAAAAACTTAAGTATTTTTTTGACTCTTTTAAGACATTATTCCCAAATAAAAGGTTTAGGCTGTTTTTATCAATCAAAGACTCAAAAGACACAGCTGATATTTTAAACTTATTAAAGTCGGTTGCATCTGAGTTTTATTACTTTTCTTATCAGCAGGAAGGCGGCATAAAAAGCCATAGTTTTGATCAGATCAAACAAATAGCTCAACAGCTTGGCTTAACTCCTGTTTATATTAAACCAGATCAGGTTGAGAAAATTATTACCAGATCGGATGATAATTTGTTTGTTATAACCGGATCTATGTATGGTTTATCAGAAGTTTTAAAAAACAATAAAAATCTTTGCCAGTGTTTAGAAAAAGAACTCTACTAACCAGACTTGTTTTAGCTGTTTTATCAATACTGATTTTGTATTTGACAGCTAACATAAATAAGTTTTCGCAAAAAGAAAATCTCTACTTGGTAACCAGAGTAATAGACGGAGATACTATAGTAGTTAACAACAGCATCAGAGTAAGGTATATTGGCATAGACGCGCCTGAGCTTGGCAGAGATCCTGAGTGTTTTGGTCAGGAGGCAAAAGCATATAATGAAAAATTAGTTTTAGGCAGACTGGTAAAGATGGAAAAAGATGTGTCTGAAACAGATCAATACGGCAGGCTGTTAAGGTATGTTTACTTAGACAATACTATGGTAAATAAAAAACTGGTTGAAGAAGGTTATGCTTTTGCCGCGACCTTTCCTCCGGATATTAAGTATCAAGCACTGTTCTTACAGGCAGAAAGAATGGCCAGGGAAAACTCAAAAGGCTTATGGAACAAAAACAACTGCAATTATAACTGATCCTAAATTTTATTTTTTTTAATAAGATAACTGTAAATTAAGGATGCCCACTCTAAAATTAGTATAGCCAAAGAGATTGCCAGAAAAATAATATTGGCTCGCCTAAAACTTAACTCTGCCAAGAGTATATGTAAAAATACCAAAAACACAATCAGATAAGTTGCTCTATGAAGGTATACCCACCACTTTTTAAGTCTTCCTACAGCCCAGTCATTTGAGGTAATAAACATTAAAAACAACAGCTGAAAAGCAATAAACCCGACGAACTCAAAAGTAGGCAAAATGCTGGGCAAGCCAAAACTTAAAACTCTAAATCCTCTTAAGAACATATAATGAATCAGCACAGTAAAAAAAACTAAAATTCCTATCTGTCTGCGAAATAGCATTAAAATTGTTTGCGTCTGATAAAGCACAGACTCTTTTATCTGAAATCTGCGAATAATCCCAGGAAGCAAAGTTATAGAATGAAAAAATCACTGCAAGTCTGCCATAG
Organism: Patescibacteria group bacterium; assembly: GCA_026004435.1. GTDB lineage: Bacteria > Patescibacteriota > Microgenomatia > UBA1406 > GWC2-37-13 > BPJC01. The sequence continues at coordinate 1,888 of BPJD01000006.1, read as the reverse complement.
ACAACTCCAATAGTTATAAAGCAAAGGACCCTTTTGAGTTGCAAACCAGTTCCAGCCCAGTCAATAAAAGCAAAAGATTAAGAAAATAAGCAAGAAAAAATAAAAAAACAATTAGTTTTTTATTTTTAGTCAGAAACTTAATCAAGTCTAGACATACGACTTTATTATATAAAATCAAAGTTAACATTATCTAATGTAGGTTTACAAACAGGATTTCATATCCTATAATATTTAGATGTTAGTCTGAGAGAGAAAATCGCTTTCATATACAGAGGAAGATTTAAACAATTACAGAACTTGTTTAGCATCGTTACTGCTTGCATTATCGTTGTACTTTGGCAGTGACTCTGCGGCTTTGGGACAGGATCAGGTGGATCAAAACCCTCCAACTGCAACTGTTGCTTTGCCTTTTTCGGATCTGGATTATTCAAATTTAAGATTGATATTAAATCAAGCTAAGTTTGACCCAGAGTTGGAGCAAAAAATTATGGCGCAGTTAAAAAAAATCGTAGTTAAACTTATCAAAAATGGTAAAAATGGAAGTATTGAAGAAATTGAGGACAACGATCTTTCCGAACAACTTGGAGTCAGAAGTTTAATGCTTATTGGTCCTTTAAATATTAATAATGATCAATTTAACTTTGATCCCAAAATCGCGGCGCAATCTTATTGTGAAGATGTTTTGGTTTCATCAGAGCCTGAGATTGTTATAACACCTGCAATGATTAATAACTGTTTATACTTGGTTGTTAACTTAAATGATGATGCTTCACAAAAAATTATTATACCTATAATGCAGGTAGATGTGACTGAGGGGTCTTACAATGCTGATAGTAGTTGGCCGGATTCATATAGGGTATTGTTGTCTAGCGCATTGGCAATGCAGGAAGAAATCTACTTAAATCCTGATCGGTTTAGAGCCAACTATGATCCAAGCGTTTTGTCAGAGTTTGTAGGCAGAGTTGTTTCTTTTATTATGGGAGGTATCGCAGTATACTTTATTATTTTAAATAGAGAAATTATAGCAACAATTGCAAGAGGAATTAGAAAAAATGTTTCGATACAATGATAGTTGTTGGAGGAATGATTTTTTTATTTGAAAAATTTTTTATAAATCTATTTAATAATTTAAATCTCAATAAACTATAGCTATGAACACAGAACAAAATCGAATAGAAGATTTGTTAGATTTTTTTAAAAGAGATCGACTTAAATTTAATGTAGGTCAACCGATTGGAGGTGAATTAAACTTTGCAGATCCTGGAGCCCATTATGCAGAGATATATTCAATGATGGCTGATGAAATAATGAGAATAATAGAATCTAAAGAAGAGAGAAATGTATTTTATTTGGTTGTTTGTGGCCCACCGAGAACAGGAACATCTACAACTGCGGCTCAATTAGGGCATAAATTAAAAGACAAATCATTAGTTGTTGTTAATTTAGACGAATTGTCTTCATTTGAAAACTCTGCACGAAATCAGATAGATTCAAATCAAGTTATTAATAATCTTAAAGAAAAATTAAAACAAAAAAAAAGAGAAATAACTGAACAAAATAATAAAGATTCAGACCCCTTAGTTATTATAGCTGTTACCAGGATTCCTGCTGTTTATGACAGTATTTTTACAGGTGTAGATGGTTCTATTGCAAGTTATGATAATAACGATACGAGTTGTTTTATCTTTATAAAAGCGCCTTCAATTATAATTCCAGATCTTGATTCTGCAAAATCATACATATGCCAGCTCTGTGGTTTAAATTCTGAAGCTTTATCAGATAAAAATTCAGTTATCCTTGGGAATATAATAGAACTATGTGGATACAATATATATTTAATAATGTTTCTAATTAATTATTTACTGTCTAATAATCGAAAAGATCAAAT
>BPJD01000005.1 GCA_026004435.1 Patescibacteria group bacterium | reverse complement strand
ATTTATATTATTGCAAAGATTAAAATAAGATAAAAAAATTATCCCAAACAACCACTAAACCTAAGAATGCCAAAACAATAATTAATTACAACCTAATATTAACTAAAAAACATCTTAAAACAAAAGCATAATATCTACGCTAAATAAAAGGTTATCAAACACCAGATAACACTAAATAAGCTAATTGACAAAGAACAAGCTATATGATAACCTTTTTAGCTAGAAGGGCATTACTACTCGTCGCGGAGGGGAAGGCGAGCGGTAGTGATGCTCTTTTTTGTTGTTATAAAATAAACTTCTTTATATTTAAACTTAAACCTTTAGAACTTAAGTTTAAAACCTCCTTGGCAAAAGAAACAGCCTTCATCATTTTTTTATCAAACCTGCGACTATTAGCTTTAACTTGATTATTCATCTTAAATTTAAGAATACACCAAGCATTTTTATTTGTCAAGTCCTATAATATTATAAACTCAAACTATAGGAAGCATCTTATAGTTTCAATATTAGTTTAGCCTTTTGTAAGGCTATTTGTGTATAAATTAATTTTAGTGGATAATTTGTGGTTGTTTAAAATTGAGTCAGGCAAACTAAATTAAGTTATAATATGGTTATGAAGATTACCTTATTAAACTATAACCTGTACTTTAATAAAGGTATGATTGATGTGCCCTACCTAATCGGCAAATATGCGCCAGATGTACTCTGTTTTCAGGAAAATCTTGAGAACCAAAAAGTAGAAAAACTAATGTCTGCAAAAAACTATGAATTAGCTCAAAGACAACCTTCTTTTTTAAAACATAGCAAAGAGTATTATATCTCAACTTTCTACAATAAAAAAAAACTAAAACTAATAAACTCCAGTTATATCCAGCTTCCCAAAAGCTTATATGAAAAGTTGTTAAAAATCTTTAATCGCAAACAGTTCTCTCGCAACTTTATAGTCTCAACCTTTAAAGCAGGTGACACTGTTTTTGATATTTATAATGTCCACCTATCTCCTTGGGCTGCAGATATTGAAAAAGCAAACCAACTAAAAAAGATCTTGTCAAGCTCACAAAATATCGAAAGACCAACTATAATAACTGGAGATTTTAATTATCCTTATGGCAGAAAACGATTTGAGTATATTATCAAATCAAACAACTTGAACGAGGCAACCCAAAATATTATCTATACCTTTGAAAACAAATACTTTGGCTTTATTCCAGTAAGGATGAAGGTTGATTATGTGCTGTATAAAAAGATAAAAAATATCAACTCAACCAGACTGGAAAAACTAAACTCAGATCATTACCCAATACTTACAGAGTTTTTCATATAATTAACCTATGAAAACCTCAGTAATAATACCAGCCTACAATGAGGAAAGCTATATAGATAAGACTCTTGAGTCTTTAGTAAATCAAACTGTTAAACCATTTGAGATTATAGTTGTAGATAACAACTGTACAGACAAAACAACTGAGATTGCCAAAAAATACAACTGCAAAGTAATTAAAGAAACTAAACAAGGCATTACTCCAGCCAGAAATAAAGGGTTTAACTCAGCCAAAGGAGATATTCTTATTAAATTAGATGCAGATACAATTGTTGATAAAGACTTTATTGAAAAAATTGAGAAGAAATTTAAAAAAGATCAAAAATTGAATCTTTTAGGGTTTTTAATTTCTTACGACTTTAAAAAAATAAACACAGTTAAACTGTGCCAGATCTTTTACAAAACATTAAGCGCAGTATTTGGGTTTAATGTGGGCGCCGCAAGTTATGCAGTTGACTCTAAATTCTGGCAGATGCTTCTGCCAAAAATATGCATTGATGACAAAAAAGTGCATGAAGACTTTGATATTTTTTTTCATACAGCTGAACTTAAAGGCAAAGCAGAAATTGCAGAGGAGATTATAATCACCTCATCTGCCAGAAGAATTATTAAAAAACCTCATTCATTTTTTATTGAGTATAATATCAGACTATTAAAGATGATCAACAGCCACAAGCAGATCCTTAATAACAAAAAGGGTATTTTTAAATCTTAACCAATCGCTTTATTTCCTCCACTGTAGTAATATCAACAACATCTTTATCTGATCTTAACCTAATCATTCTGGGAAACCTTAATGCGAAGCCTGATCCTGTTTTAGACTTCTCGTCTTTGCCAGCTGTATGAACAGGAGATAAAGTGACCTCATCAGCCGCTACTTCTATAACAACTTTAGGAGCAATCCAAACATCTGGCTGAATCTGCTTATCCACAATATACTCTTTTGGCATTGAACTTACTCTGTTTTTGTCAAACAGCCTTTTTAGCTCTATCCATTGTTGGTCCGAAACTCCAGTTCCAATCTTAGCAATACTACAGAATTTATCTAAAATTTTATCATATACTCCAACCAAAAAAGCGCCGATGCCAAACTTAGATCTCTTTCCTTTACCATAATAATAACCTAAAACAACAACATCGATTGTATCGTTTAGTTTTTTACTGTAACTAGCCTTAAACTTGATCCAATTAAACTCTCTAGCTCCGGGTTTATAAACTCCGTCTAGCTTCTTTGCCATAATACCTTCTAATCCTTCTGATGTATACTTATAAAACAAGCTCTCAATCTCACTAGTCTTGGAAACCAAATGATCTTCAGCAATGATCAAAACTGCGTCATCAACCTCCCTAACCACATCTTTAATCTTTGCTTTTCTATCAATTAATTTATTATCAATACAATTTTTCCCATTAAGATACAGCAGTTCAAAAACAAACAATTTTAATGGGATCTCCTGTGAGACCTGATCTATATTATACTTTCTGCGCCTTTGTGCTGTTTCTTGAAACGGTAAAAAAGTATTGGTCTTAGGATCAAATCCAATAGCCTCTCCTTCAAAAATTAGACTTTCTGCTTTAGTCTGTTTTAAAACTGCTTCCTTTAAATCTGGATACATAAAAGAAACCTCCTCAAGATTGCGGGAAAACATCTTTACCTTGTTATGCTGTTTATGAATCTGCAGTCTAAAACCATCATACTTTGGCTCAACTAAACACCTTCCTAATTTATCAATAATATCAGCTAAGGTTTTAACTCTCTCGGCTCTCATCATAATTATCGGCACAAAAACCTCTGGCTCTATATTCTCAATTACAGAGAATTTGTTTTGTTTAACTAAATAAGCTATATATCCTAAGTCTGGCCGTACATGATAGGCCTTTTCTAGTAAAGGCCTTAAACTTTTATCACCTTTTGCCAACCACGACAAGCTGTCTAAAACAGTCATATCAGAGAAACCCAGCCTTAGATTACCCACCAGCAACCTTGAGATATATTTGCCTGATATTGCAGGAAACTCCCTAATCATCTGAGAGACAATCTCCTTTTTCTTGATTAAAGAGCCTTTACCGGTTAACTCTGAGATCTGCTTAAGCTTATTGCAAACTGAGATTAAATCAGGGTCAGAGCTAAATAAGGAATGGCTCTGCTGTTTCAACTGAAAAACCGTCTGTCCTAAATCACCAATAGTTTGATAAGCCTTTTGGAAATCAGTCAAAGAAATACCCAGACCAGAAACTGCAGCTGATCTGACTGTTTTTTCAGCTAAGCCAAACTCTTGGTTTTCATATAAAGGTCCTACTCTACCAAGCAAAAGATACACACTCAATCTTAACTCATCTGCTGTTAATAAATCAAATAGCTCAGCTAAAAGTGATGTTATCTCAAGCCTGCTGGTTGTTGACTCAATTTGTTCTAAGTATTGGCAAAACTGACTAAACTTCATATTAATCATTTAATACATAACGGGCAGACTTTGTTCTACCCACCTTTTTTAACACGCCTTTGTCAATAAGATCCTTTACCTCTCTTAACACTGTATCCTCCGACAACTCAGGAAAGAGTATAGCAAACATTTTGTTTTGTAAAAAACCAACATCTTGTATATGCTCCATTATCTTAATCTGGCGTTCATTCAAGAACAACTGCTTGCCTCCAAACTTATTTTTTAACTTAACATCTTTTGACAGCTTTAAAACCTTGTCTTTAACTCTCTGAAACTCCACTGAAGCTCCATAACAAAAATACTCCAGCCAAGGCGTAAGATCGCCTGACTGGGCTTTCTTTAAGCTTTCATAATAAGCTATTGCATCACGATCATAATACTCTTCCAAAGAAAAAAATCTTCGAATATCATAACCGCCTAAAAATAAAATTAAGGTTGCCAAAACACGAGCAGTTCTGCCATTGCCGTCAAAAAAAGGGTGTATTCTAACCAGCTCATAATGAGCAATGCCTGCTTTAATAACTGGATGCAGAGACTCTGGATCTGAGTAGTTTAACCAATAAACAAACTCCCGCATAAGATAAGGAACCTCCAAAGCAACAGGAGGTTTAAAAACAACAGCTCCAGTCTGAATATCTCTTACAACAACCTGCTTATCTCTATACTCACCAGCCTGATCAGCTGGAAGAGTCTTGTCAACCAAGATCCTATGAAGTTTTTTTATTATCTGCTCTGTAATTCTGCTAATACCCTTTTTAGCCTCTTGATCTACAAAATCTAACACATTACGATAATTAATTATTTCTTGAATATCACGAGATCTGGCCACAACCTGTTTTCCTGTTAAGATTCCTTCTGCTTCTTCTTTTGATAAAGGATTACCCTCAAGATGAGTACCATGATACACTGCCCTTAAAACAGCATCATCTTTAAACTGTTTTTCCCATAAAGGAAGCAGTGGAGCATTCTTCAAAACCTCCTCAGCCGCCTCGATTTTTCCTATGGCAACAAGAATTGTATTAGTAATTGTAAATTTTGGGGAATACATAAAGATAAATATATTATATCTGTTTTACTCAATCAATCTCCTGGCATATTTTTCTTTTGAAGTCCTAATGATCTTTTCCTTATTATTGTTTATTAAAACTGGTAATGGAACTGTTTTTGCAGGAAAAGGAGTTGAGGTCATACCATCTATTGAAAGCTTCAAAACAATCTCATACTTGCTAAGATTTACCAAATCATCAGGAGAATAAACTCCTCCAAACTCCTTAGAAAGATAATAAGCATCGTTTGAACCAACAACAAATGAGATTAATGTACCAACATTGCCAAAAATAGCCTTTCTAACAGATTCTTCTATTTGATCTATATACTGATTTGCCATAGTCAAAGATAATCTGTACTTTCTTGCCTCAGATAAGATCTTGACAAAAGAGGTTGTAGCAAAGTTTTGAAACTCGTCAACATATAAAAAGAAATCCTTCCTCTCTTCTTCACGCTGAAAACTTCTGTTCATCGCAGCAAGTTGAATCTGAGTAATGATCATAGCACCTAACAAAGAAGCGTTATCCTCACCTAATTTTCCTTGCGATAGATTAAGAATCAAAATTTTGCCTGAATCCATAATCTCTTGAAGATTTATTGTAGATTTAGCAGAACCAATTATGTTTCTTATCATTTTAGAACTAACAAACTGACCAACCTTATTTTGAATAGGAGAGACTGCTTCTGCTCTTAATCTATCAGGCATCTTGTTAAACTCAAACTCCCAAAAACTCTTCATTACAGGATCGGAAAGCTTTTTAACAACTTGGCTTCTAAACTCTTTCTTGGATAACAAAGGAAGAACATCAACCAAAGTAGCATTCTCTATCTCAAGAAGGGTAAGAATAACATTTCGCAGAATATACTCTAACCTTGGTCCCCACGAATCTTTATAGAGTTTACGAAAAATAGAAACAATCCCTGAAGCAACTAAATCTTTTTGCTGTTTATTTTTCACTTCCAAAACATTTAAACCAAAAACTCTTTTAGGATCAAAAGGCTCAAGATAAACAACATCATTTATTCTCCGTTTGGGAATATAATCCAAGATTATCTCGGACAAATCTCCATGCGGATCTATTATTCCCAACCCTCTATCTCTTCTAATATCATCTATGGCCATATTAGCAATCAAAGTAGATTTACCAGCACCTGTTTTACCTATAATATAAATATGTTTTCTCCTGTCAGGCGTTTTTATACCAAAAATCTGTTCCTTATTTTTAAACTCAGTTTTTGCAAAGAAATTGATATCATCCTTTTTCTCAGAAGCTACAGGCAAGTTTTCTGGAGGCTCGCCTTTAAGAGTTTTTCCCCAGGTAATATTTTTAATTCCTGAAAGGTTTTTGCCGGGCAAGTGCCACAAAGCCGCAAGCTCCTGAGAATTCAAGATCTGAGACTTATTCTCAAAAACAGAAAGCTCCCTTAACTTAATTCTTTTAAGAAAACTTTCCTTAAAAAAACTCGGCTGTTTAAAAACAAAACTATTCCCACCACCCAAAGCAAAAGACCCAAAAGTTCCCACAAAATCATTCAATCCTCTGGAGATCATACCTAAGTTTCCGGATCTTGAAGATACCAGGATTCTTAAAGCTACCCTACAGCCCGGAGAAGAAGCTTTTTTAACCATCAGACCTTTTGAAGGATTTTGAACATATCTTTGCATTTGATCATCGTACTCTTGTTTAGTCGAGCCTTTTAACAAGTTTGTCTGCCAATCAAAATAAGAAGGAGCCAAAACAATCTGAAACAAAAACCCTAAATCTGCTGATTGTTTTGATAAAAAACCTAAAACAGGAGCAAGCGAATCTGTATTTTTAAAATCAAGATAGGTTTTAATCGGATAATAATAACCCCCAGCTAAATTCAGCTCTCCAAAAGCATAGGTTTTATACTTAAGTAAAATATCCAAAGGGTCAGTTGTAGTAATAATCTTTGCTTGAGGATAAGAGGACAAAATCAAACTCTGTACCAAGGTTTTTTTAACCAGCGGAGAAACTATATAAAAATAAATCAGGTTGTTAAGATAAAAAATCTCAAAAGAAAAAAAATCCGGCTTATTAAAAAAAGAAGACAAAAAAGAGGTCCTTTTAGGCACAACCGAGGAGAAAAACTGACTGGCTGACTCAACCGAGGTCTCATCATCCCGAGGATTTCTTATCTGCAAAAAGGAAAGCTTTTTCATGGATCTTTTAATTATAACAAATCATTCCGCTCCTGCCTTAAAATAAGCCAAACAAAAGTTAATCCCAACAACAAAAACCCCACAAACTGCAAATACTGAGGCCAGAAGATAATCACTATATTGCATTTAGGAGCATCATTACAAACTTCTTCATCCAACCTCCACCCATTAGCCCAGTTGTTGACCAAAACATGCTCCTTTAACTCTCTGCTAACGAAAAAGGGAAAGTAAGTAGTTAAAAAATTGGAATCACTTACTTTATAAGCCTTCCAACCAGGATGAAAGGATTGAGATAATTTAATATACAAATTATTTTGATTTAAATTAATACCTGAAATAGTTATATGGTATAAATAAGGGGTTGATTTATTTACTAGGAATCCATTTAGTGTTATCTGGGGTTCCCTATTTCCAATATTTAGTTTTTCAAGAGTGATTCCTTTTAAGACTTCATAGGGTATAGGGTAAATCGCTAGATTTTTTATACTTGTTTCTATTTTTTCTTTACCTATCGGATCAGCAACAAAATGTAATCCATAGCCGCTGTATACTTTTTCTGTTGGGGGTAAAACGAACACGTTGGTAAAATCTATCGCTTTGGCTATTTTTGATTCCATCTCAGATCTGTGAGCAAAAGGGTTATTAATATAAAAAATTATCGGAAGACCGGTTTTCCAAGTAGCATTTACAAAGAAGATATATCCGCTTTGATGAGGAAGAGTATCTTTATAAAATGAGACATCTACTTTCCCATTCCTTGCACTTATCTTCAGGTAATTATCAAGTTTATTTACTGCTTTTCTATCTCCCTTTATTAAATAATCATTTTCATTAAATGAATTTTTATGGTTAAATTTCGATTCTATGACTGGAACCTTTACTTCAACAACACTCTGGGATGTTATCGATACGGGTATACGCGTTGGGACATTACTAATATTTTTTAAAATTTCTGTAATTAATTCACTCTTACCACTTTCATCCATTATTTTAATTGTGTTTGGATAATCACGTAGTAAATAAAAATTTTCTCCTAAATGAAATGTTTGATTGCTTTCCGTAAGCTTAAATGTAGTTGGATTTCTTACTACTTGAGGAGCAATAACAATATTAATATCAATTGGTTTATATTCCCTATTATCTAGCTTGACCGATGGCTGGATTATTTTGATTATAAGCTGTCCATTGTTGTTTACTATGGTTGCTGGAATGAGATAAGAATTAAGAATGCTTGAAATTATTAATATATAATTTTCAGAGTTCTGAAAATTTTTAAAAGGATTGTCTTTGGGAGAAAAAACTAGAGTATTGTTTTCTACTTTAGCACTAAACTCAATATCTTTTTGTGTCTTTTCGGTAAATAGAGATGGTAAGATTACTATCAAGTCTTGATTTTGAGCATCGATAATATATTCTCCATATTTTGAGTAAGTTTCATCTAAATAATAAAAGGAGACATCAGGATAACTTTTAACAGGATTATATATCAGGGACACAAACCTATTGTGAGTTTGCTTATTAACTTTATAAACTGACAAAACTCCTTCCTCCCATTCTTTTGTTAATAAAGTATTTTTATTTAAAAAATCCTTTATTTTATCATAGTTTATTGGTTTAGGAGACAAGGTATTTATTAAAGAACTATCAAGTAGTAAATAATCTATATTATATTTTCTTAAGATTTGATTGAACAATTCAATATTTTCTAGTTTTTGTGCATAAGCAAATTCATTATAAAATTGTTCATTGTAATTACTCCATGGATCAAAAGCCCGCAATAAAATAGGCTGTGGTATCCCGTACCATAAGAAACCCGATCCTCTATGACCCCATCTTCGGTAATACCAATTCCAAAAAGAAGGAGTCGGTAGAAAAGCAATCCTTTTATTATGGTCTATGGAATCAAAATAACTTATCACATGAAAATATTCTTGAGGTATTGTTTGCTTAATGAATGGAGAAATAAAATATCCTTTAAAAGCAGGAAAACAGATATATAAAATACCAAGAAATACTAATCCTAAAATAATACTTCTAAATTTTTTAGTACTTTCTAACAAATAAGAAAGACCGTAAGAAAAAAATATAGAGTAACAGAATGCAAAAAGAATAATAAATTTAGTGAACGGAAACCTAAATCCTTCACCTAATATCGGGAATAAAGATCTAAAAATATTATTTAACTGTTCAAACATAAATGTGTTATTAGCCAGAAAAAAGAAGGCCGTAAATAAACTAAATAAAAAAGGTAATAGTTGACAATTCTTATCCTTAACTGTTTTAACAATTCCCAATATTGTTACTATGGTGATTGCAATAAAAAACATATTGAACAAAGGGGTTTTCGCATAGTCCTTCCAGACAGTCATCAAATATTCAGTTTTATTGGTTTTAGTATTCAACTCCATTGCGTCCATCATAAATCCCTTGAATGTTAATACATTTTCCAAGTTTCCAAATGCTTTATTTCTCAAATATATTTCCTCAGATGAATATTGATTAATTCTAGTGTTTGCTATTATTTTGGCATTATTTTTCACGCTATACACAAATGGCAGTAACCAAAACAGATTAGGAATTATTACCAAAGAAAAAGCTACGAAAGTACGTTTAAAATTCTTATTCTGCAAATAATAAAAAAACAATATAAAGAAAAATAAAATAAGAAAAACAATAAATATAGTTGGTACAAATGTTTGCGGCGAGGTGAGAATTGATGCTAAAAATAAAAACGAAATATTTTTTTTATTAGGTTTTTCCAATACATTAAGAATTGTTAATGCTAAAAATGGTAATGCTGCGAAATGGGTGGCAAACACTTCTAAAGGAGCACTATACATTTGTACGACACCAAGGTTGAACATATAAAACAAAGCTCCTATAAAAGCGGATTTACTATTTTTAAATGATTTTTTGGCAAGATAATAAAATCCTATTCCTCCTAATAAATGAGTTAAAAATATAAAAACATAGCGAACCATATTTTGGGGGAATAAAAGCATTAAGAAAGCAATATAAATTGAATGCATAAGATTTGAAGCATGAGACATTCCATCTAAGAGCCCTAGTCCTCGATATTCTTGCCAAACGCTAAAAAAAGATCGTTCTAAATTAAGCCAAAGGTTAAATTCCGGCATTATATTGTCCCAACCGATAAGAAAAGTGTTTGGAATGTAATTTGTAAAAAAAAGTATTGTCTCTACTACTATTAAAAGCAAGGGAAATAACATAATTTTATTTTATTGTATCATCCTAATACGATTGAAAAAAACGAATGTGTCTTTTTAATATAAAGAATTTACCGAAATTCTCAAAACGGTTAGAAATATTGATGATTCCTTTTGATAAAAGGTAAATCTTTTTAGCTACCTGTGAAGGCAATAAAAAAATAGCTATTAATTGAGCAATATTTATCAACCATTGCTTTAAAGTTGGTCTGTATTTGTATTTCAAAACCATAATTAATCTTATTCTCAATGTATTAAGGAACTTTTCTCGCATATTATTGAAAGTATCATTATTACCGTGAATCCTATAATATAAAAGCTCCTCTCTTAAATTGACAAATTTATAATCTTTACATAGCATTTTAAAAAAAACATAATAATCATTATTAGCGCTGAATTTTTTTGGATATGAAAAAACTTTTCCCTTAATCACTCTTCTAAAGATAACTGTAGGATGAATAATAGGATTAAAAGTAAAAAATGATTTATAAATATCTTCATAAGAGGTTGGAACCTTTTTTATTCCTATCACTTTACCCTCTTTATCAATAACCTTAGCGTTTGAACCTACCAAAAAAACATCTTTATTTTTTTCTAAAAATTTAACTTGTTTTTCTAACCTTTGAGGATGAGCGATATCATCAGCATCCATACGAGCAATATATTTTCCTTTTGCTTTTGAAAGTCCTACGTTGGCGCAAGCATCGCCACCTTTATTTAAGTTGCGTTTTAGATTTATTGCTTTTATTTTTTTTGGATATTTTTTTTGGTATTTTTGGATTATATCCCAACTATTATCAGTTGAGTGGTCGTTAATAATTATGAATTCAAAGTTTTGGTAAGTTTGTTTAAGGATACTTTCTATTGCCTCCACAAGAAAATTACCGGCATTGTAAACCGGCATAATGACAGAAACTAATGGTTTTTTTTGATCGGCTTTATTTTTCATTCTTCAGCTAACAAAAAAATTTTATTAGCTTAAGAATGAGGGGGAGTATAGATAAGCTTATTCCCGCGCTTTAAGCGGCCTGGCTTTAACCAGGAATGGAATAGCTTATCAAATCAACCTTTCGGTTGAAGTCTCCCCTTTTCAGTTGTCGGAGGGTTGATGTTACCGGTTGTTAGGCAATACCTCAATATTGTTTGGGTACTGCCGACTGAGTTCTTCCAGCGTTATCTGGATTGTTGTTTTTCCAGCCGCCAACCGGCGTTGGCCATGTTTCAGGGCATCCTCTCGGGCGAAGGATACATCATGGCATGCCGGCCATTGCCAAGCGGTCCCGGCTCCGATCACCCCAATACGCACATTGTCTAAAATAACGCTGTACTCGGTGTTTTCGGGCGATTCCCCGGGAAACCAGAGACTGGCATGAACCACCCCTTGGGTGGCATCAACCTCAAATCTCTCCGGATCGCCAGAAGTAGATGGAGCCCATGGCCCCAACTGCTCAGCCACGCCACATTCTCTTGCCAAGAAATTGGCCGTCGGCGTCGGCGGGATCGCAGCGGGCATCGGCTCGATCGGCTCAGAGATTGCTGCTTCGAGCGCGGCGGGAGTTGGCATCGGGGTGGGCATTTGTGCGATAGCAGTTGCTACTGCTCGCACTAACGCTGTTTCATCCCGAGTCTCCGTCGGCTCGGCCTCGGGCGCCTTGAGGAGCGAGGTTGTCAATCCAGCCGCAATAAACCCAACTCCCACCAGAAGTGATCCCAAGAGAAATCCAAGGAACAAATTTGCCCAATCAGTCGTCCTTTCGGACATGCTTGACCTCCTTTCTTTATTGTTACTAAATCTTTACCGTAGTCCCCACTCTGAGAACAAAGAATCCTTTATTCCCAAAGTGGGGACTACCGATCCCGCCTTGAAGGTGAACCATGAGGCTGTTATTCCGCCAGGCTGCACCGCAAATACTATTCTCTTATTCTTAACCCCCCTTGGCAGTTTCAGCTTTTAAAGGATAATTACTCCTTAAGCTAAAAAGGAGCTTATCCTAAAAGATTTCTGCCTTTGTAAAGGTGCTTCCAAAAAGGCTTGCAATTTGCCTTTTAGGAAAACTACCTATAGTATAATATATTTTTTTTGAATGTCAACTTCTTTTTTACGAAACAGAAATCCAACAACTAAGCATCATCATTTTCCAAACCTTCTTTGCCTGTTGAGAAAGTCCTTTACAGCAGACTCCAGATCTTGGGGAGCAAACTCAGGAAAGTATTTATCCGAGAAAAAATACTCTGAGTACTCTGACTGCCACAGCATAAACCCAGAGACGCGTTTTTCTTTTCCTGTGCGAATAATAAGGTCAGGGTCAGGCATTCCTGCTGTATCCAAGTACTGGGGCATCAATTCTTTTGTCAGTGTCTGCTCTCCTTTGGTTTCAGACAAGAACCTGTTAACCGCGCGCACAATCTCATCTCTGCCTCCATAGTTTATAGCTAAAGTAAAGTAATAATCTGAGAAATCTTTTGTTGCTGTTTTTATATCATTAAGTTTTTTTTGAATTGTTTCAGGCAGTTTTTTAATATCTCCTATTGTTTTAAAACAGGTCTTATTCTTGATTAAGTCTTGCCTTTTTGCTTCAAGCATTTTTTCTAAAAGTTTAAACAGATTATTAAGTTCAAACTCTGGTCTGTTTACTAAATTCTCAGATGACATTGCCCAAAAGGTAAAGTACTTTATCTTTAGCTCTCTTGCCTTTTTCAAAAGTCTTGGCAGTGTTTTTTCAGCTGCATAATTGTGGCCCAGGACCTCAGGCAAACCTTTGCTTCTTGCCCATCTGCGGTTTCCGTCTGGAATAATAGCCAAATGCTTTAGGTTCATAATATTTAAAAAGTCGTCTTGATTTGTTAAATCATTTAAATTACAATCATAAAGTATGAAGGTCTATGCTCTTGATTTATCTGACCCAGAGATTAACCCTATTGCTCAGTTTTCGGATATTAATACTGTTTTTTCTTTAATCTTCAGTTTAGCTCTTGCAATAGGTTTTATTATGTTTATAGCAACAGGGCTTTACGGCGCTTATCTTTTAATTACAGCAGGTGGAAACCCTGATCAAGTAGGCAAAGCCAAAACCTTGTTTACTTTTTCAGTTATTGGTTTTATCTTGGTTGTTTTAAGTCTGGTAATATCAAGAATTATTTCTTATATATTTAGGATACCAGTTGTTTTTTAACTATTTTTATGGAAGATATCTTTGGAACGCCAAAAATAACTGGAGTGTTTGATACACCGTCTGCTCCACTTGCTGTATCAAGTATTATTGATTTTGGCATTAAGCTGTTTTTGCTTGTTGCGGCAATGACTGCTTTATTTTATATGTTCTGGGGAGCTTATGAGTTTATAACTTCATCTGGAGATTCTGAGGCAATATCAAAAGCCAGAAACAAAATTTTTTACTCTGTTATAGGCTTAATAATGATCTTTGTAATCTTAACCATCTATGTTTATGTTGCTGCTGATATGCTTGGTATTGCCAGCAGAACTGAAGACGGAGGCTGGGGGATCTTTCTGCCGCGCATAGGCGAATGAGCATTATACTACTGTTGTATACTCTCCTTTAAGATCAAGCAGACATCTGCTTAAGTTGTCAGCTGAACAAATATAGGTTCTAATACCATAACCTGCAAGAGTTATAGCTGTCTGAAGTTTAGTTTTCATACCTCCGCTCACATCATTTTCTACATTAAAAACAAATATATCTTGTGTGTTTTTATTTTTGTGATCTATAACTTTAACAACTTGGTTTTGTTTATCCAGAACTCCGGCAACTTTAGTAACAAAGATTGTTTTTGCAACTTGAAACTCTTTTATGTTAAGAATCTCTTCAATAAAAATCTGTATAAGTTTTTCTGTTGAGTAAACAACAGCTTGTTTGTTCTCAGTTAGGATTAGATCTCCATAGAATGAGATGTTTAATCCCATACTTAAAGCAGTGATCAAAGGTTTTGAAAAAAATACTGAAGTTTTGGTCTGGTGTAAAAAAGACAAAGGGTCAAAAGAGACAATAGGAATGTTTTTGCTCTGCAGTTTTGCAACCAAAAAATTGTTTAGGTAAGCGACTTTGTTGTGCACAACTCCAACACCCTGCCTCTGCTTTTTGGTTAAACTTAATTTTAATTTATGCAATTTGTAAGTTAAAACAGTATAATGTCCAAAACTGCCTGCGCCATTGGCTATTATCAGCTGGTAGTTGTTTTGCTTCTGCCAAAACTCTGCCAGTTGCGTGACAACTGCATTAACTGCTTGATGATTAATTTTATAAACTTTATTTTTGTCTGCTATTAAACTGCCACCTATTTTAATAACAATTAGCTTTTTCATATTACTTCAGCTCCTTTAGCGCTTTTATTTGAAATAGTTAAGAAGGCACTAAACTCTGAGATTATTTGTTTTAAAAACCTTCTTTCTGTTATTAAATGAATGTTGGCTCCTGCATCAATTGTAAAGTAAACAGGCAGACCATTTTTTTGTCTTAAAGCTGTAATGCGTCTTAAAAGAGCAAATGTTTTAGTGCTCCAGTAATACAAATTAGGCTTTTGGCTCATCATTACAGCATGCATAGACAAAGCCTCGCTTTCAACCAGATGGCCAAACAACTCAAGATCTTTATGTTTAAAAGCAGTCAGCATTAGCTTTAATCTTTTTTCAACACCATAAAGTCTTTCAGCAAACAACGGACTAGTATCTGCTTTAAGATGACCTTCAGCTGACTCAACTTTTTTGCTTGTTTTAGACAAGATCAACACAAGATCAGTTATCTGCCAGTAGTCAGGATCAGCCAAAGACTCAGCAAAACTAGTCTCTGAAGATCTGCCTTTATGCCACAGCACAAATCCGTCTGGAACTGACCTGCATGCCGAACCAGAGCCCGAGAGTCTTGCCAAAATTGACAGTTGTTTTTTATCGAGCTCAACCTCTAATAATTTGCTAAAACCTAAAGCCAAAGCTGAAAAATAAGCCGCAGATGAGGCAATGCCAGCTGATCTGGGAAAGGTAATTGAACTTTTTACTTTTATGCCAAACTCTGCCTTTTTGCCTAAAAAATCCTGTGCAGTTTTAAAAAACTTCATTGTTTTTTTATAAGCTGATGTTGTGTTTTCAATATAATCAACAGCCTCATACTCTTTGATAAATAATCTGCTGTCTGACAGACTCTGTGTTTTTTCTATCTCTACAGTCACACTGCAGTTTGATAAATTCATTGAAAAACTGCTGTTGCAGGGCAAAGTAAGCCTGTGATCAGCTTGCCCCCAGTATTTTATAAAAGCTATATTGGCTGGTGATTTTACCTTAATCTTCATTTTCCAATCTTAAACCTGAGACTGAGAACTTATAAGGAAAAAACTTTAAGTTTTTTTTAACTAACAAACTTTCAATATTATTATATTTAGCAACAAAAAGAACAAACCCCGAACCTTTATGCCTGCCTCCTGCGCCAACCAATTTATAAACGCCATAGTCTGCTAAAAAACTAAGCAGATTTTTGCTGTAATCTGAGAAAACACCCAACTCTTCAAGAAGTCGTTGATTTGCCTTAACTGAGTCATAAAAAAACTTAAAGTTTTCCTGAACAATAGATATAACAATCCTTTTTGTAACCTTTTCAATCTCGTTGATAATCTTTTCAGTTGCCTGAGGCTGTTGATTCCAAAGTTTGCCCACAAATTCTACCATCTCTGCTGTTGATTCTTTCGGCTTTCCTGTATAAATTAAAAACATTCTACTTTGAAATGACTGGGGAATCTTTATACTTAAGTTGCTGACCAACTTTAAAAACTCAAACTCTTTTCTATAAAAAACAAAACCTCCATAAACTACTGTTGAGTTATCAATACCTGAGGGATTTTTATGAAAATGCTTTTCTGCTTGAAAAGCAAGTTTGTTTACTAGATCAAGACTTGGTTGTTTCTTAGTTAATAAGTGAAGCAGACAGGCTAATCCTGCTGAAGCAAAAGCCGCAGATGATCCCAACCCGCTTTTCTTCAGTATGTCTGAGACTATCTTAACCTCAATCTTTGGCAGTTGAGACAAGTTAAGATGGCGTTTAACCAGGTTCTCAAGCACCAACCAACTGTCTGGTTTGTCTGACAATCTGCTGGTGTCTGAAAGTCTTAAGGTAACTGTTAACCTCTTATCTATAGCTGTTGCAATTGCTGGCCTGCCGTAAACCACAGCATGCTCGCCTGATAGTATGATTTTACCCGGAGCTGAGTAAGTTACGCTTTTCATTACAGTTGAACAAACTTAATTGAGTAAACTAATGGACTGTCATCATCTTCCTGAATAGCCAGTCTAACAACAGCTTTAACCTTCATACCTATCTTAACCTCAGCAATGCCTTGGTACTGACCGATTAATTTGGTTTTATCATCAAACTCAACCAATACAACAACATAAGGACTGAACTTAGAAAAACCCAAACCTGCTGATCTTATTACTGTAAAGGACAAAACCTTTCCGACTTTTCCCAAGTATGACCTAATTTTAGCTTGTCGTCTCCAGATCTTTACAGGATTTTTAAAGCTTTTCATCTTGTTAGTATAGAGACAACTGACAATCCGCCTGATCCAGCCGTATTTTGGGCTAGTCCCACTTTTGCTCCAGAAACCTGCCTTGCTCCAGCTTTATTAGATAACTGCAAGAACAACTCTCCTATCTGTTTAACACCTGTTGCTCCAACAGGATGGCCGCAGGATTTAAGACCTCCAGAGGTATTAACAACAGGCCGTAAAGCAAAAGGCTTGTTTTGATCAAAGTCTGCAAACCAGTCTCCAGCCTCGCCCTTGCCGCAGACTCCTAAAGACTCCAAAACCAACAACTGTGCAATAGTAAAGCAATCATGCACCTCCAACAGATCTATCTCTTGAATACTAACACCAGCTGATGTTAAAGCTAATTCAGCTGATCTGGCAACAGAGTCCAAAACCAAAAGATCTTTTCTTTCAGATAAAGATAAAGTGTCTGTAGCCACACTGCAAGCTGAAACCTCAACAGCTGTTTTCTCAGTAGTTAACAACAAACCAGCACAACCATCTGAGATAGGAGAACAATCATAAATCTTTAATGGATCTGCCACATATGCTGAGTTTAACACATCTGAAACAGAGATTTTTTGCCTGAACTGGGCTTTAGGATTTAGACTTCCCCAAAAATGATTAGCAACAGCAACATTGGCAAGATGCTCCTGAGTATAACCGTATTTTTCAAGATAAACCTTAGCCATCAAGGCATAAGCTCCGGGAAAAGTGAGCCCAGCTAACTGCTCAGGACCTGATAAGGCTGAAGCTAAAGCTGTTGTAACCTCTTCTGAGGAAAAATCAGTCATTTTTTCTACTCCCAAGACCAGAACAGTTTTTCCTTGTCCTGATTTTAAGAAATTAACCGCATTAAAAAAAGCAACAGCGCCTGAGGCGCAGGCAGCCTCTGATCTTATTACAGGCAAACCTGCATTAGATAAAATCTCATTTATCTTGGCAGACAATAGCAGGTTATCATCAAGCACTCCAGACAACATATTGCCCACAAATACAGCAGACAAATCACAAGCAGACAAGTTGTTGTTTTTAAGCAAAACAGAAACTGTCTCAAAAATCAGATCTGTTAGAGATTTATCCCATAACTCACCAAATTTTGTTTGATAATAATCTTTAATATAGATTTTCATAACTCTCCAATTGATTTAAGATAACCAGCATAATTTATATATTTTTTAGTAGTTAGATAATAACTTAACTGCGACTTGTAACCTAAAATAAGATCTGAGACCCTAAAACTAAAAGCATCAGACCCAGCTCCTGATCCATAGGAGGCAAGCAGAATTCTATCGCCCTTTTTAGCTTTTTCCAAAACACTGGCAAGCGATAAAAAAGTTGAGGCAGAGTAGCAATTGCCTATTTTTTCAACTACCAAAGCAGATTTAATCTGCTTTTGACTAAATCCCAGCTGTTGAGCAACCCTAACAGGGAACTTAGCATTAGGAGAGTGAAAGACAGCATAATCATAATCTTTGCTGGAGACTCCAAGTTTTTTAAACAACAACTCAACAGCAGATTTAATATGAAAAAAATACGCAGGCTCTCCTGAAAACCTGCCAGCATGGCTTGGGAATTTGCTGTGTTGTTTTCTCCAAAAATCCGGTGTGTCTGTAGTAAAACTTACAGCCTCTTCCAGCTCTAACAACAACTTATCTGATTTCCCAACCACAACAGCTCCTGCACCAGAGCCAGCTGAAAACTCCAATGCATCTGAAGGTCTGCCTAAGGCTTTATCTGAGGCAATTACCAAAGCATAATCGTCTTTGCAAGCAACTGACTCCAAAGCAGATATTAAGGCTGATGTTGCAGCTTTGCAGGCAAACTGAGTATCATAAGCCAGGTACTCTCCTCTAATGTCTAAAAAATCTGCTATCATCGCTGAAGTTGGTTTAACAGCATAAGCTCCGGACTCTGACCCAAACAAGACTTTTGTAATTCTTTTTTTATCAATACCAAAGTTTGAGATCGCATTATAAGCTGCTTCAAGCCCCATAGTAAAAGAGTCTTCATCTAAATCAGCAACAGATTTTTCCCAAACCCCCAAAGACTTAATTACTGACAGATCCTTTCCCCAAACAGAGGCAATCTCTGATGTTTTAATTCTTAAAGCTGGGATATAAACACCCAGTGCCAATATACCTGACTTCATAAGTAGCTTTTTATGTCGATTAACAAAGAAAAAATCATTTTTTACACCAGTTTTAAATAAATTTTATCGTTGGGATTGTGCCTGAGGACAGTATTAACAAATCAAAGATCAAGGCTGGCAAAGCGCGTTAAGCTAGCTTAAAATCTCTGCATTTGTTTAATTGGATAATCAACTAAACATCTATAGCTGAGAAGAGATTTTAACCTATTATCTTTATCTCCCCAGTTTTTTGTGGGCTTTGGCTAAACTGCCTTCAGCCAAAGACGCCAAAAGTGAAAGCTCTCCAGCAAGAACTGCTCCTGCTAGAACCTCTGCTAACTCCTGAGATGTTTTTGCACCTGTAACTTTAATTGCTTCCTGTTTTATTTGCAGTTTTGTTCCACCTCCCAAAACTCCCAGCATTACAGCAGGCTGATAGATAGAAAAATACAGGTTTTCTCCTTTGATCTCTGCAGAGGTAGAACCTAAAGACCCCTCAACTGTATGAGCCAAGTCCTGACCTACAGCCGCAAAAAAGGCTGAGACAATATTGGCAAAATGAGCGTTGTAGCCTAAACTACCTGAGATTAACGAACCGCCGATATTTTTTGAAAGCCAAACACTAAAGATCCTATCTGCAGAGGTTTTTAGAACCTGCTTTAACACAGCTGAGCTAATCTCTATCTCAGCCCAGACCTTTAACCCTCTTCCCGATAAAAAATTTAGATAAGCAGGCTTTTTGTCAATACAAAAATTGCCTGAAACCGAAACACACCTTATGTCTAATTCTTTTTCAATTAATTCTGCTAATTTTTCTGTTGCAATTGTTACCATATTCATTCCCATTGCCTGATCTGTATCAAAGTAAAGCCTAAGATAAAAATAAGGAAGCATAATCTGATAATCAAACTTTAAAAACTTAAGATGGTTTGAACTTGACTCAAGTGCTGATCTGATTTTGCTTTGATTCTGGGTTAACCATTTTTTAAAACTTACAGCCTCAGCCAGGTTCTTTACATAAAATATAGGACCTCTTGTTGTACCAACCTTTTCTATAAAAACCTTTACTCCACCAGAAAGGCTGATAGCTTTACAACCTCGATTTACAGAAGCAACTAAAGCTCCCTCTGTTGTTGCCAAAGGCACAAAACACAATCTCTTCTGCCCGGAGTTAAGAGACACCAGCTTCAATGGCCCGGCAACTCCCAATGGCAGAATCGTTGCTCCGATCAAATTTTCACAATGAAGTTTTGACTCATCTTCAATCAAAGCAGATTTTATTTTCTCAAGCTTTAAACCCAGTTTTTTTTCTAAAGCGTATCGTCTTTGATCAGCTGAATTAAATTTGTGCAGTTTCATAGATAATATGTCGCAAACCAACAAGCAGTCATTTAAATGATGGGCAATCTTATTAACTGAAGCTGATAAAGAAGTAGAAAATAAAGACTAAAGACAGCTGTATAAAGAACAATTAAAAAGACTACTTTAAACAGATCCAACCTGCCTAAAAACCGCAGACAAAGATAAAGCAAAGATATCTTCCAAAAGACTAAGGCAGAAACCCAGCTTAAGTATAAATACGAAAAAATTATGCCAAGCAGACTTAAGGTTCTGGGAGGCGGCAGTAAAAAATAAAAGAAAAGGTTGGAATAAAAAAATAGAATAGTCGGCAGTAGTGTTGCAGAATAAACAGAGACAACGGTAGAGTAATTTATTTTATTGTTAAAGATTCTTAAAAAAACATAATAAAACAAACAAGTTAAAAATAAATTGAAAAGATACAAAACAAAACTTTCAAATCCATTGATAGCTACAGGCTTAATTTTCTCCTGCAGCAAAAAAAACCCAAACAAAAAAAAAGAGTAGAAAAAAAACAAACTGGATCCTCCATACAAGACCAGCCTGCGCATAACTTTATAAGGATAAAACATCAATCCCCAGCTGTCTTTCAGGCCAAAAACAAAAAATAAGAAAAAAGATTTTAAGACTGCTCTAAACTCCATGTTGCAGAAAACTAACGAGTTTAATACTCCAGTAAGTAAACAAAACTATTAAGCCTGCAGTTATAAAACCTGAGATGATAAAAAACACTATCAAAGTATAAGACTTTAAAAACCTCACAGTTTTATGAAAAAACCAGTCAAAAAAAGGCAGAGCAAAGTCATTTGGCTGAATAAAAAATATCTCCCGATAATAGTTTTTGATCTTAGTTTTATTAGTCATAACTACTCTTAAAAACTTTTGCAAAAGCCTGTCTGGCTCTAAAAAGCAGACTTTCTGTAGCCTTAAAACTCATTTTAAGCTGTTTTGATATCTCTGAGACCTTAAAACCTTCTATATACTTTAGACTCAACACTTGTTTGTATTTTTTAGGCAGATTATTAAAGGTATTATCTATTTTCTCAACCAATTCCTGTCTTTGAATATCATCATCCATCAAAACAAACAACCCCTTAACAAAAGGCAAGGTAATATTTGATAGAAAAACCTTTTTAATTTTTTTCTTGCGGTAATAATCAATGATTTTATATCTGGCAATAGAGAATAAAAATGTTTTTAAGCTAGACTCGCCTTTAAAGTCTCTTAAAGCCTCAAAAAAACTAAAAAAAATCTTGTTGACCAACTCATCTGCAGTGCGGCTGTCAGAGACCTTTTTTCTTACATAATTTGCCAAACTAGATGAATACTGCTTATAAAACACTTCAAAAGCTGCTTCATCTCCCCGCCTTAATTTATTGATCAGTTCCTTTTCTACCATAACCCAGATTATATTTTGCCAAATATTTTCTGAATTTGCTATAATGTTAATCTTATGTTTAAGAGTATGTCTAAAAATCAAAAAAGGGGCTTGATTTTACTTTTATCTGTTATAGTCTTTAGTCTTTGGTATTATCTGCCGCCTTTTACAGAAAAATTATTCTACAAACAACAACCTGCTTTTGCCAATTTAGCCAACATTACTGAGATTGACTTTAAACTTGAAGATTATCAGCAAAAAGCAGTCTTAAAAGACGGCCAGTGGCAAATTCAGATCAATAACGAGCTCTACCCTGCTGAAACCTCAAGAATTAATGAAGTAGTTGAGTACTTAAAAAAATTGGAGATAAAAAACATAGCAAGCAATAATGCTGACAAAAACAAGGAATCTTTTCAGTTAAACAAAGAGATTACCCTTAAAGACAGTAACAATAAATCCTATACAATTTACATAGGGAAAATCTCTCAGACAGGTGATCTTTATGTTAGAATTAAAGGCCAGAACACTATCTTTATAGCAGAAAATCTTAATGGTCTACTGCTTCCTTCTGATTTTAGAGATCTTAATGTTCACCTAGTAAACGAGAATGATGAGCCCAGCGAAATTAAGGTGAAGGGATCTAACTCATTTGTCTTAAAAAAAGACAAAGACAACTGGATAATCAATGGAAAACCAGCAGACAAAACTAAAGTGGATAATTTTATCTTTGATCTTAAGAACTTAAGAGCAGAGGACATAATCAAAAAGCAGGAAAGAAATAACCCTATATTAACCTTAATTATAAAAGCAGGCAACCAAGAGTCTCAATTTTATGTTTATAAAGATCAAGACGAGTTTTTTATCAACAACAAAGATTATGACTACAAACTCTCCTCAAACCAGGTAGAGCTTTTAAACAAGCCAGCTGAAGAGTTTTTAAAACAAAATTAAGTTAGTTTAATAAATAAATTTTATCTGCAGTTGCCAAATAAATTTTTTGGTTATAAACAAAGATTCCTACAGCTTTGTTAGCCAACTCAGTGTTTAGCTGTTCAATAAGATTTCCTGTTTCTTTATCAATTACATAAACTTTATTATTAAGTTTGTCTAGCAAATAAAGATTTGAGGTGTCTACAGAGGTATAAATGAGATCAAAACTATAATTTGTTTCAGGCAGATCTGCAGAAAAACTTTGACGGGCGCCTCTTAAAAATTTATATATTTTATCTTTATCAACAACATAAATACTGCCGTCAATAGCAAACTTAGCCTTATCAGAAAAACTTATGTTTTCAGAACTTAGATACTCAAGCGCCTGTGAGTAGCCTTCTGCCAAAGGCGTATGCTTAAAAATCTGATTAGCACCAGCATCAAGCAGATACAAGTTTCTGCCATAATAAGAAAAATCAACTATATTGCTCCAGTTCTGATCTTGATCAACTATTTTTTCCCAATTATTCTGGTCATAAACAAATAAACCATCTTGTCCGTATGCAAAAAGTCGTGAAAAACTGTCTCTTTGAGTTTCAACAGCAAGATAAGTTAATGCTGATTGGTTTTTTTTAATCTGTGTTTTTTCTTTTGTCTCAAGATTTAATAAATATATTTGATTATTATCTGAGATTACAGTCAAAAACTCTCCAGATAAGCTGACTGAGTCTGCTTTATAATTATCCTCAAATAAACTAAAGTCAAAAAACTCCTCACTACTTGAAGCTGATTCTTTAAACAACTCTGATTGTTTGGCCAAAATATTATCCTCAATCTCTTTAATCTGACCCTCATATTTATCTGGCAGTTGAGATCGGACCCCCTCAATCTTTTGGGCTGCCTGGGAGATCAGCTGTCTGGCAGAGTCTGGATCAACCATCACAGTTTTTTCTGCCTGAGCCAGCAATGCAGAGACTTCTTCTCTTGATGTCTGAAGTAAAGAATCATACCGTTGAGTTAATCTTTTTTGATAACCAAAGTAAACACTAAAACTTAAGGCCAGTACAATAATAATCAATAAGCCAACCTTAAGGTAGTTTTGATTAATAGCAAAATTCTTAAAGCCGAACCTATGTTCAGCAGTATTCTGCTTATGAATCTCAGACTCAAAACTGGCTACATTGACAAAAACACCAGATAACTGCAAAGAATTAGTATGTATCTGATTGGCAAAACTCTGATAGTCTGAAAAACCGACAGACTCAAGCTGAGACATACTTTCATCTGAAAAACTTAGTACATACCAAGGTACAGCATCAACTTTTCCCACAGCAGTTTTATCAGCAGAAATAATCTCAACTAATTTGTTGTCAGCTACTCCATAGACAACTCCAGCTCCAATCGTCTTAATATAAAGTTTTTCCTTGCTTAAACAAGCCAAAGCTAAATCAAGCGTTGGAGGCAAAGACAACTGCCTGATCTTATCAGCAATTAACTCATCAAGCCTTTCTATACTTATATTGTTGTCAGACAACTGATCATAGATCTCATACAAAAAACTGTTTAACACAGACTCATCGATCTCTGCTCGGACAATTGCCGCAAAAGTATCTTCCTTAATATAAGAAACCCTTAAGCTGTCTTCGTCTTTAACACTAACCAATGATTTTAAAAAATACATACTTTATAAAAACAAAATTACTGCTGTTATAATTAACAAGACAGATAACACCAACTGAACAAAACCAAAAACAACAAAGAGAAAGTTAATCTGGGTTTTTAAAGTATTTCTCAAGATCCTAACAGAGAAAATATAAAAAATAGAGTAAACTCCATACATAATTGCTAAAGTAATAGCAAACAGATTAAAAATTAAGGAGTTGATCTTGGCAAAATCTAAAAACTCCACCATTAATCTTTATTTTCTTTCACTAAACTATTAATTATCTTCACTGCTTTATTAGGCTCTGGCACATTATGAAACTCAATATTACCTTTGGCTCCTGCTGTCTGAACATAAATATCACCATAATGAAACAAACTGGCAAAAGGACCTTTGGACTCTGAGGTAATATCCTCAACATTAAAGATCTTAGTTTCTGTAATATTTCTATAGTTTAAAGGAATAAAATCAAGGTCAAGCACTCTAAAGTTACTGATTAAGCCGACATTGAAAAACCAGCTGGTAAAGTTAATTAAAGCATAAGAAAAAGTAAAGCAAAAAGCAAACAACCTAAAATAAAACAACTGAAGAGGGTTAATAAACTGACCAACAAACAACTCTGATATAAAAACTATAATTATCAAAGCTACAGTATTAAAAATCCAGAATAGCTGAGTTACAGGATGAGCTCTTAACAACAAAAAAAACTTTTCATCTTGAAACTGGTTGGCCAAACCAACCTCAGGCATCTGACAAAAGGAATTTAAGAACATATTTTTCTTCTCAAGCTGTATACTCATATAATTTAAATATACCAAAATAAACAAAACTATGTTATAATTTTAGTTGCCCTGGTTGTTGGAGCGACTTGGAACAACCTCTTCCCATTCCGAACAGAGCAGTTAAACAAGTCAGCGCCGATGATACCCGCCTTGCGCGAGGGAAAGTAGGTCACAGCCAGGGCATTTTTTTTTGCAAAAAATTATATAATTGTGACTATATGGACAATCAAGACAAAAAGCTAGCTCAATTATTAATTGAGCACTCCCTTAAGATCAAGGCTAATGATAAAGTTGTGATCAGCACATCAGACCTTTACCCAATTGAGTTAATCAGACAATTGCTAAAACAAACTCTTCAGAAAGGCGCCTATGTCTACCTTGATATTATGGGATTAAACTGGATCTTAGGCAGATCAAGCTGGGGAGATTTAACTAAAATCTACCTTGACTACAGCAGTAAAGATCAACTTACCAATATTCCTAAAGTTTATTCAGATATTGTCAACTGGGGAGATAAATTCATTAGGATCACCAACTTTGACAATTACAGCCATATTGCTGAAGCTGACCCTAAAAAACTTAGGTTGTTTCACAAAGCCTATGAATCATTTTTTAACACAATGATAGACAAAAAAAGCTGGGTGTTAACCTATTACCCAACTCCAGCTATGGCTCAACTGGCAAAGATCTCTGAGGAGACTTTAAGAGAGTTTTACTTTAAAGCCTGCTTGACAGATTACAATAAAATGCGCCAAAACGGAGAAAAATTAGCAAGGCTTATGGACAGAACAAAAAAAATCAGGATAGTAGGAGAAAAAACAGACATTGAGATTGATGTAACCAACAGGCTGGCTGAAAATGCTTGCGGAGAGAATAACATTCCAGACGGCGAGGTGTTTTTAGCTCCAGTGCATACAAAAACCCAAGGTTATATTTACTTTGACCTGACAAACTTCAAAGACGGAGTTGATGTGGTAGGAGCCTACCTTGAGTTTAATAACGGCAAAGTTATTAAAGCTAAAGCAGAACAAGGAGAAAATGTCTTGTTAAACACCTTAGCTGTTGATAAAGGAGCAAAGTTTTTAGGAGAGATAGGGCTTGGAATAAACTATGAGATCAAAAGACCTATGAGACAAACTCTCTTTGATGAAAAAATAGGAGGAACAATTCACCTGGCGCTTGGAAAATCATATACCAGCAAAAGGGGAGGAGCTGTTGATACTCCAAACAAATCAGCTGTTCACTGGGATCTTGTTAAGGATATGAGAAAAACAGGGTCCATAATCTATGCTGACAGCAAAATTGTTTTTAAAAATGGCAAATGGTTGCTCTAATTTAACAGATTAAAACAGCTAATATGAGATCAGGAACAGTATTAATTTTAGGCAGACCAAATGTAGGCAAATCCACTCTGCTTAATAATATCATCGGAAAAAAAGTTGCAATTACATCACCTAAACCTCAAACAACAAGATTTGCCATACAAGCTGTTTACTCTGATGAGAGAGGCTATATTTTGTTTTTGGACACACCTGGAATTTTTGGAAAGACCAAAGACAGCTTAAGCCAAAAGATAAATCAAAATACACTTAAGGCTATAAACCAAGGAGCTGATGTAGTGATTTATATGGTTGATCATACACGAAAAAGAGATTATGAAGAGTCAAAGGTGCTTGGGATTGTAAGACAGCTAACCAAACCAAAAAAAATATTGGTTATTAACAAAATAGACAAACTCAAACCATCTTATTTAAGCCAGTATAAATTTTTATTTCAAGAGTTTGATGATGTGCAAATTATATCTGCATTAAAAAGAAAACATTTAAAACCTTTAATTGAGTCTATCTTTAAGTTCCTTCCGGAAAAAAAGACCTCTGAACTTAAAGAAATTCTTAAAGGAAAACCTCTGCCAGTTTTAAATATTAATAGCAGGATTTATTTGGAAGAATTAATCAGAGAAAAAATATTTCTATTAACAAGAAAAGAACTTCCTTACACAACTTTTGTTAAAGTAGAACAAATGGAAGAAAAACCTAATAAGGTTTATTATATTAAAGCCATAATTTACACAACAGAGGATAGGTACAAAAGAATGCTAATTGGCAAAAATGGCTCTATGATAAAAAAAATAGGCCAGTTTGCTAGAAAAGAACTGGAGTTGTTTCTTAACCACAAGGTGTTTTTAGATCTTGAGATTGAGGTTAACCGGCACTGGCAGGAGTCTTTTGAATAAATTAACCTTTATGCTTAAGAGCTAACTGCAGCCTTTCAAGACACTCTTGTTTACCTAAGATCTCCATAGACTCATTTAAAGGCGGGGTTATTTTTTGTCCTGTTATAGCAACTCTCAAAACCATAAAAAACTTTCCTGTAACTATACCTTGTTTTTTGGCAAGATTAACCATCAAACTGCCTATTTCATCTGCAGTCCAATTAGATAAAGTAGATAGCACTTCAATAATTCTGGCTAATAACTCCTGATGTGGTTGTAAATTAAGCTGATAACTTATTGGTCTTTCCCAAAAAAATCTGCAGTAAAACCAGTAATCAGACAGTTTTTTTATTCTTTCTTTAATCAAGGGAACTGTTTTGGCTACCAAATCTTTATCTAATTGTTTATTAAAAAACCTATTATAATACTGAATTATTTTTTCTTTGAGCTCTGGATCAGTCATTGCTCTGATATACTCTCCGTTTAACCACTCAAGTTTAACAAGATCAAAAACCGGACCAACTGGATTAATTCTGGCAATATCAAAGACCTTAATTAATTCCTGCAATGAAAAGATTTCTTTTCCTTCAGGATGAGAAAAACCCATTAAAGCTAAATAATTTAAAACCGCCTCAGGCAGAAAACCTTCTTTAAGGTACCAAGAAACCCAAACAGGATTTTTTCGTTTTGACAACTTTGATCTATCAGGGTTGCGCAAAACAGGCAGATGTACGAACTTTGGCAACTGCCAACCAAAAGCCTTATAAAGCAGAATCTGTTTAGGAGTTGAAGAGATCCATTCTTCAGCTCTGATCACATAATTTATCTTCATTAGATGATCATCAACAACAACAGCAAGATGATAGGTTGGGAAACCATCTGATTTAAGCAATACCTGATCATCAATCAAGCTGCTGTCAAAACTGATTTTTCCTCTAATCTCATCAATAAACTCAATACTTTGATTCTGAGGAATTTTAAGCCTGACAACAGCTGGTTTTCCCTGTTGATAAAGTGATAAAGCCTGTTCTTTAGAATACTGTCTAAGGCAGTACCTGTCGTATTTGGGTGGTATTATTTTTTGCTTTCTTTGCTGTTGTCTTAACTCAGCCAGTCTTTGCTGAGAACAAAAGCAAAAATAAGCAGAGCCTTGCTCAACCAACTGTAAAGCGTATTTTTTATACAGATCAAGCCTTTCAGACTGAGTATAAGGTCCATAATCCCCTCCGATATCAGGACCTTCATCGTAATCTAACCCATAATCCTTTAGATTCTGCAAAAGCCTTTGTTCTGAACCCTGAACATATCTGGTTCTGTCTGTATCCTCAATTCTAACAATAAACTTGCCTTGATTCTTTCTTGCCCAAACAAAGTTGATTAAGGCTGTGTACAAGTTGCCAATATGCATCTCTTCTCCTGTAGGAGAAGGCGCAATTCTTGTTCTGACATAAGGTTCAGCCATTGTCTTCTTCTTTAATAACTTTTTCCTGATACTTTTCCAAAGAGTTTAGGCCTGAGAACAAATAAACTAAAATGCCTGATAAAACAATGCCTAAAGCATTAAGCAAAAATACTAAAAATGCATTCATAAACATTGATTTATCTGCCAAATGCATAAAAATACCAACAGCAACTAAAGGCGGAACTAAAGAAACAGCAACAGCTACTCCTGGCAAAACCATAGACAGATGAGGAACAACCGAGGAGTAAGCGGCAGACAACCCGGACAAAAAAGCCACAACAAAAGATAAAGTATGAGGCTTTAAAGACAACAAAAAGCCGCTTCCTCTAAACTGCACATCTTCCAAAAAAAAAGTAGTTAAATAAGATAAGACAACTACCCATAAAACAGAGACAATCACGCCATAAAAAGCTCTTAAAACTGCTTTTAGACTTAAAGTGACAAAACCCAAACTCGAGGCTAATAAAGGAAATAAAAATGGCGCTATAATCATACCTCCTATAATTATGGCAATCTCACCAACAACAAAACCTAAAGTAACAATTACGCTTGATACTCCAAGCATAAATAAAAAATCAAAGTTAATATTGCTCTCTTTAATAAGATCATCAACAAGCACTGCTTTTTCTTGTTTAAAAAATTTTTCCAATAGCATTTAGAAAGGCAAGGTCAAATTTATATCTTTTTTTGGCTGATCCTGCATATATTTACTCCAGTTGACAGAGACAGCAGTTTTATCATAAACATCAGGGTAAAAAATTTGATTATGCTTTACTCCATAATCAAACAACTTTTTAGTTAAAACAACATCATCATAACAATACTGCTTCAACTCATCTAGCTTGCCTTCTCTGTACAAAAATATGGCAGACAGCCCGTTTCCTGATTTTACCTCTCCCAATGTTGCTGAAGCCAGATCATTAAGACCAAATCGTTTGCCAGTTTTGTTTTTAATATCTGTCATCAAATCAAAAACCGGGATTGAAGCTAAATCTCCAGCGTAATAAGACTGCAGAACAGGTATGTCAAACGATACAATATTATAGCCAATTAGATACGAACAATGCTCAACAACTTTAAAAAATTTAGGCAAATCTGCTTCTTCCAAAACCTCATATGAATCTGTCTGATAATCATAAAACCCTAAAACAGATACACCTAATCTGGACTTGTCATAACCCTTTTCCTTTAGAGTGTACTTTGACTCTAAATCAAAAATAATAGGTTTTTGCATACTTAATTATAAAACTTTTTTAATGGATTCAGTTTAAGCAACTCAATCTCCAAGGATCCTTTTAGCTTTGAATTGTCTTTAATAAATTTTTTATTATAAAAATTTACAAATGCATCGACCAAATCTGTTTTTTGCTTCTCAGACAAAGTGGTGTCTTTCTCAAAAAAATCATTTAATTTGCCAACCAGCCAGACAAATCTTAAAAAATTCTTTTTATCTTTTTTTAATAGATTCGTCAGGTCTCCTTCAATTAATCTAACCTTAAACAGCATCATCTTTACCTCATTCTCAAGCTGTTGTTCATCTGGCATTGCTGTCAGAGTGTTTTTTATAAAGTTGTTTAAAAACAACAAAAAATCCTTCTTTTTCATACTTTTGTATTATATATTTACAAACAGTTTTAATCAAGGCAAGGCAAAATTAGAACAAAGAATCAATCAAAGATTGTTAGCAATCTCAGCAACTTATTTTAACACAGTGTAAATCTGATCTTTTCTTTTAGGAGGAAGCAGTTCCTTTGACAAGACCTCTTCAGGCAGATTATCATAACTACCCAGATAACCTAAAGCAATAACAACCCAAGGCTTGTGATCTTCAGGCAAAGACAACAACTCAGAAACCTTTTTCTTGTCAAAACCAGCCATCTGATGAGAATAAAGACCTAGTATCTGAGCTTGGTAAACCAAAGTCGCAACGCTTTGCCCTAAATCATACTGAGCATAACTATTCTGACCGTATTCATCTTTGGCAATATAGCAGGCAAGAATTAAAATAGGAACTTTCTGCACCCAAACCTTATTACTGTCAGATAAGGTAGAAAGTATTTTTTTATAGGAGCTACTGCCTTCTTCTGCAACATAAAAATACCAAGGCTGTCTGTTATAAGAAGAAGGCGTCCATCTGACAGCTGCAAATACAGTTTCCAAATCAGCAACAGGAATCTTTTTACTAGAAAAAGATCTCGGACTAAACCTTTTAAGAAAAAACTCAGCTACTGGATGAGCCTCTTGTTTATCCTTAATTTTTAAAATTTTGTCTTTCATAATCTTTGTTTTTTAAAAACTTAGTCATTAAATTTTTGGTATCCTCCATACCCAAAAGCTTAATATTTAACTCCTCTGGTCTGACAAAAACAATATCAGCTATCTCATCTTTATCAAATTTTATTTCCTGTCCAGAAACTATTTTTTTGCAAAAATAACAGACTAAAACCGTAAAATAATTAATTCCAGAATACTCATATCTGCCAACGCTACTGCTGTAATAAATCAAGTCCTCTTCCTGCACACTTAACTGAAGCTCCTCGGACAACTCTCGAATTAGCGCCTGCTCTAAAGTCTCATTTTGATCAACAAAACCTCCCGGAAGATCTAAAAAACCTTTCATTGGCTCCTCTGCTCTTTTAGTAAGCAACAGCTGGCCGTCTTTATTAAAGATAAGACTGCACACAGTTACTTTAGGATTATCATAGTAAATAAAACTGCAGTCTGAACAAGACAGTATAAAGTTATTTGATTTGTTTAACTTACTACTACCGCACAAAGGACAAAACCTAATAACAGAGATTATACTATCTGACTTCATCTTTTTATAACTTTGATAATTCCATAAGTAAAGAACAAAACAGGTAAAAGGAATATTAAAGCATATTTTATTATCTCCGATAAAGGATAAGCAAAGACAGGCAGAATATAAACACCAGCTGATTTATTCCTAATTCCAGCCAGTTGATTATTAGTTAAGCTTAAAGCAAGGTTTGAGATAAAATTCATATTATCGTTCTGCGATTGAAATTGATCTAAAACAAACCGTCTGCTTGAAATTACAGCGACACTGCCTGAATCCTTTTTCTGAGACAAGGCTGAGACAACAAAACTTTGAGTATCATCTGGAACAGGATCTACCGCTGTCTCTGGACTTAAGTTAAACTCACTGGTCTGAACCCAAGACTGGTCTGTTGTCTTAACTAAAGGTTCAGCTATGGATTGATTAGTTATCTTAATGCTTGAGACCCAAGGGTATGTCAAAGTATTAATATTGTTAAAAATTGATTTCTCAGGATTGAACACATTAGTCTTTACCCAAAACCTATAAGGCAAAACTAAACTAAGTTGTCCGCCTCCAAAATTAACTAATTCTGCAGAGTTTGACAATATTAAATTTGATTCAATCTGAAGACCATAATCCTTTAAGACTTCATTTAGATTATGGTTGGCTGGAGTTGTACTTAAGGTAGAGTCTGAGA
Source organism: Patescibacteria group bacterium (assembly GCA_026004435.1). Taxonomy (GTDB): domain Bacteria; phylum Patescibacteriota; class Microgenomatia; order UBA1406; family GWC2-37-13; genus BPJC01. The sequence continues at coordinate 69,995 of BPJD01000005.1, read as the reverse complement.
CCCAGATGCCATTGGCAATTACAATAGCATTGCCTTTATTGTTTATATAATCTTTAATTATCTTTGCTTCATCAGACGAATAACTTTTTTGACCATCGTCTATAATAAACAGCAGTCTGGTTTTGCTTAAATCAGCTTCCTGAAGCTGTGGATAAGTAACTAAAAACTGTTTTCTTAACACATTATCAAGATTGGTAATGCTGGATCCTTGATTGGCAAAAGATGACTCATAGCCAACAACTGAGACCTCAGGCAGATCTTTGTTAATTAATCTATAAATAGCTGTTGTTACATCATACTCTAAACCTTCAACTGACAAAACCTGAGGAATCATCTCAGATTTATCCAAGTACTGAATAATAATGCCAAAATAAGCATTGGACAAAGATAACTGTCCACTTTTTTGTTCAGTAAACTGAAGTTGAGGCAGACCCTGCTGAGTTACCAGTTTTTCAGCCTCTTGATCTTTATCTGGATCAAGCACCTCAATACTTATATTAGAGTTGTTTTTCTTATACTCCTGCAAAAGGCCTAAGACTCTGTCTTTCAAAGGCATAAACTGTTTGGGAATATTTGAAGATGCAACAAATTTTATCTGCACAACATCATCAACATTTTTTAAAACATTAACAGTAGCTGGAGATAGAGTATATATTTTGTCTTTAGAAAGATCCAGCTTTAGATTAAAAACACCTGCCAGAAGATTTAACACAACAAAAAACAGCAACAACAATAACAAAACAGCAGGCAAATTGGACAACTTCAGAAAATATTTTTTAATTGAGTCAAACATAACTTAAATTACTGTTTCTTTTCTAAATTAATAATACTGGCAAACAAGAAAACAAAGGCAAAACTTAAAAAGTACACTATAGAATCCAACTCAACCAGCCCTTTGGTAAAGTCAAGATAATGACCGTAGGGCAGTAAAAAGGTAACTGGTCTTAATAGCACATCTGAGATTACTCCTTCAAAAACAGAGCTTTGAAAAAACATTAAAAACATTAAAGCTATAGAAGAGATTAAAAATGAAACCACATAACTGTCTGTTAAACTTGAGATAAACAAGCTAAAACTGATAAAAGCTGAAGCTATTAAGATCACTCCAATCAGGCCTGAGACAATCTCAAGCACATAAACATTAGAGACAATCTTTACAAAAATTAAAGACGGCAAGGCAAGTATAAGACCTAGTATCACTAAAATTAGAGCAGTTAAGAACTTTGAGATAACAATATCAGACTCCTTTATTGGCAAGGATAACAAAACCTCAAAGGTATTGTTCTTCTTTTCTTCAGACAAAGCTCTCATACTTAAAGCTGGAATAAAAAAAACAAAGATCCAAGGTATAATGCTGAAAAAATTACTTATCTGAAAACTTCTTATTGCAAATAAATCTTTCAGAAAAAAAATATTAACCAAAATAGCAAATAATGAGACTAAAACATAGCCTGTTAAGGTATTAAGATAAAACTTTATTTCCTTTTTTATTAACTGTCTAATTTTCATTTAACTAATTTTTTAAACAACTTTTCAACAGCTCCTTTTCCTTTTGGTTTTTTGCCGTCATAAACTAATTTACCCTGATGAATAACAATTAGTCTATCAGCAACATCTTCAACCTCAGATAAAATATGGGTAGAGAAAATAACACTTCGCTTCTTTTTTTGCTCATTTTTAATAATATCTCTTATTTTTTCCTGCTCTAAAGGATCTAGACCTGATGTTGGCTCATCAAGTATCAGCAAATCAGGGTTGCCAATTAAGGCTGCACACAGACCAACTCTTTGCTTATAACCCCGCGATAGATTCTCAATTCTGTCATTAAGTCTGTCTTGCAGACCAATCTGTTCAACCAAACCCTCATAGCTTTTAGCTTGTTTTATTTCTTTAATAAAGTCTAAATACTCATACACCTTAAGGTAAGAATAAAGAGGATTATTTTCCGGCAAATAACCAATCTTTGACATTAACTCAGCCCTATGCTCAACTGGATCTTTGCCAAAAAGCTTAACCTCGCCATCAGTCGGTTGCTGAATCCCCAAAGCAAGCCTCATGCTTGTAGTTTTGCCTGCTCCATTAAGGCCTAAGAAACCAACAATCTCAGCTTTATCAATTTTAAATGAGATATCATTTAATGCTGTTTTGGAACCAAAGATCTTAACTATATTCTTAAAACTTAGCATAAGTCAATTTAATAATACACAATGTATTGATTTTAACATATTTAAATCTAAAGCAAGAATCAAAATTAAAACTAGATCTTTCCCTTAAGTTTATTAACGGCTCTAATTTCTTTGTTTACTACTTTATTGTTCTCAATTCTATAAACATAAACCTCTCCTGTGCCAATCTCAAGTTTTGAGATCTCATCGTCTGGTATCTGTTCAAGGTACTTTACTAAAGCTCTCAAACTATTTCCGCTGGCTACAATTAAAATATTCAGCCCTTGGTTTAATTCCGGCAGGATCTTTTGCTCATAAAAAGGAACAACTCTGTTATAAACATCCTTTAAGGTTTCTCCATTAGGAATTGGCTCATCCCAACCTCTGCGCCAAGCCATAAACTGCTTTTCTCCGTATTGTTTTTTTACCTCCCATTTATTCTTGCCTGCCAGATCTCCATAGTTTCTTTCTCTTAATCTCCAGTCAATCACTGTTTCAAGGTCTGACCTTCCAATTGTTTTTTTAATCTCTTCAAGCGTGGCTATTGTCCTTTTTAAATCAGCTGTATAAGCTTTATGAATCCTTATATCTTTAATCTGCTCTCCAGCCCTTTGAGCTTCTAAATAACCTTCCTCAGCCAGTTCAGGATCCTTCCAGCCAGTCCAAAGACCTTTTTTATTCCATTCTGAGATACCATGCCTAACTAAAACCAAGTATGCCATAAATAAATAAAAACAACTTATAAAACACTTTTATAAATTTAATTGCCTTGATTTTCAAGCTGTCTTTGCAGGGCATTAGGATACTGCTGAAAACCCTGGTAACTTTCTTGGCTGTCTTGGTGAATTACTTGATTATCTGTCTGTCTTAACTTTGGCAGTTTGATATTACAGGAAAACCCAAAACAAATATTTTCCTGAAACACAAACTTCTCCAGAGTTACAGCAATGGCAATAACAACAAAGATAATAATTAAACCGATTACAGATGACTGAATCTGCTGTCTGGCATTTTTAATTGCTTCTTCATCACCACCTGAACTTATCCATTTAAAAGCACCCATAAACATAAAGTACAAAGCAGTTAAGAAAGCTCCTGTAAATAATAGTTTAATCAGAAACGAGAGGATGTCTTCAAGAGACAAAACCTTAAAACTTGAGGTTACTTGCTCTTGAGCAAAAATAAAACTGATAAGTGATGCTAAAAAAAAGCAACCTAATAAAACAGCAAATTTTTTCATAATTACATATTACCAAATTGTTCTGAAAATCTGTACTGCAGAGCCTCTGCTATATGTTCTGTTTTTATATTATCAGACCCTGCTAGATCTGCAATGGTTCTGGAGATCTTAATCACTCTAAAATAAGATCTTGGCGATAAATTTAATTTGTCTACAGCTGAGTTTAACAAGGCTTCAGCTTCAGCATCAAGTTTACAGTATCTTTTTACCATATCTGAACTCATCTCTGAGTTAAACTTAATCTTTTCATTTTTAAATCTATGTTTTTGGACCTCAAGGGCTTTAATTACTCGTTGCTGAATACTCTGACTTTTTTCTCCAGAGCCTGAGGATAATAATTTTTCAACAGGCAGATCAAAAACCTCAACATTAAGATCAATTCTGTCTATAATTGGACCTGAGATTCTTCTTCTGTACTTAATAATTGCCGAAGAGGTGCAGGTGCAACTTTTTTTTGGATGACCATAAAAACCACAAGGACAAGGATTTGATGCAGCAAGCAGTATAAACCTAGACGGGAATCTGGCAAAACCATTGGCTCTAGAAACAACAACAAAACCATCTTCCATAGGTTGTCTTAAAGACTCCATTACTGTTCTTGGGAACTCAGGAAACTCATCTAAAAAGAGCACACCTCTATGGGCTAAAGTAATCTCTCCTGGTTTTGGCCTTGAGCCTCCTCCAATTAACCCAACTCTTGATGTAGTATGATGAGGATTTCTAAAGGGCCTTTGACCAATAAAGCCCGCATCAGGCAAAAGACCAACAGTTGAGTAAATTCTGCTAACCTCAAGCATCTCATCTTTATCCAAAGGAGGCAGTATTGTAGTAAAGGACCTGGCCAACATAGTTTTTCCTGTTCCCGGAGGACCATATAAATGCACATTATGAAAACCAGCAGCTGAGATCTCCAAAGCTCTTTTGGCTTTATCCTGACCGGCAATAAAAGAAAAATCATACTCTGAGCCTGAAGTAAAAATAATATCTTTTAAACTGCCTCGATAAGGCTGCAACTGCTTTACCTGTTGAAAATGAAGAACTAAACTTATAAGATTAGGAACTGGAAAAACCTTAATTTTTTGAAAAAACACAGACTCTTTGCTGTTTCCAGCTGGAACAAACACTTGTTTAATGCCTTTTTTTTCTGCGCAATCTAGCAAAGGCAGAACTCCTGTTACCTTTTTAACTGTACCATCAAGCAATAACTCTCCAACAAACATTGACCCTGAAATTAAAGATTTATCAATAATGCCGGCAGCAGCTAAAATACCCACAGCTATAGGCAGATCAAAACCGCCCCCTTCTTTAGGCAGATCAGCAGGAGCAAGATTAACAGTTATCTTATGATCCGGAAACTCAAACCCTGAGTTTCTAATAGCAGATCTAACTCGTTCTTTGGCTTCATCAATTGATTTTGCCGGCAAACCTACAATAGTAAAGTTAGGCAGTTTGCGAGTTATCAGATCTACCTCGACCTCTACAATTACACCGTCTAAACCAACAACAGAGCCGCCAAACAGCTTTGACAACATAAATTTATTATAAAATATTTAAAAAGAAATACTTGCTTTTACAATATTAAGACTGTTAAAATGATTATATGCTAAAAAAACTTATAACTTTGAGTTTACTGCTATTGTTTAACTTTTATACTTATCTAAATACAGCTTGGGCAGTAACCTTTGATCTAATCGCTCCCAGCGGAATGTTGCAAAGAGGACAAACAGTAACCTTTACCATAAACATTAACCCAGAAGGAGGGTCTCTTACCTCTACTATTATTGGACTTGAGTACAACACAGAGTACCTTGAGTTTGAAAGCGCTATCCCGGGAGATACTTTTGAGTCAATCTCTACAGAAGAAATCTCTTTTGGCAGACTCTTGATCTCTGGATCAAACTCATCTCCTATAACCTCTTCTGGAGTCTATGCCTATGTTAATTTTAAATTAATCGCAGAAAATCCCGGATCAACTGAGTTGTGCGCTTTTTTTAACCCTGAAGTTACTCCTACTCCACAGCCAACAACAGCTCCAAACCAACCACAGCCAACACCAACTCCAAAACCTCCTGTCAGCGGAACCGGAGACTTTACTTCAGCTGTTACAGCAACAGGAGCAATGATCGGACTGCTATCCCTAGCAGGTTACCTTTTAACAAGAAAAAAATAAGCTTTTAACCATACATTAACTCTAAATTAGTCAAATAATACTCATCCTTTTTAGTTAAGATTATGTATGTTATTTAGTAATGCCAGTTTATAAGATATAATACTGGTTGATTAGCCTCAGAAAAACTTAAGCCATAAAACTGAAGACAAAGACAAGACGAATTCAGCTTGGTATTTGGTATTAATTATTCCTCTAACTTACGCAGTTTATAAATATAAAGAATCATAACCAAGCCTACAACAGATAAAATAAACAGCAGTAGTATCACACCAATTAACAAACTTTGATTAAGATTGGTTTCTTCACTATCTTTATCCTTTTCCTTATCAATAGGAGTTTCTTGTGTTTTTTTATTATCATAGGCAGCTGGAGTCTCATTTGCCTGCATCTGATTATTATTAGCTGTGATTGTAACCTGACCTGAGTCACCCTCATACTCTGGAATCTGGACACCATTTCTTCTCGCTCTGACTAAGTCTAACTTGACTGTGTTTAAATAATCTTTATTCATATTAACAAACTCTGTAGTTGTATAAGCAAAGGTTCTGCCATCTGAAGCTTCTATATTCAAATAATACTCAAACATTGGCAAATAGGCAGGAGGAATTTTAAAGAATCCGTTTTCATCTGCCTGGACTCTTAAGATCTCTTGATTGCTGGCTTTATCAATTATCTTAATAACTGCATTAGGAATAGGGTTATTTGAATCATCATAAGCTACTCCTTCTAAATACTGCAAAACAGGATACATAGGTCTTGCAGAAAACCTATCAAAACTGTCATTTGTCTGAGCAGATACATTAAGACTAAAAGCTTTGGACACTAGGTTTTTAATCCAGTTTAACAAAGGAGATCCTGGAGTAAACTGGGTATTATCTGAGCCTTGCTCTGATCCATTGTTTTGCTGATTATCTTGTTTATCTGCTGTTTGATTGGTTTCTGTAACTGAGGTTTTATTTACTGTTGAGCTGAGAACTATATAAAGAGGCAGTTCAGGATTAATTAAAGAATTATTAATAATAACAGTAAACCCTCCTTTTTCAGCCCTTGCTGTAGCCAAAACAGTCTGATAACCAAACTCATTTTCTTGAATAACAGAGAAACTGGCGTTCAAAGGCCAGACATTTGCCGAAACCTTTGTTTTTGTTTCTTCGGCAGCAAGCGCTTGGTTGAAAATCATATAACTTCTAACAGTCTGTGTTTGTCCTGAATTTTTAGACAACAAAGGAATATCGCAACGAATCATCTTACCTTTTGTTTCATCTAACTGAAGTCTGTCTGTATACAGATCATAACCGGGCACATCGCATTTATAACCATGATCTGAGTTCCTAAATTGAGGATTAACCTGAGTAATATCTACAGGAAATTCATAGCTGTCAGACTGAATATCTAAGGTATAAATATCCGGTTCAACATAAAAAAAGAATGAACCATCCCAAACAGTTTTAAACGGATTATCAAATCCCGGCCTGCTTGCAACAGGAATTATCTGTGAACCCTTAACAGAGTAAATATAAACATCAATATTAGGTATTGGCATTAAAGTTTTGGCATCAAACACATAACCTTCTGGATCCCAAAAAATATCAGCGCAATCAACTGCTGCCTGCTTAAAATTAATCTGTTCTAACTGAGGAGTTCGGTTTGAGCCATCTCCTATATTGTTTGGTTTTTTTTCATAGATACCAAAAAAAGCATGACCGCTACCATCAGCTGTGTAACTTCTTACAATTAAATCAATATTGCCGTCCTTAGTGATTATAGGGTTAGTTTTACCTTTCTGAAGTTCAAATTGATGTGTATCTAAATTATCTGTCTGGCCTGATCTAATAATAAAACCCAACCGAGCCAACTCAGCCTTGATATTATCTGCATTCTTGCTTTTATCAGACAAACCAGGTGAACAAACATAACTGTCATTCTCAAAAACACAACCTACAATATAGATGTCTTGATCAAGCGGAAATTTTGACTCTGGAGTATTCCTTATTCTAACAGCATGATCAATATTTCCGCTTGGAAAAGTGTTGCTGTCAGGAGCTGGCATAGTACAATTAACTCCTGCTGGCCTATTATCAGGGCAACTGTTTTCAGCAAACTCAACTGGCCTCAGACAGATTGAACCGTAGCCAATAGCTCGAGGCTGATTATTTCCAGTCTGAGTGTTTTGAGCAACTTCTTCCTGAGCTGTAGCTAAAACAACAAAAGCAAATAAAACAAAAACAAATAAAGCAAATGAAACCAACAATCTTTTCATAAAATTAAGCATAAACAAAAAAAAACCAACTGTCAAGAGTTTATGTTGGCTTTTAATATTGCCAGTTTTTAAAATAAGGCAATTGATTGATCCATTAACTAAAAACTGCTGAACTTCTTAGTTTTTAAAAGTTGAAATCTACAATTAAACAATTTAAAGACAACAACTAAAATAAATAACCTTAACCGAGGGCTAAAAGATCCTACAGACTTAACAGATCAGATTAAATATAAAACTGAGATTAACTAAAATTCTTTATCTCATCTCTTATAAGTTTTCCAAGTTCCTGCGTTGAAACAGGATCAACCGAGTTTATATCACAGGTGCCAAAACCCTTACTCAAAACATTAGTGATAGCTTTTTCTATTAGTTTCGCTTCTTTTTTAAGATTAAAACTAATATCTAAAAGCAGAGCTGCAGATAAAATAGCTCCGATTGGGTTGGCAATATGCTTACCAACTGCCTGAGGATATGAACCATGAATTGGTTCATAAAGAGCTGTTTTTTGACCTATAGAAGCAGAAGGAAGCATACCAATAGAACCTGTAATCACAGAGGCTTCATCTGTTAAGATATCTCCAAACATATTCTCTGTCAAAATTACATCAAACTGACTAGGGTTTCTTATTATCTGCATTGCGGCATTATCTACATACATCATTTCTAAACTTACATCAGGATAATCTTTGTGCAATGCTTGAATTGTTTTTCTCCAGAGCTTTGAAGTCTCTAATACATTTGCTTTATCAACTAAAGTAACTTTATTTTTTCTTTTTACTGCAAGCTCAAAAGCTACTCTACCAACTCTTATTATCTCCTCAACAGAATAACTGCAAGTATCATAAGCACTGTTTTCAGTTGAGCCTTTCTCTCCAAAATAAATGCCTCCAATAAGCTCTCTAACAACGACGAAATCAGTGTTTGCTATAATCTTTTTTTTCAGTGGCGACTGATCAATCAAAGCAGAATAAACCTTAACCGGTCTTAAGTTTGCATACAAACCCAAAACTTTTCTCATCTCAAGCAAACCTTGTTCTGGCCTTACCTTTAAGTTAGGATTATTATCATAAATTGGGTCTCCTATTGCTCCAAAAAGGATTGCAGAACTGTTTTGAATTAAATTAACAGTCTCCTCTGGCAAAGGCTTTCCTGTTTTCACTATTGCCTGATGACCGATTAAACCATACTGAAAATCAAATTCATGATTAAACCTTTTGGCGATAATCTTTAAAACCTTGACAGCTTCCTCTACCACTTCAGGACCAATACCATCACCAGGCAGTACAGCTATTGTTTTTTTCATAGGTACTTTCTAGGATCAACTATATAACCTGCAACAGCTGAAGCTGTAACTGTAGCTGGAGACGCCAGGAAAATCTTTGCTTCTTTGGATCCCATTCTACCAATATAATTACGATTTGAAGAGGAGATCATCTGAGCTCCTCTGCCAACAACACCCATATGCTTGCCAAAACAAGGACCGCAGTTTGATGACTCTATATTAGCTCCTGCCTCTGCAAAAATCTGTAGATAACCCTCTTTTAACAGTCTGTTGTAAACCTTTCTTGAAGCAGGAATAACAACAAAGTTAACCTCAGGGTGAACTTTTTTTCCTTTTAAGATCTTTGCAGACTCAACAAAGTCTTCATATCTGCCATTAGTGCAAGCACCTAAAAAAGCATCTGTAATCTTTAAAGAATCAACTGGAACAAAATCTAATGATTTGCTTTTCTGCGACTCTTTCATATACTTTTTAATATTTGAAATAAAAGTGACATTGCCAGGCTTATGAGGAAAAGCAACACAAGGCTCTAGAGTTGACAGATCAACATCTATAACTTTTTCGTAACAGCAGTCTTTATCTGGTGAATAGGTTTTATAAGCAAACTTTGCTCTGTCTTTAACATAAGTATCGGTTACCTCATCTGCTTCAAAAATTCCTGTTCTAGCACCCATCTCAACAGCCATATTTGAAATCGTTATTCTTTGTTCTAAAGTTATATTTTTTAAAGCAGGACCACCGAACTCAATAACTCGTTTAGAAGCTCCATCAACGCCTAATTGTCCGATTAAGTAAAGTATCAAATCTTTCCCATAAACGCCTTTTTTAAACTTACCATAAAGATTAAAGCGAATGGTATTTGGAACCTGAAAATCATAAAGATAACCTGTTGCCAGAGCATAAGTTGCATCTGTTGTGCCTACTCCAAAGGCTAAAGCATTCAAAGCTCCATTGGTGCAGGTATGAGAATCTGTTCCTAAAACTATTTCTCCCGGAGCTATATAACCGTCTTCAATTAAAACAACATGTTCAATCCCATCGCCTTCTTTATAACAATACACCCCTTGCTCTTTGGCAAAATTTTCCATTAAATCAATACCTTCTGAGACTGCAACCGAAGATGATGGAACTGTGTGATCAGGTATAAAAAAGATTCTTCTATTATCAAACACTTTTGGTTTTTGTTTATATTTCTTAAAAATATCTGAAAAGTTTGAGTGAAAATCTTTAATAGCAGGAGGAGCAATAACCTCATTAAAAAACAGAATGTCAACCGGCAAATCAACTTTTTCTCCAGCATAAACCGGTTTGCCAAGATGATCAGAGATTATTTTTTCAACTATAGTCTGCGGTTTTTTGCTAACTATTTTTGCAGAAACCCAATCAACTCTTTGGTTTTCCTTATTTAGTATAGAGATCAAATGTTGTCTAATTCTGCCAACAGTACCACCAAACATAAAGGTTTTGACATCTTCATCGGAGTTTTTAATTTTTATCTTCTTATCTGCATAATGAATTACTTTATTTTCTAGATCAATTGTAATTGATTTATTTGACTTCCAGCTTATTTTGTCCTCAATAATCAGCGCAGGCAAACCATTGTTGAGACAGTTTCTATAAAAAATATCAGGATAAGAATAAGCAATGACAGCCTTAACATTATTTGACATTAATGCATAAACAGCCTGTTCCCGCGATGAACCACAACCAAAGTTTTTACCAGCCACAATAATATTGTCATCAGTCTGCTGACAACGATTAACAAAATCTTTATCATAGTTTGAAAAAGCATATTTGCCAAAAAACTCCCGATCTGTAGATTCCTGAAGAGTCCAGGCAGGAATAATATCATCTGTGTTTACATCATCAGGGAAAATTGAGGTTATAACTCCAGATATTTTAGTGTTCATAGTTTTGATTGTTAATTTGTAACATTAACTGTCTTAAGTTTCTATCATCAACCTCCTTTATTCTATCTGCCAATTTTAAGAACTCGTTGTAAATAAAATCTAAAGTAGTATCATCAACCCTGTAATTAAGGCTCTGCAATCTAAATTTTAAAGCAGATCTTCCAGATCTTGCTGTTAAAATAATTTGAGATCTGTCCAACCCTATATCTTTAGGATCAATAATCTCATAGTTCTCTCGTCTCTTTAAAACACCATCCTGGTGAATTCCAGATGAGTGAGCAAAAGCATTCCTACCAACTATAGCTTTGTTTTTTTGAATCGGCATATTCATTAGTTTTGAAACAATTTGACTTGTCTGATAAATCTTTTTAGTATCAATATCTGTATAGAACTTTAGTTTTTTGGTTTTAATTATCATAACGATCTCTTCCATAGCCGCATTTCCAGCTCTTTCTCCAATGCCATTGATAGTAGTCTCAATCTGACTAGCTCCGTTTAAAACCCCGGATAAAGTATTGGCCGTAGCCAAACCCAAATCATTGTGACAATGAACCGAGATTATTGCTTTGTGTATATTATCCACATTATCAATTAAAAACTTGATTTTTGATCCAAACTCCTCTGGCAGACAGTAACCAGTTGTATCAGGAATATTTACAACTGTGGCGCCAGCTTTAATAACTGACTGAACCATTTTGGCCAAAAACTCATTATCTGCTCTACCAGCATCTTCAGCATAAAACTCCACATCTTCAACAAACTGTTTTGCATACTTTACTGCCCAAACAGCTTGTAGTAATATCTGTTGCCTATTAGATCTAAACTTATATTTAATATGAATATCTGAAGCTCCAATGCCTGTATGAATTCTTTTTCTTTTAGCAAACCTCAAAGCGTCAACAGCGCAATCAATATCTGGTTTTAAAGCTCTGGTTAAAGCGCAAACAACTGGCTTTTTAACTTGTTTAGATATAGAAACAACAGATTCAAAATCACCAGGTGAAGATATAGGAAAACCTGCCTCAATAACATCAACACCTAAACGCTCTAAGTGTTCGGCAATAATCAATTTTTCTTTGGTATTTAACTGGCAACCAGGAACCTGTTCGCCATCTCTTAATGTTGTGTCAAAAACAAAAATCTTTTTCATAATAAAAAAACCCGCCTTTCAGGCGGGAGAAACTAAATATTTAGCTCACAGACTTCTCACCGCCTGAAACCAGCGCTAAGAAGAAGAGCTAAACTTTGATTATCTATTTGCAAAACCATAATTTGTAAATAATATTAAACCATAAACAAATCTAAAGTCAAGATTATCTGAACCAGTAAAATATATTTTAGCCTATTTAAAATTAAAGTCTCAATCTTGATTAGAATTAAAATAAGACTCTATAACATTGAATAAAAAAGATTGTTTATCAAGGGTCTGATAACTAGTTTTGTCTACCCATTTATAATTGATATGCTCATCGCTTAATTTTAAATCTCCATCAAGATAAGAACAGACAAAAAATGGCATGTAAATTCCTAATAAAATACTGCGTTTTTCATAGCAAAGATTATTTTAACAGATTTCTTAAACCAACAGCCAATCCAGACGCCAACAAACCTAACATCATATAAAAAACAGACAGATTAACACTGCCTGATTTTGGCAGTTGAGTTACTGTAGAAGACTCCTCAACACCTCCTTTTGTTATATTTCCAGTGTCTGATCCAGTGTTCGTCTGATTATTATCTGAACTTCCAGAATCTCCTGTTATTGTGATCTCAGCAGTTTGATTAGAACTACAAACTATTGTTTCTTCTGTATTACTGTCAAAAATAGAGCTAGACTCAAGGATATTGGGATCGCAGATAAACTCAAGCGTTACAGTGCCGGGCTCCTCAGCTGTAAAAGTAATCTTTGCAAACTGACCAGAGCCAGATTTAGTCTGTTGAATATCTACAAAACTTCCTGTTATATAAATACCTTGATCAATAATATCATAGGAGAACTCATCAAAAAAATTCAGATTAGATATGGAGTTTACAGATAATTTAACATTATCATAATCTATTAAAGCCTCAGCGCCAACAACTTCAGTGTTTTCAGTATCAATCTTAACTATTACAGAAAAACTTTCTCCTACACCAACAGTTAAATTCTGCTGTTCAAATGAAAAATAACCAGCATAGATCTTAGAAACCAATAAAACAGTGTAGAAAAAACCTATGACTAAAACTATTACAAATCTTTTCATTAATATTTAAATTTATTCAATAATTTCTCGCTCCTCTCTACTGGCAATTACCTGAATACCAACATGCGACTGTCCGGCAAAAAACAAACCTTGGCCAACACCTGCAGACAGCAAATAATGTCTTTCTCCACCAGTAAGATAAAAAGTTTTTGATATCTGTTCAATTGAGGCAGTTGATTGTTTTAAAATAATCTGCATACTTGAGTTGGTAATAATTGCCTTACCCTCTTGAGTAGCCAAAAAATCCTCAACATCTTGTGTTATTGTAGTCAAGCCCAGTAAATACTTTCTTGCTCTTTTGGCAAATGAGTGCAGGTAAGCTCCTGAGTCTTTGTTTTTAATTAAGTACCAAGCCTCATCAACTATAAGTATTCTTTTTTTCTTTTCTTTTCTGATTTTGTTCCATATGTACTCCAAAACAATATACATTGCCACTGGTCTTAAGTTATCTTCAAGATCTCTAATGCCAAAAACAGTAAATGGATTTTTAAGATCAAAGTTGGATCTCTGGTTTAAAATTCCTGCAGCTGAGCCTGTGACAAACTTCTCAAGCCGAGCGGCCAAATCCTTTGCTTCTGGAGTTTCCATTCCTATTAAAACCTTATACAGATCCTCAAGCATAGGCGACTCGTTTTTAAATGTTTCTGGATCAAGGGTAATGCCTTTTTGTTGATAAGTCAAAACTAAAGCTTTATCAAGCAAAGCATCCTGTGTAGGAGACAACTCTCCCATTATTACATTCATAAGAGAGTGCAAATCCAAGATTTTATTCTGAAGCTCATCCTCTTCTGCAGAGTCAGGATCAAGATCAAAGGGATTGATGTTAGCTTCAGAGGAGATAGAAAACTCAACAAACTCTCCGCCAACGCTTTCCGCTAATTTTTGGTACTCATTTTCAGGATCAATGATGATAATATCAACTCCTTGAGCAAACAATCTTAAGGCTTCAAGTTTTACTAAAAAACTTTTTCCTCCTCCTGATTTACCTAAAATAACTGAGTTGGCATTCTCAAGTTTAAACCTGTCAAAAATAATTAAGGAACTGTCATTGGCATTAACACCATATAAAATACCTTCGTTTTGGGTTAAACTTGCAGTAGAAAATGGAAAAGTATAGGCAATTGAGGTTGTATCCATATTTCTTAAGATCTTTAGATCATCTTTAAACATAGGCAAAGTAGCCTTAAAACCATCTTCCATCTGCAAGACTTGCCGGATGAGAGATAATATAAAGAGAAGATAGTAATGATCTTAACTGCTGTGCGATATTCTCAAGCTCTTTTTCTGACTCAGCAGAAATAGTTATGTATAAAGCAGAACTGAAAAAACCTTTCTGTTCCGCGAGCCAACTCAGCCTGAAGAGATAAAGCATCATCTAAAGCCACCTGAATATTAGGATCAACAACCTTGCCTTCTCTAACCTGAGAATCTATTGTTGCTTCCATCTCAGCTATCTTTTTCTTTAACTGTTCTAAAACATCTCCTGCTTCTGTAGGATAAATAAAAAAGGAAATATACAAAGGGTGATCAAAAGTAATTAATGAACTTAACCAGTTTGGATTAGCATAGCGAGGATAACCACTAACAAAGATTGTTCTGTAAAACATATCATTAATCTTAATGTGATTGAAATCAACCTCAATAAAATGTGGAGCTATCAGATCCTTAATCGAAACAGTACCCTTTTTCAGCACATCTGAAGCTGGTTTTCCTAAAGGTTCTTTATTTTTTTTCTGATTATTTTTTTTACTGAAAAAAAACATAAGTTAATCTGCTGATAATATAACTTCTGTATAGCTGTCAACTGGAGCTAGCTTAATTCCAGTTTTGCTGGGATTATAGATATTGTGAAACAACTCAACAATCTCTTGTTTAGGCAAAACACTGCCTTTTAAACCAATTTTTGATAAAAGTCTTAGAATATGATCTCTTTTTGGTGATAAAGAAACCTTTGCCCTCTGAAACACAAAGTTTTTGTTTAATTTTCCTTTTATAGCCTTAACTCCCAACTCAAGAGGTGAAAAAGGAATAACAACAAAAAATCTTTTTTCCAATACAGTATTTTGTTTAACTATGTCTTTTATAAAGTTCTGATAAGAGACTAGCAGATCCTTTAATTTTTGTGATTTTTGTTCTTTAATTTTATTGTCAACAAACTCTAAGTAAGATGATATATCCATCTTTCTTGACAAAATTGATATCTGAACAGGAAATGACAATGAGTTCAAAAACTCAGCAAACGAATAGATAACAGACTCCTGCTCTTCTTGAGATAAAAACCAGTAATTAATTGCTCCCACCTCAATTATATTAAAACAGGAATAATCTTTTAGCATTACTATATCCTCCCAGATATCCTCAATCTCAACAAACTGCTGAGTAGCTGCTTTAGGCAAATTTTTCACATCCTTCATAATACCTTACTGCTTGGCATAAACTTGCAAAATATCAATTGGCTTATCCTTTCGGATACTTAAGTCTATTGTATCAAATGTATTAGTGTTGCTTGGATCCTGAAACACAACCTTATACTCCCCTTCATCTAGAGGTTTAAAGGTGGCAAAGACTCCGTGAACATTGCTCTTCATTAGCCTAACTACCTTACCTTGATTATCTTTAATATAAACTAAGATGCCGGGCAAGACAACCTTTCTAGTTGAGTAAACAACACCAGATAAAAATGGTTTTATAACAGTCTGTTGTTCAGCATAATTTTCTTTTAAGCCAGTACCAACCTGTTGCTTTGCAGGCAAATTAGTCTTTTTTACATCTGATGGTTGAGAATTAGTTGTCTTTGGGGCAAAAAACAAAGAGCTTAATGAAAATTTTTTTTGATCTCTTTGATCTGAAACTGGCTGTTTAAATCTTGGCTGATACTGACTCAAGTAACTGCTGGCTGTCAGATAAGACTTAATCTGTTTTTTGTCGGAGATAAAAACACCCTGCAAAAAAGATAAATCAAGATGAGACGGCTGATAAATATAAATAGTTGGAGAGTTTATGCTTTTATAAAAGTTAGAGATCCAAACCTCCAAAGGCCGATCTTGGATTCTTAGAAAAGCCAAAGCAGCACCAACACCTGCAGTAGCAAGCCCCATTAGAATATTAAGATACGGAACTGGAAAGAAAAAAAACACCAAATAGCCCAATGGCATAAAAACAATAAGATAGCCAAACTGCTTTAGGGTTAAAAACCCGATTAACTTAAACTCAAAAGTAGTAATTTGTTTTGGAATCGGATGCTTGTACATATAAATACAGTATAAAAGAAAACCTAACAAATTTAAAGAGATTAAGGCAAGGCGCAAAAAGAAGCTCTAATATATCTTGTCCCAAGACTGCCAAACGCAGATCCGGGAGCAAGCAGAATGTATTTTTTCTCAAGCACATCAACCACAAATTTATCTGAGGATTCATAAGCATCTGGAATCTTTGCCCAAAAATACAACCCAGCCTTGGGAAACTCAAACTTTAGGCCTAAAGAACTTAAAATATTGGCTGTTTTAATGATGTTCTCCTTATACTTTAGAATCATCTGCTCATACCAGTTATAATCAAAGTTGTCATAAGCATAAGCCGCCACTCTCTGAACCGCTGTAAACACTCCTGTATCAAAGGCTGATTTCATACTAGAAAAAGCTGATATAAACTTTTCATTGCCTACAATAAAACCAAGTCTAATGCCTGCTAAAGAAAATGTCTTAGAAACAGATCCAATCTCAACAGCAATTTGTTCAGCTCCTTGGCACTCAAAGATGCTTGGAGGAACAAATTTGGAAAAATAAATCTCGCTGTAAGCATTATCATAAACTAACACAATACCTGTCTCTCTGCAAAAATCAACCAACTGCTGAAGTTGAAATTTATCTGCAACCTGGCCAGTCGGATTAGACGGAAAATTAACAATAATAGCCTTGGTTTTTTTAGATACAGACTGTTTAATTTTTTCAAGATCAAGACTAAAGTTGGTTTCTTCAGACAGATTATAAAATACAGGCCTTATTCCAAGAAACTTAAACGATGAAACAAACCCCGGGTACCCCGGGTTGGGAACCAAAACCTCATCATCTTCGTCTGTAAATATATAAGGCAGATGAGTTAAGATATCTTTAGCTCCATGGCCTATCTGTACAAATAACTCTTTTTTTACTCCAAATCTTTTTTTATACCAATTTAAAACAGCTGAAACAAACTCAGGCACAGGCTTATAAGACGGATAATAATAAACCTCTGTCTCACTTGCCAACTCCTGAAGCTTTAACTTGTTTATTTTTGATGGAGGAAACTTTGGTACGCCTGCAGACAGATCAAGCACCTTAACCTGTTGTTTTTGTTCAATCTCAGTTTTTAACCTCTGCAACTGCAAAAAAATATAATCAGATGAAGTTTTAGACCTGCTTGATAAACTCCAGCTATCTGACATATCTTAAATCATAAAAGATTTTTATATAATTTACAAATGCAAGAACTTAAAGCAGTGCTTACCTTTGCCTACTTTCAGGGTATAGGACCTGCCAAGTTTAAAGACCTAATTAAGTTATTTAAAAATCCAAATCAAGCATTAAAAGCAAGAAAAGACCTGCTTCAGCCAATATTAGGACAACAAACTGATAAATTTCTGGCCTTTAGAAAAAGTTTTAACCCAGAAACAGAACTTAAAAAACTTAAACATAAAAATATTTTGGTTTTTACTCAGTTTAACAAAGACTATCCCAAAGACTTAAAACAAATCCCAGATGCACCGATTTGTTTATTTATCAAATCTCATAGCTGGAAAAAAATTGCAGAAAACAAAAAAATAGCAATAGTTGGAACCAGAAAGCCAACAGCTTATGGACAAACAATAACAAAACAAATAATTAAAGATTTGTCTGACAAAGATATAACAATTGTTTCTGGCATGGCCTTAGGAATTGATACTATCGCTCATCAGACAGCTATAAAAAACAACCTGACAACAGTTGCTGTACTCGGCTGTGGAGTTGATATAATTTACCCTGCAATTAACAGACAGCTTTATAACCAAATAATTAAAACAGGAGCTGTTGTCTCAGAGTTTCCACCAGAAACAACTGTAAAAAAAGGTTTGTTTATCTCAAGAAATAGAATTATTTCCGGTTTATCAAAAGCAGTAGTTGTAATTCAAGGTAAAAACAACTCCGGCAGTTTAATTACTGCCAAGTACTGCGCAGAGCAAGGCAGAGATCTTTTTGCTGTTCCAGGCAACATAACAGAACCAAACAGCTTTGCTCCCAACCTCTTAATTCAAAACGGAGCTTACCCAATAATATCAAGTAGTGAATTAAGCAGTTATTACAATCTTAGATCAAAAAAGAAACTTAATAATCAGAATTTAAGCGACATTGAAAAACAAATAATTGAGCTTATTAAACAACAGCCTTTGTATCTTGAAGAACTTAAACAAAAACTAAATATAACAACTAACAAACTTATCTCAACTATTACTTTGCTTGAACTAAAACAGCTTATCAGCAAAGAAAACGACGGCAGAATTTATCTGGCTTAAAAATCTCTTTCAACTTCATAGATCTCAAGCAGACGATTATACTTTGCTGTTCTCTCGCCTCTGCAGACAGAGCCTGTCTTTATAAACTCAGCTGAACAAGCAACAGATAAGTCAGCTATAAATGTATCTTCAGTCTCACCTGATCTGTGTGAAATAGCAATCTGCCAGCCCACAGATTTTGCCTTTTTAATAGCCTGAACAGTTTCATAAAGCGTTCCTATCTGATTAGGTTTGATTAAAACAGCATTTGCTGATTTTTTTTCAATTCCCTGCTGAATTCTTGAAATATTAGTAGTAAACAAATCATCTCCTATAACAACTCTATCATTAAACTCTTTTGTAAACTCAGCAAATGCCTGCCAATCAGTTTCTGCAAAAGGATCCTCAAATGAGTAAAGATTAAACTCATTGATCAGATCCGAGTAAAACTTCATTAACTGCTGACTGGTTAAGGTCTTACCTTCTTTTCTTAAAGTATAAACGCCAGACTCAAAAAACTCAGTAGCTGCCGCATCCATTCCAAGTCTAAAATCTCTGTTGTTTTGATAGCCCAGATCTGAAGCAGCAGCAATAATTAACTCATAAGCAGACCTGTTGCTCTCAAGCTCAGGAGAAAATCCTCCTTCATCTCCAACTAATGTTGATAGCTTTTTTTCAGACAGTTTTTTCTTAAGTTGAGCAAACACCTCAACAGCCAACCTAAGATCCTGCTTTAAATCATTTTTTAAAGGAATAATGATAAACTCCTGAAAATCAAAGTTAAACCCAGCATGGGCTCCGCCATTAATAACATTAACTAATAGTCTAGGAAATCCAAGCTGATAATCTGAAAAATAATACTGGTGCAGGATCTTCCATAAAGGCTGGTTTCCAAAAACAGAAAGAGCCTTAGCACAAGCTAAAGACACAGACAAAATTGCATTGGCTCCAAGATTTGATTTATTCTCAGTCCCATCAAGCTCAAGCATTTTTTTATCAATACCCTCAAGGTCTTGAATATCATAACCTAACAAAGCCTTTTTTAACACAGTATTTACATTATCTACTGCTTTTAAAACACCTTTCCCTGCAAAAACAGATCCGCCATCTCGCAGTTCAAGAGCTTCAAAAGACCCGGTTGATGCCCCAGATGGAACAGCAGCCCAAGCCTTGGCTCCATTAGCCAACTCTATAATTGTTTTGATCGTTGGATTGCCTCTTGAATCCAAGATCTGAAAAGCAAATATATTTTTTATTCTCATATTAACCTCTGGTTTTTATAAAATTAATAACAACTTCACGATTTCTAGGTCGTGTATCAAAATCTATTAAGACTAATCTTTGATACGCTCCTAGCATCAGATTTCCATTTAAAACAGGAATAACAATGCTCATTCCAACCAAACTGGCTCTAATATGAGCAGCTCCGTTATTGTCTCCCCAAGTCTGATGATGTTTGTAATTAAAGTTATACGGAGCAAATTTTTCTAAAGCAGCTTTAAAGTCCTCAAACAAATTAGGGTCATTTTCCATAGTGGTAATTGCAGCAGTAGATCCTTTTACAAACAAATGAACCAAACCATTCTGAAACTCTTCCCTATTAACCAACTGAAATATTTCGTAAGTAATATCAACTATATCTGTATTGCCTTTAGTAGAAATATTTATAATTTTCATAATACTGCAAAATATTATCTGACCAGTTTATCAAGTTTTGCAATTCTGCGCAAATACTTTTCCTCAGTTTTTTTCTCAGCAGATAAAAACGAGTTAACAAAAGAAACAGCTTTATCTTTATCAAGATAATCAGCTGCTAAAGACAAAACATTACAATGGTCATCTGCAACAGCTTTAGCAATTTGATCCTTGTTGAAACCCAACACAGATCTTATACCAAAGAATCTGTTGCAGGCAATATCGACACCAACTCCTGAACCGCAAAAAACAATGCCTACAGCCTCTTTATGTTTTAACACTGCCTCAGCCACTTTTTGACTGAAATCTACAAAATCATCATCAGCCTGATATCTGTGATTACCCAGATCAAACACAGTATGGCTATTGGTTTGCAGATACCTTTTAATCTCTTCTTTTAACTTAAAGCCCCTATGATCAGCACCAAGATATATAATTGCCATAAATTGCCAGAAAAAACTTACAAATCAACAATAATCTCTCTTAACCTATTGCCAAAGTTCTCAACACTAAACTCTTTTGCTCTTTTATATATTTTTTCTGCCAGCTCAGTATTAATTTTATCATTATAATACAGGTCTTTTAACCTTAACACAGCTGAGTTAAGATCAGTCGGATCAACATACAAAGCACAGTCTTTAACTACTTCTCTAAAAACAGGTATATCTGAGATCAAAGAAGGAGTCATCTGCAGACCAGCCTCAAGAGTAGAGTATCCAAACCCCTCATCCAGAGACAACAGCAGATTAACTTTGGCTTTTCTATAAAGATCTTTTAATTGCTTATCATCAACAAAACCAATAATTTTGAATCGGCTGTCTGAAGCAATCAGATCAGAAAACTCTTTTAATGAACTTAACTCAGGATGCGAAAAATCAAGCTGGTTACCGGCTAAAAGCTCCCAGACCTTGCCAACCAGATACAATTTTAAATCAGCCTGCTTTACAACCTTTGCCATAAACGGCAGATTTTTGTTAAAGGTAGCATCTCCTACATACAAACAAAAGTCATCTTTCGGCAACCTACTCTGATTAAAAAAAACAGGATCAACTGCAGGGTAGACAACAAAGATCTTTTCTTCAGGAAAGTTTAGTATCTTAACAATTTCTTTTTTTACTGAAAATGTGTCAGTAATAACAACATCTATATTTTTATTAAACAAAAATCTATTAATTTTATAAAAAATACTAGCCTTAATACCTTTAGGAAATGCCTCAGGATACTTTAGTGGAATCAGATCATGAATAAACAACACTTGTTTGCTAACATATCTTTTTAAAAAAAAGTTGGGAGAAAACCAATTTAAATAAGGAAAAATCAAAATAGAGTTATCTGATTTTAGTTGACCTAAATCGTTTTTAGACACAACCTTTGCTTCTTTCAAACTTGAGATTACAACCTTTGTAAACCTGCCTAAACCTCTTACAGCTGAACCTTGATCAGCTGCTAAAGGGTTTAATATAAAAATCTGTTTTTGTTTAACAACATCATTAGTCATTGCTGTTTTTTTTTCTTGATCTGATATCTTCATATAATTTTTTAGCTTCTTCATCAGCAAAGTTGTCTTCGGTTGAGTCTATCTGATTTAGATCATCAGATTTTTGTTCAGCAACTGTTTCTGACTCTTCTTCTTGGGTCTTTTGATCTTGTTCTTGATCCATTTGCTCATCTGTATCTTGAGTATCTGTAGAATCCTCTGGAACAACCTCATCTGATTCATTTAACTTATCTGTTTGATCTAAATTAGAATCTTGATCTGATTCTTCAGCTTCTTGCTCTAGCTCCATTGATAAAGGCTGATGAACTTTTTGCTTTTTCTTGACTGCTGTTGGCACCTTAACCTTATCTTTTTCCTCAACCTCTGACAACACCTCCTGCCTAATCTCTTTTTCTCTCAGCAAAAGATCTGAAACCTCTTTGGCAGCTTCAAGTTTTGCCTTGAGATAAACTAAAATATCGTCATACTCCATGTCATTTAACATAAACAAAGGCAGAATATAAGAAACATCATCAAGTCCTTGTTCTCTAATCTTTGGATCATCAGACAACAATTTATTTAGCGTATTAGTTAAAATAACTATATCGTTTGAAACCCAAGTCTCACGATCTGAGATGTTTTCAGAAATAGGCACCTCTCCCTTATAATAATGATCCTTCCAAAGTTTTTTAGTGTTTTCATACTCCTCAAGCGGCAAAGTTGGAGGAGGAACAACAGCTTTTTCAACCTCTTTGTCGACCTCTGCCACCAACGGCAAAGAGGACTCAATTGTGTCTGCCACTTTTTCTTCATCAACCTTGGCAGACTCAGCAGTTTTTTCTACTAAATCTACGCTTGTCTGAACATCCTGATAAATATCTTTTAACATCTTTACCTTTTTCTTATTGCTCAAAACTGTTGTCAAGTTTTCTTCTGAACTAATAACTGAATTAAACTCAGCTAATACATCAGCAGGTTGAGACTCAATCTGCTGTTCAGATTGAATAACTTGATTTAAAATATTTTGTTTCTCAAGCAGATTAGTATTAAAGTTGTTAATAACCTGTTTCTCTCTATCAGACAAAGTTAAAGACAATACAGGAGTAAAGCTGGTTGTTTTGCTGGATTGATCAACCAATGCAGAAAAAATTGAAAACAGTTTGTTTATAACAGACAAAACTTCTGACTTTGAAACCTTCACAGCAGAAGCAGTATTGTTTATTGCCTTGGAATAAACAGCTGTTGATGAAATATTATTAATTACCTGTTTGACTGTTTTTTCATCAACATTGGCTGATTTGCTGACAACTTTTGTTAATTTGGTCACAGGTTGATTTAAATTCACAACAGTAGTTGATAATATTTGTTGAGTTTTCTCAACCGGTAAAGAAGTTTTTTCAGAGATGCGACTGATAACTCTGTTATCATTAACAACATTATTAACAAAAGAGTTAAACACAGACTGCACTTTTTGTTCAGGCAGTTTTACCTCATTGGCTACAGAGATATTTAAAGTTGCTACCTTAGGCTCTGTTCTAATTAATTCTTCCTTTAATTTCTGCTGTTCAAAGATTGATCTTGAGGTTGTCTGAACAACTCTTTGAGCTAATCTATCATTCTGCTTTGCTCTATTGTAAAACTCATTCTTTATATTCAAGACTCTTTGTCTTTCCTCAGGCTCTGCAACACGATCAGGCTGTTTTAACACAGTTAAAACTCTCTCAATCTTTTCTCTCTGCTCTTTATTGGTTTCAAATCTGGCAATATCCTGCAGACTCTTGGTTCTTATCTCCATTCTTTCTAAAATTTTCTCAGTCTGAAGTTGTTTGATCTCAGAGATATTTGAGATCTTAATCACAGACTCAAGCTTTGCTCTCTCAGGCACAGGTACTGAAACAGCGATCTTGGGCTGAACAGTTGGAGATGGAGGAGTTTTTGGAGGCTTTTTAGTTGAGTACTTTTCATAAAACGACATTACAATGTTTTTCAAAGCTAAAATACCCTCACAACAATAATCTCTAAAAATTCTTAACAACCACCAAGGAAAGATTATTGCACCCCACAGCATAAGCAAAGAGATAATATACTCAGCAAAAGTATCAACATAATTTGAAGTATTGGCAAACTCCAGATCTTGAGCCGGACCTCCATAAAGAATTGAAATGCCAGTAGGATAAATAAACCCATCAGCTGTGTTTACTCTGCTAAAGTTAAACACCCAAGGAATGCCATGCTTCCAGATTAAAGCAACTGAACCTAAAAACAAAGCCAACAAAGGTCCGTAAAAAATCCATTGAAAGAATACGCCAATCCAAATTAATCCAGTATTCTTAACCAGCCTGAAATAAAGCAGCAAGGCTAAAAATGGAGACACAATAATCAAAAACCAAAGAACTATCTCTCTTATAATCACAAAGATGCCTAAAACAAAGTAAGTTAAATTAGTAATATTAACTAAAA
This sequence comes from Patescibacteria group bacterium, assembly GCA_026004435.1. Classification (GTDB taxonomy): domain Bacteria; phylum Patescibacteriota; class Microgenomatia; order UBA1406; family GWC2-37-13; genus BPJC01. Next base: position 45,587 of record BPJD01000005.1, on the reverse strand, counting down.
ACATTGAAACTCTGACAGACTCATCTGCCAAAGTGCTTAAGTTCTTGCAGCCAACAAAAGTTCTGTAGGCAGTCTCGCTCTCTGTTAAAACAACTCTACCCTCAGGATCAATGAAAAAAATATTGAACAAAGACTGAACATCCATATTTTCAATAAAGAACATCATCAAAACATCAGAGAGCTGCACTATAGAAACAGTAATAGTAAAGGAAAAAATAATAAATAATAGCATCCCTGCTGATTTTAAGATCACATTCCTGACCTCAACCTTAAACGGCGAATAAACTTTCTCAGAGATGATAATTAACAACCCACTGGCAGCAACAATTAAAACCGCAAAGGCTAAAGCAACATTTCTACTGTTCTGCCAAGCCTTTCTAACTCCCTCTGCACTATAGATATTATCCCTGTCAAAAACCCAGTAAACAAACTGTCTAGCACGCTCTGCGTTTTTACCTAAAAAAGTAACCTCTGGATCAACAACCCAAAAATTGGACTCAGGATTCTTTTTCCAATCCTGATAACTATCAGCGCAGGTATAACCCAACTCTTGAGGTGTAGTAGGACAACCGCTGTTTCCGCAGGCAATAGGCTCTGTAGGAGCAATAGACTGAATCAGTTGCTCTATACTCTGAGTCTGACCAGAGGCATCAGTTTGAGCCTGAACATAAACTGCCTTATGGCTTAATAAGTTTACAACCAATAAAAATAAAGATAAAAAAACGAGAAACAAACGCTTAGCTGTCAACATACTTATAAGTATAAAGCAATAAAAACCATCTGTAAATCTATAATTTTCCAAAGATTTTCTGATTAATAAATTTGTTTAAGCAAGAGATCGCTTAAGAAGAAAAAAGCCTTTGGCTGTGGACCCAAGGGGACTCGAACCCCTGACCCCTACGCTGCCAGCGTAGTGCTCTAGCCAACTGAGCTATGGGCCCTTAACTTTTTGCGATTTTCTGATATTATATCAAAGATAAGTTTAAATAAGCTAAATTAAAATGATTTACCCAAATAGATCAGTTGCCGGCAGACACTTGGCAGAACAGCTAAAAAAAAACTATCTTAATCAGATAAACAACGCTGTACTGCTGTCTATTTTAAAAGGCGGTTATGAGATTGGCAAAGAGGTTGAGAAAGTGTTAAAACTGCCTCATTTGGTGATTCCAGCTGTTAAAATAAAGCCAGAGTCAGAAGCAGACAACACTTTAGGAGCTTATTGTTTTGGCCATATTTATCATTCTAAATACATCTCAAGAGCTATTCTTAATAAATATCTGCCTTATGCTCAAGAAGAGTTTGAACTAATCTGCCAGACAACTAACTTAGATCAGGATCAGTACTCTATCTGCACCAATAAAGAAATAATTATTGTAGATGACTTCATTCAGTACGGCTATACCGTATCAGCTGTCTGCCAGTTTTTGGCAACTTTAAATCCTAAAAAAATCTATGTAGCAACACCAGTCTGCTCAGCAGACTGTATTGATTTTGAAAATAACATAGAAGAAATTTTTCTGAACATAGAGACTGATTTTTATACACCAAATCAGTATTACTCTGACTTTCCCAAACTTGATCTTTCTGTACTTGAAAACTAAAAAGATGAGTTTATAATCTCATCAGCTGTTTGCAAACCAACCTTAACAGCATAATTAGTTCCCCTGTCATAAGGATAAGACAACTCAAAACCAGCAAAAAAAAGATTAGCAACAGGAGTTTTACAGCTTAGGTTTGCCGCAATAAAGTCCTTATCAAAAATTGGCTGGGCATAGACTGCTTTAAACAAATCAACCTTAACCTGAAACCTATCAAAATCAGGATTTATCTCTATCAAATAAGGCCTGATATAAGATAAAACCTCCTCAGCTGTTTTAAATTGCCAGATTTTATCTGAAAAATCACAGTACCAGCCAACATAGGCAATGTGCTTTCCAGCATAATTTTTTTTTGAAATAAAGTTTGTATGCTGTATAAAAACAGTAAAATCAAACTCGTCAACAGCATTATTCAACCAATAAAAATCCTTAACTATTGGCTTATCTGTCTGGATAATTAAAGAAACTGCATTAAGATACTTTATTGAAGAAAGTTTGGCTTTATAACTTTCAGGTAGCAGATTCTCTGTTAATCTTAAGAAAATAGGAGCCTGCAAAGCGCAAACAACATAGTCAGCGTTGATATGGTGCACTTTGTTATTAAACCTGTACTTTATCTGAAATGCCTTTGAATTTTTGGATATAGACAAGACCTCTGCCTGAGTCTTAATAGAAACACCAGCTTCTTTTAGTTTATCAGCCAAGTAATCTATAAATGATTGAAATCCTGCTTTAAAATAACCTAAACTTGCAGTTCTTTTGACAATCCTTGCCCAAAAAAAACTAGCCAGCACATTTCCCGCATATTTACCGAACTTTTTCCGAAACAAAGGCCTCCAGAGTGTTATATAGACCTTTTCACCCATTGTTGCTTTTATAAAGCCAATCGAACTGATTTGTTGATACCAAGAAAAAAAAGGAGAAAGTCTTAAAAACAACAAAGACAGACCAGCCCGAAGTTTGGAAAACATATCAAGCAAAGGAAAGAGCAAAAGCGAAACAGGAGAGTCTAAAACAAAAAATTTAATCTTGCCTTTTATTTTGTAAACATAGCCTGTTAAAGGTCTTTTAAAGAACAAGTTGTCAGAAAAACCAGAGTCTTTAACCAACTGGATAATCTCATAATCATTGGCAAACAAATGATGAACTGCTTTTTCTAAAGGCCATTTCCAATCCTTAAACTTTATTCCTCTTGCTAACCCGCCAAGATTAGCCTCACGCTCAAGTATCTGAACCTCAAACCCAAACTTTTTTAAACGATAAGCACAACTTAAGCCGGCAAAACCTCCTCCTATAACAATTACCTTTTTGCACATAAAATTAATCTTGTTTTCTTGATAGAAACTCAAACAAAATAATCTGAAGACTTATTAAAACAGGAATAGACAGAATAATGCCCAACACACCGCCTAGTCTGCCTCCGATAACCAAAGCCAGCAAAGTAATTATGGGATTTAAGCCAACAGCTTTTCTCATAATTAAAGGAACGATTAAAGTATTCTCAAACTGCTGAATAAAAAAATACAGACCAACTACTGAAACAGCCTGAAGATAGCTGTTTGACAAAGCAATTAAAAATGCAGGTATTAAAGACAAAACAGGGCCCACATTTGGCACTACCTCAAGTAGACCTGCTAAAACAGCCAAAGCCAAAGCATACTTAATATTAAGAAAACTTAAACCTATATAAGTTAACAGACCAATGACAAACATTAAAAAAAGCTGTCCCCACAACCATGAAGCCAGTCTCTTCTCAATTTTCAGGCTAACCTCGACTACAGTATCAATATGTTTTTCTCCCAAGAAATTAACCAAAATATCCCGAATAAAATTCTCCTGAATAATAAAATACAGACTTAAAAACAAGGTCATAATAACAAAAAATATATTGGAAAAAACACTAGACAACACACTTAAAAACCCTGAGGTAAAGTTTGGCAAAAAATTAAGAGAGGAGTTAAGATTAAAGTTATTAAGACTATACTCTTGATCCGGAGAAATAACACTTAAATACTGGGGAATTGATTTAATAAAGTTTGAGGTCTCAATAACTAAAGGCGGCAAAACAAAGGAAAAAAACAAGACAAAAGCAGACAGGAAAACAAAAAACACCAAAACCGAAGCTATTAAATGAGGCACTCCAAGTCTTCTTACCTTTTGAACAATAGGCAATAAAGCGCTTCTGAAGATAAAAGCTATAAATAAGGAAAAGATTAAATCTCTAATCAAATAAAAAAAATACAGTCCAAGCAAAAATATAACTGAAAACACAATGGTTTTCCAAGAGATCTCAACAACGATCTTTTTATTGTTTAACACTCCGTCCATCTTTTAATAATTATAACTATAAGTTTACAAAAAATCTCCCAGATTCTTATCTTTTGCCTTTTTGATTAGTAAAACAACATCTTTATAACCAAAAATATTCTCTATTAAAAACAAGCCGCTGTCTCCTGAGTTTTTTTTATAGTTTACATAAACATCAGCAGAATAAGTTTTATAAATCTTATCAAAAATAGTTTGTTTATAAATTACATTAGTAATCTGATTAAGATCAATAAACTTAAATCCTTTTTTAATAAAACCATACTCTAGTATAAGCTTTTGGTCTGTTAGATAATACCTTGTGGAAAAAGCACTGACAACAGGTTTTGCCAAAATATAAAAAGTTATATATGAAAGGTACAAAAAAGAACAGAAAAACATTAGCAAAATCGTAAAATAAGCTATCGAAGCTGATAAATTTGATAAATAGTATTTATAAAAATAAAAAGACACAATATAGAAAAAAATATTTATAATTGCAAGCAAAACCAAAAGCACCCAAACCTGCAGATATCTTCTGGCTGTAAAAGGATATGCCTCAGGTGTACCTACCCATAAAATCTTCTCAGTTTCTTTTAAAAAATTTTCAAGTTCTTTAGGCATAACATTATGCAATTTATACCTTAAATTATACAAAACTACACTCAGTTAGTCTTTGCGTTAAATTTAAGGTAAATCTGCGGTAATTACTAGAAAACCCAACTGCAAGACTTAAAAAATTTTAACAAAACTAAGTTATGATAAAATATTACTAACAATGAAACAGCTGAAGATCTATGTTAAAGGACAGGTAATTGGAGTTGGTTTTAGAGCTTGGACCAGACTTCAGGCAAAGAATCTTGAGATTAAAGGCTGGGTTAGAAATGTCTACGATAAACCAGAGATCTTTGGCCCGCACGGAGGAGTTGAGATCTGTTGTCAAGGCAAACAGAAAGACTTGGAAAAGTTTTTAGAACTTGTCAAAAAAGGTCCGGAAACAGCAGTAGTTGAAGATGTATCAGCCTTTTGGGAAAAACCACAAAACATTCTCAATGATTTTGTTGTTATCAAATGATAAAAGAGTTTTTAACAGCTTTATTCTTTCCTAAATTCTGCCTAAACTGCAAAAAACCAAAAGGCTATATCTGTCAACAGTGTTTTGAGTCAATTATTCAAGTAAAACAGCAACGCTGTTTTTTTTGCAAACAAAATTCGTTTTTAGGTTTAACCTGCTTCAAATGTCAAAGACCATATAGACCAAGATTGGTTTTCTCATTGTTTAAATACAATAACTTAACCAGCAAGGTAGTCAAAGAGATCAAGTTCAGAAGCGCATACTCAGTTCTATTGGAGTTTCTTAATCTAACAAAACTGTATTACTCAAAAGAACTTGAGGTCTTTATAAAACTTCTGCCCAAAAATACTGCGGCTCAGCCAATGCCTCTGCATCCTCAAAGATTAAAAGAACGCGGCTTCAACCAATCAGAGCTAATCTATGACAACTTAGTTAAACCATACAACATTGATAAAATCAATGGCCTTATTAGAGTCAAGTACAGCAAGCCTCAATCTTATATGAACACCAAAAGCCAAAGATACCACAATGTAAAAGACGCCTTTAAACCAACTACCAAAAAATTACCAGACAATATTTTGCTAATAGACGACATTCTAACCAGCGGCCATACTATGCTCTCTAGCTGCAAAACATTAATTAAAAATAAAGTAAAAAATGTTTATTTTTTCTCGCTTATAGGCAAATAAATTAAAGCCGAGCTCTTGTGACAATTTCCTGTTCAACAACCCGTCTAGGCACACCATACCTTAATCTTGAAAGCTCAATAATATTTTTAGCCAACTCCTTATTCTCCATTTTTTTATACTCCTTTATATCTTTAGTTAAATCAAGAGAAAATGGAGGTACTGGCTCATTATTAACAATTGTTTTTACATAAGCATGAAATCTTTCTACATTAATTAAGTCCGCTTCATTAAAAATAGGCTGAAACTCTCTCTGAAGATAATTAGCATCAGTAACGCCTACTCTAAAAGAAATAATAGTTCCAACATTGCCAAACACTGCGTTTTTAACCTCTTCCTCAATCTGACCAATAAATTGGTTAGCCACAGTAAGGTTCAACTTATACTTTCTAGCCTCTGACATTATTGTTGAAAAGTCTTGTGTAGCAAAGTTTTGAAACTCATCAACATACAAAAAAAAGTCCCGTCTTTCCTCCTCTGGAATCTCCTGTCTTGACATTGCAGCCACAAGTATTTTAGGGATTAAAACTAATCCCAAAAAATTTGAGTTTTCCTCACCCAGTCTACCCTTTGACAAATTAACCAATAAAATCTTTCCCTCATCCATAACCTTGCGAAAATCAAAAGCAGACTTTGATTGACCTATAATGTTTCGCATCATAGTATTTGTTATAAAACGGCCGAATTTGGAAACAATATAATCCAAAACCTCTGATTTGTGAAAGTCAGAGGTTTTTGCTATCTGGTCTGTCCAGTAACGCTTAACAACAGGATCCTTAACCTTGGGCAATAGTCTTTTAACATAAGAATCATCAGTTAAGACCCTGACTATCTCAACAAAAGTTGAGCCTTCATCTGCCATAGCAGTCAACATTGCATTACGCACAGCATGCTCAAATCTAGGACCTATAATACCTGTTCTTTGAGGATCATAGAGTTTGTACATCAAGTTAATGATTGCTGTTGTCATAAAGTGCTTTTGTTCTTCGGTATGAGCCTCCATAAGGTTTAGCCCCATAGGCCTTTCTGTATCTGATGGGTCAAAATAGATCACATCCTCAGCTCTATCAGGAGGAATATACTTAAGCAGATCCTCAACCAGATCTCCGTGCGGATCAATGACACAGACACCATAACCTTTTTGAATATCCTGCCTTGCCATATCATGCAGCAGTACTGATTTACCAACACCTGTTTTACCAATAATATAAACATGCCTTCTACGGTCTTCATCATAAAGACATACAGGTCTTTTTATCCCTCTGTAATAACCATAACCTAAAAAAGTACCTCCTTTAGTAGGCACATCAGGAGAAACAGGAGCTGATTTTGCTTTAAGCCAGTTAATATACGGCGTCTCAACAGTTTTATTAGGAAAATGAAAGATGCCAGCCACCTCTTCTGCAGACAACACAGAGATGCTTTTGGTGCCAAACAATTCTAGGATTGGAAAAAACTTATAAATAAAGTTAATCATAAATGCACTTTTGAATCTGATTTTGGCAGAAGTAAAAGAGTTTAGATCTGAGTTAAACTGATTAAAGGCTGACTTTATATTTTCAATATGAAGTTTTGTTAGTTCTTTTTCTGGAGAGTTTACAACAAACCTAATACAAACATCAAACAAAGGCTGTGAACATTTTTCATCAATTTTATCAAGAGGTTTTTGTCCTTCCTTGTAAGTAGCTTTTTCAGGGTCTGACTCTCTTTTCTTTACCTTGGCAATATAATTTTTTCCTTGACTGGCAGTATTTGATGTTGTAGGTCTAATCAATAACTGAATAATACCACCCTCTCCAGCCTTCATTTTAGACAAAGATGAGGTAATCGATGATAAAGAATCAGCAGAAAGCTCTTTAAATGTTTTAAGAGGCTTAAAAGGTTCCTTCTTTAAAACTAAAGCTCCAAACTCAACATGACCCTCTTGGGTAAAAATATTTGGCTCCTGAACTCTTTTAATATCTGCTGTTGGATAATAAGCATAAATAGCCTTCTCAACAAAATCTATTTTGTTATTTGGAGCTGAAACATAAAAGCGAATATCTGCTTCTTTTCCTACAATCTCAAAACAAACTACATCACCAATATCCAAAAAACCAAAAAAACCTTCAGGTTTCTTTAAGGATGAAAAAGAAGCAACCATCTGAACAGCTGAATCGATCTTAATCTCATTGTCTTTAGGCACCTTAACCTCAAGAGTTACCATCTGCAATGATTTTTCCTCTGATTTTTTCATCTTAATCAGAATTATTAAAAAATACACAAACAGACTGGCAAATAAAGCAGAGATAACCATTAAAATAAATGAAATGACAACAAAGAAGATTTGATCTATAATTACTGCAGTCTCCATATTATATTAACCTTAAATCAATTTAAGACTTATTATCAATGATATAATAATTATAATGTTTTTTAAAGCTAAAAAAGACCAGACAAATGATATTAAACTTAAACTTAAAAACCTGATTAAAGACAAAATAAAAGCAGAAAGAAAAAAACAAATTAAGACAAAACTCACAAAAGCAGTCAGGATCATACTTCTGACAACATTGTTTGCAATCACAACAGCAAATATAATTTATTCGCAGACAAACAAAATTATTTACAAAATACTTAATAGAGACTTATCAGGAGAAATTTACATTAATCTAACAAAAAACAACAAAAGGCTTAAGCAGTTAATCGACAACTGTTGTCTGACAAAAAAAACCAAACAAGAGATTCAAGCTTTTAACAATGAAAAAAATTTACTCAAGCAAAAATATCAGGAACTTTTAACTCAGTCACCTTTTGATTGGAGAATAATGTATAATCTAAAAATTTTATCAGACAACTAAATCGCTTATGCTGATTAAAACACAAGCTGAAATTACCCACAAACAACAATTAAACAATGATACTATTTTAGTCAGGCTAGATCTAGCAGACAACCTCAACTTTACTGCAGGACAGTATATAATAGTTGACATTGAAAAAAACAATCAGTTGTTTAAAAGGCTATACTCAATTGCCTCACCAGAAACAAATCAAAGACAGATTGAGTTAATCATACAAATCGTACCAGGAGGCATAGGATCTGAGTTTTTCCAAAAGGCAAAGATTAACCAAAGATTCAACATAAGCGGGCCTGCAGGTCATTTTGTCTTAAGAAAAAACAATAACAATAAAATATTCTTGGCAACAGGCACCGGTATTGCTCCTATAAGATCTATGCTGGCATCATACCTTCCCAAAAACCCCAAAGAAGAATTAAAACTTATCTGGGGAATGAGAACAACTGAGTCTTTATACTTAATAGACGAGTACAAAAACTGGCAGAAAAATCACAGCAACTTTTCCTATAACATCTGTCTATCAAGAGAAGAACCCCAAGACCCGGTTTGTTTTAAAGGCCATCTGCAGGACTTTATTAACTTGAATAAATCCAGTTTAATCTCTAACACAACTGATTTTTACATCTGCGGCAATAGAGATATGACAGAAGAAATCAAAAATCTGCTGATTAGTTTAGGAGCAAACCCGCAACAGGTTTATTTTGAAAAGTTTTAATTACTGTCTTCAAAACCAAAGTAGTAATCCAAAATTTTTTTAGCTAGAGGAGCAGCTACCTCTGAGCCTTCACCAGATTTTTCCACTAAAACCGTCAATAATATCTCAGGTTTATCAACCGGAGCAAACACAACAAACCAAGAATGAGCCAACTGACCAGTAAAACTTTGAGCTGATCCAGTTTTACAGGCTACAGAAATTGGATAATTAAAAAAAGGCACACCTGTTCCTCCCGGCTGACAAGCCCTAACCATTCCTTCAATTACTATATCAAGATTCTGCTTGTTGTCAGCAACTAACCTGCAATCTAAAACAGCATACTCGCTAAGAATCTGTTTTACCCAAGCTGGGTACTCAGCTAAAGACTGATCAGCCTTTAGCAAAAGCGGTTTACAGTACTTTCCATTGCTGGCAAACACATTAACATAATTTGCAATCTGCAGAGGAGTTGTCAACAAATAACCTTGTCCAATTGAAAGATTATAGGTATCACCAGTAAACCAGCGCTCCTTAACAACCTCTCTTTTCCAAAAATCAGAAGGCAACAGACCCTGAGACTCAGGCAAACCAAAACCAGAGACCTTTCCTAAACCAAACAAGAGACCATACTTTCTAATAGTCTGCCAGCCTAATAGCTCGCCAACCTTATAATAATAAATATCATTAGATCTCTGAAGAGCCTTAACAATATTGACTAAACCATCTGTTCTGCCATATTTAGTAAACAACCAGTTTGTATACTTCCTAGGACCTAACTGAACAAAACCAGTATCTTCAATCTGCGTCTCTTTATCAACAACCTTTTCCTGCAAAGCTGCATAAGAAACCAGCATTTTGAAAACAGAACCCGGAGGATACACTGCATTAGCAACCCGATCAAGCATTGGCTTTGACTCATCTGTAAGATAAAAATTAATCAAATCATTTTCATTGATTACAAAGGCATTAGGATCAAAAGCAGGATAAGACAGATAAAGTAAAATCTCTCCTGTATTTGGTTTTAAGCCAACTACAGCAATCTTTTTATTTTTATAAAACTCATCTGTTGAGATAAACTCAAAAACTTTATTCTGTAAAGTTATATCTACAGCCAACCTAAGATCATAACCATTTTGCGGTTTTTCAACAGCTAAAACCTTTTGAGACTGCTCTAAAGAATTAACCTCTATTAATTTTTTACCATTCCTGCCTCTTAAAACGCAGTCAAACAACTTTTCAACTCCCATTTTTCCAACCAGCTGTTTAGAACCCAACAAAATAGGACAGCTGTTCTCAGCAAAATCAGACTCAGACGGCAGACCAACATAACCAACCAAATGCCCGGCTGATGTAAACAAATAACTCCTGTTTGAAGCTAAAATCTTATCAGACTCATCAGTATCATCAGAGAAAGATTTAGTAACAGCAAAATTTTTTCTATCAAATATTGTGCCTCTTAAAGCGTAAATATCAATCTGTCTGATTCTGTTTTCTTCAGACAACTTACTGTAGTACTCACCCTTAACAACTGTTAAATTAAAAAGCCTAACAATAAATACAGAAAAAACAAAAAACAAACCAGACAAAAACAAAACAACACCAACCAAACCAGCATAATCAGCAACTGAGTAAAACCTTAAATCTGTTTTTAATTTTTTTTGTCTGGACCTTCTAAACATAGACTTTAAGCAACAAAATAACCATTGGCAAAAGCTATAGTTAGCAAAGCATAAAGAATTAAAAACAAAACAACTGCCAACTTAAAAACAAAGGAGTTTTTAGATAACAGATCAGCTAAATAAATCATAAATGATGGAATCAACAAAACAAATCTTGGCACTGAATAAAAAGAACCAGTTAAGGTAGGCAAAAGCAAAACAAAAAAAGAATAATAAAACAAGCCTTTTTCAACTGAAAAATCTTTATAAAAATAATAAAAACGCTTCTTAATTCCGTAAAACACCAAAACAAAAAAAGCTAAGCTAAAAAACAAGCACTCTAGAACTGCTACAAAATAAGCAAAACTAAAATCAGCTGTAGTAAAGATCTTAAGGTAGCGATAGTATACTTGAGGCAAAAACACCCAAGAATCAACCTGCCTATTATTAAAAAACTTTTGAGCTGTCACAAAATAAAATGGATCACCTGTCTCCTTAACCAGATAAAAACTGTAAAGCCCGACTCCTAAAACAGAACCTAATGAAAGAAAAATTTTTTTCTTCCAATCTAACTTAGAATTAAAAAAAACAATAATAGGGAAAAACACACCAACAACTCTTGCTAAAGAAAGCAAAACTTCAGATACAAACAACTGCCAAAACCTACCAGTTAACAACAAATACAAACAAAGCCCTAAAAGCAAAAAAAACAAACTCTCTGTATAAATAGATAAAAAATAATAACTAGTAGGAAACACCAGCCACAATGCAACTGTTCTTTTAGCTTTAGCTTGAGACAGACCTAATTTTTGAAATACCTTAAACCAGATTATAACTCCTAAAAAATAACTCAACCAAGAAAGAACCAAACCAGAGATAAAATAATTGCCGCCAAACAAAAAAGCAGTTAACTTTATCAAAAGGGGATACAAAGGGAAAAAAGCCTGTTGATAACCTTTATAGCCTTCTTTGGCAATCATAAGATAATGGACTCCATCAAAATTACCAAACCCAGACCAATTAGGAGCAACATAAGACAGCAAAACATCTCTGTAGGGGAAAAAATACTTGGCTGGAAAAAACCCTGAGACAAAGACAACTAAAACTATTGTTGCCAGCCAGATTAATATTGCTGCAACCAAAACATTTTTCATAACCTGATTTTACCAAAATCTAAACAGAAAGATTTAAACTACCTGACAACTGTTAATTACTAAAAGCACCATTAGAAAACAAAAGATAAAGTTATTTGGCAATAACCACAAGATCAAACATAATAGTATTAAGAAACATCTCACCTTGCTATAAGAAATAAGACTTTAAAACTACATCTGATATTAATTGACATAAAAGGCAAGAAATTTGCACATAATTAATTATAAAATTAATTAATGACAGTTGTACTGCTAGACTTAGACAATACAATTTTGAATACAGACAAAAATCTTAAAAGGCTGTATCGTGTATTAGACAAATCTGGTTTGCTTGAAGATTTTTTAAAAATATATCAAGACTCAAAATCAATCTTTGGCTATGCAAATATTAACTTTGTTTTAAAACAACTGACTCCAGCTTTAAAGAAACAAGGATTATCTAAAGCTAGGGTTATTTCGATAATAACAACTATAAATTTAATACCACACAGCCAAGAACTGCTGCGTTTTTTAATTGGCAGAGAACTAAAATTTTATATCTTTACTGATGGCAACAAAAATATTCAACAGGAAAAAATAAAAAAACTGCAAAAACAGCTAGGCCTAAACAATCTAAAAGCTATTATTAAAAAAAATAAAGCTGAAAAAATAATCCAGATAATAAAGCAATATGGTTTTCAACAACAGAGCTTAATTGTTATAGACGACAAACTAAAAGTTCTGCAAACAATAAAAAAGAAAACAGCCAAGCATAAGTTAAAACTCTACTGTATCTGGCATTGTTTTGGCAGACATAATCAAGATTATCTGGAGAACAAACCAGCAGACAACAAAGTAGTTGAACAAACAGGCATTAAGCCATTCTTCAGTTTAAGAGAGATTCTAAATTATCTTAAGACTCTTGTGGAGGTGCCGGGACTTGAACCCGGGTCTGAGAAGGCTCTTTAGCAAATCTTTTCTGGAGAGACTAGCTTGTTTTAAAAAAAAGATTAAGACCAACAAGCAAGCCTTAATCCTTTAACACTGTTTTAAAAATACAGCCTTTAAGGAAAACAGCCAACCTTACTTAAGGCTGCCTCCGGATGGTTTAACCCTAACCCCAGACTAACCGGAGTCTCTGGGGCAGAGTCCTGTTTATTTAAGCATAAACAGGGGACAATGCATAGTTATCTGCACTTTCTTGCCAGTTAACGGATGGCTCCACTCTCCGATTTGCAAAAGAGCTAAGTCATTCCCATCAATGCCTGTCACCCCCTTTTGAAAACCTCCTTTATCTCTTTTTCTTGCTCTCTTTTAATTGCTCTTTGTTTTGCAACAGATTTTATATCAAACTTTTTCTTTCCTCTGGCTAAAGCAATCTTTAGTTTAATATACTTGTTCTTATTATAACAAATTACTGGAACAATTGTCAGGTTGCGGTTTCTTTGCAAAGCAGAAGCTAAAAACTCAATCTCTTTTTTCTGCAACAGTAGTTTTCTGCTTCTTTCAGGATCATACTCTTCACTTGAGTATTTGTAAGGATGAATTACTGCTCCTACTAAATAGAGCTGGCCCTGAATCAACCTGACAAAAGATTTTTCAAGCTGTATTCTTCCTTGCCTAACAGACTTAACCTCTGGTCCTGTCAAAACAATGCCGGCAGTAAACTCTTTAATGGGCGTATAATTTCTATAAGCTAGACGATTTTTTATCATACTTTAATTTAACTATAAAAATACTCTATTGCAATAAAACAAACCTTAACCAGATAAAGTCAGGAAACTTCAGTTATCATTAATGTTTGGGATCAAAAACGAGGCAGCAATCTGAGGGTATGACTGAAACACAGTTAAACTTTGCGTAACTCCAGATGTCGTTCTAACTGAAGAATTTACTGTAATGCCCTGCAATGGAAGAGGTGAGGCGGAGTCTATCTTCAAAATTATTCCCGGAAAACTGCTTGAGCCTGAAGGTTTATACAACACTCTAATAACAAGCAGATGCGCCTGCGGTGTTACAAATGGATCTCCCATGCTTTTAATCATATCATCACTAGCTAAGTTTTCATAATAATCAGAACCAATTTCGCATTTGATTATGTTATAAGTTCTGTCAATAGAAGAACCCAGCTTAATAAACCCAAGCTCCAAAACAAGTCCAAAAGGACAGCTTTGACCACCAAAATCTTCTGAATTGGCAACAGAGATTGAAATATTTCTAGAAACAGAACTCGGACCTGATGCTCCAGTTATTAACCTTCTAATATTTGCAATTATATCATCAACATTAACACCTAACTCACTTAAGTAAACAATATAAATATCATCTTTAGACAATACTGGTGTGGTAAAGCTATTAGAAGCAGTTTTGTCTATAACCGCAGTACCCTGGTTGATTAAGGCATCTTCTCCTGTTGAGATACTTACATTATCTCCCAGCCTTAGAGCTTGTTCAGCCAAACCATCTGCTACTGCTAAAGCTCTAGCTGAGTCTTCCTGCAGTTTTGTTATCTGAGATTGAGTTAAGGAATCAAAAACAACAGCTCCTATTATGCTTAAAGCCAAAGTAACAATCAATACTATAAGCAACATTGCCTGACCTGATTGGTTTTTTAATCGTTCTGGATCAATCATAGATTAAAAATCAATTATATTTATAATAGCACATTACTTTTCCAAACTGCAAGATTATTTGTTTTTATAAAACAACCAAACTCACAACTAATATAAAAAACTTCAACATATTATGAAAAAAAATTGCAATGGCACTTCAACTGTTGCATTTAACAAAAACAGATAGCCAACAATATTATTAATAAACCAGCATAGAAGGCTTTTTTAACAGGTCTTAAGACAACAACTTATAAATCTAGTTGTAGTAATAATTTTTTTTGTTTATAATCAACACCAGTTATAAAAGTTAAGACAAACTATGGCAGAAAACTACAAAAAAAAAGCAGTCCAAACAGCTTTAGAACAGATTCAAAAACAGTTTGGCAAAGGCTCAATTATGAGGTTGGGAGACCGACCTAAGATTAAGGTTGACACCATATCTACAGGAGTATTAACAGTAGACTCTGCTTTAGGAGTGGGAGGATTGCCTCGAGGCAGAATCATTGAGGTTTTTGGGCCAGAGTCATCAGGAAAAACAACACTGTGTTTATCTGCTGTTGCTGAAGCTCAAAAACAAGACGGCACAGCAGCTTTTATAGATGCAGAGCATGCTCTTGACCCAGACTGGGCTGAAAAAATAGGTGTTAATATTAATGATTTATTAATCTCACAGCCAGACACAGGAGAACAGGCCCTGGAGATTGCAGAAACCCTAATTAGATCAGGCGGTGTTGATCTAATCATAATAGATTCTGTGGCTGCGCTGGTTCCCCGCGTTGAGATTGAAGGAGAGATGGGAGAGATGCAGATTGGTCTGCAAGCAAGGCTAATGTCACAAGCTCTAAGAAAACTTACAGCTATAACAGCCAAATCAAATGCTGTTGTAATCTTTACCAATCAAATCAGGCTAAAGGTTGGAGTAATGTTTGGCAATCCAGAAACAACTCCAGGAGGCATGGCACTAAAGTTTTATTCATCTATTAGAATGGATATCAGAAAAGCAGAAACCCTTAAAAAAGACGGAGAGGTCTACGGAGCTAAAATTAGAGTCAGAGTAGTAAAAAACAAGGTTGCGCCGCCCTTTAAGGAAGCTCAGTTTATTATTACAGAAGCAGGAATTGACAAATACTTTGCCTTAATTCAGTTAGGCGTTCAGACAGGCATTCTGGAAAAATCAGGTTCCTTTATAAAATATAAAGGAGAGGTTTTAGGACAGGGCAACTCTCAGATTATAGATATGCTTGGCAAAGATGCCAAAAAAGCAAAGGAGCTTGAGACTGAAATTAGAAAAAAACTGTTTAGTTAACCTTAATAACCGCAGGCATTAGTGCAGGTAGAGGTACTATCATCTCTGTGAGTAAAAAGTCCTCTGGCTTTATCGCAGACATTAAGACAAGCATCAACTTTTTCCTGACCAGACAAGCCACTGCCACATTCGTTGCAACCAGTAAAACCTTCAGGGTAACAAAAAAGGTTAACCGCCTCAGAGCACATGTTTTTTAACAAATCAGCATTAGGGCTCATTTCAGCATAGTTGTAGCCTCGTTCTCCGGGCCCGCAGGTATCTAAAAGACACCCAATCTCTGCAATCTCAGGATCCCGTTCATTGGACAACTTTGAGTAAATAACAAAATAACTAGGACAGTTTTCATCATCAACTGTGTATAAATAAATATGTTTTGGATCTTCAGGATCACAAGGAAGCTCGTCTTTATAAGGAGATAAACTACCGCCGCAGATTCTGCAGGCATAGACTTTATCATCATTATAATACACAGGAGCATCTGTGCAGACCTCCTCTGGTTTTGGATAACAGTTTTTATCATTATAATAATCTTCAAACACCTTTGACAGCTCATTAAGCTGAGCCTTCCTTTTGCCATCCCAGCCCTTGCCCAACTGACCCCTGATGTTAATATAAAAGAGTAGCACAGTTAATAACAACAGAATTAAAGCTATAACAATCAGCATCTCAATTAAACTCATACCAACTTTATTTTTGTTACTGCTGAAAAACATAAATTAAAGAAATAATTATCAATGCCCAGATTAAAATTACTGCAATAATAAACTTATCAGTAACAATAATCTTTTCAGGCCTTTCTCCTTCTTCAAAAGTGTACAATAGCTGAGCATATCGTGAGATGCCCATAACAACGAATGGAATTGTTATCATCATCCATCTTCTTAACTCAAAAGCAGGCAGGTAATGAGAAAAAAATCTTGTTAAAGCAGTCTGAACAATAGGTGCGTTTTCAAAATAAGTATAAAAAGCATAACTTATTATTGTTGTAGTGGCAAATGTTGTTGTTAAAAAAGTTAACAAATGCTCAGGGTAGTTTTCCAGCACCTTTCTTGAGGCTGTGCCATGACGAACCAGTTCAGCATGTCTTTTAACGCTTGCCATAAACAAAGAGATAAAAAAGATAGTCATTAAAAGCCAAATAGGAATATGATAACCTGTGGCAACCTCTCCTGCCAATGCTCTCAGTACAAATGAAAAAGAAATTGTAAAGATATCAAGCAGAGTCTTTTGCTTAAAGTAAAGCGAGTATAAAAAGTGCAAAAGCAAAAAAGCAAAAACAATTAAGAAAAACGCCAAAGAGTAAAAAACCGAGATAGTCAGAACAACAATAACCAGCACAAACATTACAAAAACAGCCTCATGAACAGCAACAGCTCCTCTGGCAATTGGCCGCAGTCGTTTTTGCGGATGTTTTATATCATTTTTGTAATCTAAAATGTCATTAAGCAGATATGAGGCTGATGAAGCTAAAGACATTACAATAAAACTAAAAAAACAGATTAAGACAGTTCTTAGCTCAAATAGATGTCCTGTAAACAATGGAGCAGTAAACACCACCAGATTTTTAATCCACTGATTATAGCGAACTGCTTCAAAATAAATCAGAAACTTTCTCATACTTGAATTATAAATTATTATCTGTTATGATCATATCATATTTATGACAGAAAATTTATCTGACAGTCAAAAAAAGGTTTTAGAATCAGTAAAATCATTACCGGATCAAATCAAGCAGGCTATACTTGAGGTTAGAGAATTGTCGATTCCTGAGGATTATAAACTAAAAACAGATAAAGTGGTAATCTGCGGTATGGGAGGCTCTCGCTTTCCAGCTGTAATTTTAGAAGGTTTTTTCGAGCCAGAACTAAAAAAACCTGTTGTTATCTGCCAAGATTATTCTGTACCGGGCTGGGTTGACAGAAAAACACTGGTTGTACTTTCATCCTACTCAGGAACAACAGAAGAAACTATCTCGAGTATGGAATCAGCTGAAAAAAAAACTGAGTATCTTTTTGGCATCTCTACAGGAGGAGAGCTTGAGAGACAACTTAAAAGCAAAGGCAAGCCTTTTTATAAACTAAACCCTGTGCATAATCCATCAGGTCAGCCTAGACTAGCCTTTGGCTATTCTTTCGGAGCTTTAGCCAGCCTGCTTGAACAAACAGAAGCAGTCTCTGCCTCAAATGAGGCTCTACTTAACGAAATACAGTTTATGAAGAATATAGCTGAACAGTTCAGCCAAAAAGGCTCATTAGCTTATAAAACAGCAGAGCAGATCTCCGGAAAAATGCCGATCTTTATCTCTGCTGAGTTCCTAAAAGGCTTAGGCAACAGCAGCAATAATCAGTTTAATGAAACAGCAAAATCAATCGCTGATTTTCACAACATACCTGAGCTTAACCATCATTTAATGGAAGGCTTAAAAAACCCAAGAAACTTTAAAGATGTTGCTTTATTTGTTTTTTACTACTCCAGCCTTTACTCCAGCAGAATCTCAAAAAGATTTAAGATTACCAAAGAAGTTGTAGAGAAAAACCATATACCTGCACTTTTTCTTGAAGCAGAGGGAGATAATAAAATTCAGCACCTGTTTTATTTTATGATGCTGTCAGCTTTTGCCAGTTTTTACTTAAGCATGATCTACAACGAGGACCCATCTGTAATACCCTTTGTTGATTATTTCAAAAAACGATTATCAGAATAAATGATAGATATAGCCTGTTTTGGTCATATTACAGTTGATCTTTACTTTAAATCTGACAGTTTTACTCATAACAAAAACAGATTGACACTTGCCTTAGGAGGAAAGTACTTTGCTGACAATTTTATCCAAAAGATTGGAGGAGGGGGCTATAACTGTGCTGTTGGCTGCAGCAGAAATGGATTAAAACCAGCGCTTGTAGCAACAATTGGCAATAATGAATTTAAGACTTTTCTACTAAAAACTATTAAAAAAAACAAGATCATAACTGATTTTTTACAGATAGCTAAAGACTACTCAGCTGTCTCTGCAATTATTCTGACAGAATCAGGAGAAAAAACAGTTATAAGTTTTCAAAAACACAAGACCAGACTGATCTCAGTCAAGAAACTAACTCAGCTTGCAAAAAACTGCAATTATTTTTACTTTGGCAATATGCAGGAGTTTAGTCTCAGCAAAAGAATTAAAGTTCTTAGATTGTTAAAAAAACAAAACAAGTTTATCTTTGCCAACTTTGGAGTAGAGGACTGCAGAAAATCAAATTATATGTTGGAAAAGGCCTTGTCAAACATTGATATCTTGATTCAAAACGAATATGAGACTGCAGATATCTTAAAAAAACCCCATAAAGAGATTAATTTTCAGTTAAATCTTGTTCAAAAAGAGCCTTTATTTAAAAATAAAATAGTTGTAGTTACCTTTGGCAAACGCGGCAGTATCTGCTATACGCCTCAGGCAGTTTTTTACCAGCCTGCCAAAAAAGTAAAGCAGATTGCAGACACAACAGGAGCAGGAGACGCTTACACAGCTGGTTTTATAAGCTCTTTTATTAAAACCAGAGATATTAAATCAGCAATGAAAAACGCCAGCAGGTACTCTGCCTCAATACTTAAAGAAATCGGAGCAAATTAATACAACTGCTGTTATTAAAAAACTAAGGAATGTATTATCTATACATTAATGGCTTTGTTGTTTGTTCAAGCAAAAGACTAATTTTTCGCCTTTTTAAATCAAGCTTTTCAATATAAACCTTAACTTTTTGGCCAATCTGCAAATCTCTATCTTTTGGCAGTTTACTTATATGAATCAAACCCTCAATGCCTTTATCAATTTTGACAAAATAACCATAGTTTTCTTTTCTAACAACAATGCCTTCTACCTCTTTATCTTTAGGGAACCTTTTTTCAATATCCTTCCAAGGATCATCAGTCAATCTTTTTATTGACAGATTCAGCTTCATATCTTTTTCATTTTTTTCAGTAACAACAACCTCAATCTCATCTCCAACTTTTGCGTATTTGCTGGGATTATCAACCTTTTCCCATGAGATCTCCGAGATATGAACTAAGCCTTCAATCTTATCTATCTCACAAAAAATTCCAAACTCTGATACGCTTATAACCTTTGCCTTATACTTTTCTCCGACCTTAATTTTTTTAAACCTGTCCTCAAGCTGTTTTCTTGTTAAGTTTAAAGCAGCAGCTTTCTGAGATACGACTAAGCGATTTTTCTCTTTATCAACCTCTAAAACCTTAACCTTAATTCTTTTATTTTCAAGCTTTTCTGGTTTCTTAATATACTCAGGCGTTAACTGAATCTTTGGAATAACACCTCTTATACCCATAAAATTAACAAAAACACCTCCCTTGCCATACTCTCCTGCAATTACCTCAATCTCTTCCTCAGAGTTTTTCTTTTCCTCAAGAATCTGCCATCTGCCTTCATTAAAGAACTCTTTTAAGGAAATAACAGGAAAGCCTTCTCTTGACTCCTCTGAGATTACAACAGCAGGAACTGTTTTTCCCTTTTTTAAAAACGGATAAAACAAAGCCAAGTCCTTTAATTCCTTACTGCCTAAAATAGCATATGTTTTGGCTCCTATATCAAACTTAGCTTCTTTTTTTGATAATGAAATAATCTTAGCGTTAACTTTTTGTCCTTTTTTTACTGAAGACAGATTAGTCTGCTGAAGCAAAAGCTCCATTGGGTTAAGCTCTTTTTTTGGTTTAGCAGTTTTTTTTGCATCTTTCATATGGCAAACTCCTCCTACTGAAAGATAGGATTTCAGAATTCTTATATTACCATATAACTTTAAGTAAATCAATTTAAAATTGAAAATTTTTTTTAAATAAAAATAAATGCTATAATCAAAAAATGAATTTAGACAACATTGAAAATTTAACTAAAACAATAAGATACTGGATAATAAAAAGCACAACCTCTGCCGGGTCAGGACACCCAACCTCTTGTTTGTCTGCAGTTGATTTTGTTACTGTACTTTTTACCAAATACTTTAACTTTAATCTTGATTATCCTGACAATATTTACAATGATAGACTGCTCTTTTCAAAAGGACATGCAAGCCCGCTGTTGTATACACTCTGGGCTTTGGCAGGGGCTTTCAACAGAGAAAAACTACTAAGATTAAGAAAACAGGATAGTGTTTTAGAAGGACACCCTACCTTTAGATTTAAATTCGCAGAAGCTGCCACAGGATCCTTAGGACAAGGGTTATCAGTAGGATTAGGTATGGCTTTAGCCTTAAAACGGCTTGACTCTAACAACTCAGCAAAGGTTTATGTATTGTTGGGAGACTCTGAACTTGCTGAAGGGCAAAACTGGGAGGCTTTTGCTTGGGCAGGACACAATAAAACCGACAACTTAATAGCCTTAATTGACCTAAACAGATTAGGCCAAAGAGGTGAAACAATGTTGGGCTGGAACCTTAACCAGATTAAGCAACAAATCTCAGGTTTTGGCTGGGAAACAGTTGCTGTAGAGGATGGGCATAACATTGAGCTTATTGACAATATCTTCAAAGAAAACCTGTTAAACCAGCAGACTCGCCCTTTGGCAATAATCTTTAAAACAATCAAAGGTAAAGGAGTCTCATTTTTAGAAAACAAAAACAACTGGCACGGCAAGGCACTAATCCAAGAACAGTTTAAACAAGCTGTTCAAGAACTTCAGCCAATAGACAAAACCTTAAGCATTAAATTAAACCAGCCAAAAAAAACAAAAGAGCCAAGATTTAGTCACAACAAAATTACAGCCTGTTTTTACTTCCAAAAACAACCTGAGTCTACAGCAACAAGAAGCATTTACGGAAAAACTCTAAACTTTTTGGCTGAGTTTAACAATAATCTAGTGGCTTTGGACGCAGAAGTTTCAAACTCAACCTATAGCCAAGACTTTGCCAAACACAACCCAGATAAATTTTATGAAATGTACATTGCTGAACAAAATATGGTCTCAACAGCAACAGGTCTGCAGAGATTTGGATTTAAACCTTTTGTATCAACTTTTTCAGCTTTTTTTACCAGAGCCTTTGACCAAATAAGAATGGCTCAGTACAGCAAAGCTGATATCATCTTCGTTGGTACTCATGCAGGAACAGCTATTGGCGAAGACGGAGCCTCTCAGATGGGGCTTGAAGATATAGCTATGTTCAAAACCATCTTAAACTCAACCATACTTTATCCAGCAGATATAGTCTCAGCAGAAAAACTTATAGAAAAAGCCTACAGTCTTAAAGGTATTGTCTATATAAGGCTAACGAGAAACAACACACCAATTATCTACAGCCCAGAAGAGGAGTTCAACATTCCAGGATTTAAACAGCACGGCAACAAAGACGCCGATTTTCTAATTATCTCAGCTGGCATAACGCTTCACGAGTCTTTAAAAGCCCAAACAACCTTAAAAGCAGAAAACATTGATACCCTAGTTATTGACCTGTACAGTATAAAACCACTGCCGCAAGACTTAAACAAATACCTAAAACAAGCAAAACTTGTCTTAGTAGTAGAAGACCACTACAAACACGCAGGTATCTACTCAAGCATTCAGGAAGCTTTTCCATCAAAAAAGATAAAACAGCTAGCTGTAGACAGACTACCGCACAGCGCAAAACCAGATGAAAACTTAGCCTATCATAAAATCGATGCTAAAAATATTGTTAAAACAATAAAAGAACATATTCGATTATCTTCTTTGGATAGTAAAGAAAGATAAAGCCTTTAAGTGATATAGTATTGGCTTGATATCATAAACTAAAAATAAGGCTGGGTACCGGTTTGAGGGTGTAATTAAAGTTTTGTCTTGATTGAATTCACTAAAAGCTGAAAGCAGTCCTTTTACTTTTAGTGGTGTAGATGAGTTTGCTATTGTAACTGTATCTGCCAAGTATACTCCATACAGTTTTGTTATACTGCCTCCTACCTCAATCTCATTGCTTATTAAAACTAAATTTTCCTTTATGCTGTCATCGTTTGTATTGACATTAAAGTTATTACTGTTGATAACAACTCTTCTATTGACTATTAGTACAAGATCCTTGTCTAGATCAAAGATACTGCTTATATTAACACTGCTGTTAGGATCTCCGGCCGGATCATAAACAACAATATCTCCGTTATTCATCTCATTTAACCGACTTGAACTAAAAATATTTAATGTTCTATACTCTTTAAACTTTTTTACATACTCCAAAAAATCATTAAAACTAGAAAATTTATTTAAAGCTAAGTTTCCATAGTTTTTAATAAACACCCCTTCGTCTACAACCAGATTATTTCCAGCATTAGTTGAGTTGGCTACATTATTTTTAATAGTTGCAACACCATGTTTTTTATAATTACTTGATCTGGGAGAATCTACAAAAGACACAGCTCTTGTATCATTATCATCGCTATCTACAGCTTCAACAGTTGAAGGAAGATTATTATTAAAACTTATTGTTGAGCTGGACTCAATCTCAGCAAAAGGGGCATTTTTCACCTTAATCCAAGCAGCTGCTGTTGGAGTAGGAGTTGGTGTTGGAGTAGAAGTTGGTGTTGGAGTAGGAGTTGGTGTTGATGTCGGAGCATAACATATTATATCATCTCTTCTCATAACTAAACGCCATTCACCAGGCTCCTGATCAAATCTTGGATGAACCCAAAAACTATAAGTGGTATTTGGCTGTTTATTATTAAAAGTAGTCCAGTTAGCTCCATATACATCTCTACATTCATCTCCTGGATTTAAATTATTACAATCACCAGAGAAACTATCCGGATTCTCATCTAACCTAGTTGAAAAAAAATCAGCCCAAGTAGTCCAATTCCAACCAATTGTAATATCTACAGTACCATCACCATTAAAAGAGCAAGAATACGAAGGTCTTGTCGTTAAATTAAAGATGGCTTTTCGAGTGTTATCTTTATCATCCCAATTAACTCTACCAGACTGACAACCTAAACCAGTTGACAAAATATCCTCATTTTGAGGATTAACGATCATCCAAAGTGTTTTATCACAACTATAACTAGAAGGTGGAGTAATTGTAACATAAGTATAATCACGACAATCTAATTCTGATCTAAAACCATATTCATAATAGGTTACGCCGTTTACTACAAAAGAAATCTGATACCAAGTATGAACTCCGCTAGCATGAACATCAGAGAAACTCACACTTACAGGTCTTTTTAAATTTGAATAACTTTCAGCTCCCGGGAACCAACCATCTGGAACCCAATAATTATAATCATTAGGATCAGTAGACAAGACAAAACCTGAAAAAGTAGACTTACTACGAGTAGAAGGACATCTTGAGGCTCCATGCGTTGCTCTAACATTGTCAACAAAAAAAATCGTAAAAAGACTAAAAAAAAATAATAAAGAAAATCTTTTTACCAAAAGTTCCATACTATATATAATAGTATAAAAGTTTTTATAAATGCAAGTTGATCAATGAAAATAATAATTAAAAAATCAATCTTAAGTTTTATATTCATCGTTCCTTTTTTTTTAGAAATCTTTGGTTTAAAAAACACAAATTACATTATTTTATCTTTAATACCAATACTCAATTTATATTTAACAACAACTCAAGAAAAAGTATATATAAAAAAGACAGAGCTTAAGGTTGCAACTGTCATTATTATATTTATAGTCATAAACACCATCTTATCAAAAGCAGTATATGCATCCTATATCTACACAATTTTGTATATAAATTTAATAATGTTTTTTTTGTTAGCCAAAAATGCCCAAAGAATAATTTCCAAGAAGATCATTATTATTTCTACAGCTATAATAGCAAATATATTGACAATCTTAACACTAATGGATCCAAAACAAAACCTTATACAGTTTATTGACAAAAATAGGCAGTATCTGTTTTCACCTTCAAACACCAGTCATTTCTCTGCTGTAATAACTAATCTACCTTTAGTTATGATTCTACCTTTTCTGTTATCAAAACAACTTAAGTTCTTTCAAAAGATTATATTGATTATAATTTTGCTTCCTTTATTTTTATTGTTTTTGGCAAGCTTTATGAGATCAGCCTATTTAGCATTTTTAATCTCATTATGCTATTACTTAATAGCATTTAAATTAAAATCCGCAAAAAAAAGAGGTTTTGTTATTCTTGTCGTAATTATTATTTCAATTTTGGCAATTAATAAGGAATTTTTATTATCTACAGCCAAAGTATTTAATCCTTATAAGCTAAATATAGAACATAAACCAACATTTGGAAGAGAGGATTATTTCCTAAGTGGTATAAAAGCATTTTTACAAAATCCCTTTTTAGGAAATGGCTTAAACACCTATTCTATAAGCTCATCTAGATTCATAAAATGGGGCATACCAGATGAAACTAGCCATAATGTATTCATTGACCTAATAAACGATTTAGGAATTTTGGGTTTCGTAATAATTTTTTTAGTATTAAAAAAATTATTTAAAACCTCAAAATCATCGGATCTATATGACCAGAGTTTTTTTCTAGCCTGTTTTTCAATGCTAATAACTAGTCAAAACTTTTCTTTTTTTAGAATGCCTGGATATATATTCTTTTTTGTGTTTTTATTAAGTCAGATTGATAAAAAAGATTATACAGCCAAAACACTTAATCCAATTAAACTAAATAAGGCATTAATTTATCTAAATATTTTTTTATTATTTATTATCTCTCAAACTATAGTAATTGCTGAAATTATAAGTTTAACCAACATAGATTTAGCCAAGAAAATAAATCCTTTAAACATAAAGTATTACAGAATAGATGAAATAGCAAAAAGCGATTTTCTAAAAAGACTAACATACAATGACTATAAATACCAAAATGAATTATATTATGAATATCTAAGCAAAAACAAAACCAATGAAGCATTAGCAACCCTCGAAAGGCTTGACTATCTTTATCCTATAGGAATTGATCTGGAACTAGCCTTTCAAATCTATGATCTAAACAAAAAAACAGGACAAAAACTTAAAGGATTAAATTATATTAAACAATATTTAAAAAAACACAGAATAGAACATTTAGCAATAACAAAATGCCCTGATAAATATCTAGAACTTTGCCTCGATAATGCAAGATATATGTATATACCTAAACCTAACACTACTGAAATATCAAAAAAAGAAGATCTAAATATTGTAGCAAAATATACTTTTAACAGCGACTCACTCAATGAAACAAGAGACTATGATAAAAACAAACCAAAAGGGACTTATAGAATTATTGTTTTAGGAGATTCATACGCTTTTGGTTTTTTAGTTGATACAAAAGACAACTGGACAGAGAGACTAGAAAAAAAACTTAATGAAGAGTTACTATCTAAATATGAGACTGTTGAAGTTATAAACCTATCATATCATAGTTACGATCTATCTTATGCTTTAATTAGATTCTTTATTCAAGGATTAGAATATCAACCAGATTTGATAATTATAATGAACAATAACTTTTATCGCTTAAACGACAAATTTATTCCTTTAACTAAAAAATACGCTACAGTTGAAAACAATGAATCTCTGAAAGAAAAACTCAGAAAAGAAGGGAAATATTTTCCTACTTGGGACCTGGCTTGGGAAGAATATGAAAAAACAATAAAGCCAGAAGAGGCTTATATAAAACAAAAAGAATACCTAAATCAATTTTACTCGTATTATAAAGGACCAATCCTTTTCATAAGTTTATATGACATTCCTAAACAAATAAAAGATCTACTAAAAAATAAACCCAACACACAGATCTTAGAACTAACTGAGTTCCGACAACATAAAGAAAATTATTATGACAAACCCAAAAATTCAATTTCTCCTCAAGGTCATGCAAAATTAGCCAAATTAATCTTTAATTTCTTAAAAAACAAATTCAAAAATATTTAAAAAATGGTAGATTAATAATATTTCTATATTAAAAAAATTATCTTTTTAAAATAAAAATGGAAAACAACAAAATCGAAAATTTAGACAAGGGTAATAATAAATCAATATTTTCTATTACTTCTTTAAAAGAACAGTCTCACAAAAACTTAATTTATTTATGCAAGATAAAGAAATTAAAATTATGCAAATGGAAAATATCAATACTAAAAAATTTATAATTCTGATTTTAATTTTACTATCGACATTATATTCATTGATATTAATTATAAGATTTATTTTACTTTCTAATCAACTTCCAATAAAATATTGGGATGAATTCCACTGGATATCTAAAACTTACTTTTATGATTTTGCTTTTATTAAAAAAAAATTCCAAAAAGAAATTTGGCAAAGCAATTTTGCCAAAGATCATCCTTTTGTTGCTCCTTTTATTTATGGAACATTAATTCACTTAAAATATAATAATGAAATTAAAAAAGAAGGCGATTTCACCAGATTTATAATTAAAAAAAATTTTTACGAGGCTGTTATATATGTGCCAGAGTATCAAAAAAATAAAATCAATTATATCCCATGGAATTATAAGGACACAAACAAAGAAAAAAGTTATTTATTATTAAAATATGGTAAAAAATTTTCAGAGACTATTGATATCATTCTTTATCTTAGAAAAATAAATAGTTTGTTTTTATTATTTTCTGTTTTTGCCTTTTCTCTCTTATTTTTCTTTATCACAAGAAGCTTACTTTTTTCTTTTTTATTTTTTGTTATTCTCTCTTCTAATAAATTTTTCACAGAATGGAATATTTATGTTCATTCCGATATTTGGCTTAATTTTTTTAACAGTATTTTTTTACTTTCTTTCTTTAACTATTACAAAAAAAATTTTTATTTTGATAAAAATGTAAAAAAAAATCTTTCAATTGAACCAGTAATTAGTATTTTGGTATTAATTTTCTTAACTAGTATAGTATTTAATACCAAAATTTCAGGAGCAATTAATTTAATTTTTTTATTTGTAATATTTTGTGTTGTTTGTATTAGAAAAAAAGTATCAATATTTAATTTTTTGGTTTTAACAATCATATTTATAAGTTTTGCCAATTTATTACTTGAAATATTAAATCCAAGTTTGTTTATGGGATTCCTAACTTTTTCTGATTTAATTATTTTTCGCACAACTCAGCAATACTTACAAACATTAACATTTAATGAAGCATTTATTAAAAATTCTTTTCATGCTATAAATATTTTTATAGAAAAGTTTTTCCTAAATAAAAGTCACAACTATTATAATTATTTTTTTAGCCTTCCAGGTAATATAAAAATTTTTTTATTTATTTTCGGAATATTTTTAAGTGCAAAAGAAAAATTTGCACGAGCATTATTATTTTTTTTTAGCCTTAATTTTGCCTTCTATATTTTCTTAATAAAATTAAACTGGGATAGATATTTTTTAATTTTTATTCCTTTTTTAACTTTTTTTCAAACTTATGCCACTATGATTTTAACAAAGTTTTTGTTAAGATATTTTAAAAATTAATTTTTGTATTGGATGGAACATCCTTTGAAAATATATTTTTATGTTTTATAAAAACAAAAAAATCATCAAATCCTGAAATTTTCCATTAATAATTATCTTTAATAAAAGTGATTGAGTAATGGCAACTAGTAAAGTTTGCAAAATAGAAGGTGTAAAAATTGGCAATTACAGAATAAAGGAATTATTAATTTTAGTAGATGAATTTTTGAAAAGCAAAAAGAATAAATATCTTCATATAGTAAATATGAACCCAGAAATTTTCATTCGAGCCACAAAAAGTAGTTTTTATAGACATGTAATTAACTCATCAGATGCGATGCTTATAGATGGAATTGGAATAAAATTATTATCATCAATATATGGAAGAGCTACAGGAGAAAGACTGGCAGGTACGGACTTTGCTGAAAAGCTAATTTTATATGCTTACAAAAATAAAAAAAGAGTGTTTTTTCTAGGAGGTTTTAATTCAACTGCAAAAAAATCTGCCTTTTTTTTTAAAAAAAAATATCCAAATTTACAAGTTTATTATTCTGCAGGAGCAAAAAAAATCGCTAGAGAATCTATACAAGAAAACGAAAAAATTATAAAAAAAATTCAAAAATTTAAACCAGATTTTTTATTTGTAGCATATGGTCCACCTTGGCAAGAAATATGGATATTTAGTAATAAAGAAAAACTCAGAGGAATTGTCTGCATGGGTGTAGGTGGAAGCTTTAATTTTTGGGCCAAAAAGGTTTTAAGAGCACCTCTACTTGTCAGAAGAATTGGATTTGAGTGGTTATATAGGTTTTTAGTCGAACCAAGACGACTTCCTAAAATTAGATTTTATATATACTTTTTTATTAAATACATTTTATATTTTTTATTTAAAAAAACTAAAACATGGTGTTTTAATCTAGTCAAAAGCACAATTACAAAAATTAAAGCTTTTATTAAATAAAATATAATCAATTCAAAAAAATTTGTATTTAAACTATTTTCTTTAGTTATTATTCTCAATTTATTCTTTAACTTTAATTTTAATGGCTCTTTGATTACATAAAGTCTAAAATATAAATCATTTATAGATCTAATAAAATAGTCAGTAAATTTAGTATGAAAATGGTAGACTTTACACCTACTATCATAAATCTTTTTGTACCCTTTCTCTATTATTTGCTGACCCATTAATATATCTTCACCAATATAAATTTCCCTAAAAGATTCTCTTTTGAGAAAACTTGCTTTATAACAGCAAAAAACATTGGATAATGAATATAACAACATTTTCTCTTCATTAAATAAATACGAATTTTCAGCAGAAAATGTAACTCTTCCTTTTTTATCGAAATATTCTTCGTATCTTTTAAACCAAAAATAATGTTCTAAAAATAAAAAATTTTTTTTAACATTTGGAGGAGCTATTTCTTTGCCAAAAACAGCAACGATTTTATCATCTTCCTTAAAATCGCTAATAAGATAATCTAAAAAATTATTATTAACTGGTACAGCATCTTGCGAAAAAAATAAAATATATTCACCTTTCGACAGAGACACTCCTAGGTTCCGAGTCAGTCCGTGGTTAAATTCATTTTTTTTAATTGTAAATATCCGTAAATTTAATATTCTATTGAATTTTTTAACAACTTCTAAAGTCTTATCTTTTGATTCTGAATCAATTATAATTACTTCATATTTATATGATGAAGAATAAAAAATCTGTCTTAACTTTTTAAGAAGAACGCCAATCGTTTTCTCTCCATTAAAAGTAGGTATAATTACAGAGAATAATATCATAACATTTACTCAACAATATTATAAATATTATAAAATAAATTTTATGAATAAGATATATAAAACAGGATTCGAAAATTGCTTAAAAGCATTTACCATTATTTCTATATTTTTATATCGTCTATTCTCAATAAGAATTTTAGGCACACACATATATACGAATCAAATCGCTTATATTTTAACAATTGTTCCATTTATTTTTATCGTACCAAAATTAAAATCAGAATTGTATAAAAAACGGAGATTTTTCTTATTATTAAGCTTTTTTTTAATATCAATAACTTTATCACTTTCTAAAAGTCTAGATATTATATCGTCAATGAAAATATGGAAAAATTTCGTCATAGGATTTTTGTTGTTTAATAATTTAGTTGTATACTTTTCTAAAAAAGATATCTCCTTAATTTTAACAGCTTTATTATCAGCAAGTTTTGTTAATCTTATCTTACAAATAGGATTTTTTATTTCTCCACAAACTTATTTAAAATATCTAGAAATAATTCTGCATCCAAGCGGAATTGATTATTTAATTTACAGCTTAAATCGTGGGAGATTGTTTGGCAATACTTTTGAAGAAGTTTTTATCCCAATAATTCTATATTTTTTTGTTTCCAGTAGAAACAAAAACTTTCGTTTTTTTTTATTTTGTTTTTTTTTACTAATTATTTTTTTAACTAATATAGCTAATTGGCGCACAAAATTAATAGTTTTTTTTGTTGTTTCAATTAAGTGGATCATTTTTTATAAGTTTATTTATCAGAAAAGAGCTACGAGTTCTATTTCTAAAAAAATAATAATACCTCTACTTTTAATTTTTTTAATATTTTATTTCAGCAATTTTTTTGCTATTAAGGTATTTAATAAAAGCGCATTATTTCGGATAATATTTCCAGAGAATACTGATTATAGAAACATTAATATAAGAATAGAGATGTGGAAGAAAGCAATTGAGATTGGTAACAGCAATTTATTATTAGGTGTAGGATTGGGAAATTATTATTATTATTTTGACTCCTCCTTAAAAAACTATTCACAATTTTATTTGTTAAAAAAAGATGAGTATACTTTAACCAATCCACATAATATATTTTTTAGTTTATTCTCAGAAAGCGGAGTTTTAGGAGTAATTTCTTTTATGTTACTGGTGATATATTTTTTTTCTTTTGATTTTAAATATATTAAAAATAACAGGAAAAACTTGTTGTTTTTTTCATTAATTTTATCTTTTTGGGGGTTATTTATGGTTTCTCTGTTTCATCCTATTTATGATCTTACATATCTATCTCTTTTTTGGATCTTGAGAGGTTTAATAATTGTGGAAACAAAAAGTTCTTAAAGAACAAGCAAACTAAATTAATTCTTGAAACACTTTCTTCCATTCTGATAACATCTTTTCTTTAGAAAAAAATTTTGCCCTTTTAAGAGATCTCTTAGAATAATATATATATTTTTCTTTACTACTTAACAATGATAGTATTTCATTACTCATTTTTTTATAATCTTGTACAGGTACTAAAAGTCCATATTTATTATCTTCAATTATTTCACCTGGACCAAAGGGAGAATTTGTAACAACGACAGGTAGTCCAAAACTCATTGCTTCTATAATAACAAAACCAAACCCTTCATAAAATGAAGCGAAGCAAAAAATATGGGCTCTTTTATAAAATTCTTCTACATTGTTTTTCCAACCAAACATTTTGATATTTTTTTGCAATCCTATATTTTTTATTAATTTACTAATCTTTTCTCTTTCAGAACCGTCACCAACAATCCAAAGTTGACAATCACTCCTTTTTATAATGACAAAGTAAAAAGACTTGACTATTGTCTGCAAATCTTTTTCTTTATCAAGTCGCCCAACATAAAGAATAACAGGGTTTTGCTTCGGATATAGTCTTGGTTTTTTTATAACATTAAAGATTACTCCATTATAAATAAAAGTTGTTTTTGAAGTTGAATTAATTTTAAAAAAATTTTTTGTTTTTATACTAAGTCCTTTAGAAACAGAAACAACCTTATCTGCTTTATTTATTGCATATATAGAAACAAGATGAATTAATTTACGAAACAAAATCCCTCTTTTAAGTAGTAACTCTTCAAAATCAACCATTACTCTAAATACTAAAGAAAAAGGTAATAAATTTTTTAATAAAGCCAGAATAGCTAAAGAATAAAGATCAGCACTTAAAACAACAATTTTCTTATATTTTTTTTTATAATTTTTTAAAATAAAAAAAGTTCTTATTAAGTGATTAATAAAAAAAATAAATTTAATTGGCCAAAAAATAATGAAATCATTTTCATATCTTAAATTTGGTTTTATTATCCTATATTTTGTATTTTTGTATATTTCCTTACGAATAGGAGGATTGTAAAAAAAATAAAATATATCAAAGTTTTCAGTTTTTAACTGATAAAATAATTGAAAAAACCTGTCAAGACCACCTCCGCTTAATTTAGAAAATATTAACAATTTTGTTTCCATTAAATAAATACTCTATATATTGTAGAAAAATTTTATTAGTCAAATTTCTCTAACAAACTCTCATATAGCGCTGATGATACAGCAAAAAACGCTGGCTTTGGTTTTCCATTGTGGTCAAACAAAAGAGGATCAGCATCTTCTACTTTATGACCTAGCTCAATCCAACTATGATTATCTCTTCTTCCCCACCATGATATAATTCTGTTTTCTTGCCCTCTAGTTTCTTCCAAATAAGTTTTTACAAGGTCATAATATATTCTTGCTTGATCAGCATAACGTGTATTTGGGTTAAAAGCTACTGAAGGCCACCAGTCTGGTCTTCCGGCTGGCACATGTGGTTTAGTGCTTATATTCAAATCAAATTCTGTAATGATTGGTTCCGCCCCAGAGCTACGATATAATCTAATTACATTTGCAAACTGTGGTGGTGTTGGAATTACATGATCTCCATATAAGTTTAGATGCATATGCAACCCAACTCCCACATTATTAATACCTATTGACTTTAAGTATCTAATAATCTCAAGAGTCTGTTTTTGAGTCCCACCGGGATGTAAATCATTTGGATATTCATTGTTGTAATTGGAAACAATCAAAAGGGCATCAGGATCAATTTGTTGTGCTGTTCTAAAAACTATTTCAAAAAACTTTTTCCAACCAAAATCAGGATCGTTTGGTTTTGCAAATTTTTCTATAAAAGGATGCCTATTCCAACCCCTTTGTATATAATAAGGGTTAACTTCTCCAACAATCTCCCAAACATCAACAAGATCTTTAAATTTAGGTGCATTTTTATTTGGTTGATACGTCATAACTCTCTCTACATGACCTCTCAAAAGCCGCTCGACATCTTCCACACTCATACTTTTTATAGCCTTATCCAGATCTGGAGGTACTCCATTTAAAAAAGAAGGCACAATTGATGTTTTAAAAAATGGATACCCTCCACGGTTGATTATGGTTCGCACTCTTTCATAGGCCTCTTCTATATAAGGAAGATCACTCTCATTAAATCTTATCCTATATCCTTCTGTTCCGGCAAATCCTTCAGCCATAGCTATTGTTCCAAAGTATTCTAATTTTTCTCCCAAATCTGAACGCCATGCCTCATCATTATTTCCCAAAAGAACTCCTTGAGCCTCCGCCAAAACTCTGGATGCTGACTTAAAATCCCATCTCAATTCACCATTTTCGTACCTTTCTGCTTTTAAAGGAAAAACATAAGGAGTACCATCGAGTCCTGTTACCCTATACACCCCAACAACATACTCCTTACCATCCACTACCCCTTATCTTTCTAAAGATAAGATTATTCTTTACTTCTTCTACACTCTACCTTCAATCCCTACCATCTCCATTGCATTGACAAAATCACTTACTGCAGCCTTAAGTTGTGCGTTTTCAAAGTCAGGAGCAGGAAGAAGATCTGCTGAAGGAGCAACTTCGATATTTTCTTCAACAACAGTTGATTTAAGTGCGACTAATGCTTCTCCATTATATCTTACTGCAACGAATCTATTATCACCTATATCACCTATTCGCGCCCAAACCTCTTTAATACCTGATAAGGCTATTGCTTCTTGTTGGTCTCCTGTACTTATCAACATAATCTCATAAACTGGCTTACCTTGTTTATCTCTGCTTTCTCTTAAACCTAAACTATACTCACGTTCTTCACCTTCTTCAGGAACATAAAAAGTAGTTCCCTGAGACAATGGTATCTCAGTTCCTTGACTTAAAGAATCTATTTTTGGGTAATTTGTACCTGGACCAGATCTTACATTTAGACTGTTTCCTTCTACTTTTCCTGAAACTGTTGTCTTTTGATAACTTAAAAAAGGATAACCTCCTTCTAAATGTAAACTAACTCCTTCAGGCAAACCTTTTACCGCTAAATTTCCATTTTCATCAACAACAAATTCAGGCTTTATTTCTCCTGCCTGCTTAAACATCTCAGCTAACTCCTCAGGCAACTGTATTACCACAGATCTGCTATCACCAAAACTTAAACTTAGTTGATTTTTAACTGAATTAAAAGATAAAGACAATGAAACTTCCGTTTCAAACCCACCTGTTGCAATAGGAGACTCTATTTGGTAAAAATCAGCCGGTTCTCGGGAATCATTAAAAGAAACAACAACCAATTTGCCGTCAGATATCTTTTCTTTAATAGACTCAACTAAAACATCGGCTATCGAGTTCTCACTAAGTTTAGACATCTCCATATAAAAAGGAACTAAAACACCAGATTCAGATTTGTATTCTAAAAGCACATTTCCATCTTCTTGTGTAACTGCATTATCAAGATAAAATCTGCCATATGGAGTCACAATATTTGGTAAAAGCACAACTTTTTGTTCACCTTCTTTAATAAAACCATATACTTGTGGTTTATCTGGAGAAATAGAATTAAATTTTCCCTGTGAATTCTCTATTTGATCTCCTGCTTTAATTTCATGAAGTTTTATACCAAAAAAATTATTACCCAAAATATATAGATCAAATTCTCCCTCTTGAAGATTAAACTTTTCTTTCAACCAATTTTTAACTATCTCTTCAATATCAATATCAATATCAATACCAATATTATTAACATCTTTATAAGGAGATACAGAGTCTCTAGAAGGACCAGACTGTCGCTCTATAGAAGATGCATTTATTGTTCCAGGCCGAAGAGTAAAAAGTCCCAAAAGAATTAGTCCTAAAGATAAGACGTCTTTTCCATTTTTTCTTCTCCTCTTTCCTTGAAAACTTCTTGGTCACTTGCTTGATTCCGATAAAGTCTCAATCTAAGCCATTCCTCTTCAGGGAAGTTGTCCACTTACATAAAGATCATCTATTTCAGCTGTTGACAATTTATCTCTGTCCATCTTATTCTTATAGTATAATATTGTTCTTTTAAATTTGCAACTGGAAAATTAAAAGGTATAACACAATAAATTGATTTATTGAATTTTATTTTTAATAAATAGCCTTCAAGAATAATTTTACAAACAAAATTTTATAAAATTAGCTTATCAGGATATAATAAAAGAAATTGTTCACAGATTCATTGATTAGACAATCTCTAATTTAGCTTAAAGAAACACTAGGTTAACTATCTTGGCCAAATCTTATTTAGTTGGCTTAATTTCTGCTACTCGATAATTTTGAAAAACAAACTTATTTGTGACAATATTGATACTTTGACCTACAGATAAAATCTGCTCTTCACCAAAAATCAGTTTTCCTCCCTTTTCTTTGGCCTTGATCTTTGCCTTAACAAAAATGTATTTTCTTAACTCAGGCTCAACATCCGGATAATTACCAAAGGTGTCTGAGGTTAATACATAAGTATCTCTGGCTGATTTATCTATAATCTCAAAGACCTTTCTCTTTGCCATCAAAATAATAATCACCTATCTCTATAACCTCATACTCCCATGGATCTGAATTTCTTCTTTGCCAAAACAACCTCTTTTTCTACTCAACTTATCTTTAATAGGTTTTTCGGAAATATCAATAATAGTTCCGGAAAACTGAACAGAAGGAAACTCAAAATCAACCGGAGACGAAACACCAATTGAAGAGCGTTTAAAGTTGTATTTGCCTGTTTTTCCAAGTTTGGAAACCTTTAGTTTCATAATGAGATAAACATCATATTGATTCTGAATATAAGTAGGATAATAACGCATACTCAAAATCTGCGACTGAGGATTCCCTGAAAGATCATTCTCACTTTCTTTAGTCTTGATAACATTCTGAAACGCCTCAAGATACCATGATGATGGCTTTTGAGTTGAAGCCCACCACAAACCTTGACCAACCTTAACCTTGGCATATACATAGGTAGGTTTAACAAAAAAAAGTTTATAGACAGAAACAACAGCAACAAAACCGATGCATGCAATAAAGATTGAAATAAAATAATTATCAACCAAAAACTTCCAGATTTTTTTTAGAAAAGACATTTTTCTCATCTTAAACAATTATTTTCTTTCTTTTTAAACTTTTTAATAATTGCTCAAAATCTTTTTCTAATCTTTCTCTTTTAACCTCATAATTCTTAAGCATATAATTTATTATTCTTTCTTTATCCCAATTTTTCTTTAGCTTATCAAAAATAACACTTGCGGTTTCATTTAAAGTATACAGCACTGATTCTTCTGTATCAAAAATAACTGTTTGATCGTCAATCTTTTCAACAATTAAACCTTTTTGAATTTTGATATTTTTTTGTTTTTTAGAGCTTTGTTTTTTAGAAAGCATTGCTTATCACTTTTACCCAAAATGCTAATGACTTTAAAATTATCTTTAAATCATACCAAAAACTTTTGTTTTCAACATCTTTTAAATCAAGATTCATCCATTTTTCAAAATTATCGTGAAAAGCTCCCTGTATTACCCAGGAAGATAAAATTCCAGGCTTAACGCTAAATCTTTTTTCATATTTTTTAGAAATTCTCTTTGCTTCAGCAACTGGAAAGGGCCGAGGGCCAACAAAAGACATTTCTCCTTTTAAGATATTAATAAGTTGAGGAAGTTCATCCAAACCAAGGTGGGCAATTATTTTTCCAACTTTGGTAAATCTTGGGTCATCGTATATCTTAAATACAGGTCCATCGGCCTGATTTAGATGTTTGTATTTTTCTTTCAGCTCTTCTGCATTTTCAACCATTGTGCGAATTTTGTAGATATAAAAAGGTTTTTTGTTTTTACCTGATCTTTTTTGTTTAAAGATAAAAGGACCTTTGGAGGTTAATTTGACCGCAAGATAGAGAATAAGGAAAATAGGGGAGAGTAAAATTAAAAAGATGAGTGCGATAATTTTTTCCAAAATCTCTGGCATAGTTTTAAAATTTTAAAACCTTACATAATTTTTTTCCAATTCCTTTCGTGACTTTAGAACATCTTTTTTAACTTTTGGTTTAAATTTTCCAGCTAAAGAAATAATGTCTTTAGAAAAGCGTATTTTAGTATACATACTCCACATAAAAGCTGTGATTACTTGGGGATTAAAGAAGACAAATATTCTTTTCCAAAAAGGATTGGGTGAAAAGAAAAAAAGGTTTAAAAATCTGTTTATTCCAGCCTGAATTCTTGGGTCATCGTCAAAAATGTTTATTTTTTTTATTATTTTATCTGCGAGTTTGCGGGTTAACGAGTTTTTAATTGAAATTTGTTTTAAAAAGCTTTTTGGCATAGGTGTTTGATAATATTTTTTTAGAAGGTAAAAAACTGGATAAATGAAATTATTTAGTTTGTATCTTTCTACAATTTCTACAATTTCCTGAAAGATTTTTTCTTTATTTCCAGTTTTTTTAATTACCTGATTCAAAAATTCGTATCTGAAAGCTCCTTTAAAATTATGATGAAAAAGGTGTAGGACAAGATAGAGTATTAAGTATTTAGTATTAAGTATTAAGAAATTTTCATTTAAAATTTTTACTTTTCTTTTGGTTTTTAAAAATTCTTCTGTTAATTTATCAATAAATTTTTGAGGATAGAGAGCATCTAAAGAGCCAAGTTGGGTCATCATAAAAACAACTTCAAGATGAAGATCAAAGACAACAGAAAAACCATCAATAACTTTCCAAAAGGCATTTTCTACTTCTTTATCTATTAATTTTTTTTGAATTTTTGAAAGGGAAGTGTCAGCTTTTTTGTAGCCAAATCCAAACAAAATTTTTTCTGCTTTTTCAAAATCATTTTTATCAATTAAAACATCGCAATCAGCATAAATTCTTTTAGGATGTTTTCCTTCATAATAAAGATGTAAAGGAAGACCTTTTAAAAAAACATAGTTAATCTTTTCCTTATCAAAGGACTTTTTTATTTTTACAATCTCATTAAAATAATGCGTTGATTGGATAAGGTAAAAAGTGTTAGGATTAAAAAACCGGCCATTGCGTTTTATTTTATAAATAACGCCTAAAATTTGGTTGGGAAAAATTTTTCCATCAGATAGCAAAGCATTATCACCCTTAGTTATGATATATTTATTAGATTTATAAACAACTCTATGACCAATCAATTTGCCAAAATTGGTAAACAAGACTATATCATTTATCTTTATCTTACTAAAAGATCTTTCTTTAATAAAAACTTTATCATTTATAAAAAATAATGGTAACATACTATTACCATATGTGAGCATTCCAAATTTTTTCAAAAAATTTTTAATCTTGTCCATATAAATAATGATTAGACAAATAATAGCAAATTTGACACAAATAGAATTAATAAAAAAAATATACTGCAAAACAGGACTATTTCATGATGAACCGAAAATATACCATTATGAAACAATAATTGATTACAAATATTTAGCAAAAAAAAACAGTGAAAAATACTACACTTATTACTCTGAAAATGATATTATTGGTAGTGGAATATCATTTTTTTCCAAAGAAGAAGCCATTCAAAAAAGCTTATCAGAAGCAATAGAAAGACTGACTTTTTATACTGTTAATGTAAACAAAATAATAACTGATAAAACAAAGTTGGATTTCATAAGAAAACAGCAGCAAAAATTTATACTAAAATACAAACACGATGATGAAAATGAATACCAATATGGATTGATAAAAGCAAAAAAATTAAATGATCCTAAAAATATATTTTATATAAGTCCCAAACATATATATCCCTATTACTTACGATATTTGATGTATAAAAAAAATCTAAAAAAAATAAATATTTATCCTATAAAAACATCATCTAATGGGTTGGCAACACACATTGATTTAAGTTCTGCAATTATAAATGGAATTTACGAAGTAATTGAAAGAGATGCATTTATAGATTCATATATATCAAACACTGGCTTCTTTAAAGTAAAGTTAACAAGCCTTAAAAATAACAAAATAAAAAAGCTTGATAAACTTTGTAAAAAATATCTCCTTAAATGGCTATTATTCTATATAGAAACAAACCTCAAAATTCCAACCTTTTTAAGTTTGTTAATAGATCAATCTGAGAAAATCCCAATGAACTCTTTTGGCATTAAATCAAATCTAAATCCGATTAAAGCAATAATTGGCAGCTTAGAAGAAGCTTTTATAGGAAGACATTCCTTAAAAATTCTAAGTGTAGATCCTAAACTTAACCTAATATTTCATTTTCAAACAAAAAATAATTGGACAATTTTAGAAAAATTTTTATTTGAAAAAGAGTATAGTAACAAACTTATTAACCTATTGAAAAAAGCAAAAGGATTAGAAATTAATCTTGAAAAAATTAGATACGCAAAAAAACAAGAACTTCTAAAAATACTTAATATCTTACAAAAAAAAAATATTGATATTTATTATGTCAATCTATCATTAAAGGAAATAAAAAATTACTTTACAATTAAAATAATTGCTCCAAAATTGAAGAGTTTAGAAATTGATATCTCAAAATATAGCACTGATAGTTAAAAAAATGTAAAATTATTATATGTCAAAATATGTCTAAAAAAATTGATGTAAATAAACTTTTACTTTTACCCACAGAAAAATACGAGATATTCCACAAATTATCTAATAACAGAGTTTTAAATTTAAATCAAGACACAGACCAACTAAAAAGCAAATATTCAAGTAAAAACATTATCTATAAATCATATTTTAGGTTTGAAAACATTAAA
The DNA here is from genome assembly GCA_026004435.1 of Patescibacteria group bacterium. Classification (GTDB taxonomy): domain Bacteria; phylum Patescibacteriota; class Microgenomatia; order UBA1406; family GWC2-37-13; genus BPJC01. Next base: position 5,401 of record BPJD01000005.1, on the reverse strand, counting down.
CTAAAAAAGCCAAATGTTCAAAAAAACAATCTAATTAAAGCAATCATCAACAGAAAGTCAAATCTAGACAAACCTTCTAAAGAAAAGTTAACCTTATCCAAAATAAGCTACCTACTTTATTATAGTGTTGGACTCATAAAAGAGTTTAAAAGACCATATCCTTCTGCAGGGGGATTATACCCAATAGAGATTTACTTAATATCTCAAAAAACTGAATTTGATAAAAAAATTCGATTATTTCACTATTATGTAAAAGATCATTCTTTAGAGAAACTTTGGCAAATACCTAAAAAGGATTTAAAAAGTTGTTTTATTCAAAGCAAAATCATTGATTCACAACTAATAATTTTATTAACAGCTGTATTCAAAAGGTCATCTAAAAAATATGGAAATCGATCATACCGATATATACATCTTGAAGCTGGTCATTTAAGTCAAAACATACTTTTAATATCAACATCATTAAAACTAAGTGCTTGTCCTATTGGAGGATTTTATGAAGACAAAATTAACAGACTTTTAGATCTTGATGGAATAAATGAATCAGTTATTTACTCTATTGTTATAAAATAATTATGAAAAAGATCTATCTAAATGTAGCAAACTTAACAATAAAAATTGAGTTTACAAAAACAGAATTTCCAGTCTATAGAAATTATGTATATAAAGTTCTGTATGATTTTTTTAATAACTTTTTGTTATCAAAAACAGACAAAAAAATATCATGGACAATTAAGTTTATAAATCCAAAAGAAAAAATTAAAATTCTAAGCACTGACACTAATGAATTCTTCATCAATTTATATACTATTAAAAATAAAACTAGTTTTATTCCTTACTCAACAGCAGGTATTCCTATTGTTACTGCAATAAACCATACCCTTTTTTATCTTGTTAAAGAAAATGGACTCTTAGCAATCCATTCATCCTCCGTATTAATCAACGATAAAGTATTTATATTTATTGGACCTGAAAACGCAGGTAAAACAACGGTAAAGAACTTCTTGAAAGATAAATTTAAACCAATTATGGATGATTGTATTATAATCAATAAAGATGAAAATAATAAAATATTAGCTTTTCAAACACCCTTTTTAGATAAAGATCCTAATATTTTAAAACAGCCACTTGGATATAAAATACACTCTTTTTATTTTCTAAAAAAATCAAATAATTTTAAAATTAAAAAAATCAAAAATAAAATATTGATTTCCAACTTATTACTTGAAAATTTTCATGTTAAGCCTAAAAATTTAAGTCTTTTAGCAAACATAATTAATAACTATACTTTTTATTCTTTGGAATTTAAAAATAATAAAAAAAACTTTTTGTCTAATTTTTTTTATCAAACTCAGTAAAGATTTTTATTTAAAATAGTAATGAGAATTAAATATAAAAGTAGAAGAGTGCACCAAAAAGTCGTCAACAAAATAATTATAAGGTTCGTATTTTAAAGATAAATTATATACTTTTTTAAACTCTCTTATAAAAATCTTCTTTTTATTTTTAACCCTTGCTTTTAAACCATTATAGGTTAATAAAATATCATTATCTTTTAAGTCGTTGACTGGAATCCATTCATTAGAACTTAAACAGAAAATTGGATGATTAGGTGTTGAAATAAAAGAATCATTGACAATGATATATTTGCCAAAATATATATGCTCTTGTTTATCTTTAATAATATTTTCTTTAAATTTTCCTTGATTTAAATCGAAACTTATCACTTTATCTCCTTTCTTCACTTGAGAAATATTTCTAACACTTCCATCCTGTAATCGTATTTTACCAGAACCAGGAAAACAACCACCAACACAATACTGAGCTATTAACTGAACATTAGTGTTCTGTAACAAATCCATAGAATATATAAATCTATCTGAACTATCTAAATAAAATTCAACTTTTTTTTCTATTATTTTAGGAATATAGTACTTATTCATAATTTATTTTCATAATACTAATACTTTCCAGATCTTTCTTAATTTCTCCTTGATCTAGTACGAAAACACTTGTACCTACCATTTCTATAAAATCTCCTTCACTTAATTGGGAATAATCAATTTTCTTTAATACCCCATCTTTGTTTTTTTCAAAAAAACTAAATTTATTAAAGTTTGCTTTAGAAAGTAGAAATCGGAGTTCTTCATTGTTAAAATTCAAATCAAAAATTAATATATACAAGACTCCATCTATATTTTGATTATACTGCAAGTTAGAAATATTCCCTTGGTAATAATTTGTTACTTTAGATTGCTTAATCAGACCAGATTTTATAAATGGGTAAAAAAGATCAGATCTTTCTAAATCTTTCACTTTTTGAAGTACCACTTTAGGATCTGAGTATGACCCCTTCTCTAAAACATTTTTGTTGCTTTTAACATAAAAATAGATACCAAATTCGATCAAAATAATAATTAAAAAAAATATAAATAATATTTTAATAATTTTATTTAACATCTTAATATCTTAAATTATTAAAAATAACTAATAAAATGTCAATGTTTTATTTATTTAAATACCTACATAGGTACAAATTGACCTCCTATTAAAATAAGAGAAAAATAGAGAAAAACGAGAATTGGGAGATAAAAAGGTTATCAAAAAGAACATAGTATTTTAAAAATTATAAATTAATCATAAAAGAAGAGCTTGTTATAGTATCCTACCAAGCTCTAATTAAATATTTAAAAAAAGCAAAAAGGACTATAGCAAAGCTAATTAATCTACGAATAAATATATAGAAAAATTCTATCTTAAAAAACAAAGGAATTATATTAAAAGAATAAAATGAGTTTTTTAAAGCAAAACTCAATGCCAGAATACACACAATACCCAAAGGAGAAAAACAGTATAATGAAATAGTTGATAATTGAAACAGGAAAGATGATGAAGAATTTTTAATACTATTTTCACAGATGATAAAAAACAAAAGAGATTCTTTTTAAATAAAACACAGAAGTGGTTGATATGATGAGATACTATGAGGATACATTATGAGAAAGGGTTTGAAATTGGAAGTGAAACAGCAATTGAAGTATTAAAAAGAAATTAAACTACAATAATAATTCTTCAGACAGACTCCTAATTGTTTTTCCTGTATAGCATTCTAAAAACTTGGTCTGAATTTTTTCACGGATTTCGTATAAATACTTTATTATTTGTGGAAAATCAGGTAAAGATTTTTCAGCTACTAGTAAAACTGGATTATGACTAAGATGAAAAATTAGAGCTATCTCATTTGAAATAAAAGCCCTTATCATCTCACTTAACTCATCTAAATCATCTTTTGAATCTAATTTATATTTTGCTTTTCTCAAACTTTCTTGAAATACTTGCATATAACTTGATCCTTTCTCAAGAGCTAAAGTTTGAGACAACTCATCAAAAAACTTTAGATTTGCTTTTCTTTCCTCATATTCGCCAGAATGGTAATCTATGATCAAGTCTTGAAAATCAAGTAATAAAACCTTCTCTAAGAACAAATCAGTCTGATCTACTATAAAAATCCAAAGATCTAAAAATTTAGTTTTGTTAATATAATTAAACCACCGCTCTATTGTGACCTTATTAATATCCATTAAATTATGAAAAACTTCATGCATAAAAACACTAACAAAATTGGAAACAGTCTCAAATTTTACAGTAATTTGATTCGAAAAATCATTACACCCTATCGACAATACTGATCCACAGTTAAAAGTATCTTTGACTACTAAAATACTACTTGGGGATACAAGTTTAAATATAGAAAACCTGTCAAATAAAATATATACAACATATCTTAAAAACGACTTTTCAGTATCAGTAAAATTTTCCGATAAAGTATATTTGAATTTGTTTTTCTCTAGCATCCTCTTGAATATAATCAATTCTACTGCCCCAATCTTTTGTCAGAATATCTCTTATTACCTTTTGTTCATTTGACAATTCAAAACTGCTACTTTCAAAATATAGTTTTAAGATCAGATATATATCGTTTTAAAATGGAGGAACAACCTTCCATTTTGCTTTAAACTCCTCAATTCTGCAGTATAAAGGCCTAAACTCTTCTAAAGAAGTTATCTCTATATTTTTTTGAGACTCTAAAACTCTTGGTTGTGTATAACTTGGTTGTACAAAACTTTCAACCGCAGAAGGTAAAGGCTCTATTCTAAATTTATTGTCAGATGAGCCTGATCCTAAAAGAGTACTCGCCGCCGAAGCTCCAACTAGCTTTAAAAAAGCTCTTCTGGACAACTTCGGTCTATCTGTTTCTGCCATAACTAAAAATCAACTTCAGCTATAGGATATATATTAACATAAATTAATCGTAATTCCTGTCTTTGCAAAAATAAAAAATAAGAGTAAAATATAAAAACAGATTAAAAATTTAAATTTAGTTATAAATTAAGGAGATGCCTGAAGGTTGTTGTAATTTATGTTAACTTATAAAATTAACCTAAATTGTTACAGTAGTAATCATATCAACTAATCTAACAACCTTTCACCATCTCCGAATTAGTAATAAAAAATATGCTTGCCAATATTTTCAAAAAACTTGGGTTAATATCACAAAAAGAGTTAGAAGAAGCTAAAACAAAAGCTGAATCAATATTGCTAGAGGCTAAAGAGAAGTCTTTAAAAATTATTCAGGAGGCTGAAGAAAAGGCAGAGAAAATAAGGGAAAAAGCCTTAGAGATAGAGAAACTTGCTTTAGAAAAAGAAAAGACTCTTGAAAGAGAAAAACAATCGCTTGAAGATAAAAAACGACATCTTGAACAACAGATTGAAGAAATAAACAAAAAGAAAGCGGAATTACTGACAAAACTTGAAAAAATAGCTCAACTAACTAGTCAACAAGCTAAAGATCTTCTGCTTAAAACCTGGGAAGAAAAACTTAAAAAAGAAATAGCCGAAAGAATAAAATCTGCAGAAGAGGAGATTAAAGACCAATCTGAAACAAAAGCAAAAGAGATTTTAGTTGATGCTATGCGTTTTGGAGCAACAGATTATGTAGCAGAGTATACCTTATCTACTGTTAACCTGCCAAATGAAGACATAAAAGGAAGAATTATAGGTAAAGAAGGCAGAAATATAAGAGCTTTTGAGTTAGCCACAGGCGTTGATGTTGATTTAGAAGAAGAAGGAGTTATTAAACTATCTTCATTCGATCCAGTAAGAAGAGCTGTAGCTAAAGAGGCTCTGGAAAGACTTATCAGAGATGGCAGGATTCAACCGCAAAGAATTGAAGAGATTGTTGCCAAAACTAAATCAGATTTAGACAAAGTAATTTTCCAAGCAGGCAAAGAATTAGCTAACAAAGTTGGAGTCTATAATCTGCCAACAGAACTTATAAAATTACTAGGCAGATTTAAATACAGATATTCTTATGGACAAAACATGATCCAACACACTCTTG
>BPJD01000004.1 GCA_026004435.1 Patescibacteria group bacterium | reverse complement strand
TTGAGCTTTTGCCAAAGATCGCCAAAAGCGGAGTAAAAAATTTTCTTATTTATGCGGCTGGTTTTAAAGAGACTGGAGATATCAACAAAGAAACTGCTTTAGCCAGTTTTGCTCAAAAACATAAATTATCAATACTAGGACCAAACTGTATTGGTTTTGTCAATACTCAACTTAATATTAATCTTACTTTTCTTAAAGGCAAAGTAAAATCAGGCAATATTGCTATGGTTTCACAATCAGGAGCTTTAGGCAGTTGGTTGGTTGATTACTTTGCAGATCACCACAATCTGGGATTTTCACACTTTATCTCGGTTGGCAATCAAACAGTTATTGACACAGCTGATTGTTTAAGGTTTTTGGCTGATGATGAAAAATCTGCTGTTATAGCTTGTTATCTTGAGGGAGTTGTTGACGGAGACAGGTTTAGGTCTGCATTAAGTTATGCAGCTGCTAAAAAACCAGTAGTTATTTTAAAGTCAGGCAAAACTGTTAAGGGAGCAGAAGCTGTGTCCTCTCATACAGGAAGTCTTGTTGGGTCTGATACTGTTTTTCAGGCTTTGTTTGATCAGCTTGGTGTAATACGAGCAGAGAGTTTGTCTGAGTTTTTGTTTTTGCTTAAATTATTTTCTTATAATAGAATGCCTTTAACAGATAAAATTTTAGTTATTACCAATGGCGGAGGTGCAGGGGTTTTGCTGGCAGATGAGCTGATTGTTAAGGGTCTCAAGTTGCTGTATTTGTCTGAGAGTACTGTAGCTGAGTTGAAAAAAGCCTTTAATTTTAAGAGAGTTTCTATTCATAATCCTTTAGATATTCTAGGTGATGCCAATGCTAGAGACTTTAGACTGGCTCTTGAGTCTGGGTTTGATGAAAATGTTGTTGGAGCAATTGTTATCTTATTGACTCCTCAGGCTAATACAGAGGTTTTAAAAACAGCAAAAGTAATTATCGATCAACAGAAAAAGACTAAGATCCCATTATTTCCTGTTTTCTTAGGCGGAAAAAGTGTTGATTCTAGTTTAGAGTTGTTTGAAAAAAATAAAATTGCAGGTTTGGCTGATTTTTCTGTATTTTCATCAAGTTTAAAAAAGTATTTTAACTGGAAGCAGTCTTTGCAAAAAGATTATGGCTTTTTGTTAAAAAACTTAATTGGTTCAGAGTCTGAAAAAATAACCAAGATTGATTTTAAAAATAAAAACTATTTAAGCAATGCCTTAGATTATTTGTTTAAAAACAATTTTCCTGTTGTAGATTTTGCTGTTGTGTCAAGTAAAAAACAGCTTTTTTCTGCTATGGAGAAACTGCCTGCTCCGTATGTGCTTAAGGCTGATGTTGAATCAAGCATCCATAAAACAGATAAAAATGTTGTTAAAGTTGCAGTGGATAGCAGAGATCTGCTTGTTGAGTTTGAGAAGTTGAGGCAAACTGGTTTTGAGGATATAATTTTACAGCCCTTTATAAATGGGGCTGAGTTCTTCTTAGGTTTAAAAAGAGATCCTGCATTTGGAGTTGTTTTAGCTTTTGGTTTAGGCGGCATATATGTTGAGACTTTAAAAGCTTTTAGTTCTCTTGTTTACCCGTTTGATTTTTTTGATTTTAAAAGAGCTTTACAGAAGTCAGAGTATTATAAAATTTTGTCAGGCCAAAGAGGAGCTGTTAATGTAGATATTGGCAGGATATATAATTTCTGTTGTAGGACAGCTAAACTGTTTGCAGAAAATAATGTTAAGGAGCTTGATTTAAATCCTATTATTTTTACAAAGGATAAATTTTATATTACTGACGCTAGGTTTGTTTTTAAATAACTTGATACTCAATCCAGACCTAATTTATCTTTAATTGCCTTCATTCCTGACAGAACAATCAGGATATGTTCTTTAAGCGGAATGTTAAGATCTCTTGCTCCTTGCTCAATATCTTCCCTTTTTACTCCAGAGGCAAATCTTTTGTCTTTCCATTTGTTTAAAACGCTTTCCACTGTGACATTGTCTAGTTTTCTGCCCTTAACAAGGGCTACTGCAGTTATTAAGCCAGTAAGTTCATCAACAGCTCTTAGAGTCTTTGCCATTAGAGTCTTGGGTTGTTCATCAAACTCAAATCCATGTGAGGCAACTGCGTTTAAAATATCTTCATCTGCCTTAAGTTTTTTTAGATAATTTACTATGACATTTGGGTGTTTGTCAGGATGTTTTTCCCAGTCAGCATCGTGAAGCAGGCCGGATACCTGCCATTTCTCTATTTCTGCTTTATCTTTTAGATTAAAATGTTTGGCATAGGCTTTCATTGCAGAGCAAACAGCCCAGCAGTGTTTTTTAAGATTAGGATTGTCCAAAAATTCTTCCAATATCTGTTCTGCTTGCTGTAAAGTTATCATAATGCTGATGAAAAATTATAGAAACTTTGTTTTTGTTTGTTAAAGGTTTTGTTAAAATATTTTATCTTAAAAGTTTAAAAACAGCAGATCTAATGAAAAAAGGAACAGTTAATGTTGTTGTTATAGGCGTTATTGTTGAGAATAATAATTTTTTATTGACAAAAAGAACTTCTGATAAACCTAGATTTGATGGAGCCTGGCAGTTTGCTGGTGGAGGTTTGGAGTTTGGAGAATCTCCTGAAGAAACAGTTGTCAGAGAGCTTAAAGAAGAGTTAGGTATTCAAGTAAAAGTAAAAAGATTATTAAACAAGGTGTTTTCAAAAACATTTGGTTCCTGGCATGGAGTCTTTATTGTTTATGAATGTCAAAGAGTAAATAAAAAACAGAAAATCAGGCTAAACCCTGAAGCTAGCGACTTTGGTTGGTTTGCTAAATCTGAGATTGAGAACTTAAAAGTAATGCCTTTAACCAAAGAAATTGTAGCTTTATTTAACAAGATCGTTTAATTAACCTTGAGTTAGCAATTAAGTTGTTTTTATAACAACCTAATTTATATAACATTTTTTGATTTTTAGATTAAAGGTCAATAGAAATTTATTCAGATTAAGTCTTAAGATGTTTTTTATAATTTACGAGATGAGATGTTTTATCTACAAGGACTGTGCAAGTTCAGATATACAGGTAATAGTTATATATCAAAATAGATTCTAAAACATTATAGGATTAGGCAAGGAAGCATTAAAGGTGTGTAGGGACTTTCTGTATAAAATATCTATAAAATATCGACAAACTATAATCTTTGAGAACTTTTAGTTAAGAGTTTCATCAAAAGCCAGTATTAAAGATATGTCAGGTATAGCAGAAAATAGGATAAAAATGATTGAAGCGTAAAAGATTTTAAAGAATGTATTAATTATTTGCAAGATATTTAAGAAAGAATATGGGTATTATGTATCACATAATCATATATATCTTATGTTATCTTAAAATACAATCTTTACTTTGATGTTTACAAAGCAAAAAGAAAATGAGAGATTTAACAGAAGCTTACAGAAGGAGTTTATGCAGGAGGATAAATATTTTTAAGGCACAATTAACAGAGACAGATCTTAAAGAGGCAAACAGGAGATTAACAGAGTGGTTAATTTTTTATAATCTTGAAAGACCGCACCAGGCACTTAATTATAAGGCACCTATTGAATGGTATAATGAGAATTATAATTTGATGAAAATGTTACCTATGTACCCGACTTATACAGGGACTTGATTTTTGCAAAATGAGGTGTTATTATTATGTTTAATATTTTTGCTTTTTATAAAGGCTTATTGATTTATAGTCAGAAAGTTAATTTTGCTCTTGATTTTTTGAAAAGTAAAGGTATAATTTTTTTCATTGAGTTATTTAAAGTTAAAAAACCAAAAGCCCTTTTTTAGGGGTTTATTTTTTTTTAATAAAAGCGAATGAGTAATTCTTTGCCCTCTTTACTAAAAACAGATTCTCTTGCAGAGGATCTTTTTCTTGGCAAAAAGAATGACAGGTTAGGTGAGCTTGATCTTATTGCTGTGCAAAAAGATTCCTGGAAAAGATTTTTAGAAGAGGAGTTGTTTGAGATTTTAAAAGAGTTTTTTCCAATTGAGGATTATACTGGCAAAAGGTTTTCTTTAAATCTTGAGTCTATTAGATTTGGTGATGTTAGATATCCGTTAAGTTTATGCATCAGAAAAAAATTAACCTATGATTTTCCTGTTTATGGGACCTTCACTTTATTGAACAAGCAGTCAGGCAAGGTTAGAACTCAAGAGGTTTATTTGTTTAGTTTGCCTAAAATGACTGATAAAGGAACATTTTTTATTAATGGTATTGAAAGAGCTGTTATTAATCAACTGGTTAGGGCTCCTGGTGTTTACTTTACCGCAGAGATTGATAGAAATACTGGAGCAACTATTTATAATGCAGAGATAAGGCCTTATGTTGGTGCATGGATTGATGTGACTATTGGGAAAAAAGATTTTATTGAGATGAAGGTTAATAGAAGAAGAAAGTTTTTTGCCACTGCATTCTTGAAGTTGTTTGACGGTGAGTCTGACAGGGAGATTGTCTCAAAATATTTTTCAGATATTGATCGTTCTTTGGTTGAAAAGTATCTTTTGCCTACTTTAAAAAAAGATAGAGTTTTTGATAAAGATACTGCTTATCTGGAGTTGTTTAAGAAAATAAAACCCGGAGAAACACCTGTTTTGGAAAATGCTGTTGAGGTTATAAACAATATGTTTTTTGATACAAGAAGATACTCTCTGGAAAATGTCGGCAGATACAAGATTAATAAAAAGCTTAATCTTGATGGTGTTGTTCCTGATAATGTTTACACTGTTACAAAACAAGATTTTGTTGCAGTGTTAAAGTATTTGATGAGGCTTACTGTTGGTGAAGGCAGCTTTGATGATATTGATCATCTTTCCAACAGAAGATTAAGAAGGGTTGGAGAGCTGGTTGGTATGTACGGCATTAGAGTAGGTATGTTAAGGGCTGAAAGGGAGATTAAAGAGAGAATGAGTTTGGTCTCAAATGAAGATAAAGCAACTCCTTCTTTAATAGTCAATCCTAAATCTTTAAGTTTAGGAATTAACTCTTTCTTTAGAAGCAGTCAGTTGTCAACAATAGTTGACCAGACTAATGTGTTGTCAGAGTTAGATAATCTCCGCCGTGTTACTGTAAGCGGTCCTGGCGGTATTCAAAAAGAAAGAGCTGCGTTTTCCATTAGAGATATTTCATCTTCTCAGTACGGCAGGATCTGTCCAATAAGATCTCCAGAAGGTATTAATATAGGTATTGTTACTTACCTTGCTCTTTATGCAAAAGTCAATGATTTTGGTTTTATAGAAGCTCCTTATTATAAGGTGGTTAAAGAAACTTCAGCCGGCAAGACAAAAGCAAAGGTTAGCAATGAGCTTGTGTATATGCAGGCAGATGATGAGGAAGAGTATTATATAGCTCCAGGAGATGTTGAGGTTGATGAAAATGGCTATATTAAGGCTGAGTTTGTTGTCTGCAGGCATAAAGGTGATGTGGTTGAGGTTCCTGCAGATAAAGTTGATTATATTGATGTTTCTCCAAGGCAGTTGGTTGGCATCTCTGCTGCTTTACTGCCGTTTTTGCCAAATAATGACGCTGCCAGAGCTTTGATGGGATCTCATATGCAGTGTCAGGCAGTACCTTTAATAAAGCCAAGAGCTCCGTATGTTGGCACTGGTATGGAAAGATTGGTAACAAAAGCAACAGGCAGAGTTGTTGAGTCTCCAGAGGATGGTGTGGTTGAGTATGTTGATGCAAGAAAGGTTGTGGTAAAAGGAAAAAGCGGTAAAGTTTACAATTATGAGCTTGAAAGGTTTAAAAGAACTAATAAAGATGTTGTTTTTGACCAAAGGCCGGTAGTTAATCTTGGCCAGAAGGTTAAAAAGGGTGATCTTTTGGTTGAGGGGCCTGGTACAGAAAATGGCAATGTTGCCTTAGGCCAAAATGTTATTGTTGCTTTTACATCGTTGTATGGTTATGGTTATGAAGATGGATTTGTGATCTCTGAAAGATTAGTTAAAGATGATGTTTTAACCTCTATATCATCTGAAGAGTTTGTTGCAGATGTTGTTGATACCAAACTTGGTCCAGAGGAGTTAACCAGCGATATTCCTCATGTTCGAGAGGAGTCTTTAAAGAACCTTGACAGAAATGGTCTGGTTCTAATTGGCAGTGAGGTTAAAGAGGGTGATATTCTTGTTGGCAAGGTTGCTCCAAAAGGAGAGAAAGAACTTACTGCTGAAGAAAGATTATTAAGAGCTATATTTGGAGAAAAGGCTAAAGATGTTAAAGATACTTCATTAAGAGTTCCTTATGGCAAAAGAGGTACTGTTATTGATGTTGAGGTAATTGATTCTAAAAAAGATCCTAATGAACTGGATCCTAATGTGTTAAAAAGGGTTGTTGTGCATACAGCCCAGCTGAGAAAAATCACAATTGGAGATAAGCTTGCCGGCAGATACGGAAACAAAGGAGTTATTACAAAAATACTGCCAGAGGCAGATATGCCTTATCTGGAGGATGGTACTCCTGTTGATGTAATACTGTCTCCTGCTTCTATTATAGGTAGAATGAATTTGGGTCAGATACTTGAGGCAATGTTAGGTGTTGTTGCCCAGTATGAGGGTAAGAGATTGTCTATTCCTGTCTTTGACAGATTAAGCGAGGATTTTATTAGAGAGGGCCTGAAGAAAGCAGGCTGGCCGGTTGATGGCAGAGTTGTGTTATACGATGGCAGAAGCGGCAAGCCATATGAGAAGAGAGTTTTGGTTGGTATAGGTTATATTATGAAATTGATTCATATGGTTGAGGATAAGTTCCATGCAAGATCAATTGGTCCTTACTCATTAATCACTCAACAACCCTTGGCAGGAAAAGCTCAGATGGGAGGTCAGAGGTTTGGTGAGATGGAGGTCTGGGCTCTGGAGGCTCATAGAGTTCCTTATACTTTGCAGGAGATGTTAACTATTAAAAGCGATGATGTAGTTGGCAGAATGAAAACCTTTGAAGCAATCTTAAAGGGGTTGGAGATTCCAAAATCCAATGTGCCAGAGTCATTTAAGGTCTTGCTTAAAGAATTGAATTCTTTAGGGTTAGCAATTGAACCAGTAGAGTAATATGAAAGACTTTGATATTATGAAAATAGCTGGTCTGAAAATATCTCTTGCCTCGCCAGAAAAGATATTGAAATGGTCTTATGGAGAGGTTACCAGACCAGAAACGATTAACTACAGAACCTACAGACCAGAAAAAGAAGGTTTGTTTGATGAAAGAATCTTTGGTCCTACAAAAGATTATGAATGTTACTGCGGCAAGTATAAAAGAATAAAGTACCAAGGCATTATCTGTGATAGGTGCGGAGTTGAGGTGACAACATCTGCAGTAAGAAGGGAGCGAATGGGTCATATCAAACTGGCGGCTCCTGTTGTTCATATTTGGTACTTTAAGGGTGTCTCATCTCCTTTAAGTCTGATCTTGGATATTTCTTCGCAGGTTATTGAAAGAGTAATTTATTTTGCTTTGTATTTGGTAACAGATGTAGACGAAGATAAGAAAAAGGAAGTATTGGCAAAACTTGAAGAGATCAAAAAAACTGAACTTGAGAAACTTGAGGCAGAAAAGAAACAGGTAGAGAAAAAGTATCTTGACAAAATGGAAAAAGAAAAAGAAGAGATTAAATCAAGAATAAAAAATCAAGATCAGCAGATGATTGCTTTAAAAGAGGTTGAGTTTGAGAATAGAAAGAAAATCAAAAAAGCTATTGACACTATTGCCAATAGAGTTGCTGAGATGACTGCTTTTTTTGATAGGTTGTCTAAAGTAGTTAAAACCTCAAAAAGATTGAGCAGTATTGAAGAGGAAGATTATATCTATCTAAGAGATAATAACTTGATTGATTTTGTCAAAGTTGGAATGGGAGGTGATGTTATTTATGATGTTTTAAAAAGCATTGATCTTAATCAACTCTATGATGATGTCTTAAAGCTTCATGCCAAAGCAAAAGGCGATAAAAGACAAAAGATTGCTAAAAGATTAAGAGTTATAGAAGGTTTGATTAAGGCAAATATTAAGCCTGAGTGGATGGTTTTGACTGTGTTGCCTGTTCTCCCTCCGGGTTTAAGGCCTGTTGTCCAACTGCCGGGCGGAAAATTTGCGACCTCAGATCTAAATGATTTTTACAGAAGGGTTATAAATAGAAATAACAGGTTAAAGCAGTTAATTGAACTTGGTGCTCCAGAGATTATTTTAAGAAATGAAAAGAGAATGTTGCAGGAATCTGTGGATCAGCTTATTGATCTAACTAAGGCTCAAGGCAGACAGACAACAAGAAGAGCTGGAATTAAAATACTTAAGTCTTTATCTGACAATTTAAGGGGGAAGAAAGGCAGATTCAGACAGAATCTTTTAGGTAAAAGAGTTGATTACTCTGGCCGTTCTACTATTATCGGCGGGCCTGAGCTAAAACTTAATGAGTGTGGAATTCCTAAAGAAATGGCTATAGAATTGTTTAAGCCAAATCTAACTCATGAGATTATAGTAAGAGGGTATGCGGCAAATATTAAAAGTGCAAAAGCATTTATAGAAGAAAGACACCCTGAGGTTTATGATATCTTAGAAGAAGTTATTAAAGACAGGCCGGTTCTGTTAAACAGAGCTCCGACTTTGCACAAATTGTCTATCTTGGCATTTTACCCAAAACTGGTTGATCATTTTGCAATTGAGCTTCATCCTGCTGTTTGTGCTGGTTATAATGCAGACTTTGACGGTGATGCCATGGGTGTGTTTTTGCCCTTGTCTGATGAGGCAATAAAAGAGGTTAAGGAGCGAATGTTTGTTTATAAGAATCTGCTTAAACCTTCAGATGGTTCACCTATAGTTGTTCCAAATAAGGAAATGGCTTTAGGTATATACTTTATTACCTCAGAAAGAATTGAGGATCAAAACAAGCAAGATCAGGATCTAAGAGTTTTTTACTCAATTGAGGATCTGCTTAAGGCTTATGAGTTTGACAAAGTTGATTTAAGACAGTTGGTGTTGGTCTTTGTTTCAAAAGAATACGGCTGGATGAAAACAACTATTGGAAGAGTCTTCTTTAACTCAATAATTCCGGCTGAACTTGGGTTTATTAATAATGAAGTTAAGGCCGCTGATTTAAAGGACTTGGTCAAAAGAGCAATTAAGGTATTAAAAGATGAAAAAAGAGTTGGTCAGCTAATAGATGACCTTAAGGTTATGGGTTTTTGGGGCGCAACACAAGCAGCTGGTTTATCTTTTTCAGTGTTTGATTGTGTGATTATTCCAGAAAAAGATCAGATTGTAAAAGAAACAGAGCAAAAGGTAAATGATATTAGACAAAAATATGAGCAGGGTCTATTGACTGACGAAGAAAGACAAAGATACTCAAATAATTTATGGCTGCAGACAACAGAGGTGCTTGCAGATAAAACTTGGGATGCCTTGCCGGAAGAAAATCCTGTTAAGATGATTATTAAATCAGGCGGAGCAAGGGGTTCTAAAGAACAATTGAAGCAGTTGTCAGCCATAAAAGGAATGGTTTATAATCCTTTGGGCAAGGTTATTGAGGTTCCGACTAAATCTAATTACAGGCAGGGATTATCAATGTTAGAGTATGTTATTGCGGCACGAGGTGGCAGAAAAGCATTGATAGATACAGCTCTAAAAACCGCAGATGCTGGTTACTTAACCAGAAGGTTGGTTGATGTTGCTCATGATGTTTTGATTAGAGAAGAAGACTGTGCAGTTGCAGAGGGCCTTGTTGTTAAAGCAGAGGGCGACAGAGCAGAGAGTTTTTACAGAAGAATTCATGGAAGGTTTTTATTAAAACCTGTTCTTGACCAAAACAAAAAGACAATTATACCTGAAAATACATTAATTGAAGAAGAGCAGATTGATCTTATTAAACAACATAATATTAAAGAGGTTGAGGTCAGAAGTCCTTTGTACTGTTCATCTCAGTATGGAGTCTGCCAGAAATGTTATGGTTTGGATATTGCTACTAATGAAGTGGTAGAGATTGGAACACCGGTTGGAGTTTTGGCTGCACAGTCTGTAGGAGAGCCTGGTACACAACTTACTATGAGAGTTAAGCATTTTGGAGGAATCGTTATCTCAGATGTAACTCAGGGCTTGCCAAGGGTTGAGGAGCTGTTTGAGATGAGAACTCCTAAAGTTTTGGCTCCTATTGCAGAGATTGATGGCAAGGTTATCATTCATGAAGATATTGAGAATAATGTTTATAAAATAAATATAGTAGGACAAAAAGATGGCAAGGAAGAGGTTCAGGAGGTTATTATATCAATGACACAGAAACTTAAGGTTAAGGACGGACAGTTGATTACTGCAGGAACATCTTTGTCAGAGGGATATCTTAGAGTTCAGGACATCTTAAGCATAAGAGGGCTTAGGGCAGCTCAGATTTATCTGCTTGATGAAATTCAAAAAGTTTATGAGTCTCAGGGTATTTTGATTCACGACAAATACTTTGAAGTAATTATCAGAAAGATGAGTGACAAAATAATAATTGAAGATGAGGGTGATACAGCATTTATTAAAGGAGAGGTTGTTTCAAGAGTTAGGTTTGAAGAGGAGAATAAAAGAATCTTGGTTCAGGGAGGCAAACCTGCCAGCGGCAAGATCTCAATACTTGGAGTAACCAGAGCAGCTATTGTAACTGATTCTTGGTTGTCTGCAGCATCGTTCCAGGAGACAACCAATGTCTTAAGCGACTCTGCTTTAAAAGGCAAGATAGATTACTTGCTAGGACTGAAAGAGAATGTTATAATAGGAAGACCTGTTCCAGTAACAGAAGAGTTAGTTAATAATTATTACAAAAGATTTTTAAATAAATATGCCGACAATAAATCAACTGATCAGGCACGGGAGAAAGAAGAAAATTAAAAAATCAAGAGCAGCAGCGTTAAAGGTAAAGTTTAACGGTATTAAGAGAAGGTATGTAAAACTTAACTCTCCTTTTAAAAGAGGAGTGTGTTTGGTAGTGCGTACAATGACGCCAAAAAAGCCAAACTCAGCATTAAGAAAAGTGGCAAGGGTTAAGCTGTCAAATGGTGTTGAGGTTACTGCATATATACCTGGAATTGGCCATAATTTAGCTGAACACTCAGTTGTTTTAGTCAGAGGCGGAAGAGTCAAGGACTTGCCGGGAGTTAAGTATCATATTGTCAGAGGTGTTTATGATACAGCAGGTGTTGAGGGCAGAAAGACTTCAAGATCAAAGTATGGAACTAAAAGTTCAAAACAATAATTTAAATTAATTTATGCCTAGAAGATCATATAAAAAAAGAGAGATAAATCCTGATCCTGTTTATAACAGCAAAACAGTTGCCAAACTGATAAATTATATTATGAAGGATGGAAAAAAGTCTGTAGCAGAGAGAATTGTTTACTCTGCTTTTGATAAGATCAAAGCTAAAAAGCTTGATCCTATTGAGATTTTAGACAAAGCTATTGAAAATACTGCTCCTGAGATGGAGGTGAGAGCAAGAAGGTTGGGAGGAGCATCATACCTTGTTCCTTTGCCTGTAAGGCCCAATCGAAAAATATTTTTATCCTTAAACTGGATTATTGAGGCAGCCTCAAAAAAATCCAGCAAGCAGTTTAAAAACTTTACTGAAAAATTAACAGATGAGCTTCTACTTGCTGCCAAAGGTGAGGGTGGAGCTGTAGAAAAAAGACAGGAAGTAGAAAAATTAGTTGAAGCAAATAAGGCATTTGCGCATCTTCGTTGGTAATTTTTTTAAAAAAATATGAAAAACACAGTAACAACTAAAAATCGCAAGGTTGATTTAGATAAAATTAGGAATATTGGTATCATAGCTCATATTGATGCTGGAAAAACAACTACAACAGAAAGAATTCTTTTTTACACAGGCAAAACCTACAAAATTGGAGATATAGACGAGGGAAATACACAAATGGACTGGATGGATCAGGAAAAGGAAAGAGGTATAACAATTGTCTCTGCTGCTACAACAACCTTTTGGAAAGATGTCAGAATCAATATTATTGATACTCCGGGACATGTTGATTTCACAGCTGAGGTTGAGCGATCCTTAAGAGTATTAGACGGAGGAGTAGTTGTTTTTGACGCAGAAGAAGGTGTCCAGAGTCAGTCTGAAACAGTTTGGAGACAGGCTGATAAATATAAGGTCCCAAGACTTTGTTTTATAAACAAAATGGATAAATTAGGAGCTGATTTTGAAGGAACAGTTGATGAAATTAAAACAAGATTGGGAGCTGTGCCAATAGTAATGGTTTATCCGATTGGTAAAGAAGATTCATTTGTTGGTGTGGTAGATCTGCTTGAGAAAAAAGCCTTAATCTGGGACCAAGATGAAAGCGGAATTAAGTATACAGTAACAGATGATATCCCAGATGATCTTGAGGCTAAAGTAGAAGAATACAGAGCTAAACTTATAGAACAGATTGCTGAAACAGATGATGTTTTGCTGGAAAAGTATCTTGAGGGAAAAGATATTAGTATAGATGAGTTAAAGCAAGCATTAAGAAAAGCTGTTATAGCTTATAAAGTAGTTCCTATTTACTGTGGAACATCTTTAAGAAACAAAGGTGTTCAACCATTGCTTGATGGTATAGTTGATTATCTGCCCTCGCCAGCAGATTTAAAGTTTGTTGAAGGAGTAAATCCTAAAACTGGGGAAAAGGAAAAAAGAGTTTTCTCAGATGATGAGGCTTTTTCAGCTCTAGCTTTTAAAATTCAACTTGATCCTCATGTAGGTAAAATAACCTTTGTTAGAGTTTACTCAGGAACAATTAAGTCAGGCAGTTATGTTTACAATGTCAACCAAAATATTAAAGAAAGAGTCTCAAGACTGTTGCTAATGCATGCCAATCAGAGAGAAGAGATTAATGATGCCTATGCTGGTGAGATTGTTGTTTTAGTTGGACCGAAAGACACAAGAACAGGAGATACTTTAGCAGATGAGAGCAAGCCAATTTTGCTGGAGGAGATTACCTTTCCAGATCCGGTTATCTCTTTGGCAATTGAGCCTGCAACCAAAAGCGATCAGGAAAAGTTGTCTTTAGCCCTGCAAAGATTAGCTGAAGAAGATCCTACCTTTAGAGTCAAGATAGATCATGATACAGGCCAGACAATTATTTCAGGTATGGGTGAACTTCATCTTGAGGTGCTGGCAGAAAGAATGAGAAGAGAGATGAAGCTTAATGTTAAAACAGGAAAACCGCAAGTTGCTTATAAAGAGACTTTTATTAATGAGGCAGAAGGAGAAGGAAAGTATATTAAGCAGACAGGAGGTAGAGGTCAGTACGGACATTGTTTAATCAGGGTTAGACCTCTTGAAAGAGGAGCTGGATTTAAGTTTGTCAATGCAATCAAAGGTGGTGTAATACCATCGGAGTTTATACCATCTGTTGAAAAAGGAGTTAAAGAAGCAATGGATAAGGGAATTTTGCTGGGCTACCCAATTACAGATATTGAGGTAATATTGTACGACGGATCTTATCATGAGGTTGATTCTTCAGATATTGCTTTTAAAATAGCAGGATCTATGGCTTTGGCAGAAGCAGCCAAAAAAGCTGGTATGGTACTGCTTGAACCAATTATGTTGGTTGAAGTTACAGTTCCAGAAGAGTATATGGGAACTGTTATAGGAGATCTTTCAAGTAAAAGAGGCAAAATCTTAGGTTCTGAAAAAAGAGGTAATGCAGTTATGATAAAAGCCTATGCTCCTTTATCAGAGCTTTCAGGTTATGCAACAACATTAAGATCTTTGACTCAAGGCAGAGGATTCTTTTACCCAATGTTTTCTCATTATGAAGAAGTACCGGCTAATATTATTCAGGAAATGAAAAAACAGAGAGGTTTAGAGAGCTAATGTTTTTAGTTTAGTGGGTGAAAGATTTTCTATTCTGTTTGTTTGCTCAAGAGTAATCTCTCCAATTGCTTCACGTTTTAGATAAAAGACAAAACAGTCAATTCCTAAACTTTTAAAGATGTCAATACAAAGTTGTCTTATATATGTGCCTGAGGAAACTTTAAACCTCAGGTATACAAGAGATCTTAGCTGGGAAATTAATTGGATATCGTAAATTCTAGTAGGCTTGGTTTTTTTTACTTTTTTTCCTTCGAGTGCGTATTTGTATAAGGGTTTTCCTTTGAACTTTGCAGCTGAAAACGCTGGAATTTTTTGTTCGATTTGTCCTATAAAGTTTTTAAGCTTTTCTTTCAGTTGAGATTGGTTAAACTCATTTATTTGACCTTTTTCCAGCTTGCCTTCTATATCGAGCGTATTTGATTTCCAACCGAGCTTTACTCCTGCAAGATAGGTTTTTGGATACTGTTGAAACTCTTCAAACCGCTTTGTATCCTCATCGGTCAAAAGAATCAGCAAACCTTCGGCAAAAGGATCCAAGGTTCCTGCGTGTCCAACCTTGCTTTTAAAACCGTTTTTTTTCTTAAAGATTCTTATGACATCGAAGGATGATATGCCGGGAGGTTTGTTAACTGCAAGGATCATAATCTATTATTTTATCAAATAGCCTACTATTTGAATTAGATGTTTGTTTAATCTTATTTATTTGGCAGTTAATAAATACTGATGTCGTATATAGAATTTTCCTAATGTGATAAAAAACTTCAATCTTACCTTATGCGTCTTAAACCCGTTTAATTATCTTATTATATTAACTTATTTTACAATTTATTAAGAGAAAAAAATTTGGTGAAGTTTCAGTTGTGTAAAAATATTGTAAAAATATAGGGAGGTTTACCAAATTTAAGATTCATTTCAAGTGCCAGGGGGCTGATTTAAACTGCCATCTTAGATTGTTCAAACTTGTGCCATGATTACCTTGGCTGATCTGGCTTTATCAATTTTTAGGTGCGCCTGGATGGATTCGAACCATCGACTTCCATCTTATAAGGATGGCGCTCTAACCGCTGAGCTACAGGCGCTTTTTAATGTTAATATTATAACAGAAATTTAAGTTGATGCCCTATTTTATGAATAAAAAAATTGTCTTTGAGTGTTTAAGGCTTATTCCTAAAGGAAAGGTTGTAAGTTACAAACAGTTGGCTCAGTCGCTGGGTATAGGTTCAGCTAGATTAGTGTCTTATTACCTTAGGCAGAATCAGTCTGCAGACAGGTTTATTTATCCTTGTTTTAAGGTTGTCAGATCAGACGGCAGTCTTGCTGATGGTTATTTATTTGGCGGTAAATTAAAACAGAAACAATATTTACAACAAGATGGAGTGGTTTTTTATAAAGATAAGGTAGTTGATAGTTGCTTTTATGAATTTAACTCTGTTTTAAAATCTTATTTTTGTCTTTTAATAAAATATGGCTTTCCCGGTCCTTGGCCTTGGTTTGGTAAGGCAGAGTATAACTTTGAGGAGATAATTATCTCCTCTGTTTTAACTCAGAATACATCATGGCCTAATGTTGAAAAATCAGTTGTCAATCTGAGATTAAAAGGAATTTGCAGTTTAGCAGGCATCTTAGAATCATCTGAGTCTGTTTTGTTAAACTGTATTAAACCTTCAGGTTTTTATACGCGCAAAGCTCAGACATTAAAGTCTCTTGCTTTGTTAATACATAACTTTAAAAGAAACTATTTTCAAAAAAACAGCATTGAAAAGGTTAGACAGAAATTATTAACTATTTACGGCATAGGCCAAGAAACTGCAGATACAGTTCTTTTGTATGCGTTTGACAGGCTTATTTTTCCTATTGATGCTTATACTAGAAAATTTGTTGGCAGTTATTTGTCTTTGGTTTCCTTAAGCTCAAATTCTTATCTTAATCTACAGTCATTTTTTCAGCAGCATCTGCCCAGAGATCTTGAGGTTTACAAAAATATGCATGCCTTAATCACAGCCTGGGGTAAAGATAATTAAGTTATTTATTTTTCAGCTGTTGATATTTTTTTAAGCATTTTAGGAAAATAATTTTATCGTTTTCGTAAGTTAGCAAGTTAAGCACATCTTTTTGCGGCAAAAAGACTGCTGTTTCAATTTCATTGTCGTGATTGTTTGGGTCGCCTAAGATATACTCCATTAGATAATAAAACACCTGCTTTTTTACAAGGCTGTTGTCTCTTTTAAATTGATACTCTGATACCTCTGGTCTAGTATCTATGATTTTAGCTTTAACGCCTCCTTCTTCTTCAACCTCTCTTAAAGCCGCAGTGACTGCATCTTCGTTTTTGTTTTTGTCTGCTATATGGCCTTTGGGAAAAGACCAGTGGCCTTGATTTTTGTGCTTAATGACAAGCCAAAGCGTTTTATTATTTTCTTTTTTATAAACAACACCGCCTGATGATACCTCATTTATTATCTTCATTTTGTTATTTTATCATTAGCGGTTTAATTTGTTCTCTGGCGTTTGGTTTTGTTACTATTAAAATAAATTTTTATATAATGTTGTATAACTATGCTTTATATAACAGCAACTCCCATTGGCAACTTAAAGGACTTAAGTCTTTCAAGCGCTGAGGTAATTGCTAAGGCTGATATAATTTTGGCAGAGGATACCAGGTCTTTTTTAAAGTTAAAGCATGCAGTCCAGTCTTTATTTGGCTTAAGAATAAACCATTTGCAAAAGTTAATTTCATACTACAAACAGGTTGAACTGCAGAAACTTGATTTAATATTAAATTATCTGGGTGAGGGTAAAGAGGTTGTTCTGCTTTCAGATGCTGGTCTGCCCTTGGTAAATGATCCGGGTCATTTGTTATTGCAAAAAGTTCAGGAGCTGGGTCTGCCTTATACAGTTTTGCCCGGTCCATCGGCTTTTACTACAGCAGTTGTTTTTTCAGGCTTTGGTTATAAACAGTTGGTATTTTTAGGTTATTTCCCTAAAAAACTTAAAAATTCTTATGCTGAGAAAATCTTAAAGATCAACTTAAATTGTGATTCTGCTGTCTTTGTCGGCTATGAATCTCCCAAAAGAGTTGTTAAAACCTTAAAGTTTTTGTTAAGTCAGCTTAATGTTGTAATCTGCGTTTGTCAAGAAATGACTAAACTTCACCAACAGATACTGTTTATTGAAAATTTAGATCAATTAGATAAAATTATTCCAAAAGGAGAATTTACTTTAGTTTTTAAACTCAAGCGGGATTAGTTGATTGGCTCAACATCACCTTCCCAAGGTGAAGAGACGGGTTCGATTCCCGTATCCCGCTCCAATTGGGAAATCGCCCTAACTGAATCAGCATTATCTCGCTTTCTTTTCTTGAGAAATTTTCGCAACAAGTAAAGGGAGAATCGTTTATAGTTATTTTTGTCCCACCTTGCCAGTGCGCGGAAAACATTTTTACTCCTTAAAATAAGTTCCAAAGGTTTTACTAGATTTTGTAGTTTCCCACTTACCCAAACAAAAAGGTGGCGGCAACCTATCCTAGCTCGCAGGCCGTGAGAGTAGAGTAGTCTGCTTTTTGCCGCCGTTGATTTATTTTTTACCTTTATTTGTTTCCAACCGCTTGATCGTTTCTTAAGATGCTCGCTATGCGAGGACTCTTGATGGCTGTTAAGCGCTTTCAAAAATTCTAAACTATATTTTTGCGGGGCTCGTGTTAGTCAAGTTGCCTATCCGAAAGTTCTGGGTTACTCGTTGGGTTTTCTGACTGCGGCTTTTCTTTAATCTGTGTAATCTCAACGGACAGGGGCAGCGGAGCTGCCACAAGAAACGAGGAACAGAAGTAAAATTAGGCAACAAACCTATTCAGGTAAAAAATATTTATCTTAACTCCGGACAAAATTTTTGCATGTCTTCGAGTATCAATTTCCTTGCCTAGAACTGGAATATCTTTTACAATTTACAGGAGAAATTTGATAGTTTTAGATCAAGCCAGAACTTAATTGAAAGTATTTGTTCTTTCTTTATCTAGTTGGTCTTTTGATTTTTAGATTTTTATTATGTGCTTGGGGAAGTCTATAAGTTCAGCAGTTAAAGGTGAGCTTGAGGTTAATATGGTTTGATTGTTAAGTAAAAACTTGCTTATTTTTAGTCTGTTGTCTGTATCAAGTTCAGAGAATAGATCATCGATCAGTAAGATAGGTTGATAATGATTTTTTAGAAAAACTATTTCTAATTTTTTTAACCATAAAACAGCTATTCTTTGTTGAGATCTTGAGCCAAAGTTTTTTACAGGAAGCCAGTTTTGATCTTGTTTTATCATTATATTAAAATCGTCTTTCTGCGGTCCGCAGAGTGTAAAGCCTCTTTTAAGCTCTTCAGCTAAAAGTTTGTCTGCTTTATCTACTGTAAATTCATTTTTAAGATACTTAATCTTAAATTCATAGTTGTAAAACTCCTGAATAGTATTTGCCAGATCAACAAGGCTTTGTCTGGTTTCAGTTATAATTTTTGCTTGTTTTTGCAGGTAGGTGTTCCAGAATTTTATTTGTGTTTTAAAGTCTGTTGTAATTTTTGCTTGTTGTAAAAGTTTATTTCTTTTTTTTAAGGCATTTTCATAGTTGTTTAAGGCTGTTTTATACTCTAGACTTTTATTATTTAAAATTTTGTTAAAGTACTTTCTTCTGTTGTCTGGTGTGCTGGTTAAGATCTCAATATCTGTTGGTGTAAAGAGAATTGCTCTTGGAAGTTTGTTTCTAACCTCGTAAAAACTTAAGTTATTTTTGTTGAAGATAAACTTTTTGCTGTGGTTTTTGCTGATAATTAGCTTTAAGTCTTCTTTATCTTCAGACTCAGAGAGGCTTAATCTGATTTCTGCTGAACTGGCTTGAAAGTTGATAAACTCTTCGTCCTGATCTTGTCTAAATCCAGAGTTGTTCAGCGCCAGATAAATACTTTCTAGTATGCTGGTTTTTCCCATACTGTTTTTGGCTATTATTATGTTCAGTAAAGGGTGGAGGTAAAGTTTTAGTTTCTTAAATCTTCTGAAATTTTTCAGTTCAAGCTGATTGATATACATAAGTTCTTTAAAGACTTTGTTTTTTCTTTAGCAAAAAAATTGACTCAAATATTGACGGAAGTTTGAAAAATCCTTTTTTTGTAAGTATAACATTGTCAAACTGTCTAAATAAATTCCTCCAGTCTTTGGCTGACATTATTGATAAGTGTGATGGATCATAGCCATGAAATAAAGTAATCCATAAGTTGTCGGTTGTGTAGATTTTGTGTAGTATATTTCTGCTGGCTACTCTAATAGTTTCCTTAACAGCTGATTTTATGTTGGTTCTTTCAATATGCTCTAATACATCAAAACTTATTACTGTATCAAAACTATTGTCTTCAAAAGGCAGTTTATTAATACTACCTTTGATTAAAAATGGTTTTATATCATCATCAGCTGACTGCAGTGCGTAATCTGAGATCTCAAGACCATAAGCATCAACTCCCAATCTGCGCAGTTTTTTCACTAATGTGCCAGTGCCACAGCCAACATCAAGCAGTTTTTTTGGTTTAAGAAATAGTTTGATTAACCAGGCTCTGTAGGTTTCAACTACTGATGTTAAAAGTCTTCTGAGAACAGGTGTTAGATATCTTTTGTACTCTCCTTTTTTTCCAAAGTAATATTCTTTGTCATAAAAGCCTGGATTAATGTCAAATGGAACAACTACTGTGCCTTTAAACTTTTCTCCTGAAAGGATTTTGTCTAGGTTGTTGAAGTTATGTCCATTGGTTATGATGACTGTTAAATTAAGTTTTTTTGCGTACTGAGTGGCTAAAGGATCAAATGGAGCGTTTATGCCCGGCTGCCATTCTGTGCCTACTAGTTTTTCCATTTCCTCCCAGGTTAATTTTTCTATTTTTTCAGCAGTTTTATATTTTTTAGGATCCTTTGTATAAACATAATCAATATTAGTTAGGTTAATAACCAGTTTGCCATTGTAGTCATCGGCAATCTTTACAGCATTGTAATCAGTTGACCAGCCGGGTTTCCAACCAGCTCCGATTATGACTGGTTTTTTAAAGTCAGTAACTTTTCTGTCGTAGTTTTCAATTATTCTAGGATGAGCAATGTCTTTGAAAATAGTTCTTAGTAGGTGGGCGTTAAGTCTTGTTGAGTGAATACCTAACCAATCAAGATCTTCGTTGGTTACATTTCCTATAACTTCTTCTCCTGCCTGAGCATAATGTCTTGCTGTTTTTCCGCCTCCGGCTACCAGAAAAAATCTTTTGCCTCTGGCAGTGTGTTTTCTTATAAATGTATTAAGTTTTTTTAGAAAATGTGTATCTATTCCTCCATTTGGAACAATCAGACTGCCTCCGATTGACATTATAATAGGAGGGTTTTTTAGGTTGTTAAGAAATCTCATTGCAAACTACTCTATTAATTATACTATTTAAGCATTAGAGTTCAATTTTCAATTTTGTAAACTCTTCCGAGACCATCTGTGGTAATAAAGACTAATTTGCCTAGTTTTTGGAATTTTTCCTCATTTAACTCAGGATATTTTTCTCTTTCAAGCTGATTTACAATGACATACTCGATTTTGTACTTGGACAGCAGGTTTTTAGTTAGAGTTAAGTCATTGCTTGTATAAATAAGTTTTGTTTCATTAACCTTTAGGCTTATCTCTTCAAAGTCTCCTCTCCAGAGCCATTCGTGAACCAACCAGCCGGCTAAAGTAGGCAGTCCTGTATAGGCTGAGATGCGTTCATACTCTGTGTAGGAGTCTCCGCTTGCCTCAAGTATATTAGGCTGGTTTGGCAGTTTGTTTAAAAACTCAATTATCTCAAGATCTCCTGACAGGTTTTTGTCTGATTGATCAGTCTTCATCCAGAGTCTGCCGTCTAAATTTGGTGTTTTTTCCAGATTTCCATAAATAGAGGGAAATCCAATTAAACTGTAAAATAAAACAATTAATATAGTTAAGCTGCCAATAAACTTTAAGAATAACTCTATTGCTGATGTTGTCAGTGATGTCGTTTTTAATTTGCTAAATAAATAATAACTGCCTATTGCAAAGATCAGTGACAGCATTATATAAGCCTGATAGCCTAATTTAAAAAGCGTATTTGCCCTAAAATGAGCCGGATAGATGTCTTTAAAATAAAAAAATTCTGCAAATAAAATTAGCCAAAGATTGTATGGTATTAAAATAAACATAAACTTTAAGACTTTTCTTTTTTTGTTTTTAATAAGATAGTAGCCAGTTAATGCTGAGTAAATTAACAGATGCCCCCAGATTATTAGAAACATCCAGACTGGTGTTTTTTGACAGTTTTTAGGCTCTACTACAAAAGGCCCTAAGTTATAAATTTCTAATGTTGTGTTGTTATTTAGATTTTTAGCTAAGTTAATTATTAGATCATTAGGACAGTTAATACCAATTCCTTTGACAAAAGAGATAAAATAAGTGTTGAAAGGAAGGCTAAAGATTAGAAAAGATAGTGTAGTCAGCAATATAAAAATGATTTTTTCTATCAGCCTGTTTGTTTTTAGCAGGAATAGTGCCAGAAAAAAGATTAAACCTAAGTAAACTAATGAGTCAGAGGCATTAGTCATATAAGCCACTGAGATAAAAAACCCAAAGATGATTGAGAAGGCATATTTGAACTTGCTTTGTATTTTTTTGTCATAAAATAAGAAAAAAACAAGTATTAATGCTATTATTAGCAATACATTGGGTATATCAAGCAGATGGCCGTGCAGATCAGCAACAATGTAAGAGTAGGAGGGAAACTCGTGAATTGTAAAAGGTATAAATCTGGTTGCTTCTGCAAACCAATAATTTGAGTTCCTCATTATTTTTTGCGCAACAGTTAATGGATTCATATGATTTTCTTCTAACAGAAATTTTAGTTCATCTGCAGAGTAGGTAATGCTTTTATCCCACAAGGGAATTGGAGGTTTTTCTTTGTCATAGCCTTTGGTAAAAATATAAAGAAGCTGAAAATTGCCCCCAAGATTAATTAAAGAGGCTATTAAGATCCCTATAATAAACAGTTTGCTGATATTTGCTTTTGGGTTTATTTTATAAACTAAGTTGCTAGCAAGAGATATAGAGGTCGTAAAGCTTAAGGCAAAAAGAGTTGCAATCATTAAATTGTAACTTATGTAGGAGGGTATGCCTGACAGTTTAGTTAAGACAGCTGTCATTAAATGGCCAAAGTAGTAGTAGTTAATATAGTAGGGGGTTTGTGGGTTGTTTGAGATGATCCAAATATCTTTAGGAGGAAAATATTTTGTTTTTAAAATTGAGTTTACAAAACCAAAGTCCATAAATTTCTCCAAGCTAAAGATTTCTGGATTTTGGCCTCTGATAAAAGCTAATAAAAATAAAGAAAACAAAAATATCAACTCATAGCTAATAATAAATCTTAAAGATTTGAGGCTGAAGATCTCTTTTATTTGCTGTCTAAATTTATACCAAAAAAGTATAGTAAAGAACAAAATTAAGGTAATTATTGTAGTTCTTGTAAACGGCAGAACTTTTGCAAATGCTGTTGCAAAAACAAAGTAAGATAATAAAATTAAAGAAAGTATTCGGCCGAATGGATAACCATTGTCGTAGAATCTTTTTCCAAATAAAAAATGGTTTAAAGGAAGAAAAGCAAGACTGATTACAAGGGTTGTTAAATACCAGTTTAAGGTTAAAATAATAAACTCAAACATATTTGCCAATTATAATAAAAATGGAAAAAAAATTTAGGCCAAAACAATGGGAAGATAGATTAATTGAGTTTTGGGAAAAAAACAAATACTTTCAGGCTCAGGTTAATAAAGACAAAGAGCCCTTTGTAATAATACTTCCCCCTCCAAATGCAAATGGAAGTCTTCATGTGGGGCATGCTATGTATGTTTATGAAGATATACTGATTCGTTATTATAAGCTTAAGGGAAGAGAGGTTCTCTGGCTTCCGGGAGAGGATCATGCTGGGTTTGAGACCTGGTTTGTTTTTGAGCAAGAGCTTAAAAAGAAAGGTAAAAGCAAACTTGATTTTGATAGAGAGGTTTTGTATCAGATGGTTTATGACTTTGTTAATGAAAAAAGAGGTATTATGCGCAAACAGCTTAAAAAGCTGGGTTTTGCCTTAGACTGGAGCAAGTCTAAGTTTACCTTGGATCAAGATATTATTCATATTGTTTATTTAACCTTTAAAAAATTATTTGATCAGGGATTAGTTTACAGAGGTTTAAGAGTTGTTAATTACTGTGTTAATTGCCAGACTTCTTTTTCTGATCTTGAGGTAGAGTATGAAGAAGAAAAAAGCAAGTTGTGGACAATAAGGTATCCTTTGGCAGACAGATCTGGTTATGTGTTAGTTGCCACAACCAGGCCAGAGACAATGATAGGAGATACTGCTGTTGCTGTAAACCCTAATGATAAAAGATATAAAAAACTTATCGGCAAAAAAGTATCACTGCCATTGGCAAATAGAGAGATTCCGATTGTAGCTGATCTGGCTGTAGATCCTGATTTTGGCACAGGAGCTGTAAAGGTTACTCCAGCTCATAGTGAGGTTGATTGGCAGATTGCTCAAAGACATAATCTTCCTTTAGTTCAGATAATAGATTTTGACGGCAGAGCCAATGAAAATGCTTTAAAGTATCAAGGTCTTACAGTTTTTGAGTTCAGACAAGCAGTTGTGGCAGACTTAAGACAACAAGGTTTTTTAGTTGAGGAAAAAGATTATCAGCATAGAGTTGGCAAATGCTATAAATGCAAAACAACTATCGAGCCTTTGGCCAAAGAGCAATGGTTTGTTAAGATTAAACCTTTAGTTGATAAGGTTAAGCCATTATTAGAAAGAAATGAAGTTAAGATCTATCCTAATAGGTTCAAACAGCAGTTAATTAATTGGTTAAACAAACTTTATGATTGGAATATTTCTAGACAGATTGTTTGGGGTATAAGAATTCCTGCCTATCAATGTCAAGATCAGTCCAACCTAGAATGTAAAAAACACAATGGCTGGTTTGTAGAGTTGACTACTCCGAAAAAATGTCCCTACTGTGACTCTGAAAAGTTTATTCAAGATGAAGACACTTTTGACACTTGGTTTTCATCTGGTCAGTGGCCTTATGCCACTTTAATGTCTTTAGCCTCAAACGGAAAAAATTTATTGTCTTTGGAGCAGTATAAAAGTTTAAGTTTCTTTAAGTACTTTTATCCGACCACAGTTATGGAGACAGGTTTTGATATTTTATCAAGATGGGTCTCTAGAATGCTGATGTTAGGTGTTTTTGCAGTTGGCGAGACTCCGTTTTATAATGTTTTACTCCATGGTTTGGTTAGAGATCAGTATGGTCAGAAGATGTCCAAAAGCAAAGGCAATGTTATTGATCCATTGGAACTTGTTGATAAGTATGGAGCAGACGCTTTAAGAGCTGCTTTAATTTTTAATACCAAGGTTGGTTCAGATATAAATATGTCTGAGGAGAAAGTTGTTGCAATGAGAAATTTTGCCAATAAAGTTTGGAATATTGGAAGGTTTATTTATCTTGGTATTAATACTGAAAAAAGCTCTGCAAAGACTTCAGAGTCTGTAGAGGCAGTCATCAAGGACTTGCTTAATGAGTATAAAACAGTTGAGAAAAAGTTTCATCAGCTTTTCAAAAGATTTAATCTGACTATGGCCTTTGATCTTTTATATAATTTTATCTGGCATAGGTTTGCTGATTATTATCTGGAAAAACTAAAGGATGCGGTTTGGCAGGGAGATGAATATGCTTTGGATAGTTTAAAAACTGTTTATTTATCTTTATTAAGACTTTTGAATCCTTATATGCCGTTTGTTACAGAGGCTATTGCTCTAAGTTTATCCAACAAAAGTTTTTATGACGAGATCGGATCTTAATTTTACAAAAGAGTCAAAACTAAGTAAATTGCAAATTTTCAGTTGTTAAGGTAAAATAGATCAGTTGTAATTTTAGAAAGTTGTTTTATGAAAAGAACATATCAGCCTAAAAAACTAAAACGCGTACGCAAATTTGGTTTTAGAGCAAGATTAAAAACCAAAGCAGGAAAAGCTGTGCTAAAGAGAAGATTGTTAAAAGGCAGAAAACAGCTTGCTGTTTAACTTAATTAAGTATGAGTCTGCTTGATTTGCTTAAAATTATCTTTGTTTACCCAATTTTAAATCTTCTAATCTTGATTTATTACGCTTTTTCAGGTCTTAATATCCCCGGCGCTTTAGGCTGGTCAATATTAGTTTTAACCTTTTTGTTTAAAATTGCAACTCAGCCGTTGTTTGTAAAACAGCTAAAGCAGGCAAAAAAGATGCAGGAGCTTGCTCCAAAAATAAAGAAACTACAGATTAAGTATAAAAAAGATCCTGCAAAACTTCAAAAAGAGCAGATGAAGTTATACTCTCAGGCAGGAGTAAACCCTGCTGGAGGTTGCTTAATCTTGCTTGTTCAGATACCTTTTATCTATGCTTTGTACAATGCTTTTTTGATATTTTTAAGCATTGAAAGCAATGGCGGTTTGCAGAGTTTAAAGAATATTATTTATTTTTCATTTATAAACTTAACCAAGATTGAGACTATGTTTTTAGGTTATGACTTAACTTTATCACCAGCTTCGGCTCTATCCAAATTTGGATCTGCTGGTTGGCACTACTACCTTATTCCTGTTATAACAGGTTTTTTACAGTATTATTTTTCAAAGGTGTCTTTGTCAAATATTGATCAGTCTGATTCTTTAAAAAACAATCAAGACAGCAAAAACAAAGACAATAAAAAGGATGCAGATATGACTGAAGATTTCTCTAAAATAATGCAGATGCAGACTAAATATATCTTTCCTGTGCTGATTGGCTGGGTATCTATGTCTTTTCCTGTTGGTCTGGCTTTGTACTGGAATGCTTTTTCTTTCTTTTCTATTCTGCAGTCAAGGTTAGTCTCTAGATAACCAAGCAATACTTTGCTTCAATTAGGTATAATTTTAGTATGAGTAACGCAGAGTTTATTGAACTTTTTGAGTTAAAAACTAAGTTTCAGTATGAATTAGAAAATGTAAGGGGGCAAATTAGAAAAGCTAGCATTCCTGAAGTTGTAAAAGACAAGTTATCTGATGAGAAATTTGATGAGGTTTTTATTTATGACAGTAACAAAGGTACTGTAGAAGATGAGTCGGATTTTTCAAAAAAGAGCGAAGATGAAAAAAAAGAAAAATTAGCAGAAATTGGTTTTTTATTGTCTGAGATATACTCTGATAAAAAAGAAAGAGATATTTCAGCTTTTTATAAGACTATAGTTCTGTTGTTAAAAAAGTTGGATAATACTTCTACCAATGTCGGTTATGATTTAAATCTTTTGGTTGATTTTTTAAGAGAAGTTTATAGGCTAAAGCGCAATAGTAAGTTGAAGTTTTTTATAAACCCTGATTTAGGAAGAATTAATAAGGATTTTTTTGATCTGTTTAAGCAAAAGAGATTCAAACCTTTAGCTAAAGATTTTTTTCAGATTTATACTCATATATTTTTGCGCGATATTTTTGGAGATACTGCGCAGTTTACAGGAATGTACTTTGTCGATTACTCAACCAACTATTTAAATGGTTTAAGAGAGATGGTTAAGTATATTAAAGCGCTTAGGGATGAAAAAAATCAAGATATTGTTTTTTCTAAAGAGGAGTTGGTTGAGATTTTAAAAGAGATTGATAAAGAAATAGTTTACTTTGAAGTAGAAAAACTTATCTCAAGATATGCTTCTATGATAGGAGCAAGTCATGCTTTGGCTGATGAGTTTTTCCAGAATCTATTAAGAGAAGCTGCAAAAGATTTTAGTATTAGCAGTTTGCTTGAAGGTCCTAACTCTATAATTGTTGAGATTAGGGATCCTCAAACTAATCAGATTCAAGGATATTCTATAGATAGAAGAAAATTATTTAGATTAAGCACAAAGCACATTTATAAAGCCATAGAGATTATCCACAAAAATGCCTCAGAGGTTTTTGAAAAAGTACCAGAAAGAGCAGTTGTACAGCAGTATATAGGCATATTAACAGAGTGGTTGACTAATCATTTAGGCAGTGTAGCTGAGTTGGTCTTTGATAATGATGCAGAAATTAAAAAATTCTTTAATTATATTTCTGGTGATTACCCAAGGGAACTGCTTAACTTGGCAGGTACTTTTCATAATGTGCCTATCTGGGCAAACTCAGATGAGGCTTTAAGACAGATTGTTGGTCTGACAAAATCAATTCCTGCCTCAAATCTGCGGTTGTTTTATAATGATTTGTTTCCTGTAATGGAGAAAGCCAGAAAGATTATACCTTTATATCTTCGCAGAAGACTGTTTGAGTCTGATTTTAAACTCCCTGCTGACTTGTTTGTTGGCAAGTTTTCTGCTGAGAAACTACTTTACTCAATGCCTGATACAGAAAAAATTAAGCAGGAACTGACTGATGTAGTAAGAAAGTTGGCTGAAAATAATAATGAGAGTTATGAGGATTGGGAAATTGAGATGGCTGTTGCTTATGGTTTAGCCTATGGCACTATGACACTGCAGGATGAATCAATTATAGCCACAGCCAAACCAAGGGACGATGATAAAGGAGTGCGTACTTTAACAACGCAGATTAGGTTAGAGCACAATCCTGATATTCAGTTTATGCTGTCTGATTTTGCTCCGCTTGATTATATGGTAACTCCTACGCATTTTAGAAAGAGAAAGTCACCGTTACTTGGATTGCTGTTTCCTACCGGTATATCTCCTAATACTTACAAGGAGATGTTGAATAAAAAAAGAATCTTATACTCAAAGCTAAGAAAAAGCGGTTTGGGCAGGTTTTTTGAAAAATTATTTCGTCCTCTTCGTTTTGTTGGAAAAATTAAGCCGGTAAAATGGGCTTATGATAAATCTCTTAAAGGCTTTATCAACTTCTTTTTTAGAACTGATCGCAGATGGGAAAGGTTTGCTACATTTAGGGATTTGTTAAATATTATAGATATTCCTGCAGATTATGCTTCAAGAGGAGGCTGGGTAGTTCAGGACCATCTAGAAATGGTCAAAGATATTATAAAAAACAACCCCCAACAGCATTCTATTTTTTTTCAAAATAATAATTTTATTCCAGACTCTAAGTGGGGACCACAGCAATGGGAAGCATTCTTTGCCATCTCTGTAAAGGAGTTAGGCACAGCTTCTTTATGGTGGTGGTTTTCTGAAAAAGATGATGAAAGAGTTAAGCGTTCAGTAGAATCAATTTTCAGCATTGGAGGTTTTAAGATCGAAAAACTGGAAAAATACTTAAAAAACAAGGTTGGCAAAAAATTTCCCTTAGAGGAGTTTTTCAAAATACAAAAAGATGGCGCTAAACAAGCAACAAGCTTTTTTATGGCCAAAGAGTATGCCAGATGGGCTGGTAAAGGAAGGATTTTTTTTGAGTATCTGCATAGAAATCCTGGAGATTTTATTTTGCTTCTTCATCAGCTTGTTCCTCAGCTAATAACTGATCCTGAAATATTTTACGACGATTCTAAGCTTGGCAGTTTAAGTGGTTCTAAAAAACAAGAGATTCTGGAAAAACGAGAAGATCTTATAGCTTTGTGGGGTGAGTCTAATTTTAATATTTTAAAGAACTTTTATAATTGGATGGAAACTAAATTAGTGCCTATTTATGGTGGAAGCGTTAAAGATGCAGTAATTGAGTTTTCCAAAGATATGAATTTAGTTTATATGAATGCCAGCGAAAGAATAAAGAATTCAACTCCACAGTCAATGAATGATATTCGTATTATTGAGAGTGATTTTTCCATTTTGGATGATTCTAGAAAAGAAGATGTTAAAAATGCTGTCTTTGGCAAAAATGGTTTATTTGGGATTATTCCGCAAAACGAGTTTAAACATATCTTTGATATTGGAGATGCTAATGGGTTTTTTCTGCAGTTTGCCTATGAATGGGAAAAAACAAAAGGAGGCATTAATCCTTTTTCAGCTGATCTGGATACTGAAGCTGTTGTCTCAAAGTTTGGCGAGGCTGGGGAGAATGCATTGACAAGACTGGTAAATGACCAGTATGATAAGTATACAAAACTTGTTGAGACTATCAAAGGTTTTGCAGGAGTTATAAAAAAGTTTGCTGTAGATGGAAATATAGATAGTGTTTTAGATTTTCACGATAAAGTAAAAGGCTATGTTAAAAGCTCAATTGATTCTGCAACTGCAAAAAAAATCAATTTTTATCTGGCTGGGATGTTTATAACTTTCTTTTTACAGAACTCCAATTTAAGAAGACCTCTTGGTCTTTTAAATGATTTTTTTCTCAAGCCTCTCTTGGGAATGTTTTCTTTAGGTAATAATGTTGCTATGGCAGGAAAGATAATGGACCAGATCGGTGCTCCAGCGCGAATGTATTCTCTTGATATTGCTGAGCTTAATAGATATATTGAGGCTTTAGGCATAAAGGGTTTTCTTGATTATTATGGAGATTATTCTGTAGATAGTCTGCGGGAGATGTTTGATCTGACTCGTCTGCAGAAAAATGTTCATATGGGAGTAACAATAGCTCAGTTAGGACTTGTTGTTTATCCTGTTGCTTATGGGTTTATGGAGTTTTTTAAACCATTTTTGGGACAGCAGAAATAAATTGTTTATTTTAATCTTGGTTGTTTCTATTTTTTTATTTACAGAATCTGTGTTGGCTATTGAAACCTCAACAATGAATTCAGTGTATAAAGGGGTTGGAGATAAGAATGTTTCTACTGAAAATTCAGAGACAATCTCAGATAGCCAGGTATCATCTGAAACAAACTTAAATAGTCAAAATTCGACTGAAGATGTCTGTGTTTTCGCTAATATTAAATCTGAGTATGATAAAGAAGAAAATACTAAAAAGTTTTATTTTATTAACCCAGAAGATAATCAAGCCTATATTCCCTATGGAGATTGCAGATATAGAAAAGTTGCTATAGGTTTAAATTCTTATGATGGTCTTGATTGTTTAGCTTTTGTGTATATTTTAGATGAGTCTAAGTTTAAAAATTTTAACTTGTCTGCTAATAGTGTTAAGTTAAACTTACCTGCAGATCAGGAGATTGTCTTAGCTGCTAAAAGGTTGATATTTGTTAACAACCTAAATAATACGGATACAAATCCTAAAAGAATTATTGTACCCTCAACAAGTTATCTATTAAATGCACAAGGCATAAATCAAGAATTATCTATAGATCTGATATTGGGTAATGATCGAATAGATAATCCTAAAGATTATCTGTTTTTTATAACTTTGACAGGATTAAAAAGTTACTATTATGATCGAAGTAGATCAAATGAGTTTAAATTTTATTATTTTTTTGATTCTGATTCAGATTACTTAGCTGATAAAGACAGAATTTCTTATATTAAGCTAAAATGCGATTCACGAGGCAAGTTGTCTTTTGTTGAAGGACCAATTCAAGCAACTCGTTCTGAAATTGTCCGAGAGCAAGCAAATATGAATTACAGTATTGGTTATTATACTAGCCAATCGTTCAAAGCAGACTCCAACTGTGGAAAAGAAGGTCAGGTTTGTTGTCCACCTGAGGAGATTAAAGGATACTTAGTTGAAAAATTTAGTTTTACAAATACTATTAGAAAAATTCCATTAATAGGTCCACCAATAGCCAATCAGATTGAAAACTCTGCCAATTATTTAATTAGGCAAACTTCAACTGATAATCAATCATTGCCATCCAGCCAAATCAGTAGAGAAAATTTTTGTCTGCAGGGTTTTCCTGTCATTTATGAGTCTGATGATCAGGGCAATAGAGTTGCCAGATACTTAAGACCTCGTGATTTTAATGGAGATTTAACAGATTTGTTGGACAATAAGGCCTGTACCTGCCTTACATCTCTTGATGATACAGATACAGTTTACTTAAAAGATGCCTATACTTATTGTCAGAATTTAGGGACAGACTCTTCTTTAGCCAGCATTTGCGCAGAAAATGTTAAGACCTGCAATAGCAATAATGGTATTTACACTGCATTGGGTTGTATTAACCCAAGCTTAGAGGGTGTATTATCATTAATCTCCACTGTTCTTATGGGAGTCTCAGGCATTTTTGCATTGCTTTGTCTTATTTTTTCTGCCTTTGTGATTCAGATCTCTGCTGGAGATGAAAATAAGGTAGCAGAGTCAAAAACTAGAATCAGAAAATGTCTGACCGGATTAATTGTTATAATATTTTCAATGTTTGTGCTTGATCTGATTTTTAGACTTGTCTTTGGCAGTTCAGTTTTTAATTATCTTGTTTAATAAATTTTTGTTTTTAAGATGAAGTTTAATACAAAAAAAAATTTATTGGTTTTTAGACTCATCACTCTAATCCTTTTTATTCTTTTATCTAATGTTTTTTTAATCAATGGGGTCTTTGCTCAGACAGATGATTCAACAGATATATCAAGAAAATGTTTTTTGTATAATAATCTTAATTCCATAGAAAGTTCTAATTATGTTAATTTGACAGATGCTTACACGAATAGAATTTTAACATATTTTCCATCTATTCCAGATAATCAACATGAAAGATTAATTATAGTGAATAATTGTATACTACGAGATACTAAATTTTATATTATTGTAACTGGAACTGAAATAGTATGTGATACTTATCATTATATTTCTATAAATCCAGAACAACCTGCTAACCTTGATCAAGAATTAAGGTCTGGATCTGATGATAATCAAGCAGGATCAAATAGAGTTTACATCGAGTATAGACCGGGTCAAGAAATTACATTATACAAGTCCCAGCCATTGATTTTTGATTTAGAAGATGATAATAAACAAGAAGCCGATTTTTTAGCTTATTTATATGAGTTTGAGTCTGGAAAGTTAAAGAGAGTTCAAGGTGTTGAAAGTGTTGAGGAATTAGACGTTAATAAAGTTTACTTTTTAAAGAAATCTGAGATCGAAGACTATGAAACTAACTTAGATAAGTCAAAAAATAGTGGGTTTTCTGGTAAGAGTATAATCTTAAATACTCTATCCTCATCTGCTGATTTAGCAGAACTTATGAATATAGCTCAGGAAGGTAAGGTTAAATCTTTTAAGTTTGTCTGCGATGAATCAGGTTTTATTGCTTCTAGTGATTCTATTGGGCCGCAAGAATTAAGTGTTGATGACGCAGTAGAACAGTCAGGAAAAGATTTTGAGGAAAAGAAATCAGATATATCTGTTGCAGTTGATTACTATAATCCTTTTGATAAAAGCTGTGGTTATATTGACAAAGTCTGTTGCAGTCCTGAAGAAGTTAGGTTTTTTCATGAGTCAGATACTCGGATGGTTGGTTTTGGCATAATCTCTAAGGTTCCGTTTATTGGAGATGACATTGCTAATTATTTAGAAGATGTTAGAGAATATACTGGAGAAATAATTGATAGAAAATTCGGAGAGTCAAGCAAGTTCTCTAGAGAACAGTACTGCCTGCAGGGAGTTCCTGTGGTAGAGTATAAAAATAAATCAGGCAAGTTAGTAAGAAGGATGTTAAAAGAGGACGATGTTAAAGGTAGAGATATAGCAAGTGTAAGAACTGAATTAGGTTGCCGTTGTTCTGACAGGCTTGATTCTAAAGAACCAGCCTTGCTTACTGCCAGTTTTAATTATTGCAATAATCTTAATAATACCTCTTTAACGAATAAGTGTTATAACAATATTGATCAATGCTCAAAGAGTGGTGGATTTTACTCTGCTTTAGGTTGTATTAGTCCTTCTTTAGAAGGTTTGTTTGGTTTATCTTCAGGTATTTTGTTGTCACTGGCTGGTATCTTTTCAATCTTATGCTTGGTTTATGCAGGGTTTTTGGTTCAAACATCCTCTGGAAATGCAGATCAGGTTTCTAAAGCTAAGCAAACTGCAGTAAGATGTCTGACTGGTTTGCTTGTGATCATCTTTGCCGGTTTTCTGTTAGATATGATTTTTAGAGTAATATTTGAAGATACAATCTTTAAGTTTCTGCTCTTTTAATTGCTTATTTGTTTTCTCCTCCAACTATCTCGCTTGTTTTTCCTGCTACTGTTTGTAGTCTTTGCTGTCTAATATAGTCATTTATTGCATCCAATACCTCGTTCTGTTTGATTAATCCAGTTTTTTCACCAATTTTTTCTAATAATGGGTTAGTCTGCAAGTATCGTTTAGCTATGTCTTTAAACCCAAATAAGGCTGGAACGCTCTTAAGAGGCGCAAAGATATTGAAATCAGAAATTCCAGAATCCTCAAGTCCAAGCATTGATCTTAATTTAGTAGCTATCTTAGGAATTGAGAAAATTAGGGCAAACCCTATTAGTATTGGTAGAGTAAATGTTTCTATTTGAATTCCTAATGGGCTGAAAAAAAAGCCTCCTCTGGCAGGTAGATCAGTCATAATATAATTTGCTACCATTAATATTGCTACTGTAACAGGAAAAACAATCAGTGCCGCAATTATTTTTTTAATCCAAGAGACAAAGGCATTATTGCCGGGCATAACATTTGGTAGTATCAAAATCGGAGCAAACATTGTGTAGAAAATAAGCAAAAAGTAATTATATATTATAAACCCAGCTATAGCAAAAGATAAAAACAAAAGTGACATAGTTGCAATAAGAAAAATAGCCAGAGGCAGTAATCCTATAAATATAACAGAGTTAAATATAACTTTCCAGATAGCGGCAATTCCCTCTCCTCCTACGATAAGTTTTGTTATTGCGTCTATTAGATTAAACGCAATATTAGCTGATCCTGCAATTAAAATATATACAACTAATCCTGCTGCTGCAGTTAATATTAATTCAGCATATTTTCTAAGCTCTAATGGTAGTAGGTTAATATAAGACTCAATCAGTAAATAAGCTGGGCCCGGTTGGTTTATTATTTTAAAAACATCCCAGACTCCTGCGTTAAGCACCTCTGAAATTTTGTCTCTTCTAATCTCTGGCAGATACTG
The DNA here is from genome assembly GCA_026004435.1 of Patescibacteria group bacterium. Taxonomy (GTDB): domain Bacteria; phylum Patescibacteriota; class Microgenomatia; order UBA1406; family GWC2-37-13; genus BPJC01. The sequence goes on along the minus strand of BPJD01000004.1, from coordinate 81,239 downwards.
TTGGATAACAGATCCTTTTGCGTTTATACACTCTTCTGGGTTGGTTGATTCAAAGCATGAAGTCAGATATTCGTTGGCTAGGGGTTTTAAGTTTTGATCTTGGAAAACATTTTTTATGTGTTGTTGGATTTTAGGATTGTCATAATCAGTTACAGATGGTTCATAAAAAATACTTATGCTTAATCCTGTGGTAAGGTACATTGCGTCTATCAGAAAACCAACTATAGGAAAGGATAAATAAATTAGAATTATTGTTATTACAATACGAGGCAGAATTGTCTGAATAGTAATCTCTGCTTGTGCTCCCATAGGAATGCCGAATAAAATAATAAAGCCTATAAACATACTTGCCAGAATAAGTACGAAAAAGGCTAGGTTTCTGAACTTGGCCCAGATATCGTAAATCGGCAGAATTGCTGTTAGTCCTGTTCCGGTTATAATGCCTTGCAGATTGGTTTGAGCATATGTTTCAGGTATTAGGTTGACTTCTTTTAATTTTGCCAGTGTCCAGGCTGTGCCTGACGGAGGTAGATTAGCAAAAGTTAGTTCTATTGGTTTTGCTAAATAGTAGGTTAAAGGCTTATCGTTTGTTGATTCGCAGAAGTATCCTGTTAAACTACAGTAAATCTGTTCTATTGCAAGTGCTGTGTTTGGTCCGAATTTGTCCGCAAAATTTTTAGCGGCTTTTTGGGCTAATTCAAGATTATAGTCTCGTTGCTTATCTGCAGTATTGTTTAGTATCTGCTCTTTGTTTGTGGCTTTGTAAAACAGGGTTACTATTATAATTAGTACAGCCAAAAACAACAGTATTTTATAAAAAATCTTTGTTAAGTTTAGTAATTGTTTATAAAACAGCATCATATTAATCTCCTAAACTTTGATAAATATCATACACAAAATCACAGTAGGTTTTATTGCTTAATCTGGCATAGGTGACAGTACAGTTGCCATAATATCTTACTGCTGCCCGAAAAACTTCGTCTTTAGTCCAGTTTGTGTTTTTGGATTTGGTTGCGCTGTCTGTTTTAATTTTCTCTGCTGCAGCATAAAGGTTGTCAAGCAAATTGCAGGCATTTGGGGTTCTTTTTTCTGTTTCGTATTTATTTACAGCAGAGCCATAAGTGAGCCAGGCATTTGGACATCCTCCTTTTGTGTTAAGACATTTTCCATTCCAGCAGCACTGACTGCAGGCATAATCTCCTTTATTATCATACCCTATTGTCATCTGCATTGGTCCTGTTGCTGAACAGATATTAGGGCCGCAACCCGGAATAACATAGTCCGGTTTAATATAGTCTTGGATTTCATAAGATGACAGGTTTAAATAACTAGGACCTTCTATTATTAATATTGCTTTCAACACTCCAAAGGGAACTCCTACTTTTTGGCTTATGTACGATAATAAGGTATCAAGAGTTGGGTTTTCAGGCAGGCTTGAGATTTGTTCTTGAACACTGTTTTGGACTAAGGTCTGAAGCCTGTTGACATCTTCTACTGAGTTTTGGTTTAAGTTCTGGAGATCCTTTAATAATGCTTCTCTGTCAATATCTATATTTTGAAAAGCAGTTAGTGCCTTTTCAACCTGATCAGTAATTGGTCCTTCATTTATTTTTCTGTTTCTGCTGAAAAAAATCGCATTTCTTTCCTGCATTAATTGTCTTGGATCTTGAGTAATGTATAACGAGTTAAACTGCCTCATAAGTCTTGCTTTACCATCGTTGTTAATAACTGTTTTTATAGCTTCAAGATCAGTTGCAATTATCTCACCTAAAGCATTGTTAACTACTATATTATTTGGTTGTGGTACTGCAGTTGGTGTAATAGTTCCACTTATTTGGGGTTGGTTTTGTTCAGAACTGCCAGTAGTAATTCCTAAGTCAGTTTGGGACGAAAAATTTATAAAAGCGCTTTTTATCTCTTCAGCCGCAGATTCGTTAAATGGCAGGGCGTATAGTGTCTGCAGTTTGGTTTGAACAATTTGTTCTTTTTCTTCAGTATTTGTTGCATTATTTACCTGTTCTTTAAAGTTTAGTTCCAATATTTTTTTTTGAACATCTGATAATTGATCTGTTTCAGTTTTTGATGCTTGGTTTTTGTTTTGGTTTTGCAGTGTGTTTGTTTCTATACTTTCTCCAACAGTCCCTGTCGAATTAGTACTTTGATTTATATTTCTTCTGCTTAAAATAAAGTATAACGCAACTGCCAAAATTAAAACGATTATTATTGCAACAATCAAAACTTTTTTAATTAATTCAAGTTTGTTATCCACTGATTGACAAGAGTATAAATTTTTATCATAATAAGATTATATGTTAAATTTTATTAAAAAGATATCGTCAAATTCAAGTTCAAATAAGTCTCAGACGCAAGATCCTGCTGGTTCAGCTAATCAGAGCACTGCAAGTCAAACCGTGGTTAATCAAACAACTGCAACCTCAACTGCACCTGTTGACAGAAACCAACAGCCAGTAACTCTTGATTCAGTCAATTTTGAAAATGATCAGGTTGTTGTTAACTCTGATTCTAATAAGTCAGCAGTTATCGCTGATCAAGATGTAACAGAAGCCTCTAATAATATGTCAGCCAATGATACTAAAACAGACCAAGGTCAATTAGGTCAGCAACCTGATACAGGTCAAAAAACAAAATCAGACCAGCAATCTGTTCAAGTGCAAGGTCAGGACAGTAAAACATTAGCTGAAAACAAAGCTAGAAGTGATCAGAGTCAGACTGATGTAGATAAGCAGGAAATGTCCAAAGCAGAAAAGATTGACTTTTTGACTCACTTAACTCAGAGATCAAACAGGGTAATGTTTACTGCCCAGCAAAAAGCAAAAGAGCTTGGTGATGAGAATGTTGATACTCAGCATTTGTTGTTTGGTTTGGTTAAGGATGCTGGCGTTTATTCTTTGCTGACAGAGCTTGGGGTTCAGGTGCAGATAATAGAAACTGAACTGCAAAAGTATTTAACGCCAAAAAAGAATAAGATCAAAACAACAGCAATTCAGCCTGCCCCTCGTGTAAAAAAAGTGTTGTCTGATTCTCTGGTTATAGCAAGAAAGCAGGGCTATGAGTTTATCTCTCCAGAACATATTTTAATAGCTGTTTATAAAGAAGGCGATGGTCTGGCGGCAAGAATTTTAAAAGGCGTAGGTCTTGACATTGATAAACTTGAAAAAAAGGTTTTAGGCCAGAATAGGATTGAACAAAAAGATGCTCAGGATAAATCTTCAGGCGGTTTTGATTTGTCAAAGTTTACTATTGATCTGACTGAAAAAGCAGCTCAAGGATTATTAGATCCTGTTGTTGAAAGATCAGAGATTATAGAAAGAATAATTCATATCCTATCAAGAAGAAGAAAGAATAATCCTGTTTTAACCGGAGAGGCAGGTGTTGGTAAAACAGCTATAGTTGAAGGTCTGGCTCAAAGAATTGTAAAGAAAGAAGTTCCTGATAATCTGTTGGAGAAAAAAATACTTCAGTTGGATTTAATGAGTGTTATAGCTGGTGCAAGTCATAGGGGTGAGTTTGAAGAAAGAATGAAGCAGATTATAGAAACAGTGTCATCCAGTCAGGGACAGATAATTTTATTTATTGATGAGATTCACAATATTGTTGGCGCAGGAGCTGCAGGTGAGAATGGTTTGGATGCTTCTAACTTTTTAAAACCAGCTTTAGCCAGAGGTGAGATACAGGTTTTGGGAGCAACAACCATAGATGAGTATAGAAAGTACATAGAAAAAGATGCTGCTTTGGAGAGGAGATTTCAGCCTGTTTATGTGCCTGAACCAACTGTTGAGCAAGCTGTCAATATGCTTAAGGCTTTAAAAGATAAGTATGAGGCTTACCATAAAGTAAATATTCCTGACTCAGTGCTTGAGACAGCTGTTGTTTTATCAAAAAGATATGTTGGAGGTAGATTCTTGCCAGATAAGGCAGTTGATTTAATAGATGAGGCGGCTGCAGCAGTTAGGCTTCCTTTAATATCACTGCCTGAGGAAATTAAGTCGCTGGAGAAAAAATTATCTTTGCTAAACCAAGAGCTTGATGAAGCCAAAAAAACTAAAAACAAGGTAACAGCCAAAAACTTAATGAAGAAAATTCAGGACACTCAGGATCTGTTAAAACAAAAAAAAGAAGAGTACGCAGAGGCAAAAGCTAGCTCCAATATTGAGGTAACACCTGAAATTATAAAGCGGGTAATTTCATCTTGGACGGGTATTCCTTTATCAAAAATTACTGAGTCTGAAACCGAGAAGTTATTAAAACTTGAGGAAATTATACATCAAAGACTGATTGATCAAGAAGGAGCAGTAAAATCAGTGTCTGAGGCTATAAGAAGATCCAGAGCAGGTTTAAAATCTGAAAAAAGACCAATCGGCAGTTTTGTGTTTTTAGGTCCTACAGGAGTGGGTAAAACCGAGTTGGCCAAGACTTTGGCAGAGGTGTTGTTTGGTGATGAGTTGTCTCTGATTCGGTTTGATATGACTGAGTATATGCAAAAACATGAGGTAGCAAAACTGCTTGGAGCTCCACCAGGCTATGTTGGCTATGAGGAAGGCGGAAAACTTACAGAGGCTGTTAGAACAAAACCATACTCGGTAGTATTGTTTGATGAGATAGAAAAAGCGCATCCTGATATTTTCAATATTCTGCTTCAGATCTTAGATGATGGCAGACTGACAGACAATAAGGGCAGAGTTATCTCATTCAAAAATACAATAGTTATCTGTACCTCAAATATAGGGACAAAAACAATTCAAAAGGAACTGCTTAAAGAAGGATTAAGCGAGGTTGAGCCTGAGAGAATAATTGATGTTCTGCAGGAGTTAGAGACTGGTTTTAGAGTTATTAAAGCCAATAATATTTATTTAAAAGACAAACAAGGAAACTGGCAAAAACAAACTCTGCAGGAATTATTTGCAGACAAAAGAATCAGTGACTCTGAGTTGGTTAGTTTTCCTCATAAGGTAGACACTTTGGCTTATTCATCAAACAAAGAGTATATCTCAGCAGGTGATATGCTTTATATCAGAGAGTTGAAATCAAAGGATTATACAACAACAAATCTGAAAAGTTATTTTAAAGGATTTAGTATTGCATCAACAGCTGATCAGGAAGGTGAGTTTCCAACTGAAAGGTGGAAGACTCATTATTTTGACAACACAAAAGAGGTTATCTCATTAAGAGATACGGTCTGGGTTAGAAAACTGCAGGAAAAAACTTGGAAGATGATGCCATTGAAAGATTATTTTGCCAAAGAAGTTTTATTAAATAAAGAAGATAAATTCCCGGAAGATTACTGGGATCTGCATACTAGAATCAACAATAAAGAAGCAATAGTTGTTAAGGAAAAGGTTTGGATCAAAGAAGATCAGGGATGGAAAACTTACCTCTTATCTGACATTTTAGGTCAGTATCCTTGGCAAAAAGACAAAAACGAGTTAAGCAAAGTTGAAGAAGATGTTTACAAAAGGATCAAAGCCAAGGTTATGGATGAGCTTGGTCAGTTTTTCAGGCCAGAGCTTATTAATAGGTTTGATGAAGTTATTGTGTTTGAACCTTTAAAGTATGAGCATATGAAGGAAATCGTAAAACTTCAGTTTAAAGACTTGGAGAAGCGGCTTTCAGAGCAGGGATTTGGCTTTACCTATACACAAAGAGCTGTACTAGCAATAGTAAAACTCGGTTTTGATCCAGTATTTGGAGCAAGGCCGTTAAGAAGGGCAATTCAGATAAATATTGAGAATGTGCTATCAACTCAGATTATATCAGGTAGTCTTAAGCCAGGCGATTTTATAGAGTTGGATTATGAGAACAATAAATTTGTCTTTAATAAAATTGATCCATCTTTAATAGAACTGGATCAAACTATTAATAATGTTAAGAGAAAAACTTTTGTCTGTCAAAACTGCGGCAACAGATTTGAGACTGAGGTCGTAGATTTTGCCACAACTATTTGTCCTAAGTGTTTGTCCTACGGCAACAGTCTAAAAGAGATAGATTCTTTAAACGATGCAGGTGATACTCAGCCACAAAACTTTGAAGCTCAAATAAAAAACCAGAAATTAGATAAAACTGAGGATCAGACAGATCAGGGTTTAATCTATAAAGATCAAAATAATTCTTTAGCTGATACAGAAAGGAAGCTTGAGTCTATGGATGATCAAATATTATCGGCTGGCAATGATAAAAAACCTAATAATAAACTAGATGATAAAAATGAGAGTCAGGTCAACAATAAACAACCTGATTTATCTGAAAATATAACAATAAATAACAATCAAAAAACTGTTGCGGTAGAGAACTCAAATACACAAAAAAATGATGCTGAGCCGCAACAAAAAGTTCAATCCGCAGTTTAATATAAAAGTATGTTATTGTTTTTTACTGTAATTGCGCAGGAAATTATAATAGGAGACAGAACCATAAAAGGACCATTGAGGTCAGATATTACAACAATTTGGGATCTGCTTTCTCTGTTGTTTAATTTTGGTATGGGGTTTGTAGCTATCATACTTGTTTTTACCTTTATTATGGCTGGCTATGAGTTAATTAACTCGCAAGGTAATTCTGAGAAGTTTTCTGACGCTAAAAGGAAATTAACAGGAGCCATTATTGGTTTGATTTTATTGACATCATCATTTGTAATAGTCAAGATAGTTGCGTATATCTTTAATCTTCAAGGACCAGGTTTTTAAGATTGTCTTTTATCTTTTCACTGGTGCCTAAGTCTATCCAAGAACTATTTGTTATATAGCCTATTATTTTTTTTGAAGGTATTAACTTTTTCAGTACTGCATCCAGTTCAAATTTGTCTTCAACAGGAAAGTATTTAAAGATTTCAGGATCAAGAACATAAATTCCAGTATTGACAATAACGCTTTTTTGTTGAGACTGCTTGCCGTAAAAATGTTCAAGATTTATGCCTTCAAGAGTGATCTGTCCAAACAAATTGGGCTTAGTGCTTGGACTTACAACAACTGTTGCCAATGGCTTGTAGTTAATATGAAAACTTAGCAATTTATTAAGATCAAGATTAGTTAAGATGTCAGCGTAATAAACTAAAAAAGGAAAGATTAATTTATTCTTAAGTTGTTTGATTGCTCCGCCTGTATTCAAACTTTTATGTTCTAAAACAAACTTAAGTTTAAGATCAGGAAACTCTTTAGCTTTAACTTTATCTTTTAGCTCAGCAGTATTTTTATCTATACAGATATAGACTTCCTGTATGCCAGCATTAGATAGTTTTTTTAAAATATAATAAATAGCAGGCTTATTGTTTATGCTGGTTAAGGCCTTTATGGGTTGATTTTTCTTTAATTTCGGGTCTCCGGCCAGCACTACAGCAGTTTTTATATTAGATTTTAAATACTCAGATAAAAACTTTTCAATCACGCTTGAGCGGTTCTCTCCTTGAAGATTTAAGGCTAAGTTATCTATTTTGTTTAGCAGATTGCTGTCTAAAGTAATAGTAATTCTTTTTTTCATAACTTTATTATACTAGATTACCTGCTGAACCAAAGATAACTCCAGTCTGCAACAGGCGCTTGATTATGCAGAATAAAGTTTAATGTAAAAAAATAAATAGCAGGCAAAGTTAGGATAAAGGCTAATCTGAAGGCTCTGCTGTCAAAGATTTTGGCGAAAGCCAGATAAACAAAAGGGATAACGCTTGATGAGAACCTGACTATATCATTGTGCGGTAGAGTGGTTAAGAAGGCAGTATAAATTAAAACAGCAAACCCGTATAAATGCTTTTTCTGCTCAATTAAAGTGATACCTGCAAAAAATAAAAACAAATAGTAGAAAATTATTTCTTCAAGCCAGATGTTATCTACCCAGACAGCAGTTTTGTCAAACTGTGAAAACGGCAGGCTCATCTGAAGATTATTGAGTTCTTGAACCTTAAAATAGATAAAAAAGTCTCCTGTTTTAAGATAGTAAAAATAAAACACCAGAAAAACAGCAGTAACTGGAATTGCCAGATAAAGATACTTTAAAATTGTCTGTTTGTTAAGTTTCCTTTTAATATCCTGCAGAATATAGTAAATAAAAAAAGCAGGCAGAATTACTATGTTTTGCAATTTGGTTAAAATAGATAAACTAAAAGCTACAGCAGATTTTAAAAACATTTTGTTATCAGCAAAAACTAAACTCAATAAAGTTAAAAACATTAACATTGGTTCAGGAGCTATGATATTTCTGGTTACAAAAATTCTGGCTGGAAACAGAGTAAAAACAAAAACAGCAAAATAAGGGTGTTTGGTTTTATCTTTAATAAACTTAAAAAACAACAAATTCAACAAAAACGAAAACACAAAGTTTACGAACAAGCCAGCAATAGGAAGTATAGGGATAATGATGCTGACAATTCTTATTAGGTAGGGGTATAAAGGCAGGTGAGCAGTAAAGTAGGTGTCTGGAGTGTTTGTTATTAACAACTTTCTTGTTGTTTCCAGATCATAATTGCTTTTGGCAACAATCAGGTAATTGGGACCGTCCCAGTTTTGGTAGATGTTTATTAAGCCTTTATCATTAAGGTTTAAAAACAATAGCTTATTCAGTTTAAGGTAGAAGGGCAGTAAAATAAAGCATACTGGCAGAAAGGTAATTAGAAACAGCTTTAGGTAATGTCGCAAATCTTTATTAATTAGTATTTGTTTTATCATTTTTAAATAAAGATATAAATCTAAATATAATTTCTTTGGTTTCCAAAACAAGGACCATCCCTAAGTAACTTGAGGCAGATATTGTTGTAAGAATTGTTGTTATAACAACTTGATTTAGATTAAGATAACCCAACAGGAGTTTTGTAATAAAAAATGTTGCAATCATAACCAGACTTGCCTGTACTGCTGTTTTTATTGATCCAAATACATTTATATCAATAATCTTTTTTACAATTATAATTACAAAAATAGAGGTTATTCCAATAAGAATAAATATTAAAGGCAACAATCTGTAATTCTGGATATTTTGTGCAAGCAAAAGCAGAGTGCCAGCCCACATTATAACAGTCCAGAAAAACATAAATCTTAAACTGATAGCAACTTTGCCTATGCCATTTAAAAAGTTTATAAAAGGCGAGGTAAAGATTACTAGGATGGAAGAAACTGAGAACAAATAAAACATTGGCAGTGCAGAGTGCCATTTGTTGTAGTATTCTGGAAAAATTAACAAAAAATTTTTAAAGATTAACATTGCGCCTATAATTAAAGGAAAGGTAATTAAGGTAGCGTATTTTAGATAGATAGTCAGATAGTACTTAAGTTTTTCCTTATTGGTCTGATTTCTTGAAAAGATTGGAAAAAATACTCTGTTTAAGTTGTCAATTACAATTCTTATAAAGATCTCAGCATATTTTTTTGCAAAAGTTAAGTATCCTAAATTGTTAAGACCAATGCTTCTGCTAAGGTAAATAATCCAAAAGTCATCTTTGATTAAGGCTAAAAAAGAAGTTCCCTGAAACATTAGTCCAAATCTTAGCAGGTTTTTTAGTCTGGTTAATGAAAATATTAGTTTGGGTTTCCAGGGTTGGAAGAGATACAATAAAGTCACTCCAATGCTTGATCTTAATAGCACGCCTGCTACAATTCCCCATAAGGGATTATTGTAAAGAGTAAAAACTATTACTGTTAAGTAAAAGACAGTGTTTTCAATGCCTTGAACCAGTACATTTTTATAGATCTGTATATTTTTCTCAAGGATTACAGATATAGGTGTTTTTAGAGCAAAAAACAAAAACGATATTAGTACAGCAAGGTAAATATACTTGGTTTCAGCAGGCAATTGATTAATATTTGGAAAGATCTTATGCATAAACATAATGCCAAGAATGATTGCTAAACTTGTTATTGCAGTTTGAAAATAAAAAACAGAGTTAAGATCTTTTTCATCAACCTTGGGTTTAGTGATTAAGGCAGCAGGCAGTCCAAGATTTGTAATATAGTTTAAGAAAGACAAACTTGCTAAAACAGTGTTGTAAATGCCTAAGATCTCAGCTGTAGACTTGTAGCTTATTAAAAAAAAACTAACAAAACCAAGCAAGGTAGTGTATCCACTGTGAGTAAAAAGAGCCAAACTGCTTAACAAGCCTCGTTTTTTTTCAGTTGCAAATGAGTTTTCCATTTAAATTAGGTTAAATTAACAGCTTTGTATTATAACAATTTTAATCTTATTCTTGCAGTATAGCAATTGAGTGATTCTAATTGTTGCCAAATTAAACTTAACTTTAAAATCAAAAGTCTTGCTTAGATATTAATAGTTCAGAATATTTTTCAGTAAACTAAAAACTAATAATTTCCCAAGTTCACATAATTTAATTTAATCTTTCCCTGTTTAATTGATTATCCAACTGAACATTAAACAGAACTGTATAATTTGTCTTGAAATTTGCCGACTTTTATAACTTTTTAGATTAGTTTATTATATAGCGTTAAGACTTTACTTTTTAGTGTTGTTAAATAGGCAAGACCTAATTTACTTTTTTAAAAAGTAAGCTGTTAATTTGGTATTTTTTAAATAATCAATGCCTGCAACTGCCAGATAAATTGCAGCGCCAATTAAAATAATGTTATGTTTTATAACAATGTTTTCTGGATTGCTCCATTGAGAGTATCTGACATAAGGATAATAAGACAGCAACAGGCTTAAGATTAAAATATTCATTTTATTAATTTGTCTATAAACAAGGGGTAATAGAGTAAAGTAATTTAGAAAGTACCAAGGCTGAATTTCTTTGTAAATAGCTATGTAGATCATTAATAAATGAAATGATAAAAATGACAGATAAGCGTAGAGTTTTTGGTTCTTTAGTAACAGTAAAACAGGAAAGTTTAAATACTTAATAAGAACTGAGAGAGTAAAAAAAGCATAAGACTTCAGATAATGTTTGCTCTTAATTAGATAAAATACTCCAATAACTGAGAGAGCAACAGCAATTAGATCATTATGCAGATTTATTAAGCCCTCGATAATCACTAAAGGATTAGTAGCAAAAAACATAGCTGTTTTGTTGCTAAGTTTTTTTAAAAAAAATACAGTCAATAAATAGAAAAAGAAAAACATTGCCTTAGTTGCAAGATAACTTAAGATAAACTTGCCAAAAGATAAGGCGCTTGTTACAGTTGTAAGGATTAAAAACACAGGTCCGTAAGGATAGGTTCTGTGGGTCCAGTGCATAAATCTAAGCCAGGGGTCATCTGGAAAGTCCATTGGCTTTGTTAGGTAAGGGTTTTGTTTGTAATAAGTCAGGATTTTAGCATCAAATAAATAGTTAAAAAAGTCATGAGATAAAAAATTGTAGGAAAAAAACAAGGATATAGTTACTATCACAGCAATTTTTATGCTTGAGCTCTGTTTTTCAGTTAAGAATTTATAATGGAAAAAAAACAGGCCAAGTATAAACAAGATATAGATATAACTTGAGGCTTCTCTGTTGTAATAGCCTAACTGGATAATCCAGTTTCTAAAGTTTTGCCAGTAAGCAGAGTTAACTAAAGTAAAGTTTAGATCAACTAAGGCATAGCTGTAAACTGATAAAAAAATTAAAAAAAGGCTGTAGCTGGCAATAAGTAATTTGTTTTTTTTCATTTCTGTTTGTAAACAATTATAAAAAATTTGCGATAATATAGTCTATGAAATTAGGTTTGATAACTATTAATTATAATAATCAAAAAGACACTTCAGCCTTTATTGATTGTTTAAAAAAGCAGACTGACAGCAATTTTCTTCTTTTTGTCTCTGATCACTCTGATAAACAGCCTTTGCAGTTGTCTGCGACAGATCAAATAGTAGTAAAAAAGTTTGAGAATAGAGGTTACTCTGCTGGTGTTAATAATGGTTTAAGGTATTTTCTGGCCAAAGGCATAAAGCAGTTTATGGTATTAAACAATGATATTAGAGTAACTAAAGACTTTGTTGCCAGAGCAAGAGAGTCGTTTAAGTGGTTTAAGGTTTTTGGAGCTAAGATTTTTTATGAGAAAGGTTATGAGTATCATAAAAAGTACAAAAAAACTGAGTTGGGCAGGGTGTTGTGGTATGCTGGAGGATGGTTTGACTGGAAAAATGTTTATGTTAACCACAGGGGAGTAGATCAGGTTGAGTCTGATGAATTTAATGTTGTTGAAGAAACCGAGTTTATCACAGGTTGTTGTTTTGCTTTTGATAAAGATGTTTTTACTCAGGTTGGATTTTGGGATGAGAAATACTTTTTGTATTATGAGGATGCCGATTATTCAATTAGAGTAAAAAAAGCAGGATTTTATTTAATCTATAATCCGGAGGTGTTTTTGTATCATAAAAATGCGCAGTCTACAGAGGGTCCTGGTTCTGTTTTTCATCAGAGAGTTCAAAGAGACAGCAGGTTTAATTTTGCCTTAAAGTATGCTCCTTTTAGAACTAAACTGCACATAATTAAAAATTATTATCTTAACAAATGAGTTTTACTGTTGTTATTCATACATTCAATGAAGCAAAGAATATAAAAGAAGCAATTGAGTCAGCTAAGATCTTAACAGATGATATTGTTGTGATTGATATGCACAGTAGCGATAAAACAGTTGATCTGGCAAAACATTTGGGTGCAAAGGTCAAGTTTTTTAAGTTTTCTTATTATGTTGAACCAGCTAGAAACTATGGCATTGCCTCTGCAGGAGGAGACTGGGTTTTTATTTTAGACGCAGATGAACGGATTACAAAACAACTGGCTGATGAGATAAAAACCAGAGTCGGAAAAGAAGAGTTTACTCATTATAGAGTGCCTAGAAAGAATTTGTTTTTAAAAAAACATTTTCTGCGTTATGGAGGCTGGTGGCCTGATTATCAGCTTAGGTTGATTGAGAAAAAAAGTTTTGTCAACTGGCCTGCAAGAATTCATGCAACACCTGAGATTAAAGGTAAGGTTGGGTTTTTAAAACAGCCGATTATTCATTATTTTCATCAGGATTTTAAGTCTATGGTTGAGAAAACTGCTTTGTATGAGAATATTGAGGCTGACTTGCTTTATAAGCATAAAAGATCTGTATCTGTTTTGATATTCTTACGCAAGTTTTTAGGAGAGCTGTATCGCAGATTGATTAAACACAAAGGTTATAAAGATGGCGTCTGGGGAGGACTGGAGGCTTTTTACCAAGCCTACTCTAAAACAATTACTTGGCTTTATTTGTACCAGAAATATGAAAAAAACAGTTAAACAGCTTGGTTTGTATAATCCGTACTTAGATGTAATGGGAGGCGGAGAACTGCATATTTTGTCAATACTTAAGGTATTGGAAGATTATGGTTATTCAGTTGATATTTTCTGGAATCAGGACTTATCTGAGAAAATCAAAACTGAGCTTAAATTAGAGTTTAATACATTAAGATTTAGAAAAAATATTTTTAATCAGAAAAATTTTATTAAGACAGCCTTTGAGTTAAAAAATTATGATTTGTTTTTTTACATTAGCGACGGCAGTTATTTTTTTTCTACAGCAAAGAAAAACTTTGTTTTTTATATGGTGCCTGAAAAAAAACTTTTTAAGTTTAATTGGCTGACCAAACTTAAGCTGTTAAACTGGCGGTTTCTTGCTAACTCAAAGTATACAGCTGAGTTAATCAGAAGTTGGACAGGTAAAAACATCTCTGTTATTTATCCTTATATTGACAGCAGATTCTTTGACTTTGAGTCAAAAAAGGAAAAAATTATTTTATCTGTAGGCAGGTATTTTAAGGGTTTACACTCAAAAAGGCAGGATATAATTGTAGAAACATTTATTCAGCTTAAAAAAGAGCTTAAACATTTGCAGAATTTTAAGTTAGTGCTCATAGGCAGAGTTAAAGATGAAGATTTAGACTATTATAATCGTGTAAAAACCTTAGCTGCTTCAAGATCAGACATCTTGGTTTTAAAGGATTTATCGGCTGATGAAGTGTTAAGTTTTTATAAAAAAGCTATGTTTTACTGGCACTTCACTGGTTGGGGATTAAGAGACTCAGCCAGTTTTGAGAAGGCAGAGCATTTTGGCATCAGCATAGCTGAGGCAATGGCAAGCAAAGCAGTTGTGTTTGCCTATGATTTTGGAGGCCCGCGCGAGATTATAAAGCATAATAGATCAGGTTTTCTTATAAAAAATATTAATGAGTTAAAGCAGAGTTTAGGTATGGTTTTGTCTGATTCCAAGTTAAGAGAAAATATTGCTAAGACAGCAAGAGAAACTGTTATGAAAAGATTTAGTTACTCTGTTTTTGCCAAAAGAGTTATACAAGTTGTTTTAACTTAAGTATGATTGATCTTACAGTTGTTATTCCTGTTTACAAAAATGAGGAGAAGTTTTTAGAGTTTTTTAATCACAACCTAAATTTTTTTAAAAATCTGCCTGTTATTATAATGGATGATTATCCTTTATCTAAGTTAAAAAACAAACTACCGAAATCTAAAAATATTTTGTATGTGTTAAACAAATCCAATTTAGGTTTTAGCGCAAATGTAAATAAAGGCGTAAAATTGACCAGGACAAAATATGTTTTGATTTTAAACAGTGATGTAAAGCTGTTAAATAATAAATTTTTACAGGTTGTAAAAAGGTTTAAGCCAGATACATTTGCTTTTTCGTTTAAACAAAAAGAAAAGGACAATAGATTTGTTGGCAGAAACATTGTTTATTTTAGACGAGGTCTGTTCTATCATTCAGCGGTTGAAAAATTTGAGAATGGTTATAATGCCTGGGCTGATGGAGGAGTAATGCTGGCTGCAACAAGAAAGTTCTTAAGACTAGGTGGTTTTTCAAGTCTTTATAAACCTTTTTACTGGGAGGATATTGATCTGTCTTATAGAGCTTGGAAGATGGGTTGGAAGGTTTACTTTGTTAATGATTTTTATGTTTTGCATCAGCATCAAACAACAATCTCCAAGTACTTTAAAGAGATTTATATTAAAACAACAGCTTATAGAAACCAGTTTTACTTTTGTTGGAGAAATATCGCTGATTTTACTCTATTGCTTAAACATCTATTGTTTTTGCCTGCAAATTTAATACTTATCAGCATTAAAGATCCCTTGTTCTTAGTTGCGTTTTTTTGGGCTTTAGCAACAGTTTATAAGCCTGTAAAGGAAAGATTTAAGTTCGGTAGATTTAAGTTAAATGACAAAACAGTTCTTAGGATTTTTAAAGATAGAATAAAGTAATTAAGTTAAGATAAACAAAATGCAGCGCTATTGCATAATGAATGTTTTTTGTTTTGTAAAATACTAAAGTAGTTGATAAAAATAAGAAAAAACTTGAAATTAAAGTATAAACAAAGACAGTTCCAAAAAACTCTGTATTAAGGTAAAGCGATGGCAGTCGCAAAAACAGGTATAAAACAGCTGTTTTAACCAGTGCTAGGCTTAGGTTGTGGGTTGTTTTTATCTTGGGCAAAAATATGAGTGAGATCATAAAGATTTGTTCAGTTAATGAAGTGGCTAAATTAAGACTAATTGTTGACAAAGTCTGTTTATGGTCTGAAAAAAGCAGGTAAAACCCTAAAAATATTATAAGGTATAAAGCCAGTAGTTTAGTCTTTTGAAAAAAGGTTGTGTTTTTGATCTTAAGCAGTTCCCAGAAGTTGTGATGAAAAACATTATTAAAGAAAAAGTAAGCTGTAGGTAAAAACAAAAGAGGCTTAATATAAAACTCTGAGTAAAACAAACTTGGTTTTAGATAAAACCTGATCAGAACCAAGATTATTACAACTGCTCCCCAGTAGCCTTCGGCTTTTTCTGAAACAGGTTTGTTTTTTTTCATTAAAGTGCTAGGGGAGGGATTCGAACCCACGACCCGTCGCTTATGAAACGACTGCTCTGCCACTGAGCTACCCTAGCTTAATTTATACTAACTTAATTTTACCAAATATTTTATTTAGTCTTATTTTTTATTTTCAGCAGGCAGTTTTTGGCTTAAATGTTGAATTAGGTTCTTAACAGATGAGGCTTTATCCTGATTATTGTTTAGGGTTTTTCTTATTTCTTCTTCTAAGTCATACTCATCTATTGTCTGCAAAAACTCAGTTAGGAGTTTTCTGCCTTTTTTGGTGCCTAAAAAATATAAGGCCGCAGAACCTAATCCGGCTCCCAAAAAAAAAGCTTGCCAGAATGAACTGTTTTTTGACATTAGTTGTTTTTGATCTTAGAAACTAATTTAATAATTGTTTTAATTCCAGACAAAAATCCTGTAATCTCTGTAAAACCTTCTTTTGCATTTATGCCTACACTTTCTAAAGTATCAATTATTTCATAACTTTTTCTTAAGACCTTTCTGAGTTCTCTTAAAACTAAGATTAGCTGGATGCCAATAATAATTATCAGTACTGTTGTGACTGACAGAGCCAGATTAATTAAAATAATTTGGGTATCTGTGTTCATACTTAATCTAATTCTATAATCTTTTTAATCTCTTGTAAAATGCTGGGATTATTTTTTTTAGCCCAGTAAAGATTGGCAAAAAAGAGCGTATCAAATGTCCCTGCATCAAGCCAGTAGCCATTTAGTTCGCTCCATTGCAGTTTGCCTTCTTTTATGTAAAAGTTATTAACATCAGTGATCTCAAGCTCGCCTCTCCAGGAAGGTTTGCATTGCTTAATGTAGTCAAATACATTTTTGTCATAAATATAGAGTCCTGTTACAGCATACTTTGATGGTGGATTTTCAGGTTTTTCAATGACCTCAATTATTTTCTTAGGATCTTTAGGGTCAAACTTTGGAACGCCAAATCTTTTTGGGTCCGGCACTTCCTTTAAAAACACCATAGCTCCGTCTTTAAACCCTTTTACTGCTGAGCTGATGTCTGCATCTGTTGTGTTGTCTCCTAGAACAACTGTTATTGGTCCGTTGTCTGCAAAGTCTTCGGCTAAAGCCAAAGCATCTGCTATGCCGCCGTTTGGCTTTTCCTGAAAAGCATATTCTAAATGCTTGACTCCAAACTCTTTGCCGTTTTTTAACACATTGATAAAGTCGCCTGAGTGAGGTCCAGATACAACAACCATAATCTCTGTGACGCCTGCTTTCACCAGAGTTTGAATTGGATAAAACACCATTGGTTTGTTATAAACAGGCAGTAAATGCTTATTAGTTGCAAATGTAAGAGGATAAAGCCTTGTACCTAACCCTCCTGCTAAGATTACACCTTTCATAGGTTTAATTAATTAATAATAATTTTATCATATAGAATAATATTAACCCTATTAAAACATATTCTGCTACTTTTTTCAAAGATAAATCCTTGTTAACAAGATGATAATAAATGCCATAGAGTATGTAAATTATTATGTAAGCTGAAAATAAGCCAAAGATTAAGATTTTATTCTCCAGAAAAAAAGCAACAGCTATTAAAAAAACAGCGGATAAAGAAGAGAAAAAAATGGTTTTAAGATCTATGATTTCCTTTCTAGGGCTCATAATATTTTACCTTTAACTGCCATTATGATGCCGATTAAAATAGTTAGAGAAAAAATAAATGAGATCATATTGTGGCTTGTGTTGCGGATTATTTTTGCTCTTACTGCAACTATGTAGTCAATAACTAACACAGTTGATAAGAGAATGATGTAAAACAAAGTTGCCTCATAAGTTAAAAACTTAAGATTAATTAAGGGTTTATCTTCTGTTGCCAAAACCTGATAATTGTTTTTGTTGTTTACAGGCTCTGGAATATCTATCTCAACTGCTTTATTGGTGCCTGCAGATAATGGTTTTGCCAATATCTGAACAACTAGAGTTGTTGGTTCTCCCAAAAGCACTCCTTCTTTGACTGCAAAACCTACTTCAGTATACTCATTTTTTAATAGGTTCTCTCTGTGACTTGGCGAGTTAAGCCAAGCTGAGACTACATCTTTGGAAAAATAAAAACTTCTGGCTAGGTTTTCTCCGGCATATTCATACTGATAACCTGATTTTAAAATAAAGCTCCAAGGACTAGTTCCATCTGGAGCAAAATGAGACCAGTAGTTTTTAGTCAGCATATCCTCTGCTTTTAACTCAGCGGCTTCAGAGAGTTTTTCGCTAAGTTTTAAAGCAGGCAGATTGTTCTCTTCTCTGGCTTTATTTGTGTAATAAAGCAATTGTTCTATTGTAATTTCGTTTTTTAGGGCATAGATAATATTTTTATTTTGCAGATTAATTATAACTGCATTTATAATCACAAGTACAAAAAGCACAACTGCCATAAAGTCAATATGCAGAATTTTTGCTCTGTAATTATTGCTGTGATGTGGAATAAACAGATACTTTAACACCTTCATATAAATTTATTCTAAACTGATTTTTTTATTTTTGTCCATAGATAAAAGATATAAATTGCCAGAATAGTTAAACTGTTTAACAATACTGTCTGCTCTATACCTTCAGATATGCTGTGACTGTTTGTTTGGATGCCTAAGACCTGACTTGGAGTTCTTGTTTGAGTGTTAAATGAACTGGTTAGTAGATTCTCAATCTTGGATATTGTTGCTTGGTTTGTCTGCTTGATAGTTTGTTTTTCAGCTTCTGTCTTGTTATTTTCAGTTGTAGTTAAAACAGTAAAATTTTCTTCTTCTGTTGTTTGAGTTGGATCTGTTTGTTCTGAAGGGCAGACCGGGTTTTCTTTAGCCTTGCTGGGTTCTGATAGACAGATGCGGTTGTTTTTGTCTCTGATCCAGCTTTTTGCTTTTACAGTACTGCTGTAGCTGATCTCTGAGATTAGATTTTGGTTAAAATCCAGCAGTCTGGCTGTGTCTTGGTTGTTGTTAAAGATATTTTTAGATAAATCTATTGTCAAGTAAGATTTGGCTTTTATTTTTGCAGTAAACTCAATTGGGTCTGATCCCTGTGGTATGTCGTCAATAAAGTAGTTGATTAACTCTACCTCATAATCGTATGGGTTATAAAGCTCAATCCATTCGGCTTCGTTTGAGTTGGGAGCAGGGTAAACCTCAGATAAGATAAGATCTTTATAAACAACCGGTGTTTTAGTTGGTGTAGGTATGAGAGTCGGGGTTGGAGTTGCTGTTAGAGTTGGTGTCGGTGTTGTTGTAGTTTTGTCTGTTGAGTTAGTCGATTCTAGTGGATCTTCTTGACAGTTGTTTTCAGCTTCAGCGCTTGGAGTTGCCAGCATAAAGCTATAGCTGGAGTCTGATGTTGGGCAAAGACTGTAGGATAAATTATCATAAGCCTTATCAAACTGATAACTGTCTAGAATCTGATACTCATTGGATACCAAATTTATTTCATCCCCTGAATCATTTAAAAAACTTGCGCCTAAGCAAAAAACAACAAAACTTTTAGGCTGGATTGTTTTATCAGTTAGTATTTTGGCAGAAGAGCCATTGGTTTGGTTGGTTGAAAAGTCATCTAGCAGATCATCAATTAAATAATTGTTTAGATCGATCTCTGTTTCAGAGTTATTGTAAAGCTCTACCCATTCTTGGTTAGGGCAGATGGTAGAGTTTGAGTCTTTTTTAGGCATAAACTCGTTTATTATTAATGGTGCTTTTGTTCGTTCCTCTGTCTGCGGCTTAACAGTAGTTTGATTAAAAAAAAACAAAGTAATAGCAAGCAGAATTAATAGTATTCTTAATTTTTGTTTGTTGGGTTTTGCTTTTGACATTACTCAATTGCTACTGCAGTAAAAATACTGGCTTTTGAGTATTTGCTTGAAAACTTTAGATCAGGTCCGTAATATGGGTCGTACATAATATAGTCATCATTGTCTTTTGCCGCCAGCACAACATAATGTGTGCCGTAGTTTCCTGCATAAACTCCAACAATAACTTTTTTGCCTTCAGATAATTTCTGATCAATCTCTGACTTTGCGATTGGATTAAAGAGTTTTCCTGAGGGCAGTCTCCAAGGCCTGAGCATATATGCTGTGTTGGTTAGGAATCTGTCTGCTTCTGAGGCAATATCAATCGGTGTTATATTGTAGCCTTCGCTTTTATAGATCATAGCAATATCTGTTATCAGACAACCGACCTCTATTATATTCATATCAGAGTTGTTAATGATATAGTTTGCCCAGCGTTCATCTCTTTGGGAGTAGTACCAGCCTAGCTCGCCTTTGCCAAACCCATCTGCTGGAATAACAGATGGTCCTACGCTTTGGATAAAGCTTCTAAACGATGCAAGTTCTTGTCTGGCTTTGTCCAAAAGGCTTTGGTAAGTCTTTTCATCGTTTTTAGTCAGTTCCAGCAGTTGTTGTTTTGATCTTTGTTGTTCTTGCAGTGATGTTTCTTGTTGCCTTAATAGTTGTTCAAGTTGGTTTAATTCCTCTTGTTTTTTTTCTCTTAACTCAACTTGATCTTCATAGGTTAGTTTGGTTCTTTGGATATTGATCATTAGTTGATGATTCTGGTCAATCTTTGTTTTTAGATATTTGTACTGTCTAAGCAGGTCAGAAAAGTTGTCTGCAGTTGTTAACTTAACAAACAATGGTTTTGACTGTATTTTGTAGATTTCTTGAGTTAACAGCAAAAACTCTTTTGATAAATCAGTTAGATTAGAGTCCATATCTTTGATTTTGTTTTCCAAAAGATCAATCTCTTCTTTTGTTTTGGCAATATGTTCTTGTGTTTGGTTGATCTTAAGCTTTGTTATATAAATTTGAGTATTCATATAATTAATCTGCGATGAAAGTGTGTTTATTTGGTTTTTAATATTCTTAAGTTTTTGTTGGCAAGATTCAATAATCTCAGTAAGTTCTGTTTTAGATTTGTTTGTTACATCAAGGTCTGGCGTGCATTCTTGAGAAAGGACAACAGAGGTTGCTACAAGTGCTATTATCAATGTTATAGCTGTTTTTTTCAGAGTTTTTGATATTTTAAGCATTCTTTTCTTATTTTATATATTTTTTAGCTGATATCAAAGTTGCCAATGACGCAGAGGTTACTGTAAATACTAGTGCCAAAGCTAAAATTATTAGTGAGCTGGTTGTTGTAATAGGCCAGACAGTTATGGTGTAGCTGTTGAGTGTAAGCTGTAGCTTTCCAATCGTGGCAAAGTAATTGTTAACAAAAGGTTTTAAGTATAAAATTATGCCTGTAAACAATAGGAAAGATAAAGTTGAACTTATAACTGCAATTATGAGGTTTTCTATCAGCAATGGTTTAATTACAAAAAAGTTGCTTGCTCCAAGCAGTTTAAGTGTTTCTATAATATCGCGCCTTATTGCTACCTTAAAGGTTATTATTGATATTAGAATGATTAAAGTTATTGTAAATATTACAACAGCTGAGATGAGAGTAAATCGTCTTAAGGTTTTAGTAAATTTAAGCAGTGTGTCTACAATACTTCTTTGAAAATCAACCTCATCTACACCGGGTTTGGTTTTAGCATACTCTGCTATTTGGTAGAGGTTTTCAGGGTTGTTGGTTTTTATCTCAAGCGAGGGAGGCAGCATATTCTCTGTAACTAATGAGGTGAAGCTTTCTTGTCCTTCAAAAATCTGTTTATAGATCTCTAGGGCTTGAGATTGAGTTATAAAGTTTATTTCTGTTACTTTAAAGGTATTGGCGATCTCTTCTTTAAGCTTGGCTATTGTTTCAGTTGGAGTATCCGGCTTAAAGTAAATTGTAACCTGAGGTAGTGTCTCAATTTTTGTTAGTAAAGCTGTAAAAAATAAAAGCATAAACACAAAACTAATAATAAAAAAAGAAGATAATGTTAAAACCAGCAAACTGGCAAAGTTTTGGTAAGGATTTCGTCTTAAAGCAATAAGTATGTCTTTCATAAGTTATAAACTGTAATTTCCTCCAACTTTATCTGATATTATTTTGCCTTGATCTAATCTAATAACTCTTTGTTGAAAACTATTGACTATATCTGTGTTGTGGGTTGCAATGACTATTGTTCTTTTAGCTTTTAGTTTAGAAAAAATCTGCATAATTTTCCAGCTGTTTTCAGGGTCTAAATTGCCGGTTGGTTCATCTGCTAAAAGTATTGGTCTGTTTCCTGCAACTGCTCTGGCTATAGCTGCCCTTTGCTGTTCTCCAGCAGAGAGTTGATTAGGAAAATAAAGTTCTTTGCCTTCAAGATCTACTATTTTTAACACTTTTTTAATCTCGTAGTCAAACTCAGATCTGGGAAATTTGAGGATCTGCAAGGATACAGCAATGTTCTCATAAATGTTTTTTGCAGGCAAAAGTTTAAAGTCTTGAAACACAAACCCAATTTTTTGTCTTAGTCTGTCTGTTTTGTTAAATTTTTTATCAACCTTAAGATTATCTACAATAATTTGTCCATCATCTAGTTTGATCTTGTTAATTATCAGGCTAAGCAGTGTAGTTTTTCCTGCCCCAGATTTACCAATAATAAAGACAAAATCATTGTCTTTAATCTCAAGATTAAGGTTTTCAAATAAAGGATTTGATTTGTCAAATGCTTTAGTTACATTAACAAATTTGATCATTCTATTATTTTAATATATCCTACATCCATTAACCAGCCTGCTTTTTCTCCTTTGTAAGTAGCTCCCCATATCTGAACTTTTTTATTAATGAACTGAGTTAGATCAACTGTGGTTGAGGTCAAATAAACATTTTGCGATTCGCCTCCGGGTCTTTCAAGATGAAAACTGCCTTCGCCGTCAATTCCACCTTCTTTTAATACTCCTTCAGCTTTATCAGGAAATTTTTTTTCATCCATAATACCAGCTTGTGTAATAGTTTTTTCATTGGTAGTTGTTGTTTCGGCTGTCTGAGTTTTAGGAGCGGTAAAATAACCAACAGACAAGCCAACTAATAATCCTGTTATTATTAATAATACTATAATTTTTTTGTTAATTAAATCTGTGTAGTTTGGTTGATCTGTTTCTTGAAATGATTTTACAAGTCCTTCAGACATATTCTAAAGCATAACATCTGACAGATAAAAAATCAAAAGAAATTTGACAAAAAATATATTAATATTTTTTTATATTGGGTCCAATGAATGGATCATCAAAAATAATGAGTTTAATCAGGCTTCTTAATCTTCAGGATCTTTTTTAGCAAGCTTAAGTTTAAGGTTGATTTTAATTATTTATTTTGTTGCTGTTTTAGGCTTTTTATCTGGTTATTTTTTAGGCTTATCAAAATCATACGAGTATAGGGATACATACTATACTGGCCAAGAAAACAATGATTTGTTTGAAAGCTCTGGTTATTCTAATAATGTCATTGAATCTGGTTTAAGACAGGAATCTATTGCAACTCCGGAGGCAGGTGAGGTAACTGTTTCACCTGTTTTGACGCAAGAGCTTAGTTCTGATTCTAATTTGTTGGAGTCAAGTATTCCAAGCAGTTGGTTGTCGTATAATGGTAATTTTGGCAGGGCAAGGTTTTCTTTTAGATATCCTTTAAACTACAGCATAAGCGATGTTGATTCAGCTAGCGGAGAGTTGTTTATTGTTGATGCAAAAACCAAAAGAATCTATGTTGGCATTGATACAGCCGAATATGCAATTTTTTCTTTAAGGTTTGATTCTTATGTCTCAGGATCAAGAAGAGTTTGGTTAAAAAACAATCTTGGAAAGACTTATCCTTATAGTGATTGGTTAGTTTAAGTTTTAGGGAAGTTAATTTTGATAATGGTAAACGATTTCTTTATGTAGATAATATTTCTGCTGACTGGTACTGGGATAGCTTTTACTTTGCAGTTCAGAACAATACAGTTGTCTTTGTTTTCCTTATAAGGAAAATCAGATTCCTTTATCTGAGTTAGAGAAAATTATCTCAACTTTTGAGGTAGCAAAGCTGTAGTTATTTATTTTTTTTATTCCAGATTAAGTATTCTTTAATGAAGTTGTCCAAGTTGCCGTCTAATACATTGTAGGCATCTGTTTCTTCGTAATTGGTTCTTAAGTCTTTTACTAATTGATAAGGGTGAAGCACATAGGATCTGATCTGAGTGCCCCAGCTGGCAGGTGTTTTTGTTTTGAATTTTGAAAGTTTTTTTTGCTCTTCTTCCTGCTGTTTTTGCCAGAGTTTGCCCATTAAGATCTCTAATGCTATTTTACGGTTGGCGTTTTGGTATCTTTCGCTCTGGCAAACTACAACAATTCCTGTAGGCTTGTGAGTGAGTCTTACTGCTGTGGATACCTTATTAACATTTTGTCCTCCGTGTCCTCCACTTCTGAAAAACTGCCACTCCAAATCGTTTTCATCAATCTCAATATTTTTTTCTGTCATTATTGGCACTACTTCAACAAGAGCAAAGGATGTGTGCCTGTTTTTGTCAGCATCAAAAGGAGAGATTCTTACTAATCTGTGAGTGCCAGCTTCTCCTTTAAGGTAGCCAAAAGCATACTCGCCTTCTACCTGAAGTGATACTGTCTGAATTCCAGCTTCATCTCCAGCTATAAAGTTTAGTGTTTCATATTTAAAGCCTTGTTTGTCAAAAAATCTAGTATACATTCTAAAGAGAATATCTGCCCAGTCCATTGCTTCTGTGCCTCCTGATCCTGCATGGATTGAAAAAAATGCAGAGTTTTTATCATAAGGTTCATCAAACAGTAAAAACAAATAGTATTTGTTTATTATTTCTTTTGCTTGGTCTAATTTGTTTTCTTCCAGAGCTATCTCAGCCTGAATTATTTCTTCAAGCTGATTCTGCAGTTTGGCTAGTTCTTTCATCTTAGCTTGAGCTTCTTGGCTGTTATTCCAAAAGTTAGGGTCAGTTGTTTCTTGTTGCAGTTGTTTGATTTTTTTATCAAGTTCTTCTGGTTTTAAGATTGTTTTAATTTCGCGCAGTTTTTGTTCTAACTCTGTTTTATCCATAAGCAGATTTGGTTAATCTTTACTCAAGTGAAAGATCTGATCCAATAATGATTACTATATCTGCATTAGAGTCGTCTTCAAGCAGTTTTAATGAAGGGTTGTCAACAACTTCTTTAAGATCATCTCTGACTACAGTCATTAATTGCTCTGATTTATACTGGATCTCTGTCTTTGTGTAATCAAAGTTGTCAGCATTGCCTGTGATTATTTGAGAGTAGCCTTTTTCTTCAAGATAGGTTTGCAGTTTGCCTGCTTGTCCTCTAACTCCTGATCCATTTAGGATTTTAATATTAATCTCTTCTTTGTTTATGCTTGGAGTAGGAGTTGGTGTATTAGTAGGCACAGCAGTTGGTTGAGGTGTGGCTGTTGGTTGTTGTCTTGAAAGAAGATTATTAGGCAAACTAAGATTAAATCCTCCTGTCTGGCCTTGTATTCTTGAGTAGCCATACATTATAGAAAAAGCCAGAATAAGAGATATTAGAAAATTGAAAACAAAACCTCCTGGTTTAAATTGATTTAGCATACCTTTACTTTCTGTTTTAATTATGCCAGATCTGTAGCTAGTTTCAAGGCTTTTATCAATTTTTACAGCTGGCGAGTCTTTGTTGATTAGAGAAGCAAGTTGAGGCAGGAAGTCCCAGAATTTTTCATTGGTATGGTCGTAATTTACAAATTTTTTCAGGTTTTCCAGATGATACTCTTCTACAATTTTATATAAAGGATTAACCCAGATGCCAAGTTCTTTTGTTAGGATGTCCTGTCTGGTATTGTGAGCCAAATACCCTCCTAAGATTAATCTGTGAAACTTAAACTCAGCTTCTTTCTTTTCTCTAATCTCAATGATTTTTTGTTTTAATTCTTCTTCGTTTTTGGCAGTAAGACTAATCTTGGGAGTTTTTTCAGCTCCTAGATTGTCATAAAAATATCCTTCTGCCAAGATTTGATTGTTAAACACTGTTGTGTTCATAAACCAGATGTGCTCGGTCTTGGTCTTTGAGAGTGTGTTGGCAAATAGATGAAAGTATAAGGCTGGCTCAGGGATTATATGCTCTAACTTAAAGTCTAAAATGTCAAAAGCTGATTTTATTTGAGCTGTTAGTCTTTTGTCTAATGCATAGATAACTGCTGTTTTTTTATTATTAAAGTTCTCTGTTGAGTAGGTATATAGTTTGGTTTCATTGGGAAAGGTTGAGATTACTTTTTGGCTAATAAAACTTTTTTCTGTGTTTGCGCTGATATCAGTTGGAAGTTCAGCTCTTATAATCTCAAAAGGAGGAGCTGATAAAATAAGCACGAATTTATTGGTTTTTTTCTTGTTGTGGAAAATATTGTTGTAGCTTTCTTTTACAGCTGAGGCAATAATGTCTATATTAGGGTCTTCAGTATTAAAGATCTCTGTTTCATAGGTTTTTGCAAACAGGTCAACCTCTATTTGTCTGAAAATATCTTTTTTAAATGACAGCAATCTAATTGTTTTAGTATTTAGGTATAATAGGTTCATAATTAAATTATAGACTTCAGTTGTGAAAATCTCAAATTTAAGTTTACATTATAACCTAACTTTATGGATGAAGTTTTACAGCAAATAAAGCAGAAGCTGGATATAGTTGATTTTATTGGTTCTTATATAGAGTTAAAACGCGCTGGAAAAAATTTTAAGGCAAAGTGTCCGTTTCATCAGGAAAAAACACCTTCATTTATGGTTTCTCCTGAAAGGCAGATCTGGAGATGTTTTGGTGCCTGTCAGGAAGGTGGAGATGTGATTTCTTTTTATATGAAATGGGAAAATATTGATTTTATTACAGCTGTGAAAGAACTTGCTGAAAAACTTGGTCTTGATTACTCCAGAGCATTAAGATCTTCGGGCACTTCCTCTAATCTAAAGAGCGAAATCTTAGGTTTAAATAAGCGCATAGCAAATTTTTACAGCTATTTATTGTTTAATTCAAAGGAGGGGAGAATTGCCCTGGATTATCTGAAAAATAAAAGAGGTTTATCGGAGTCTATCATTAAAAAATTTGGCATTGGTTTTAGTCCTTCAACAGATCTTTATTGGAAAAGAGTGTTTAGTCGGGAGCAGATCAGCAAACAGCTTTTGTTAAAAACAGGAGTTTTTTACGCTAGAGGATCTGAAGTTTATGACAGGTTTCAGTCTCGTATTGTGTTTCCTTTGGTAAATATTAGATCAGAGGTTGTCGGCTTTTCGGGCAGGGTTTTGGAAGACAAAGAGGGAGTAGCAAAGTATATTAATACACCGGAGACTGAGGTGTATCATAAAAGAGAGAGCTTTTTTGGCATTGACCAAACGAAGGACTATATTAGAGACAAGAACTTAGCTTATATAGTAGAGGGTGAGTTTGATTTAATCAAGCCCTATCAGGAAGGCTTTAAAAATTTTTTGGCTATAAAAGGTTCTGCTATAACTGAAGAACAGATAAAGTTGGTCTCCCGTTTAACAGACAGGTTAGTTCTTGTCTTTGACAGCGACTCTGCAGGAGAAAATGCAGCTAAACGAACATTGGATGTGATCAAAGATTTTGAGATTGAGGTTTATGTTGTTAGACTTAATTTTGCCAAAGATCCAGATGAGGCTGTTTCAAAAGATAAGTTAAAGTTTTCTAAAGCATTATCAGAGCCTGTAAATATATACGAGTTTATCTTAAACCTTTACAAACAAAAGTATGATCTTAACTCAGCCTATGGCAGAAATAGTTTTTTGCAGGAGGCGGCTTATGTTTTTAATTTAATCAAAAACCCTGTAATTTATGATTTTTATCTTAAAAAACTAGCAGAAGAGCTGTCATTATCAGAGAACAAACTACAACAGGAGTTAAGGTTTTTAAGCAGGAGGCGAAAGGTGTTCACTGTTAAACCAGTTAAAGATGAACAAAAAATAGATCATGAAAAAATCCTGTTAGGCATAATATTACAGTCAGAGAATATCAGTTCAGTGATAGATGAAGTTTTTAAGGTATTGGAGCTGTCTGATTTTAGAACAGTTGCTGTGGCTGATACCTTAAAGATAATACAGCAGCTGTCTAAAACCAACAAAGAATTGACAGCTCAAGATATTTTCGATAATCTTTCAGCTGAGTTAAAAGATTTTGCTGAGACAGCCTATCTTTATCTTGATTTTTTGCCTAGTCAAGAGAGAAGAATAAAAAAAATCTTGTATTATATAAAGATACTGTCCTTAAAACACAAAATTAAAACCATAACCAGCCAATCTGATGTTGACGAGACAAGTTTAAATGATTTAATAAAGCAGTTGCGGCAAATAGAGCAAGAATATTTATCATTTTAAAATTAGTGTTTAATTGGTAAAATAACATAAAATAGTTGGAGACTATAAGTTGTAGTGTTGTTATGAAAAAAGATATACCTAAAACTTTAGATGATTTATTAAAAGAAGGCAAAGAAAGCGGATTTTTAGTATTGGATGATATTATGTTTATTTATCCTGAGCCTGAAAATCATATTGAAGAGATAGATAAGTTTTTTGCCAAGGCTATAGAAGAGGGAATAGATATTTATGAGACTGTTTCTACCTCTGAAGAAGAGATAGTCTCAAAATCAGTTGATAATATTGAAAAAGAGATTCAGGAGTTGTTAGAAAGCAAGCAGGGTGAGTCAGTAGATCCGATTAAGATGTATTTAAGAGAGATTGGCAAACATCCTTTGCTGAATCATCAACAAGAGATTGAGCTGGCGAAAAGATATGAAAAAGGCGATATGTCTGCCAAAGAGCTGTTGGTTAAGTCTAATTTAAGATTAGTTGTCTCAATTGCCAAAAAATATCTTGGTAGAAGGCTTTCATTTTTGGATTTGATTCAAGAGGGCAATAAAGGACTTATAAAAGCAGTTGAAAAATACGATTGGAGAAGAGGGTTTAAGTTCTCTACTTATGCTACTTGGTGGATTAGGCAGGCAATAACAAGAGCAATTGCTGATCACTCAAGAACGATTAGAATACCGGTTCATATGGTGGATCAGATTAACAAACTTTATAAGATCAAAAGAAAATTAACCCAGCATTTGGGTAAAGAGCCTACTGTTAAGGAATTGGCTAAAGCAATGGATATGGATGTAGAGTCTGTTGAGAACTTGTTTAAAATCTCACAGCACCCCAGCTCATTATCAACGCCTATAGGCGATGATAAAAAAACAACATTGGAAAACTTTATCAGTGATCCAGACAGAGAAGATCTCTATACCAATGTTACCAGAGAACTTCTTAAAGATTCTTTGCAGGATGTTTTGGAAACTCTTTCTCCACGGGAAAGAAAGGTTTTGATTATGAGGTTTGGTTTAGATGGAAGCAAGCCAAAAACATTAGAGGATGTTGGTAAAGAGTTTGCTGTTACCAGAGAGAGGATCCGTCAGATTGAATCAAAAGCACTTAGAAAATTAAGACACCCTTCCAGAGCTAAAAAACTAAAAGACTTTTTAGAGTAATATCCTTTATTTATAATAACCTTTTAAGGTATAAAGTTTTATGGTTAAGATGTCTTTTAAAGACTCTAATGAGTCTTTGATAAATTTTACATTGCGAGTCTCAACATGTTTCCACTCTACTGGAACTTCCTTTATTTTATAACCAAGTTTTCTGGCGATATATAAAAACTCTAGATCATAACCTGCTGTCACGCTTGGACCTTTAATAACTCTAGGTTTTTGCGGGTTAAAGACCTGCATCTTATTTAAGATTTTTCTGGCAGAGTCTGTTTTAAAAGCCTTAAATCCGCACTGGGTGTCTTTAATCTTTCCAAGTTCGAGTATAAGGTTTCTAATTAAGATAAATCCTTTTGCCATAAGTTTTCTGATTAAAGGAGCTCCTTTTCTTTCTGAGTTGCGTGATCCTATAACTATTTGGTAGTCTTGGGCAAGGTACTCTACCAGCTTGTCTAATTCATCAATAGGTGTTGCCATATCAATATCTGCAAAAGCAGTATAGCTGTAGTTGGCTGATAAAATTCCGGTTGAGACTGCAGCTGCTTTGCCCTGATGTTTGATTCTTTTGTACTTAAGTATTGAAAATTTTTTCAAATAGCTTTTAATAATCTCAGGTGTAGAGTCGGTTGAGCCGTCGTCTACAATAATAACTTCCTTTATATAATCTGCTGTATCAGAGAAGTTTTTAACTTTATCCAAAACACCTTTTTGCAGATTAACTTCTTCGTTGTAACAAGGAAGAATCAATGATAGTTCAATTTTTTTATTATCTGTTTGCTTCATTGATTATTTTAAAAACTTTTATATTATCAATCTGCCAAGTTTTTTCAATTTTTTTATCTTTAATAACAGCGATTTGCCAGAGATTATTTCCTAATATATTATCACAGCTTTCATAACAATACACAAATAATTCTTCTGGAACTTCTGGGGAGGTTTCATCAAGCGGCATTTTTCCTTTTAATTCAATAAAGTATCTTTGGGGAGCAGTTGATTTAGTGAATGGAACTCCAATTATCTGAAAAGAGTTGCTGTTAATATCATTAAAGATTAACTCAGCATAGTCTTTGGCTTTTTGAATCTGTGTCTTTTCAGGATGAATAAAGACAAAATTATAATTGTTTGCCCAGAGCAGAATTAAAGCAGTACAAAACAGCAGAACCACTTTTTTGTCTTTAAACTGTGTTATCAGCAAAGTTATTAATAACTGAAAACCTACTAAAACAGCAAACAAATAATGAGTTATGCTCTCAATTCCTGTTACTGCAAAGACTATAGCAGTAAGCAAAATGTTCAAACTTGAGATCGTATAGATTTTTTTTTGCAGAATAATGCCAGACAGCAAAGCAATAGCTACTATTGCCAGATTGATAATTTGCAGTTTATAAGTGGCAATTGAGCTGGCAACTAGTGTGTTGGCAAAGTCTAGCAAAGCCTGTGTAAAGCTAAGTTGAGTTGTTTGATCCTCTGTTAAAAAATTAATCAGTAACCTTAGGTTTAAGAATTGATGCTTTAATTCAAATAATATTAAAGGAGAAAACAAAAGTAAAGAAGGAAGTAAGACTGCCAAAAGTTTTTTTAGTTTTTGCTCGGTCTTAAACAAAAATAAAGCAGTGAAAACTGCATATACTGGAAGAATAAACAAAACACTATAATGAAGCTGCAGGCTTATGGCTAATAAGGTGCTGAATCCAGCAAGGTATTTGAGTTGTCTTTTTACTGTCTTTGCGCTTAAGGCTTTGCAGAACAATACTGTAGTTAGAAATGCAGTGTAGGGCAGGAGGTTGGGATTCCAAGAGAACCTTGAGTACTCAATTGAGGTTGGAGAAAGCATAAGAAATCCAAACAAAATAAATCTGACTTCCTCTTTAACAAGTCCTTTAAGCCAGTATAAAATAAGAAGAGATAAAACTACGCTGTAAAAAGCTACTGCAACTCCAAGACCTACAGGATTAAAATTAAACAGTGCTAAAAACGGAGCTGTAAGATAATAATAAATAGGTCCTAATCTTATCTGGCCTATAGAGCTTGGTGGTCCTATAAAGACTAAATCTTGAAAAGTGATTAACCTTTTGATAATAATAGCATCTCTGCCTTGATCTCCCAAGAACATTAATGTTTTGTCAATGTTGTATAGTCTTAAAAATATGCCTGCTGTTAAGGCAAAGTAAAAAAAGACTGTTTGGTAAGAGAGTCTTTGTTTAAGTTTAGCTATGGTGGTTAAAATAAACATCTTTTAATTATATAATAAGTATTATGCAGTTTTTAAAAAAATATTTATTAAACTTGAGGATTGTTTTTACATTAATAATTATTGCAGTTGCTGTATCTAGCTACTTTTTTTTAAAAAATAATTATGGCAAATCAGATACCGAGCAGTTAAACAGGTATCAAGTTAAAAGAGAAACACTGCAGGAGGAAAAAAGTTTTTCAGGTTCTGTTTCAGCTGAGAGATCTTCCGTGGCAAGATTTTCTTTTTCAGGCACAGTAGCTAGTGTTGCTGTCAAAGAAGGAGACAAAGTATCTAAAGGACAGGTATTGGCTACGCTTGACAGGCAGGAGTTAGAGAGAGATCTTAAAAAATATTTAAATTATTACTTAAAAACAAGATGGGATTTTGACCAGACTCAAGAGGATTATAAAGACTTTCAGCTTTGGGGTATCTCTGAGACTGAAAAAAACGAGATTAAAAGAATTATTGAAAAAGCACAGTTTGATCTAAACAACTCAGTAATTGATGTTGAGCTAAAGAACTTGGCTTTACAAAAATCTGTGCTTAAGTCGCCAATAGATGGTATTATTACCAGAATAGATCAGCCTACAGCTGGCGTTTATGTTACTCCGACTCAGGCAGAGTTTGAGATTGTTGATCCAGACAGCTTGATTTTTGAGGTTTTAGTAGAACAGGATCAGGTGATTGATCTTTATCTGAATAAATCAGGCGTAATTTTACTAGATATTTTTAATGAAAAAGAGATTCCTGCAGAGATTTATTATATCTCATTTGCACCAGCTGATACTTCAACAGGAGTTTTGTATAAGGTTAAGGCTAAATTTATTCAACAGGACATTCTTCCTTTATTAAGGCTGGGAATGACAGGTGAGTTAAAAATTAGAGGCAGTAGAGCAGAGTCTGTATTAGTTATTCCAGTTAGTTTTATTCAACGCCAGCAGGGTAAGGACTATGTTTATGTTTTAAGAGGTTCAAATCAGCAAAAAACTGAGATCACAACAGGTCTTGAGGTAGATGGTCAGGTAGAGGTTGTCTCAGGCTTAAAAGAAGGAGATGTTATAGTTTTGCCAGAGATTCAATGATAAAGGTTTCAAGTATCAGTAAGATTTACACAACTGACAATATTAAGTTTTATGCCTTAAAGGATATATCTTTAACTATTGAAAAAGGCGAGTATGTTGCTGTTCTAGGAGCATCCGGAAGCGGCAAGTCAACTTTAATGCACATAATGGGTTTGCTGGATAAGCCAAGCATAGGAGCTGTTTATTTTGAGAAAAACTTAACAACAAAGCTGTCAGATAATCAGTTGTCTGAAATAAGAAATAAAAAGATTGGTTTTGTTTTTCAGCAGTTTAATCTTATTAATCGTTTAACTGTTTATGAGAATGTAGCTCTGCCTTATTTTTACTCTGGCAGAAAAGACAGCAAGATTAAACAAAGGATTTTAAATCTGCTGGAAGATCTTCAGATAAAAGAAAAAGAAAACAAGTACCCAAATCAGTTGTCTGGAGGTCAACAGCAAAGAGTTGCTATAGCCAGAGCGTTAATAATGGAGCCTGATTATATTTTTGCAGATGAACCAACAGGCAATCTTGACTCCAAAACAGGTAAAGAGATTATCTCTATTCTAGAGTCATTAAACAAAAAAGGCAAGACTTTGATTGTAGTAACTCATGATAAATCTTTAGCAGACCGGGCTAAGAGAAAAATAGTGTTGCAAGACGGCAGGTTATTAAGTTAGTCTTAATTATGAGCGAGGGTTATTATATACTGCTTGTTAAAACAGCTGTGCAGTCTATTTTTCGAGCCAAGTTAAGATCATTCTTGACTGCATTAGGAATAATGATTGGAGTTATGTCTGTTGTTTTGCTAATGGCTTTTGGACTTGGGATAAAAAATTACATCTCAGATCAGTTTCAGGAACTTGGCAGTAATATTTTGTATGTTGTAGTTGGTAAAATCGATGGAAACTTAGCTGCTGGCAGCAGAGCTTTAGCCAGCAACTTTAGGTTTAAGCTGAGAGATGTTGCTAGTCTTAGAAGACTGCCTGAAGCAGAGGTTGTTGTGCCGATCTATTTACAGCCTCGGGTTAAAATCCAGTCAGGCAAAAACAGTTTTTATGGAGATCTAGTTTTATCTGATGATGGTTTGTATAAAGCCTATAATTATCAAAACTTTGTAGGTAAGTTTTTTGATGAGTCTGATCTTAGAGGCAGAGAGAAAGTGGCTTATTTAGGTTGGAATACTGCTGCTGAATTGTTTGACAGTCCAGCAGAAGCAGTTGGCAAAACAGTTGTGGTAGAAGGAGTCAGGTTAAGGGTTATTGGTGTTGCCAAAGAAAAAGGAGGAGGTTCAGCCTCTGACTTTGATAATAATGTTGTTGCTCCTTATACAGCCTTTCCCCAGTTGGATCCTGAGAACAATTTTTATTTTATTTATCTTAGAGCAGTTTCTGAAACCCAGCTTAATTCTCTTAAAAACAGGGTAATTGCTGTTTTATCAAGAAACTATGATGCAGATGATTTTTCTGTAATCGAGCCAACTGAGATGCTTAATGCTGTTTTAAATATTTTTTCTTTTGTCAATATTGGTTTGGTTGGGATTGGCGCTATTTCTTTAGTTGTAGGCGGAGTAGGAGTTATGAATGTAATGTATATGGCAGTTACTGAAAGAATAAAAGAGATTGGTATCCGCAGAGCCATTGGAGCTAAGAAAAACGATATTCTTTTACAGTTTTTGGTAGAGTCAATTATTCTGTCATTGTTTGGAGCAGTTATTGGTTTGGTTTTGGCTTATATAGTAGTTTTGTTAATAAAACCTTATTTTGCTGCAGAGATAGATTTAACTATTGTTGGAACTGCTTTTGGAGTCTCAACAGCTATTGGAATTTTTTTTGGTTCAGCTCCAGCTAGAAGAGCAGCTAATCTTGAGCCTGTCTCTGCCATTAGATATGAGTAGTTATCTTTGGCAGACTGGGCAAAAAAAACTGCTTCTTCCTTTCAGCTTTAGTCTTTTTATTTTGGCTCCACAGTTATTAACACAGTACTGGTTCTCTCTATCATAGACTAAAGTGTGATTCTGATAATTGCCTGTTTTGCCAAACAAATCCACAAAGTTAAGTTTGCTTGTGCCTTTAAGTTTTACTCCGGTTTTAAGAACCTGTTTTACTGCGTTATAAAGATCTTTTGCCCGCTGTTTTGATATCTGACTGCTTTTGGTAAACGGGTTTATTTTTGCCAGAAACAAGGCATCATTAACATAAATATTGCCTATGCCTGCTATTTTGCTTTGATCCAGCAATAGATCTCTAATTGATCTTTCAGATGTCTTAAGTAGCATTAAAAACTCTTTCAGTTGAATAACTAAAGCATCTTTGCCTAAAGATACAAAAAATCTGTCTTTTTTTAAGTTGTCCCAATAATCTATTTTTATCCAGCCAAACCTCCTGATATCATTAAAAAATAGTTTTGAGTTGTCTGTGAACAAAATCTGTGCTTTGGTATGTTTGTTAGGAAGAGTAATTGGCTTACCAAACAAATTAACTGTATTGTTTTGAGAAAATAATAGCTGTCCTGTCATTTTAAGATGGATTCCAATTGCCTTTTGATTTGTTAACTCAATTAAAATAGCTTTTCCTACTCTGGTGATGTTTAGTAATTTTTCATTTACAACATTTACATTAACTGAGTTGTGACTTAAGTTGTCAAACAGTTTGATTGATTTTATATTTTTGCCAACTAGGTATTGTTGGAGTTGAGTTGTTATTGTTTGCACTTCTGGCAGTTCTGGCATAAGTGATATAATTGTAACCAAAATTTGGTTTAAATTATGTTAAGTTTTAGACAAGATTTAGCTGAGATTTATCTGCATAAGTTGCATAAGCTTTTTCCTGAGGTTAGGCCAAGTTTAAACTATGAAACAGATTTCCAGTTTTTGACTGCTGTTATGCTTTCGGCTCAGTCAACTGATAAGCAGGTTAATAAAACAACTAAGGTTTTTTTTAAACAGTTTTCCACACCAGAGAGTATTGCTAAAGCCGATTTATCGCAGATAAAAGAACATCTTAGGTCTATTGGCCTTTATAAAACTAAATCAATTAATTTAAAAAAAACAGCTGAGATCATTGTTAATAAATACAATGGCAGGGTGCCCAAAGACAGACAGTCTTTAGAGGCTTTGCCCGGAGTTGGCAGAAAAACTGCAAATGTCGTATTATCTACTTTGTTTAATGACAACTCAGGTATTGTGGTTGATACTCATATTGCTAGATTAACTAGATTATTAGCCTTAACCAATCAGACTAATAGGCTAAAGATTGAGCAGGATCTGCTTGAGTTAATACCAGAAGATCAAAGATTTGGTTTTAGTTTAAGGCTAATTTCTTATGGTCGTAAGTACTGCAAAGCCAGTCATTTTAATAAGCAGAACTCTGATCATTTTCATTGTCCTTTGACGGTTGAGTTAAGACGATTTCTTCAAAAGAAAAGACTAGCTTTGATCGGCTTTAGTTTTAACAAAGATAAATATGGAAACAAAATAGCCGAAGATCTGATTAAGTCTGGATTTAATAACTTATTTTTGGTTAATCCTAAAGGAGGCAGATATGACAGCAGGTTGGTTTATAAGGATATAAAAGATGTCTTAATACATTCAGAGATTGATATATTCCTTTTTGTTGTAAGGCCGGAAGTCAGTTTAAGAATTGTCAAATATCTCAATCAAAAAAAAGTATCTGGTCATTATTGGTTTCAGCCGGGTTCATTGGTTGATGAGCTTGTTGACTATTTAACCAATAAAAATCTTTCATTTACAAATTTTTGTTTAATGAGGGCAGTAGGTATTTGGTAGTGGTTTAAGTATAAAACAGAATATTTTAAAACCTCCCTTACCTTTTTATTTGCAAATAAATGATAATAATGTTATTGTTTATCCAAACTGTTGGGATCAATTTTTATCTTCTAATGTTAAAAATGAAAATCCTGCTGTAGGACTTGTTTTTTCCAGATTTGAATATAATGGTTTTGGCTACATTAAGCAAAATTAGTTGTTGATATGAGCAGGTTTTCTGATTTGCCTTATCAGCATTTAGAATTATTAATCTATTTATCAAAAGAGGGTTTAAACTATATTATGGTAAATAAAGTTGCTTTAGATCAAGATAAGGCAGATAGGTTTTATTATTGTCCTCCTGAAAATGTTAATAGATATATTAAGATTTTTAAAAATAGAGTTAATTTTCCTTATTATTTAATTGGTAGAGATCCTAAAATATTTATTTACCCTCAAAATGATGCGATTATAGCAGACTCCTTTTTAGAGTTTGCTGATTCTGTGTCTGTTAATGCGCAAATTGATAGATTAAGTGTAATTCTTGATCTTAATTTTTATCAGCTTGGTTTTTGTATTGATCTTAGAGAAATAGATTTTGCTTCAATTTTACACCAGACTTCAATGCCAGAGTTAGCAGAGATTGTTTTGCCAGCAATAAGTTTTTTTACAACCTCTCAAATTAATCTGAGAATTTGGTAAAATTAGCCTAATTGTTTTGGCCGGATGGCGAAGAGGTAACGCGGCGGTCTGCAAAACCGCTATGCGCGGGTTCGAATCCCGCTCCGGCCTCAGTAGTTTTAATTTTTCTTATGACAAAAAAGTTTTTTTTCGCAGAGTTTTTAATATCTTTGGTCTCTTACTTTATTCAGGTGCTTTTAACGCTTAGAATTGTGCTCAAACTTACCGGAGCAGGAGCATCTGCTCCTTTTGTCTTATGGGTTTACAATACTACCTATCCTTTAATAAGTCCTTTTGTCGGTGTTTTTCCTTCACCTCAGGTTGATATGTTTATTATTGAGTTTTCATCTATTTTTGCTTTAGTCGTTTACTCTGTCTCAGCCCAGTTTCTAATAGCTTTATTATCCAGTCTTGAAAAGTTGCTATCTTCTGAGAATAAAAAGCAGTAATTTTAGAAAGTTTCCTCAACCTGTTGTTATGAAAATTAGGTATTACCCAATTGATTTTTTAAAAGCAGTTTCTATTCTGGTTATAATCGTGCTTCATTATCTTTCATACTCATTGTCAGATAAGTTTATTTTTAATCTTTGGAATTGGCTTCATTTTGTGGTAACAGCGTTTGTGTTTGCTTCAGGTTATTTGTTTGCTGATCAGGTTAATGCCAAGAAATTTTTCCATCCTTTAGCATATTTAAAAAAAAGGCTGTTAAGGTTGATTCTGCCTTATTACTATTTTCTTGCTTTAAGGTATGCCCTAATGTTTTTTGCTCCGTTTTGGTTTTCTGGTATTGGTTTGCAAAAAACATTTGGTTTTTTTATAAACTCAGTTTTTTTGTTAAACGGCGTAGATTATAGTTGGTTTGTGCTTTTATTTATTCAGATTACTTTGTTAAGTTGGCTGATTGGTTTTCTTATTAATAGAAAAGTTTTTCTCTGGCTGTTAATGTTGATAAGTATCTTAATCAGCGTTTGGTTTTATTTATTTAAATTTCCTTATAATCATTACAAATGGGTAATGGCGTTTTCTTGGCTATGGGTTTATCTTTTGGGTTATTTTACTGCTTTATATACTAACAGAGAGTTTAAGGGTCTAAAAGCAAGGGTATTATATTTGTCGTTAGCTGGTTTTTTTGCAGTATTATTTTTTTCGGCAGGGTATGTTAGAGGATACTTTGATGTCTTAACTTCAAATAAATACCCTCCCAATATTTATTATTTGTCCTATGGTTTGTCTTGGGCTCTGGTTTTAATATTTGCAGGCAGTTTTTTAACCGCAAGAGTTTTTAAGAAAGTTACTGCTTATTTAAGCGCAAAATCTTATGAGCTGTTTTTTAGTCATTACTTGGTCTTAGATTTTTTTGTCAGCAATCAAGGCTGGTTGAATTTTGGTCATACAATAAATTTGTTAATGATTCTGGGTTTAAGTCTTTTGGTAATTATTGTGTTTCAGCTTAGTTTTGCCAAGTTAAAAAGTTAAAAAAGCGCTTTCCCATTTCCTCTTGCTTCTATTGCTTCTCTGAAAAGCTCTTCACTGTTATTAACTAAGAATATAGCAAGTTCGCCAAGATGGTTAAATCTTATGCCGATAAGTTTTTCGGCTAACTTAATTAGTGTTTCTTCTTTATATTTTTGTTTGATGACATCTTGGATTGTTGATGTGATCACATCATCACCTTGTAATTTTTTTAGGTATTTAATCTGTTGAATTAGATTAAACCAGAGATCTTCTTCGTTTGGGTTTAGGTTTTTAAGTTCCTGTTGGTAGTTTATGCCAATTTCCATTTTTAGCCTAATATATTATTAAAATAGATTAAAATTGTATCATATGCCATATGTTTTTATAAAGGATGTTATTGCTGATATTGGAGTTGAGATCAGGGCAAACTCTTTGAATAATTTGTTCTCTGAGATAGTAAGGAGCTTTTATAGTATCTTGGTTCAGAGATTAACAGCTCCTGTTAATCCAACACCACTAAGAGTAAAGGTCAAGGCAGTCAGTTTAGAGGAATTAATTTTTAAGTTTGTTGATGAACTGATCTTTATAAAAGACACAAAAGGTTTGGTTAGCCAATCGCTTGTTCAGTGTGATATCTTGGTTAACAAAAAAGCTAAAGTCAAGTACTGTTTAGATGCAAAACTTAATTTTGTCGGTTTTGAAAATATCATAGCTGGAGTAGATATCAAGGCTGTGTCTTTGCATAGGTTCTCTGTCAAGCAGACACAAAATGGTTATAAGGCTGTTATTGTTTTTGATATTTGATCTATGGAAGTTTTTGGCTTTAAGCTAATAAAACAGGGCCAGGCAGAGTATGTTTTAACTACCAAAACCAGAAAGATATATTTTTTTGCTACAGAAAAGCTGTTAAGTCAGATGGATCAGGCTGTTTTTCATCAGGCTATCAATCTTGCTGAGTCTCAGGGGCTAGTTGGGCCTGTCTGCATTATGCCGGATGCTCATTCTGGTTATGGAGCTCCAATTGGTTCAGTTTTTGCAGCAGATGAGTCTGGGTTTGTATTTCCGGGAGCTATTGGCTTTGATATTAACTGCGGCATGAGACTTTTGGTTACCAACCTTACAGCAAAAGAGCTTGAGCCTTACATTGAAAAATTAGTAGCTAAACTTTATGAGATGGTGCCTGCCGGAGTTGGGAAAAAGGGTTTTTTAAGTATTAATAAAAACCAGTTGAGATCCTTGACTCAGTCAGGAGTTCCTTTTTTGGTCAAAGAGTTGGGGCTTGGTTGGGCAAAAGACATTGAGGCTATTGAAGAAAGAGGGGGTGTTCAGCCTGCAGATTTTGAGTTTGTATCAGACAGAGCTGTTGCAAGAGGATTAGCTCAGCTTGCTACATTGGGATCAGGCAATCATTATTTGGAGATTCAAAAGGTTGAAAAACTATTTGATAAACAAACTGCAGGAAAATACTCAATTTTTACTAAAGATCAAGTTGTAGTTATGCTGCATTGCGGCTCTAGAGGCTTTGGTCATCAGATCTGTTCTGATTATCTGATTGCATTTGAAAAACAGGCAAGACAGCAAAAGATTAAGTTAACCGATAGGCAGTTGGCAGGTCTGCCGATTATGTCCCAGCTAGGACAAGCTTATCTTTCTGCTATGGGTTGTGCGGCTAATTATGCTTTTGTTAATCGTCAGGCTATAACTTATCAGATTCGCAGATGTTTTGAGATTGTGTTGGGAGGAAAGGCTCAAGACTACAACTTAAGTTTGGTTTATGATGTCTCTCACAATATTGGGAAATTTGAGCAACACAATTTATTGGATTCAGGAGTTGAACAAAGAGTTTTTGTTCAAAGAAAAGGAGCTACAAGGTCATTTCCCAATCAGCCTGTTATTATAGGCGGATCTATGGAGACAGGAAGCTATCTGCTTTTAGGTACATCAGATTCTTTAAAAAAGTCATTTGGCTCTACAGCTCATGGAGCAGGTAGAAGATTATCAAGAACTCAAGCCAAAAAGCAGATTGATGGAAGAAAGCTTTGGCAAGATCTAAAACAAAAAGGTATTTATATAAAATCAGCTTCTTTTTCAGGTTTGGCAGAAGAAGCAGGTTTAGCTTATAAAGATGTCTCTGAGGTTGTCTCTGCTGTGTCTGCAGCTAATTTATCAAGACCTATTGCATATTTTAAGCCAATAGGTAATATTAAAGGATAGTATGGCATATTTTTATAGTCAAAGGCTTGGAAAGCTAACCATTGATCAGGTTAAAACACAGATTATAAAATTTCTACAGTCTGATAAAAAATCAGAGTACTCTTTTATTATTGGTTCTGATTCTCAGAAGATAAGTAAAAATAAGTATTTGTTTGTATCTGCTTTAATTGTTCATAGGGTTGGTTCTGGAGCAATATATTTTTATCAAAAAAAACTGGTTGAGCAAAAGCTGCAGTTTAAGGCCAGAATTTATAATGAGGCTTTGTTGTCTTTGCAGATGGCTGAAAAATTTTTAAAGATATTTAGTCAGAATGGATTTGGCAGGTATAATTTTAAGATACATCTTGATATTGGTCATAACGGCAAAACCAAGACCCTAGTTTCAGAGATTACCAACCTTATAAAATCCAGCGGCTACAGTTATGAGATTAAGCCAAACTCTCACGCTGCCTCAAAGGTTGCTGACAAACATACTTAAGATTATTGTTATTTGATATACTCTTTATAATTTTTCTCTGTTATTACAATACTTTCAAACTCTCCCTTAACAATTTTTAAGGCTACTGATCTGATAATGCTTCTGATATTTCTGGCTAAAGATCTTATGCCCGGATCAAAGCCTAGTGGTCTTACTATTTTGGGCCAAAGGCTTTCATCAATCTTAATCTCATTTGTTGTTAGCCCAATTTCCTTTAGTACTTTAGGGAAAATATAGTTTTTAGCAATAACTGTTTTTTCTTCATCAGTGTAAGAGGGCATTCTTATAACTTCCATACGATCAAGCACAGCTGTGCTGATATTGTTGGTATTATTAGCTGTTGCAATAAATAAAACATCACTTAGATCAAAAGGATAATCAATGTAATTGTCTCTAAAACTTGAGTTTTGCTCTGGATCAAGCAATTCAAGCAGTACTCCCATTACAGCATCTCTGACAGAGTCAGTTACTCTGTCAAGCTCATCAAGCAGAATTACAGGATTTTTGGTTTTTGCCTGAGCTAAAAGTTTAATAATTTTTCCTGGTTCTGCCTCTGGCTTGATTTTTGCCTCTCCCCTTAACTCTAAGACAGATGATAAGCCTCCAAAAGGAATTCTTAGAAACTTTCTACCAAGAGCCTCAGCAATTGATTTTGCAAAGGTTGTTTTACCTGTACCTGCAAGGCCAACCAAAAAAATGGTAGGTCCGGTATATGAACCTAACTGTTTTTTTTCATGCAGGATCTGAATAGAGATATACTCAAGAATCTGTCTTTTTAAGTCCTTTAATCCATAATGATTTTTTTCCAATATTTCCTCAGCTCTCTTAATATCAAGGATTACCTTATCTTTTTTAAACCAAGGTAGTTTTACTATCCAGTCTATATATTTTTCTGTCAACTCAGTAAGAAACATATTGTTGCCGTATTTTAAACTGTTTTTGGCTGTTTTTATCATCTCAAGCGCCTTGTTTTCCAACTCTTCAGGCAGATCAGCCGCCATAACTTTGCTCATCAGATAAAGACTTCTGTCAAGAGGTGTGTATTTATGTTTATCTAAATTCATAATTAGCAGATTAAATTACTACTTGACAATTTAATTTTTGTTGTTATGATATTAAATATCTTA
This sequence comes from Patescibacteria group bacterium, assembly GCA_026004435.1. Classification (GTDB taxonomy): domain Bacteria; phylum Patescibacteriota; class Microgenomatia; order UBA1406; family GWC2-37-13; genus BPJC01. The sequence goes on along the minus strand of BPJD01000004.1, from coordinate 39,028 downwards.
ACAAATTATCAAATAAACTTTTAAATTGCTATATACCTGCAAATTGCATATATAAAAGATTTTATAAGTTTTTTTAAAAAATATCTATGGTAAAAAAAAGTAATGCTTCAAATATAAAACCTCTATTTGATTATGTATTAATAAAACCTGTTCAGGAGGAGGAAATGACTCCTTCAGGTATAGTAATTCCAGATACAGCCAAGGAGAAACCTCAGATTGGAGAGGTTGTTGCGGTTGGTCCGGGAAAACTTGGCAAAGATGGCAAGCATCTTCCAATGCAGGTTAAGGTTGGACAAAAAGTTGTGTACAAAAAATGGGGAGGAGATGAGGTTAAGGTTGGCTCAGATGAGTGGCTTTTAGTAAAAGAAGAAGATATTATGGCAGTTGTTGAGGGATAAGTTTGCAAATTAAAAGTTACAAGTTAACTTAAAAAATAACTATGGCAAAACAAATTGTTTTTTCAGAAGACGCAAGAAAAAAACTTGCTAAAGGTGTTAATATTTTAGCTAAAGCAGTTGTCACAACATTAGGCCCAAGGGGCAGAAATGTTGCCTTGGATAGAAAATGGGGAGCTCCAACTGTTGTGCACGACGGAGTTACTGTTGCAAAAGAGATTGAGCTTGAGGATCCTTTTGAAAATATGGGAGCTCAGCTGGTTAAGGAGGCAGCCTCTAAAACTAATGATGTTGCTGGTGATGGTACTACCACATCAACTTTGTTAACACAGGCTTTAGTCAATGAGGGTTTGAAGAATATTACAGCTGGAACTAACCCAATGATTTTAAAAAGAGGTATTGAAAAGGCAGTTGCTGCAGTTGTGTCTGAACTGCAAAAACAGGCTAAAACAATTGATTCCAGCAACAAAGCAGAGGTTGAGCAGGTTGCTACAATCTCAGCAGGTGACGCTGATATGGGTAAACTAATTGCAGAGGCAATTATAAAGGTTGGCAAAGATGGAGTTGTCACAGTTGAGGAAGGCAAGGGTTTGAATATGGAGATTGAGTATAAAGAGGGTATGGAGTTTGACAGAGGTTATGCCTCTGCCTATTTTGTTACAGACCAAGAGTCTATGGTAGCTGAGATTGATAGTCCTTATATCTTAATTACAGATAAAAAAATCTCAGCTGTGTCAGATATTCTTCCATTTTTAGAAAAAATCGTAAAGGTCACAAAGAACTTTGTTATTATTGCAGATGAGGTTGAGGGTGAAGCCTTGGCAACTTTGGTTGTCAACAAGCTGAGAGGCACCTTTAACTGTTTGGTAGTCAAAGCTCCTGGCTTTGGTGACAGAAGAAAGGCTATGCTTGAGGATATCGCGATACTAACCGGAGGCACCTTTATCTCTGAGGACTTGGGCAAAAAGATTGAGAATGTAGAGCCAGAAGACTGCGGAAGAGCAGACAAAGTTTGGGCTGACAAAGAAAATTGCAGAATTATCGGAGGTAAAGGCGATCAGAAAGCAATAAAAGCCAGAATTGATCTTATCAGAAGAGAGATTGAGACAACAACCTCAGACTTTGACAGAGAAAAACTGCAGGAGAGGTTGGCAAAACTGGCTGGAGGAGTAGCTGTGATCAATGTGGGAGCTGCCACAGAGGTTGAGTTAAAAGAAAGAAAAGAAAGAGTCAATGATGCTGTAGCAGCTACCAAAGCAGCTTTGGAAGAAGGAATTGTTTCAGGAGGCGGAACAGCCTTGTTAAGAGCCAGAGCAGTTTTGCTTGATCTTAAAGAAAAGGCTGAGTTTGAAGAAGAAAAAGTAGGCATTGACATTGTCTACAGAGCTTTGGCAGAACCTGTTAGAATGCTGGCTCGCAACTCTGGCGTTGATGAAGGCTGGGTGGTGAGAAAGATTGAGGAATCAAAAGAAAAAGATTATGGCTTCAACTGTCTGACCTTGCAGTTTGAGTCTATGATTAAGGCAGGCATTATTGATCCTTTAAAGGTAGTAAGAACAGCCTTAGAAAATGCCTCATCAGTTGCTAATATGATCTTAACAACTGAGGCATTGGTTACTGACCTGCCGGAGAAAAAAGAGGAGTCAGCAGGAATGCCAAGCACTCCTGAGTTTTAACGATACTCTTTAAACAGTTAAAAAAGAGCCCGCTTAACTAAGCGGGCTCTTTTATGCTTTATAACAAATCTTTTTATATAATTAGCTTATGATTAAACTGCCTCAGTATGTAAACGAGTTTATGCTGGTTTTTACTCAAGCTGGTTATGAGATCTATGTTGTTGGAGGTGCAGTCAGAGATGCTCTTTTAGGCAAAACTGTAGACAACTATGACTTTACCACAAATGCTTTACCTGAACAGATACTAAAACTGTTTCCGGATGCAAGCTATCAGAATAACTATGGCACAGTCTTAATTAGTCATACTTTGTCTAATGGTAAAAAGATCTTGTTTGAAGTAACTACTTTCAGAAAGGAATCAAAATACACTGATTTTAGGCATCCTGAAGAAGTTGTCTGGGCAGATACATTAAAAGAAGATTTAGAAAGAAGAGATTTTACTATCAATGCAATGGCTTTTGATGGCAAAACTATTATTGATTTATTCGGCGGCAGGCAGGATTTAAAGAACAAGATTATTCGCGCAGTTGGAGATCCAGATAAAAGGTTTTCAGAAGATGCTTTAAGACTAATAAGAGCTGTCAGGTTTGCTAGCCAGCTTGGTTTTATAATTGAGCCTCAAACAGCAGAAAGTATAAAGAAAAATGCCAGCCTTATAAAGAACATATCTTGGGAAAGGATAAGAGATGAGGTTCTCAAGATACTGTCTTCAGATTATCCTTATGAAGGTGTAATGTTTTTGCACAACTTAAATTTATTGGTACAGATTTTGCCAGAGGTTGAGCAGGCATTTTCAGTTGAACAAAAAAGCCCCAACAGACATCATATTTACGATGTGGGAACTCATCTGCTGATGTCTTTGAAAAACTGCAGAAAAAAGGATCCAATTTTAAGGTTTGCGGTTTTACTGCATGATATAGGCAAAATAAAAACATATGCCAAGGATGAAAAAACAGGCCAAATAACTTTTTACAATCATGAGGTGGTTGGTTATTTTATGGCAAAAGAGATTGCCAAAAGATTTAGGCTGTCAAAAGAACAGACCAAAAAGTTATTAACCTTAGTTAGGTATCATCAGTTCACTGTTTCCGAGAATCAGACAGATAAAGCAATCAGGCGGTTTATTCGCAATGTAGGCAAAGAATACTTAGATGATATGTTTGAGTTAAGGCGAGCTGACAGATTAGGTTCTTCAGCCAGAGAAACCTCCTGGAGATTTGAGTTGTTTAAAAAAAGAGTTGCGCAACTGCTAAAGGAACCTTTTACAATATCTGATCTAAAAATTGATGGCTATGATGTTATGAAGGTTTTGAATCTTTCTCCTGGTCCTGAAGTAGGCAAGGTTTTGCAGTCTGTGTTTGAAAAGGTTGAGTCAAAAGAACTTACCAATGACAGAACTGTTTTGCTTGATTACTTAAACTCGCTTAAAAAAAGCAGAGAGTAAGTAAGGTATATTTGAGACGGTTGCAGTTTCTCCATGCCCTGGGTAAATAACAGTATTTGGATCTAATCGGTTTAATTTTATCAATGATTGATACAGCAGTTTTTTATTAGAGTAGCTAAAGTCCCATCTGCCAACAGCGTTTTTGAAAACAACATCACCAGAAAAGAGCAGTTTTTCTTGCGGAAAATAGTAACTACAGCTTCCGGGTGTGTGCCCGGGTGTGTGAAATGTCTTAAAATTAAAGGTTGAGTTAAACTTTGGCTGTGTGTTAAAGTACTCAATTTTTGGCGGAATAAAAACTACTGTTTTGCCTAAAAAATACTCTGCAGACTCAGCGGCTCTTTCAATTAAAAACTTATCAGCAGTATGGCTGTAAATTTTAAGATCAAAGTTTTGCTGAAGCTCAAAACAGGCTAAGATATGATCAAAATGGCCGTGTGTCAACAGAATAGCCTCAGGTTTCAATTTTAGCTGGATGATTTTTTCACTTAAAAACTCTCCAGAGTCTGCAGGATCTATAATTAAAGCATTGTCTGACTGATCAATTAAAAAATAACAGTTGGTTTGCAGTTGCCCAAGCACAAATCTGTATACTCTCATCTGTTTTTTATCTTTGATAATAATACAAAAACAGGCGTTGCAATAAATGGAGAAGAGTAAGTGCCGCTAATAGTTCCTATCAGCAAAGCTACTATAAAATGTTTTATAGTACTGCCGCCGAAGATTGTCAGGCTGGTTAATACAAATATTATTGTCATTGAGTTGTTAAGAGATCTTACCATTGTTTCTGTAAGAGCTTTATTGACTGCATGCTCAAGGTTTTCGCTTGTTCTTAGGCTGTGATACTCCCTGATTTTGTCAAAGACAACAATAGTATCATGAACAGAAAATGACAAAGTTGTCAGTACAGCAGTTAAAAACAACGAGTCAAACTCAAAGCCAAAGAATCTTGATAAAAAAGAGTAGCTTCCTAATAAAATTATAGAGTCATGCAAGGCGGCTATAACAGCTGAGACAGCAAAAAGAAAACTCTTAAAAGATACAGCAATATAGAGTAAAATAACAAGTATTGCCAAAACGCTTGCAATAATCATTTTGTTCTTTAACTCTGTACTAAAACTAGCCTCAATAATTTCTGAACTTATTACTGCTGTATCTTTATCTGTTTTTTTCAACTCTGTTGTTATGTTGTTTAGTTGTTGATCTGTTAAATAATCTGTCTCAAGTTGGTACTGGTTGTTGTTAACCTTTAGCTTTCTTATTTTAGCATTGTTGTTATTAAACACAGTGCGCAGGTTTGTTTCGTCAACTTTGGTTTTTATGCTTAACTTTGCTCCACCTGTAAACTCTATTGAGTAATTATATCCCCAGACAATAATAGAGTAGATTCCTACTGCAATTACAACAGCAGAAATGCCAAAGTAAAAAAATTTGTATCTGATAAAATCAATCATACCTAAATACTATTTTTAACAGTTTTCTGGTAATAAAAACACCAGTAAATAAACTAATAACTACACCAATACCTAAAGTCAAGGCAAAGCCTTTTATAAGACCAAACTGAGGCAAAAACTCCCAGTTTAATGGATTAAACAATAGTAAAGCAACAGATAATGTAGTAAAGTTAGCATCTTTTATAGCATCTAAAGCTCTGCCAAAACCTAAATTAAATGCTGTTTTGGGATCTTTTCCTTTTCTTAATTCTTCTTTTATTCGTTCAGAGATTAAGATATTAGAGTCTACAGCCATTCCTATTGAAAGAATAAACCCTGCCAAACCAGAAAGGGTTAAGACTACGGGGATCAGCTTAAAGATAGTTAGACTGATTAAACTGTATAAAAATAATGAGATTATTGCCACGATGCCGAATCTGCCATAGATAAAAAGCATAAATAAAGCAACAGAGACAAGCCCAATACTGCCTGCTATTAAACTCTTTTGAATCTCTTCTTTACCAAGCATTGGCGGAATATTTTGCTGTTTTACTAGTTTTAAGGAAACAGGCAGAGCTCCGCTGTTGATTTTTAGAGCTAAATCTTTTGCTGTTTGCAGATTAAAGTTGCCAGAGATTACAGCTGATGGGCCTGAGATCTTCTGCTGTACGATCGGCATTGATAATAAAAATTCATCAATAAAAATAGCCAGTGGTCTTCCTACATTTCTTTCTGTGATTTTTTCAAACTTTTTACTGCCTTCTTCTGTAAAGATAAGCTCTACAATTGGCTGTCCGCTTTGCTGATCAAACTGAACCTGAGCCTTTTTTATATCCTTTCCTGTTAGATCTGTTGGGTTGGAAAAAACGATCTGAGCGCTGTCTGTAGCAGTCTCTGCACTGTCTGTGGCTAAGTTGGCGCTTTCGGTTGAGATCTTAACCTCCCTAAATGACAACTGTGCTGTATTGCCGATTAACTCAACTGCTCTTTTAGGGTCAGTTATGCCCGGCAAAGCTACCTGAATTCTATAGGTATTCTGAGATTTTACAATAACAACAGAAGGTTCTGCTACTCCCAGATAATTAATCCTTTGTTCAATAATGCTTTTGCTTGACTCCAAGGCAGATTTTTTGTCCTCATCAGGTATGTTTGATGTATCTGCCTGAAAGATTAACTCAGTGCCGCCCTGAAGATCAAGTCCATAATACATCTTAAACTCTTTGTCTATCTTTCTGCCAAAAAGATTAATGGACAATGTTCTTGGTTTTATATTAATCCAGATTAAAAATATGATAATTAACAGACTTAAGACTGTTTTGATTATATTAGTTGATTTCATAGTTTTTTAGTTATTTCATTAATCTATCTTCTTTTCCTATAACCACAACTTTAGGTTCTTTTAAGAAGTTCCACAAAAATGGATCCTTGTTTTTTTTTCTAAACTGAAACTCTTCTTTTGTCATTACTGTGTAGTTTATTTCTTTTCCATAATCTTTTTCAATCTCAGCAATCAGTTTAACTACCTCAGGTAAGACAATCGTACCTACTATAAGCAAATAAACTTCGGTTTTATTGATTGGAGTTCTGGTTAAGAATTTTTCAGAGAAGACTAAAAAGTTTATCTTGCCTAAGATTGGCTGGTTTTTTAGAATCAACTTTACTGTTTTGCTGTTTTTAAAAAAAATATGCAGAAACTCTTGAAAAAACAGCCAGTCTTTATTTGCCCTAAAAAAGGTTCTGTTTGATATTTGTTCTTTTATTACTACTTTGGCTTCTGTTAAAATATCCAGTTCTCGTTTGACTCCATTTATCTCTTCTTTGATTTTTCTGGCAATCTGTCTTAAGTATAAGGCTTTACTGCTGTCTTCAAACAGGATCTGCATTATTTTTCGTCTTGTTCTGGATACTATAATTTTTTCCAACATCTTAATACTCTACCTGATTGCCTATTGGTAAAACTTCAACAAAGATTTTCCCTTTTGGCAATTTTACCAGATTTCCGTCAGCGTCATAGAACTTAAAGTTGTCTGTTGTTTTGGTTTTTTTCCAAGTAATCTCTTCAACTAAACCGTTATAAAAAATCAGACCATCTCCTGATCCTGTTAATTTATATAAAATATGGCCTTTTTCATTGCCTGTTCTGGTTTCCTGAGCAAACAGTATTATTATTGTTTTAAAACTAAGGGGTTTGTTGGTGTTTAGATCAAGGTGAGGCTTGCCTCCGTTTTCTCTTGTATAATACTTGGTCTCAGGATCAAGCGTCCAGACAACAGAGAAATCATTGGCAAATTGATTATTCCAAAAACCAAAAGATATTTTGTTAATATTTCCTGATTTGTTAGGCTTGTCTTCAAACTCCCAGTTTTGAAAACCATCGTTCCATCTTTGACCATCTTCATCAACATCTGTTAATTTTCTTTTGTTTTCTGCAAACTGCCAGAGTTTGTCTGTTGATGTATAAACAGTGTGTTCAATAGCTCTGTCTTTTAATCTTTCATGATCTCTCCAAAAATAAGGAAATGGAACCGAGAATTGATTAAGATCATTGTAAAGATTCCAGCCTAGTTTAACAATTAATCCCAGAGCATCAGTTGGGCCTTCAATATTGGCTCCGCCAACATGTGCGTATAAGGGGTAATTCCCATAACCTTCAAGTATATTAATAAAGTAAACACGGGCAGATCTGACAGGCCCCACATAGGCTGCAGATTGACAGTAGTAAATAGCTAAAAATCTGGTTATGCCTCCTTCTGCAACTGCCTCATAAACAATATCTGCAGACTGCAGGCCTGACTGCGGTCTGGCATCTGTGTGGTTCTCTACCATTATGCCCAGAGGTCTTCTTTTTTCCCAAGTCTCCCTCTCTTTTTTAGTGTAAAGCTCGCCGTTTAATGGACACTCCTCTGTTTTTGGTTCGTTTTGAGCTTGGGTGGCAGTTTCAGCTGTAGGCGGCTGATACTCTAACTGATTGTTAAATTTACTGTTTTTTTCAGCAAAGATTGAGTATGATATAGATGCTCCAGCAATAATGCTTAACACAGTTACAAAGATATAAATTAAGATTGGCGCAAATTTGACTTTATTCATAAGTTATTTTTTAATTGCTAACTCTATTGCCTGTTGTTCTTCAGGCGTTAATTCATTTTTATTTTTTTGACTGACAAGTTTGGGGTATATTCTATACTGATCTCCGGTATAAATAAAGTTTAAAGCAATGCCTGCTTTGTTTTCATCTAAAAGAACTATAACAAAACTTTGGTTTTCTTGTCCTTTTGGCGTAAATGGGTTGTACCTTAGAATGTGTCTATACTTTAGATTATTTTGACTGGTTAAGATGTAGTTTTGAAGTTTTTCGTCTATTTTGTTCAATTCAAGTTTTGTATTTGACAGCTCCTTAATGAGAGAGTCTAACTCAGCAACCAAGTCTTTGTTGTCTTTGGTTTTAAACAATCTGTTGTAGCTTTTAACTGACTTGAACAAGTAAATGCTTGATATAAATAGCCATGTCAGAATAATTATATCCAATATATAGCTATACATAAGTTATGCTATTTTAAGTTTTAACAGCTTAATTGTCAATTTGTTTGTCTATATTAATTATTAACTAAAATATTTGTTTTTGTTATTGTTTTTTTAATTTAAGGTTTAGAATTTTTGTTATAATTTGAGTATGGCAAAGTTTAAAGAGTTAACAGATGCTCAGATCGTTGGTTTTTTTAAAAGAGATATTTTAAAAACCATAGTCGTGTCTTTTCTCATCTTTTTGATTCAGTTTGCTCTTTTTTATTTTAGGATCTTTATGTAATTGAATTTCAAATAATTGATGATAGATTGATCTATGAGCAGTTAGTTGTGAGGTGAAGATGCAGACCTTGTCTACAGGAATCTCTATCTTTATTTTTGTTTGGTCTAATAATTTTATCAGTTGGTAATACTGTTGTTTTGAGGATCTTTTACCTTTAGCTAAGGTAATATGCGGCACAAATTTATTTTCTGGCAGTTGTTTTAGATAATCCTGAAACTCTTGCTTTAGTTTTTTGGCAAGCTGGTTAATCTTTTGTTCATTAAAAAAACTCAGATAAATAATGCGTTTTTTATTGGGAAAAACGCCAAGTTTGAAGCTGATTAAGTTAAACTCAGTGGTGTCAAATACTGCCTTTTGAAGTCTTTGCTCAATTGATGCAATCTTTTTCTGATTAATTTCTCCCAAGAAAATTAGAGTAATATGATAGTTTTTGGGTTCAATCCATTTTAATGTTTTGTACTTAGCTTTTATGTGATCTATTTTGTCCGAAATTTGTTTTTTTATTTTATCCGAAAGGTCAATTCCGATAAACAGTCTAACTGTTGATGATGGCACTGCTTGAATACTTAAATTTATAATCAATTGTAATAAACTCAGCCTTTACAAGTTCAGACTGGAGTCTTTTATTTTTTAATTTAGTATCTTTTTGATTGGCAACAATGTAGTTGGGTCTAATTTTTTTTATCATCTCAAGGTATTGGTTAAAACCATTTAAAACAGGCAGTTTAACTACATAATCTACAAACCTTAAGCTGTCTAATATTTCTGCTCTTTGCTGTTGGTTGTGAACAGGTTGTCTGTTTTTCTTAATTATAGACTCATCAGGTTCTAAAGCAACGATTAATATCTCTGCTATTTTGGCTGCTTGTATTATAAAATCAAGATGTCCATAATGAATAATATCAAAACAACCGCCTATAAGAGCCTTGGTTTTTTTTATATTTTTCAAGACTGAGCCGCAGTTTTTATAATCCAAGATCATCTTTGCCAGCAACTAAGTTTTTAAAAAAAGTAAAATTATTATACTATGTTTAAGGCAGAAGTTTCAGATGAAAGACCAAAAGCAATAATTATTGATTTTGGTCAGTCAGCTTTTGTAAAATGGCTAAAAAAAGCGCTTAAAAACAGAGATGTCTCTGTTGCTACAGGAAGAACCAGACCTGAGTCTCTTGCAGGTTTTGATTATATCTTTATTGTAGATGCTAATTATCAGCAGTTTGAGCGGCTCTATCCTTATCTAAATAAAGCCTACCTGATTTTTTCTTCAAAGACTAATGATTTAACTAAAATTTACAAACAAACAGTTAAAGTCAAAAAGAAGTTTAAGACAGTTGTAGTTTTGTCAGATTTTGGTTTGGATAAAATAGTGGATCGTGTACTTTGGTTTTTCTTTTCCAGTTCAAGCGTTGATTTCTTGCGTATTGGCATAGACAGTAAGGGCAAGATAAAGCAAAGTTTTAAACTTGACTGGTTCAGATCGTTCATCTACAGGTTCTTTAACAGGAAGTTTTTGTATAGATTAAGTCTTTTTCTTTTTGTTTTCTATAATTTTTTAATCTGGGTCTCTTTGGGTTTAGGTCTTTATTCTTTAAAAAACAGGTTCAGGTATATTTCTTATTCTTATACTAACAGTCTAATCAGTTTCTCGGGGTCTTTGTATAATCCTATGCGGCCTATATACCACTTTTTTTTGATTGGAAGCTACAGCGATGCTTTGCTTAATCTAGCAAAGCTGTCTTTGGCAAGTTATGATAAGGTTTTAGAGCTTAAGTCAAAGACAGACCGTTTTTTAGAGTTGTTTTTTGGAGTTGACAGCTCAGAGGCTGAATTAGACGAAAGATATAAGATCTATGAGTCAGTATTGTCTGATATTAAATTTATTGAAGATAATCTAAGGCTGATTAGGTCCAATTTTTGGTTGAATATTAAGTTTATGTCTGGGGTTAAAACTCAGATTGATGAGATTAGTTCTTCTTTGGAGAGTCTTTTGCCAGTAGTAGAGAATTTAGACAGAATTTTGCCTGATAAAAAAAACAAATATATTGTATTTTTTGCCAATAATATGGAGTTAAGGCCGGGCGGTGGTTTTTTAGGCTCATTTGCCATTGTTGAGACAAAGTATCTTGGAGTTGAGAGTCTAAGGTTTTATGATGTCTACGATGCTGATGGTCAGCTAAAAGAGTATGTTCAGCCTCCAAAAGCAATAGAAGAGTACTTAAACCAGCCCTACTGGTTTTTAAGAGACTCCAATTTTTCTCCAGATTCTTTAGAAAACTTTGAGTTTGCTAAAAGATTTTTAGAACTTGAGTTAGGAGAAAAAGACTTCTCAGGTATGATAGTTGTTACAGTTACAGCTATTCAAAGGCTTTTATCAGCCTATGGAGATATTTATTTGCCTGCGTATAATGATAAGGTTAATGCTGAAAATTTTTATGTGAAAACCCAGTATTATGTTCACAAAGACTTTTTCCCGGGCTCGATTAGAAAAAAAGACTTTATTGGAGATCTTTACAATCAACTTATTATCAACTTTGAGTTTGCTGACAAGTCTGTTCTTATTAAGGAATTGATCTCATCTTTAGATGAAAAATATATTGTTGCTTATTTTCAGGACGAGCAAACTCAGAAAATATTTGATAATTTGTTTTGGTCAGGCAGAATGTTTTTGCCCAGATGCTTTGTGCAGATAGACGGAAACTGTGTTCCGGATCTTGTATTTCCTGTTTCTGCAAACCTTGGTGTAAATAAGGCTAATTATTATGTTAAAGAAAGCCTTAAAATTAAAGTTTACTTTGAGGCTGATGGACGAATTAGAAAAACAATTGATTATCTAATTTACAACACAGCTGTGGAGACTGTTTTTTTAGGTGGTAATTATAAGAATTATTTCAGACTGTTTCTGCCAAGAGGCATTAACTCAGAAAAGTTATACATTGATGGAGTCTCAAGCACAGTAGATAAATATCTTTATAACTCTGATGTTTTGGCAAATGAGTATGAGGTAATTAGAATGTATTTAACAGTTCCTTTAAATACCAAAAAAACAATTAGTTTAGATTATTATATTGATAAAAAACTCCAGCGAGGCCGCAACTTTTATCAATTAGTTGTTCAAAAGCAAACAGGTGCTCCCAATATGGACCTTGAGTTTGAGGTCTCTAGCGCAGACAATATAACCTTAGTTAATCAAAACTTTTATGGAGTTGTAAAAAACAACTTAGTTGTTTATAATACAAACTTATCAGGAGACAAAATATTTTTACTAGAAGTTGTAAAGGAATAAATTATGAAAACTGACAGCAAAATTTATATTCAAGCAGAAGTTAGAGAAAAAACAGGCAAAAGAACTAATAAAAAACTTAGAAGGCAAGGAAAAATTCCTGCTAATATTTTTGGTAAGGACTTTAAGTCCCAGTCAATTGCAGTAGATCACTCAGAGTTTAATAAAGTCTATAAACAAGCAGGAAGAACTAGTGTTGTTTATATCAAACTTGGTAAAAAAGAACTGCCTGTGTTAATAAATCATATTGATTATCACCCAGTGACAACAGATTTTCTGCATATAGATTTTAAAAAGGTTGACCTTAAGCAAAAGGTTACAGCAGAGGTTAATGTTAAAGTTGTAGGAGAATCTCCAGCTGTTAAAGAAGGTGCTGAGTTGATTTTGCAGTCGCCTACAGTTGAGGTGGAGGCTTTACCTGATGAGATGCCTTCTGAAATTAGTGTTGATATTTCAAATATAACTGAAAGCGGTGTTGAGATTAAGGTCTCAGATCTGCCTAAGTCAGATAAGTATGAGATCTTAGATGATCCTGATAAAGTCTTAGTGGTTATAGCTAAGCATACAGTAGAGGAGGTTGAGACTCCGTCAGCAGGGTCAGATCAAGAAGAGACTGCTCAGGAAAAGGACGAAAAGGCTGAAGAGCCAGCAGCTGCAAAGGCTGGCGAGACAAAAGACAGCCAGAAAGACAGCAAGGCTGAAAAATAATCAGGCATTATTGGAGTTTGAACCAAGGTTTTTAGTATTCAATAACAGGTTAACAAAATCCTGATCTTCGTGGTAAAATATAATCTATGGTAATTACAAGAAATGAATTTATATTAGCAATCAACCAGATTGCAAATGAAAGGGGGATTGCTCCAGAAGATGTGTTTGCCTCTATTGAGGAGGCTGTTTTAGTAGCATATAGAAAAGAGACTAATGATGAGTCAGAGGAGATCACAGCAAAAATTGATCCTCAGACAGGCATAGTTAAGATTTTAGATAAAAACGGAAAGGATATTACGCCTGAAAATTTCGGCAGGATAGCTGCCCAGACTGCAAAACAAGTAATACTGCAAAAAATAAGATTAGTGGAAAAAATGAGAACCATTAAGGCTTTTGAGGAAAAAGTTGGAGATATTATCAAAGCCAGAGTTATTAGAAGAGATAATAGAAATGTTTATATGGATATAGGCAAAGCAGAGGGTGTTTTGCCGATAGATGAGCAGATTGATAAAGACAACTACAGACCCAACTCAGTTTTTACAGTTTTGATAAAAGAGATCAAAGAAGATAAATTTGGCAATCAAAGGATTATTTTATCAAGAAGGGACAATAAGCTGTTAGAACAGTTGTTAAGAAGAGAGGTCCCAGAGATTGAGTCAGGTTCTGTTGAGATAAAAAAAATAGTCAGAGCTCCGGGCGAAAGAGCAAAGGTTGCTGTTTACTCAAAAAGCAGAATTATTGATGCTGTAGGAGCCTGTGTAGGTCAAAAAGGCGTTAGAGTTCAGACAATAACAAAAGAGCTTGGAGAAAGCGAAAAAATAGACATTTTAAATTACAGCGATAATGTTGAAGAGCTAATTAGGTCAGCCTTAGCTCCCGCTAAAGTTGAAAAAATCAAGCTTGATAATAAGAAAAAAACTGCAAAGGTTTATGTAAACGAAGATCAGGCGGCTTTGGCAATAGGTCAAAAAGGTGTTAATGTCAATCTGACTGTAAAGCTTGTAGGATTTGATATTGATATCATCCAAGTAAAATCAGATTCATCTGAAAAAGCAACAGCTTCTGAAGATAAAAAAACAACAGAAACTCAAGAAGAAGAATCATAAGTTAAAACATATAAAATGTCAAAACAAAGAAGGCCACCTGTTGTAGTGGTTTTAGGACATGTTGATCATGGCAAAACAACCTTGCTTGATTACATCAGAAAATCTCATCTGGCTGAAAAAGAGGTTGGAGCAATAACTCAAAGCATAGGAGCCTATGAGATTAGTCTGCCAAAATCAGATTATTCTGTCAACAAAATTACTTTTATTGATACTCCAGGTCATGAGGTTTTTTCAAATTTAAGAGCTAGAGGATCAAGCATTGCAGATTTAGCTGTTTTGCTTATTGACGCAAAAGAATCAGTCAAACCTCAAACAGTAGAGTCAATCCAGTTGATAAAAAAAATCAAACTTCCATTTATAGTAGCTTTAAATAAAATTGATCTGCCTGAGGCAAACCCAGATAAAGTTATCAGAGATTTAACCAAGCATAATATTATAGTTGAAAAATTAGGCGGAGATGTAGTCTGTCTGCCAATATCAGCAAAAACAGGTCAGGGTGTCTCTGATTTGTTAGATGCTGTTTTGTTATTGTCAGAAGACAAGGGGTTGTACTTTGATGAAGACAATGCTTTTTTCGGGTTCATAGTGGAAAGCAGAAAAACTCCTGCTGGCATTGTTGGTTCAGTAATTGTAAAAGATGGCGTGTTAGCTGTAAGAGATACTGTTTATACCTCAAATCAAGAGTTTAAGGTAAGATCTATGATTGATGATTTAGGCAGACAGGTCAAAACAGTGTATCCATCAAAACCTGTTGAGGTTTTAGGTTTTGCTCAACTGCCCAAGCCAGGAGACCCAATCTCAAGCGACAAGTCCAAGGTTCAGGTGCCAGACAGCTCTGATGAGAAAAAAACAGTTGATAATGATAAGTTTAGTCAGTTTTTTCAATCAGATAAATTAAAAAAGCTGAAAATTATACTTAAGGCTGATACTTTAGGTTCCCTTGAGGCTATTGAGTCTAAAATTGCTGAGAATGACAGACTTGAGATAGTCTTGTCAGATGTGGGTGTTGTCAGTAAAAACGATGTGTTGCTGGCTAAGTCAGCAAAGGCTTTAATTCTTGCCTTTAATGTAAAAGTTGAAGAGTCTGCTGAACTGGCAGCTAAAGACTTAAAGATAGGCATAAGAGTCTATGACTTAATTTACGAGCTTTTAGATGAACTAGATGAGGTTTTTTTGTTTTTGGAACAAAAGGAAGAGGAGGAAAAAGTTAGAGCTGAGGCAAAAGTATTAGCTCAGTTTATAAAAGACGGAGCAAGGGTTTTTGGAGCAAAGGTAACAAAAGGGAAGTTAAAGTTAGGAATGCAGGTCTCAGTTTACAGAGATAATAATTTTATAGGAAAAGCCAAAATAGCTTCCTTAAAAATTAGAGCTAAAGATGTTGATGAGGTAAAATCAGGTCAGGAGTTTGGTTTCTCAGTTTATCCTCAACTTGACATCAAGGTAGGTGATGTGATAAAATATATCCTGTAGTATAAATTATAGTTAATATGCAGGGATTTGGTAATTTGCCTAATCGCAACAGCAACAGTTTAGACGAGGTAAAAACAGAGTTAGAGAAACTTAAAACAGGAATTATTGCTGTGTCGGATAATCCGTCAACCGATGAGATAGCTTCAGCCTGCAGTTTATACCTTGCTTTAATGAAAAAGGGCTATGAAGTTTATCTTTTTTCTGATAAAAAGATTGATTCAAAGTTAATAGCTGCTGATAAATTTAGCCAGAGTTTTGAGGTATCAGGCAATAATCTTGAGATCAGTTTTCCTTATGAAGAAGGATCTGTGAATGATGTAAGCGCAAAAATTGAGAACGGCAGGTTTATTATTGTACTGGTTCCTGCTGAAGGTGCTAACCCTCCAGATTATAAGGATGTTAAGTTTGCCAAAACAGGAGGATCTATTGATTTTGTAATTACTGTAGGTGTTCCGACGCTTCAGAGATTAGGCTCTATCTATCAGCAAAAGAAGGATCTGCTTGACTCTGCTCAGATTATTAACATTGACAGGCAGTTTAATAATAATTATTACGGAGTTTTAAATTATGTTTCAACCAGTTATTCATCTGTCTCTGAAATTATTTATCAATTGGCCTTAAAACTTGCAGTTGAGATTGATCAGGATATGGCAACTAATTTATATATTGGTTTAGTTTCTGCAACTAACTATTTTAGATCAATGAGTGTTAAGCCGGAAACCTTTGAGATGGCATCTTATCTGTATAAAGTAGGAGTTAGAAAAGAGCTTATTAGTTTAGTTTTAGGCCAATCTCAACCTTCGGTTCAGCCGTCAGGTTTGGCGGGCAGTCGTCAGTTTGGCAGTAGTGTTGGCTCTTCAGTTCCAAGATTTTTGGGATCAGAAAACCAGCAAAAAACAGTAAAATTTAATCTAAACAACCAAAGAGATGCTTCAGCCGACAATAAGCCTCAACAAAGTTCCCAAAAAGCTCCAGAAGATTGGTTAAGGCCAAAGATCTTTACTAGCAAAGATCAGTAACTTAGTTTTCTTTAATTACAGTATAGTTTTTTTCTATTGATCTCCCATTAGCTCCTATAACCGTAATCTTGACTGTGTTTTTTTCTTCAAGCAGAGGATACCTTAAATGAAACTCGCCCTGTTGATTGATCTCTAAATCCTGGTCGTTTATTTTAATCTGAGCGTCTTTTTCTGTTTTTCCGCTGATCTGAATAAAATTTGTTTTTACAACAATTGTTTCTTGATCAGGTAGATTAATCATCAGCTTAGGCGGCTTTAAAAACAAGAATATCTGAAAGCTTAAAAAAGCCAAAAAAATTAAACTTAAAATGATTAGGCTTAGATTTAGTCTATTGACTACTTTGGCAATAGGGTTTTCATTTATCTTTTTTTCTCTAAACTCTAGTTTTTCAAAGTTGTTATACTCGCTTCTAAAGTAAGCCATAACTTTGTCAAGATCCTCGCCTAAGGTTTTGGCGTAATTTCTGACTACTCCTTGAGCGTATACTTTAGAAGGAAAGATTTTCCAGTTGCCTGTTTCTACTGCTTTTATAAATTTGTTCTTTATTAAGGTTGTTTTGGCAACATCGTCTATCTTTAAGTTTTGTTTTATTCGTGATTTTTTAAGCAGACTGCCTACTGTTATCATTTTGCTCTTTGAATATACTCCTGTGTTTCTGGATTAATAATAATTTGGTCTCCTTGGCTGATAAATAAAGGAACCATAATTGTTAATCCACCTGTTACAACAGCTGGTTTTCTGCCGGCTGAGACTCTGTTTCCTTTGACACCTGCCTCTGTTTGCAAGACCTGAACCTTTAATCTATTTGGCAGTTTAATCTGCAAGATATTATTGTCTGCCACATAACAGAGGTAGTCTTTGCCTTCCTGAAGAATGCCTTTGAGTTCTGCTACTGCTTTGTTGCTGGTTTCGTGCTGTTCATAGTTGTCATTGTCTAAGAAATAAAATCTGTCTCCCTCTTGGTAAAGAAATGTGAGTTTTTTTACAACAACATCTTTAAGCTCTACTTCCTCATCTGTTTTAAAGGTTTTGGTTATAGTGTTTGAGTTTGTTATATCCTTAAGTTTAATCTTAATCAGGGCGCTTCCTCTGCCCCGATAATTAAACTCTGTCTCAACAACCTGATAGGTTTGGTTGTCTAGTTTTATAAAATCTCCTTTTTTTAAGTCACCTGTGTATGCTTTCATAGTAAACTAATTTTAACAGATGACTGCTCAAAGATTAATGCTTTTTTAACTTAGTTATTGGTGAAGGTATTAGTTTTATAAGCAGTTTTGGGTTTATTTTATTTACCACTTGACAAACATTAGCAGAGTTGGTATTATTTTGCTAAATATGATAGAGATAGATTTAACTCAAAGACAGCTTGATATTTTAAGAAAGATAATTGAGGAGTATACTAATACAGGTTTGCCTGTTGGTTCTGAGTTGCTGGAGAAAAAATATAAAATAGGAGCTTCGCCGGCTACTATTCGCAACGAGATGGTAGTTCTGGCTAAAAAGGGTTATTTAAGCAAGTCCTATTTTTCCTCCGGCAGAATTCCAACAGCTAAGGCTTATAGGTTGTATATCCAGCATATGATGGAACCATCTGATCTTTCTACTGCAGAGGCTGTTGGGCTTAAAAACAGTATCTGGGATGATAGAAAAGAGTTTCATAGACTGCTTCAGAACTCAACCAGAGTGCTTGCTTTGAAAACAAAGTTGTTGTGTGTTGCCTTAAGCAGAGAAGGAGATTTATACTACTCTGGAATTGCCAATATTTTAAATTTCCAAGAGTTTTTAGAAGAAGAGGAAAAACTTCCTGCCATATTTTCTAAATTTGAGGATGATATGTTCTGGACTCATATTATTAAACGGATTGAAAAACTTCAGGAGGATTTGATGGTGTTTTTAGGAGAAGATGATTTGCAGGACCCAACCTTTGAGAATTTAGCAGGAGTTATGGCAGAGTTTCAGGGAAGATTAACCTCAGGCTACATAGGCGTTGTCGGGACAAAGAGAATTTATTACGATGAGGTAATTCCTAAAGTTAAGTATATGTCTTCTCTTTTGTCAGAGATTCTGGTAAATGAGGGTTATTAGTAGTTTAAGTAGTTTAAAGTTATGACAGATAGAAAAAAAAAGCAGAGTCAGACTGAGGTTGAGTTTAAGGAAAAGTATCTAAGAGCTTTGGCTGATTATCAGAATTTACTGAAGAGAGTTGAACAGGAAAAGCAAAGAATAGAGCAAGACTTGTCTTTTAGATTTTTAAGAAGATTTTTGGATATTTATGATGATGTGCTTAGAGCTGAGGTTTTTGTAACAGATCCGGGATTGAAGATGATTAAGAATAAGATGAAGAGATTTTTGCAGGATTTTGGCGTTGAAGAGGTTGATCTGGAAGGTAAAAAGTTTGATCCAGATCTGGCTGAGGTAGTAGATGTGGTTGAGTGTAAAGATGAGCAGGAGAACAATACTATTTCTAAGGTTTATAGAAATGCTTATAAATTATCAGATAAAGTTTTGCAGGTTGGTAAAGTTCAGGTGAAAAAGAAAAGTTAAAAGTTTTTTTTAATTGAAACTATGGGAAAAGTAATAGGTATTGATTTAGGAACAACAAATTCAGTTGTTGCAGTTATGGAAGGAGGTCAGCCTAAAGTTATTCCTTCTCAGGAAGGAAGAAATGTAACTCCTTCTGTTGTTGATCCAGTTAAAAGAATTGTTGGCGATACAGCCAAAAGACAGATGCTTTTGCATCCTGAGAGAATTATTTTCTCAATAAAAAGATTGATGGGAAAAAAATTCAGCGATGAGTCGGTTCAGAGAGATATTAAATGGCTGCCATACAAGATAAAAGAAGGCAAGAACGGAAAGGCAGTTGTTGAGGTTGAAGGCAAAACCTATACGCCTGAAGAGATCTCTGCTATGATTCTGCAGAAACTTAAAGCAGATGCTGAGGCTTTTCTTGGCGAAAAAGTAGAAAAAGCTGTAATTACTGTGCCAGCTTATTTTGACGATGCTCAAAGACAGGCTACCAAACAGGCAGGTGAGATTGCTGGCTTAAAGGTTGAAAGAATATTAAATGAGCCTACAGCAGCAGCTTTAGCTTATGGTTTAGATAAAAAGCATTCACACACAATAGCTGTTTATGATCTTGGAGGAGGCACATTTGATATTACTATTTTAGAGTTGGGAGAAGGAGTCTTTGAGGTTAAGGCAACAAACGGAGATACTCATTTAGGTGGAGATGACTTTGATAAAGCAATACTTGATTATGTGGCTGATGAGTTTAATAAAGAGCATGGTATAGACTTAAGAAAAGATCCTCAGGCTTTGCAAAGACTAAGAGATGCGGCTGAAAAAGCTAAGATTGAGTTGTCAAGTTCAATGGAGACAGAGATTAATCTGCCGTTTATTACAGTTAAAGATAATCAGCCTTTGCATTTGGTGCAGAAGCTGACAAGAGCTAAACTGGAAAGTTTAGTAGAAGACCTGATCAAGAAAACCTTTGATCCTGTTAAAGAGTGTCTTAAGGATGCTAAAATAACAGCAGATAAGGTTGATGAGGTGATCTTGGTGGGCGGAATGACCAGAATGCCAAAGGTAATTGAAGAAGTTAAGAAGTTCTTTGGCAAAGATCCTCACAGAGGCATTAATCCTGATGAGGTTGTGGCTTTAGGTGCAGCTGTTCAGGCTGGAATTATAACCGGTGAGGCTAAGGATGTTGTGTTGCTTGATGTTACGCCATTAACACTTGGCGTTGAGACACTGGGCGGAGTTATGACGCCTTTAATACCAAGAAACACAACAATTCCAACCTCTAAGTCTGAGGTGTTCTCAACAGCAGCAGACAATCAGACTCAGGTAGAGATTCATATACTGCAGGGTGAAAGACCAATGGCTAAAGATAATAAATCATTGGGAAGATTTATTTTAGAGGGTATACCGCCAGCTCCAAGAGGAGTGCCTCAGATTGAGGTTACTTTTGATCTTGATGCCAATGGTATTTTGACAGTTACAGCAAAGGATAAAGCAACGGGCAAAAAGCAGTCAATTACAATAAAGGGTTCTACTGGTTTAAGCGAGGAAGAAATAGAGAAAATGAAGCAGGAGGCTGAGGCTCATAAACAAGAAGATGAGAAATTAAAAGAGTTGATAGAAGAGAAGAATAAAGCAGACTCTGTTGCTTATACTGCTGAAAAGATGCTTAAAGACAATAAAGATAAGCTGTCAGAAGATGAACAGAAAAAGATTGAGGATTTGCTAAAGCAGGTTAGAGAACTTACAGCCAAAGAAGATGTATCTAAAGAAGATCTTCAGGCAAAGACTCAGGAGTTGTCTAATTACATTCAGGAGATTGGAGCCAAGATGTATCAACAAGGCCAGCAGTCTGATGCTGGCAAGACAAGCGGCAAATCAGAGTCTGCAGATAAAGATAAGCAGGATTCTGATGATAAGCCTGAAGAAGGTGAAGTTGTTGATTAACACTTATGAAAGATTATTATGAGATTCTGGGAGTTGCAAAAACTGCAAGTTCAGATGAGATAAAAAAGGCTTATCGTAAATTGGCTTTGCAGTGGCATCCTGATAAAAACAAATCGCCTGAAGCAGAAAAAAAATTTAAGGAGATTAATGAAGCTTATCAGGTCTTGTCTGACCCTGAAAAAAGAAAACTTTACGACACCTATGGTCACTCAGCTTTTTCAGGGTCAGCAGGACCTGGTTCAGGTGGTTTTGGTGGTCAGAGGACCTACAGTTACAGGCAGGGACCTTTTGAGTATATTTATACAACCTTTGGTGGAGAAAATCCTTTTGATGTAGATTTTGGAGGATTTTCAGATCCGTTTGAGGTTTTTGAAAGTTTTTTTGGATCCAGCTCTCCTTTTTCCAGAAAAAAAAGAGACATTTATCAAATTAACATAAGTTTTAAAGAAGCATTTGAAGGTGCAGAAAAAACTGTAGTCATAAAAGGCAAACAGAAAAAAATTAAGATCCCTGCTGGTATAGACGACGGTCAGAGAATTAGATTTTCTGACTTTGATATTGTTGTCAGAGTCTCTCCTGATACCAGGTTTCAAAGAAAAGGCCAGGATCTTTATGTGGTTGAGACAATAGATTACCCTACTGCTGTTTTAGGCGGAGAAAAGGAGATTGAGACATTAGATGGCAGTGTTAAGGTCAGGATAAAGCCGGGAACTGAGGATGGTTCTATGCTAAGACTTAAGGGCAAGGGTATGCCTTATGTTAGAGGTTCAGGCAGGGGAGATCTTTATGTTGTTTTTAAAATCTCTGTTCCTGATAAGGTTTCTGGCAGAGCTAAAAAACTTTTAAAAGAACTTGCAGATGAATTGAATAACTAATTCCTCCTGTTATAATTTACATAACTTATAAGTTGAATCAAATAATGAAAAAATATTTTATTTTAGATATTAAAGATAAAGTAGGAGAAGAAGTTGAGTTGTACGGCTGGGTTAACTCGATTAGAGATCATAAAAAAGTAGTTTTTATAGATTTAAGAGATAGAAGCGGTGTGGTTCAGTTGGTTGGAGATCAGCAGCTGTCTAGTTTGTCGCCGGAGGATGTAGTTTGTGTCAAAGGTATAGTTAAGCAAAGACCAGATCATTTGGTTAACCCAAACTTAGAGACTGGAAGGATTGAGGTTGAGGTAAAGGCTTTTGAAAAGTTGTCATCTGCAGATGTTCTGCCATTTGAGATAGGAGATTCCGGTTATGATTTAGACGAGCAGATTAGGCTTAAGTATCGCTACCTTGACTTACGAAGAGAGAGAATGAAGAGAAATCTTTTTTTCAGACAAAAGGTTTTGTCTTATGTTAGGAATTATCTTGTAGAAAAAGGTTTTTGGGAGGTTGAGACGCCGATTCTAACTAAATCTACTCCTGAAGGCGCCAGAGATTTTATTGTGCCTTCAAGACTAAAAAAAGGAAAGTTTTATGCCCTGCCGCAGTCTCCGCAACAGTATAAACAACTGTTAATGGTTGCAGGAGTTGAAAGATATTTTCAGATAGCAAGATGTTTTAGAGATGAAGACCCTAGAGCAGACAGGGCCTATGGGGAGTTTACTCAGATAGATATTGAGATGTCGTTTGTTGCAGAAGATGAGGTAAGGGGTTTAGTTGAACAGATGATAATCAATCTTGTAAAAGAAGTCTTTCCTGAAAAAACTATTATGCAGACTCCTTTTCCTGTAATTGATTATCAGACAGCAATGAAGCAGTATAACAGTGACAGACCGGATATTAGAAAAAAGCAGGATGAAAATGTTTTAGCGTTTTGTTGGATAGTTGATTTCCCTGCCTTTGAGTGGAGTGAGGAAGAAAAAAGATGGACTACTGTACATCACCCTTTTACCTCTCCTAAAAAAGAGGATTTAAAGTATCTTGACTCAGGCGAGTTTGGTAAGGTTAGGGCTCAACAGTATGATCTGGTGTTAAATGGATTTGAGGTTGCAGGAGGCTCAATTAGAATAACAGATCCAGAACTTCAGAGCAAGATTTTTCAGATAATGGGGCATAAAAAATCAGATGTAGAGGCTAAGTTTGGTCATTTATTGAAAGCCTTCAGTTATGGTGTGCCGCCGCATGGCGGAATTGCAATTGGGTTTGACAGATTATTGCAGGTTATTTTAAATGAACGATCTGTTAGAGAGGTGATTGCCTTTCCTGCTACTTCAGGTGGTGTAACAGCTGTTATGTCTGCGCCTGATACAGTCTCAGATCAACAGCTTAAAGAATTGGGCATTGCTGTCGTTGAAGATTGACTTAAATTTAGTATTTTTAATATATGGCAAGACCTGATCAAATAGCTGTTTTTATTTTGCTGGTAATGTTTCTATTGTTTTATTCGGGAGATAATTTAACTGCAAAAAAAATTCATAATGCTTTATACACAAAAGATTTTAAACTTAACCTTGATCAGGTTAGTTATAAAGACAAATTGCTTAAGATTGATAAAGTTTATTCAGTGATTGATTATGCTCCTGTCTCAAACTTAACTGCAAAAGCAGTGTATGTTTATGTTAAAGATGATAATATTGTTTTGTATCAAAAAAATCAGGATCTAAAGATCTTTCCTGCCTCTTTAACAAAGATTATCACAGCAATAACTGCTCTGCAATTTTATGATTTAGATGATGTAGTTAAGGTATCAAGAACAATTACTGAGGGCAGGGTAATGGGCATTTTTCCGGGCCAGAGGTTTTCAGTTGAGAATTTATTGTATGCTATCTTAATTCATTCTGCCAATGATGCGGCATTTGCTTTGGCTGATTCTGCAGGATTTGATAACTTTATTAATCAGATGAATAAAACAGCTGTTGATCTGGGAATGACAAACTCTCATTTTACAAATCCTGCTGGTTTTGATGACTTAAATCACTACACAACTGTAAAAGATTTGGCAAAAGCAGTTAATTTTTTTCTTAAGGATCCTTTTTTAAAAAAAACAGTTGGTATAAAAGAGATTACAGTCTCAGATATTGAGTATAAAACCTTTTACAGGCTTGAGAATGTCAATCAGCTTTTGGGAGATATACCCGGAGTGGCTGGACTCAAAACCGGGTTTACGCCTAATGCTGGAGAGAACTTAATTACCTTGTATAAACATAATTCAGCAGGAGATATAGTTGTAATTTTAGTTGGAAGTCTTGATAGATTTACTGAAACAAGGGCTGTTATTAATTGGTTAAATACTAATGTTGTTGTTTCTTTTGTCAATTAGTTTCTATGTGTTCTGGATCCAAAGCAGGCACATAAGCTATAAAGTCTTTGCCTAAAAAAACATAGTAGGGCAGCAAATATTTGCTTTTATCAGGAGCGTACAGATAACCTAAAAACATTTTGTCGATCTCAATCTGATTGAGATCTTCCTCTGGAGTCAATACAAAAACAGCCTTTTTGTTTTGTAAATTCTCCCAAGCTTGATCACCTGAGATTAAAGGATAAACGCCTATCTCAGTTGTAAAGTTTTTATCCTGCACACTGGCGGATATTATTATTGGTTCTTCCTGAATAATTGGCGTAGGAGTAGGAGTTGGTGTAGGAGTAGGTACTGCATCATTGACCTGCTCTAGCTCAGTGTTTGTTTGTTGGTCTGTTTGTTCTTCTGAAGTATTAGTTTGCTGTATTACTTTTTTTTCAATTGCAATTACTATATAATTCGGGCTTTTGTCATAAGACTCTGTAATTATTGGTATGCCGTTTATATCATTCGGGTAAAAATCAATTCTTAAACTATTGGCTGACGCACTGGAGTCTACAATCTCTACTTTTCCTTGGTGATCAATCTTTAAGTAAATAAGGTTAATTTTTCCGTTTACTAAATTTTTGGTGTACTTGTTAACTTCATTAAGTTTTTCTTTGGCTAAAGTAAGTAGAAAGTTTTCATCGGTTATAAACAAATTATTAGCTATCTTGGCTAAATATTCTTCTTTTAATCTATACTTGAAGCTAAAATCAGTAATTTCAATGGCCAGTTCTTTATCGTTGTTCTCAAAGTTGATTAGAGTATTGCTTCTTGTTGGTTGGATCTGTTGAGTGTCAAATCCCAATGTCTTTGCCATTAAGTATGACTTTTCTAGATAGGTCAGCACTGGCGAGCTCTCTTCAAATTTAAGCACTTCAGCGCTGGTAGAAGCTGTAATAGGAACTCCTTCAATTGTGTCTAAAATAAAGTTGGTCTCAGGATTTATCTCTTTAGACTCAATTTCAGGCAGTGAGATCTTGCCAAAAACAGGGTTGATCTTAATTTGTTCTGTATTGTTTATAGTTTTTGGTTGTTGAGATTGTGATGCAAGTTTTGTTAATAAATTAAGCGTTATAATAAGCAGAATAATAAAAACAAACCCTAGTATTATTAGCACGCCATACTTTCTGATAAAGTATGAGATCTCGGTTAGGTTCATACTAGATTAATAGGTGTTTTCTTAAGAAAATTATTAATGTTTAAAATTGTTGTCATTGTGATTCTGTCAAGAGCTTCTCTTGTATTAAAAGCATTATGTGGGGTTGTTATAATTCTGGGATGGTTGATAAGAATATGATTTATAAGCAGTTCTTTATAATTGAGTTTGCTGTTAATCTTTCCTGTTAATATTTCAATCTCTTCTTGAAGATCATCTTCTTCTTCAAGCACATCAAGTCCTGCCATTGCAATGTGGTTATCTTCTATAGCGCAAAGCAGAGCTGATTGATCTATAAGACCACCTCTGGCTGTGTTTATTATAATTGCTCCTTTTTTGCATAGCTTTAATGTGTCTTTGTTTAAGATATGGTATGTTTCGTCTGTTAAAGGCAAGTGAAGACTAATAATATCTGATTTTCTTAGGACTGTTTTAAGATCAACAAATTTCAGGTTGTACTTTTTTTCATACTCAGGGTATCTGCTTCTGTTGTAAACTAAGATCTGCATACCAAAACCATTGGCGATTTTAGCTGTTTCTTTTCCTATTTTGCCAAAACCCAATAATCCTATTGTTTTATTGTAAAGCTCTATTCCTCTAATCTGCGCTCTGTTTAAAGGTTTTTGCAGTTTTGCCATCTGGACTGAATCGTTTAATTTTTTAGTTATCTCAAGAATTAAAGCAAAGGCAAACTCTGCTACTGTTTTGCTTCCGTAAGAAGGGACATTGGAGACTAAGATGTTTTTGCTTTTACAGTAGTTCAGGTCAATGTGATCAAACCCTGTTGATCTTGTTGCTATATAACTTAGTTTGTTGAGTCTGCTTAGGTTTTCTTGGTTGAATTTTGAATAAATAAATCCAGATATAATCTCAGCAGATCTGTATTTTTCTGCTGTTGTTTCATCAAAAGGAGCTTTTTCTAAAATGGCCGATGGAAATGCCTTTGAGATTTTGGCTCTTTCCCATTTTTGGATATCAAAAAAAACAATCTTCATAATATTTTATGATATAATGTTTTAATCAACAAATCAATCTAAATATTTGCAATCAACCAGGGGTGGCAGAGTGGACAATTGCACCAGTCTGTAAAACTGGCGGGTTTATACCCTACGGAGGTTCGAATCCTCCCCCCTGGACCCTGTTTCAGAGCAAAGCACGGTACAGGTCCATTTACTGTGTTTTCGAAGTAAACTCTAGTAAATGGCCATCAATGACTCTATAATTAAAAGAGTCAAAATAATAATGAAGAAATTAAAATACTGCGTTTATATTCTAAAAAGCTTAAAGGATAAAAATTTATATATTGGTTTTACTTCAAATCTTCATCAAAGACTAACCCATCACATCAAGGGTTATTCTCAACACCGCTTTTAGACGGCCTTTTGAATTAGTTTATTGCGAGTTTTATAAACATAAAACTGATGCCTTAAATAGAGAAAAATATTTTAAAACAACAAAAGGAAAAAGAAACTTAAAATTAATCTTAAAAGAAACTTTAAGTAAAGATTAAAAAAATATTAAAAACATAGTGGAATAAGGGGTGGGGTAAAAATTAATCTTCTTTACCTGATTTAGTAACTCCTTCTCCGGTAATAGGATTTCCGCCTCTTTTAGGACTGGTTTGACCTATTTGTCTTAAAACTTCTTGTTGAGCCGCTTTTATTGATCTACCGGTTTTTTCTTCTATTCTTCTTACATCGCTTAATTTTTTTAATAATTGAGACAAAAAACTTTCTCCTTCATTCATAATGAAATAATTATAAACAAAAAACATAAAAAAATAGTGGAACAAAGGGTGGGGTAAGTGGTATTATCCAAAACGTGGCGGTTGCCAAATTGGAGTAGAATAATTTAATTCAGGCGGAAGACTACTCAAACCATTAGGATTTTCTTGTAATATTTCTAATTGATATTTGTTTAAAGTAAGTTGTACCCCTTCTTTTTGAGCCATTTCTTCTAATGTTAATAAAGCCTGTGCTTCCCAAGCTCTGGCTCTTCTAGTTAATATATCGCTTGATCCTTCTTTTATTTTCCCAGTATAGAAATCTCTTGCCTGACTTGCCATATATACAATCATTCCTAATTGAAAAACAGGATCTTCAGCTACTTTTATAATAAAGTCTCTGGGTATAATTAATATTGGTTGTTGTTCAATATTGTTTCCTAAAACTGCAAAACTCACACTAGGAAAATTCCATTGATCTAATACAACAGTAATGTCTTTATTACCAATTAAACTCCAAAGTAAAGTAACTAATTGATTAATTTGTGGATCAGGAAATTTATCTGGGTTTCTGAGAAAATCTACAAGACTATCAAAAACTTCAACCATTCTATTAAGATATTCCTCCGTGTTTTTTGGGACGGATAAATTTGCATTGTTTTGAATAAATTCTTTTAACATATTAATATTATACTATAAGTTAAGTTTAATTTTTTTTAAAGAAGTTTAATTTTAAAGCAAGTGTTTGTATAGGTTACATACATATGGCACTTTTGAGGGTAATTTTTAAGTATGTAATCTATTGGTGATATATTGCCTAAACTTTTGTGAACTCTTTTGGTCTTATACCAGATAAGATAATCAATAGCTCTTTATTGAATTCATCTAAAGAGATTAAAATACTATCTTCTTTTAAATCTACAAACTCCTCTTGAAGAGTTCTGTTTGCTCTCTTTACATATGAGTTTATCTTTGGACATTTAGGATATGAGTACAGGTGTTTTATTCCTTTGTTCTTTAGATATCTGTCAAACTCTCCTTCAAACTAACTCCCGTTATCTATTTCAACTGTATGTATTCCTTCTTTAAAAGGATATACTAACTCCAACTTCTTAAAAAACTCTAAAGAAATCCTGCTTGTTAACCTTGTATATGCCAAACAGAACTGAAATCTTGTGTTTATATCAACAGCAGTTATGATATATAGCTTTATTCCATATACAAATCTTATTATGGTATCTATCTTTATATATCCTGCTGATTTTATTTTTGGACTTTTTCTTATCTTGTTTTTGTATTTAATCTTTCTGCTTGTCTATTTTTTTGCAGGATTATGATAAACTCTTCCCTTTCAGTAGTAGAAAAGATTCTATCTTCTTATCAACTTACCTATGGTTGATAATAGATCTTTCATAATTCGCTTATTATACAAAGGGGTACCATACCATACATGCTTGAGTCTTATTCGAACACCGATTGATCCTTTCACTTTCTTTTACTTTTCTCCCTCTTTCTTAATACCTTAAAGTGCCATATGTTTCGTAACTTTTTCATAGGGAAATAGTTCTCTAAAATACTTTGTTGCAAAAATGGCATTTTGGTTGATATTATTGTTTAAAGAGTTCTAAAAGTTGTGGTACAGATTTTTCTTTACTTAATAAGATAAAAAAAGGACGGGTAAAGTTAAAATCAATCTTTAACTGCTAAAATTACAAATCAACTAATGAATTTATGGAGGGAATGCATAACAAAATGAAGTTAATTAAAAGAATTTTTTTGGATTTAAAAAAAGACAGGTATTTATTTATAAAGTTATGTTATCGGTCTTAATTTTGTTAATGCTTTTCAACAAACTTTGACGAAGGACCATAAAAAAGTATAATTTATTTTAAAAAATACTTAAATGGAAGAAAAAAGAATTTTTAAATTTAATAAAAAAACAATTAATAAAAACCAAAAATATGTTCTTTATTGGATACAAAATAGCCTAAGATTAAAATATAACTACGCTCTTAAATTCGCCATAGAAAAAGCCAATATACTAAAAAAACCAATTTTAGTCTATTTCGTTTTAAAAGAATTTCCGCTAGGAAACTTAAGACAATATGAATTTTTAAGGCAGGGAATACTTGAGTTTAAAAATCATCTGGAAAATTTAGGAGCTAATTTTTTAGTCGAAAAAGGCGACTTTGATTTAGTTTTAAAAAAAGCCCAAAACGCTTGCTTAGTTATTTGTGATTGTGGTTATTTAAAAAAACAGCGATTTTGGAGAGAAAAAATTGCCGCAAGTTTACAAACCGCTTTTTATGAGATAGAATCAGATGTTTTAATTCCATTAAAACTTGTTTCTTCTAAAAAAGTTACCTATGCTTTTCAGATAAGAAAAAAAGTTTTTGATCTTTTAGCTACTTTTGTAAAAGATTTTTACATCCCTGAGATAAAAAATAAGCAAAAAATATTAGAACAAAGTATTTCTGAAATTGATAACCTATTTAATTCATTAAAAATTGATAAAAAAGTAAAACCTACAATTTTTATTGGCGGAGAATCTCAAGCAAGAAAAAAACTTCTGTCTTTTATAGAAAAAAAGCTTCGTTTTTATAAAGATTATCGCAATAATCCAGCAAAAGATTATCAATCAAATCTTTCGCCTTATCTTCATTTTGGTTTTATCTCGGATATAGAAATTGTAAAATTGGTTTTAGATAGATTTTCAATAAAAAATGAAAATGTTAAAAGCTTCCTAAATGAGCTTTTAGTTTGGCGTATTTTGGCAAGAATTTTTGTTTTATATGAAAAAAATTACAAAAGCTGGCGTTGTCTGCCAGAGTGGGCTGTTCAAACTTTGGATCTTCACAGCAGGGATAGGCGCGAATATCTTTATGATCTGGACACCTTAGAAAAAGGCCAAACTCATGATCCTTATTGGAATGCCGCTCAAAAAGAGATGGTTTTAACAGGCAAGATGCACAACTATATGCGTATGTATTGGGCAAAGAAGGTAATTGAATGGACCAGTGATTGGAGAAAGGCCTTTAAATGGCTGATTTATTTAAACGATAAATATGAGCTTGACGGAAGAGATCCCAATGGTTATCTTGGAATTGCTTGGAGTTTTGGCAAATTTGACAGACCTTGGTTTGAAAGACCAATATTTGGTAAGATTCGCTACTTAAGCGGCAAAAGCCTTGAAAAAAAATTTGATATGTTACCTTATCTAAACAAATTCAAAGATTCATAAATAATTGTAAGTAGATAGATAAAGTTTACTCCATAAAGAAAATCTTCTATTGGAATTGTTAGTATATTTATATTACTTTTTTTATCTCTACTATAAATAACAACTGGTCTTTTTGTTAAATAAAAATTAAAAATAAAAGTAAGTAGAATTACTAACAAAATCAAAATAAAAAATGTTGGATTAATAATAAGATTGGTTTTTATAAAAAAATCCAAAGAAATTAAAAAAATAAATAAACTGATTGTAAATAATGAGTAGGGTTTTTTTGTTTTTAAAGAAATTATTAAAAAAAAACTTGTTATAAAAATCCAAAAAAAAATTATTATCTTTAGGTTAATTAAATTAAACCAAGGTTTTAAATTTTTTAAGTTAAGCCAAATTGTTGTGCATGAAAATGCTACAACTGGAAAAAACATTAACTCTTCTAAAGGAATTTTTATTAACTTAAATCCCAAAATATATTTCTTATTAAATTTCCACCAACTTCCTGTAACTTTAATATCATGAATTATAAATATTAAACAAGTTACTATATTAGCTAAATAAAAATTTAAATTAAGTGGATATTCTACCTTTTTATAAAATAATGAACTTAAAATGGGGAAAAACAAAATTAAAAGATTAAAAATAAAATATTCCCACTTCATTTTTTACTATAGTAAAAAAATTAAAATAAATTTTTTAATTATTTTTTTATTCTATTAATCAGCTATTCTAATAAAAATATTAAAGTAATTTTTGATTATAAGTAATACGATTTCTATTAAAGATGGCTTAAGTATTTTTTTATTAAAAATAAACTCTGGGTTTTTTTCTATTTTTTCAGCAATCTTAAAATATATATCTACAGCTGTTTTTATTGCTAAAAGTTCTCTTTTCTTAAAAAATTTAAAGGAAGATTTTGCTTCTTCTTTTAATTTTTTTGCTTTTCCTATTAAGTCATAAACTGCTTTATAAAGCCTTTCCCTATTGGTTTTTTTAATAAAATTGTTATGTGATATCTTATATTTTTTTAATAAATCTTCCGGTAAATAAATTTTAAAACGTTGATAATCCTCAAATATATCTCTTACATTATTTATTATCTGAAGACTTACTCCAAGCTTAACAGCATCTTTAAATGTTTTTTTTGGAAGATTTATTATCTTAGCAATCATTACCCCAATTGTTCCAGCTACTCCATAACAAAACTTTAAAAACTCTTCTTTATTTTTATATCTCTTTTTTGTTACTTCTACTTCTTGAGTTTTTAAATAATCAATTACTTCTTTATCAAAGTCATATTTTTTTGCCATTTTTACAAAATCTTTGATAATTTTAGGAGCGTATTTTTCTTTTTTTCCTTTAATTAAATTTAAGGTTAAATTTTTGTATTTCTTAAACTTCACCTTATTTTTTTCATTTGTTTCATCAACAAGATCGTCTATTATTCTAACGTAAGCATAAAGAAGAAAAATTTTTTCCCGTATTTCTTTGGGAAAAAGTAAAGAAGAAAAATAAAAGGTTTTACTATGTTTTTTTATAACCTGACTATAGACCTTCATTTTTTCTTAAATATTCTTTGGCTAAATTATAGACTATCTGACTTGAAATAAGAACAGGAGGAACTCCAACACCCGGATTTGTATATTGACCAACATAAAAAAGGTTTCTTATTTTCTTGGAAAAATTTTTTGGTCTAAATATTGCCGTTTGAAAAAGAGTATGAGCAATTCCGAAGGCAGACCCTTTTGTAGCATTGTAATCAGATAAAAAATTTTTTGCTTGAGAAATTTTTTTAACAATGATTTTATCTTGAATGTTTTTTATTTCATTTAGCTGGGAAAACTTTTCAATTATTTTTTGGTAAAAGCTTTCTTCATCTTTTTTTGTAAGAAACAAACCTGGTGCCATTGGTACAAGAATCATAACACTATGAGCGTCTTTAGGAGCCATATTTTTATCAGTTTTTGAAGGTACATGCCAATAGAAAGATGGTTCCTCAGGTAATTTTTTTTCATAATAGACAGTTTTAAAATGCTTCTCCCAATTTTTAGTAAAATAGAGATTATGATGTTGACTCTTTAATAAAGCATCTTTTATTCCTAAATAAATCAAAAAAACAGATGGAGAAAAAACCTTTTTTTGCCAATATTCTTTATTATATGTTTGATATTCCGGTGGAATAATTTTTGTTTCAAAATAAGGATAGTCGGCATTCACTATAACTAAATTTGTTTTGTATATGCTTTTATTTGTATGAACTTCTTTAATTTCTTTATTTAAAATCTTTACTTTTTTAACTTCTGCATTTGTTTTAATAATAACACCATAATCTTTGCAAAGTTTTTCTAAAGCTTTAACTATGCTATACATACCTCCTTTTGGATAATAAATTCCAAGTTTAAAATCGGCATAACTTACTAACTGATAAAAAGCAGGAGTGTTGTAAGGAGAACCACCTAAAAAAACGGTCGTATATTCAAGTATTTTTTGCAGTTTTTCGTTTTTAATCTCTTTTTTAATATAACTATGAAGTGATTGAAAAAGATTAAACTTAAGCAAATTAAATAAAATTTTTGGTTTAACAAGCTTTAGCAAATCTTTATAGTCTTGGTAAACTAAACTTTCCATTGAAGATTTATATATAAACTCTGCTTTCTGAAGAATCTTCAAAAGCTTTTTGCCAGAGCCTTTTTCCAAACTATCAAAGATTTTTATATTTTTTTTTAAATCGCTAAAAACATCTATTATTGTATTATCTTCAAAAAACACTCGATAATTTATTTTTAGTTTTTCTAAATCATAAAAATCTTTTCTTTTTTTTCCAAACAATTTAAAAAAATTTTCAAAAACTTCAGGCATCATATACCAAGAAGGCCCCCTATCAAAAACAAAGTTATTTATTTTTAAAAATCTTGCTCTCCCCCCAATATCTTGGTTTTTTTCAAGAAGAATAACTTTAAATCCTTCTTTTGCCAAAAGACTAGCGCTAGCTAACCCACCAATTCCACCGCCAATTACAACTATAGTTTTTTGTTTTTTCATTTTTTTATAAAGTTATTCGATTATATTTTTTATAATAATGATTTTATTTTTCTCTTTTTTTAAATATTCAATTAAACTATAAATTAATTTTTTAAATTCATTGGGCGCTTTAATTTTCTCTAAATTCTTATTTATGTTCTTTTCTTTTTCTTGAATAATTTTTTCAATTTTTATTTTTGTTTGAGAATTTTTGTAAAATTCTCTTAAAGTTTTAATTTCTTCTATATTTAAATCTTTTTTTAATTTTTCATCTTTAATTTCATCTAAAAAAAATTTTCTAACTAAAGTTTTCTTATTTTCCCGAATATCAGAATCAATATCTTTTCCTATTTTATCAGATAAAAAACCTATTAGATCATCAGTTATTTGAAAAATAATTCCTAACTCCTCTAAAATTTTAATTAACTTTTTATCGGAAGCTAATGTGTTATTTTTTAAGGTTGTTAACTAAATTAAGTCTGTGATTAAATCGCTATTCTGATTCTAATAAATATTTTTTGAATAAATCTTTTTTCATATCATTAAAATTTATTAATCTCCTTTTAATCCATAACCAATTTGGTTTTACTCCATTTATATTTGTTTTTTCATCCTTTAAGTAAAACTCATTGTCTTCATATTTTACTTTTTTGTGATTATATCCCAAAATTGTTAAGGTATCATATAGTTGCCAACCATCTGTATAAATATCTGAATCTGATTTAATCATTCTTCTTGTTAATTGTATGTTTTGCTCTTGAAATTAGTCTACATTTTTAAACCTTCATTTAGCCAATTATAGAGGGCCAAATATTAATTATTTAGTCCCATTAAATGAGCAAGACTCTAAATTATTTTGATAATAGTGTAACAAGAGGTAGGGTAAATTTATGGTATGTCTTAATCTTCTTTTTGCCGATTGGTTAAAAATGTGTTAAATTGAGTGTTAATTTGTATAGGTTTTTTCTCCTCAAAATAGCCTAATTTTTCCATAAAAGCCTCCCAGTCGCTGTATTTTCTTTCTTTTACTTTTTCAATATCAATAAGCATTAGTTTTCAAAAGTATACCCATGTTTTTCTAAAATCATTAATCCGGCATTTTTAAGTTTTTTTAAGTTTTCACAACCTATAACACTGGCACTATTGTATTGGTTTTTCTCATCTAACCCATAAGCTTTTATTGTTGATAAAGTGGCATTACCAAAGCATTCTCTTTTTGGATCAAGTTTTTCATCTAAACCTAAAAACAATTTTAGCCAGGTTTGATATGTTAGGCTGTTAAAAGATATTTTGATACTGTTTTTTCTCATATTAAAAGAAAATAGTGTTTATATAAAAAGTTCTAACATTATCCACGAGTCTGTACAAATCAGAGAAATTGTGTTAAAATAGGATTAGTTTTAGGGATCGTAGCTCAGCTGGTTAGAGCGCAGCCCTGTCAAGGCTGAGGTCGCGGGTTCGAGTCCCGTCGGTCCCGCTTGGGAAGTGTGGGGTTGTTCTTGTAAATTTGTGTTATTTTTACAATATTAGATGCTTGAGCTCATCTGTTTTTTATTTGGCAAAAAACTGCAAATATGCCACTGCAAAGAATTTTTCTCTATATTTAACTTAGAAGTTGTGTTTTGTTATCAGCTTTTGTATTAATATATTTTAACTATGAATTTTCTTAAAAGGTTTTTTATAGTTCTTTCCTTATTTTTATTTTTGGCTAATTTTTTTTTGGTTCAAGCGCAGTTGGGTAGGGTTTTTGAGGCAAGGGTTGTTAAAATCTTAGATCAATCCTCCAATAAAATAGAAGGAGTTGCAAGTGTCAATCAAAGATTAGAGGTTTTGATAGTCTCTGGTGAACTTAAGACTAAACAAATTTTAGCTGATAACCAAGGAGGAGCTGATTCCAGCAGAGTTTATAAGCCTGGAGATGAGGTTATAGTTGCAGAGCTAATCTTAAATGATAACTCAAAACAGTACTTGGTCTTGGATTACTCCAGAAAAAATGCTTTAATCTTTATTTTTTTAATTTTTATAGCAGTTGTTTTGTTGGTTGCCAGAAAAAAAGGAGTGTTTTCATTAATAGGATTATTAGCATCTGTTATCTTTATTATTTATTTTTTCCTGCCCCAGCTATCTAAAGGTAGCAATCCGTTTCTGGTCTCAGTTCTGTCTGTTTTTTTTATTTTATGTTTTGTTTTTCCTTTATCGCATGGTTTTAATAAAAAAACTTTAACAGCTGGTTTAGCTACTTTTTTATCTTTGCTTATTACTATGTTATTAGCTGAGTATTTTATAAGAATAGCTAACATCTCAGGTTTGTCCGATGAGTCTGCTGTATTTTTGCAGGCCAGCAACCCTGAACTTTTTAATATAAAGGGAATATTTACTGCTTCAGTGTTAATAGGTTGTCTTGGTGTTTTAGATGATGTTTCTATTTCTCAAGTCTCTGTAGTTGAGGAGTTAATGTCAAAGACTAAATCTTCTTTAGAAGAAACTTTCAAATCAGCTTTAATAATTGGAAAGGATCATATTACTTCCTTGGTTAATACTTTATTCTTTGTTTATATCAGCTCCTCTTTGCCTATGTTTATACTGTTTTATAACAGTGAGCAATCTCTTTTTTTGCTAATTAACAATGAGTTTATTGTTGAAGATATTGTAAGGAGTTTAACTGCTAGTATAGGGCTTATTTTATCTGTTCCGATTACTACTTTATTATCTGTCGTTATTTATTCAAAATCTTCTCATTGAGTTGGTTGTTAGCTGATGTTATGATTATTAATATGGATCTTAAACATAATTTAATGGTTGTTAAACTGGCTGTAGTCTCTGTACTAAAACAAAAAGTTTTTGCAGGTTTTTTTGCTATTTTATCAGTTGTTTTTTTTCTCTTGTCAGTATTTTTGCCTGCTTTATTGGCCAGACAAAGCATTTTTATTCAGTTTAGCATTTTAAGTTTTTTTGATTATTTATCATTTGGCATTTTTGCTGTGTTGTCTTCACTGTGTTTTGTGTTGTTTGTTTACTCTATTGTTAACAATAGCTCTGTGAGCAAAAAGGCGGTTTCCGGCGCTGGCGTTGGTGTTTTTTCAGGTTTGTTTAGTGCTGTTTTAGCCAGTACTACCTGCTCTTACTGCTTATTGGCTATATTTGGATTTTTAGGCTCTGGATTTTCGTTTTTTTTGTTGGATCATAGAGTAGAGATTCTGTTTGTTGCCTTAATTTTATTAATATCAAGCATATTTTTTTTATCAAAAAAAATAATTGATGGTTGTGTTGATTGTCAGTTAAATTAATTTATATGTATACTGATTTTCTTATTTATATTTTTTTCTTTGTTATTATGTGGATAGGTTCAGGGCTAATAGTTAACTCTGTGTCCAACTTTGCTAAAGGGCTTGATTTCTCTCCATTTATTGTTTCTTTTTTTGTTTTGGGAATAACTACCTCTTTTCCAGAGGTTGTAGTTGGTGTTAATTCAATTTTGAAAGGAACTCCAGAAATCTTTGTAGGCAATCTGCTTGGAGGTGTTTTTTATATCTTTTTTTTTGTGATCCCATTTTTGGCGTTAATAGGCAATGGTATTAAGATCAACAGGCAGATAACCAAAAAAACTATAATTTTCTCTATTTTTATTATTATTTTTCCATTATTGGTTATTTCAGACAAGTTTATACATCCTTATGAAGGTTTTTTTGCTCTTTTAACTTATCTTTCTCTTTTTATTTTCCATAAATTTAAAACAGATGCTTTTTTAAGGTTTAAGCATTTGTTTTTTCATAATAAAATTAATCTGTTTTTGGATACTGTAAAATTTATTCTAGGCTTGTTATCTGTTTATTTGTCAAGCTCAATTATAGTAGATAAGACAATTTTGTTTTCACAGGTTTTTTCTTTGTCGCCATTTTTAATTTCATTGTTTGCTGTTTCAGTTGGGTCTAATCTGCCTGAGTTGTTTATTGCTATCAGAGGAGTTGTTTCTGGTCATAAAGAAATAGCTTTAGGCGATTATTTTGGTTCTGCTTGTGCTAATACTTTAATCTTTGGTATTTTAACTTTGTTTAATATGAAACCCTTTAGCTTGATAAATGGTTTTGAGGTTCTTTTTATCTTAATGCTTTTGGGGTTTGTTTTGTTTTATTATTTTGCAATGTCAGATAAAAACATAACAAAGAGTGAGGGTTTTTTGCTGTTTTTAGTTTATGTTTCATTTGTTCTGTTTGAGTTAAGTCTAAGAATTTATGATTAACTTTTTTCTTTTGTTTTTTTTATTGTTGAATATTTTTTTGTTTTGTTTTTATATTTTTTCTCCAAAAGAAGATTTTAAATTAACTCCATATTTGTTTCTTTTGGGTATGTTCGTTAAGGTTGATATTCCCTTAATTTCTATATTTTGGATTGTCTCTTCAATTTTTGCTTTGTATCTGAATAATTTTTTAATTTTTTCAACCTTGTTTTTTGGTTTTTGGAGTATAAGAAGTTTAGGTGAGGTTGTCTACTGGCTTCTACAACAGTTTTCTCTAGTTAAAAGAAATCCTCCGGAAAAACTGTATTTTTCATCTTGTTTTAAGGGAGAGTCTATCTGGATTGTTTATCAGGTTTTTTGGCAGGTGATTTTTGTTTTTGTTCTTTTAGGTTTCTTAATTTGTGGTTTGCTTTTATACAAAAGCTATTTTTCTTGATACATACCAAAGATCTGTTTTTTGTTCGTAATTAGATGTTTGAAAAATTCTCTGTCTTCCTTTAAGTAGCTTAATATTTGATCAGTTTTTTCTCTAAGAGTTTTAATGGTTCTTTTAGATTTTTTATCTAAGTTTTTATTTACTCTCTCTTCTGCATTTTTAGTGTTACTATTTATCTTTTCTACAACTTCATCAAATTCTTTTATTTCAAAGTCTTGATATTCTCTTTTTTCGGTTAATGCGGCCAGCTGATCTGCTAATGTAAAAACAGCAATTAGGTTAGAAATTCTATTAATACTGATTCTGTTTGCTTGACTGGCTAAAATTTCAAAAGGATATCTGCCAGGGATAAGACGATGAGGTTTTGCTATTAATGCAAGCAGTCTTGCTGTTGCATTTTTGCTGGTTATCTTAGGGTCACTAAGTTCTTGAAGTGATAGTTGTTCTGGTGGTTTTGCTCCAGTTAATTTTATAATTGTCTCTTCTCCTAAAAGTTGTGTGTTTTTTCCATTTTAGATATCTTTGTTGATCATTAAACTTGCCTTTATATTAAACGAGTGGTTTAATCTTAGGGTCAGTTTTACCTATGTCGTGAAAATTGCCTATAAGATAAAATAATTTTTCTATTAACATTTCAACATAGGTTGGATCTATTTCAAAGTAATTGGCCACTTCTTCTCTTATTATGTTTCTAATATTTTGAGGCAGTCTTTTATAGATCAAATACGCTAGTTTTCCTACATATGTTGAGTGTTTGCTTGTATGCTCGTCAAACTCAATTTCCGGTAATATGTTTGATAATTCTTCAATAGAAGATCTAATGTTTACAAGGTGTTCTGTTTGTCTTGTTTCTGGATTTGCAAGCATAGTTTGTTAATTTTAATTGGATAATACAATAATTCAAATTTCTTTTTAAGTCAATACAAGATTTAAAAAAAAGATTTAAGTTGGTAAAATATATTATACTTCAAAAGTATCGGGATGTAGTTCAGATGGCTTAGAATGCACGCATGGGGTGCGTGAGGTCGCCGGTTCGAGTCCGGCCATCCCGACAAAATTGGAGGAGTGCGCTGAATTGGCTAAGGCACCGGTCTCGAGAACCGGCTCCCAGTTTTGGGAATGTGGGTTCGAATCCCACCTCCTCCGCCA
>BPJD01000003.1 GCA_026004435.1 Patescibacteria group bacterium | reverse complement strand
TTCTGGCCAAGTTTAGTATGTTAATACTGCTAATACAGTATTTTAAGGTATAATTTCTTTATGGAAAAAATTATTGCTTTAGCTAAGCGCAGAGGGTTTGTTTATCCAAGCTCATTAATTTACGGCGGTCTGGCAAACAGTTACGACTATGGCCCTTTGGGTGCTGAGCTTTTAAAGAATTTAAGAGACATCTGGTGGAAGTATTTTGTTCATAAGCGAGAAGATATTGTTGGA
Organism: Patescibacteria group bacterium; assembly: GCA_026004435.1. Classification (GTDB taxonomy): domain Bacteria; phylum Patescibacteriota; class Microgenomatia; order UBA1406; family GWC2-37-13; genus BPJC01. Next base: position 155,430 of record BPJD01000003.1, on the reverse strand, counting down.
GTTGATACTCAGATTTTGCAAAGACCAGAGGTTTGGGTAGCTTCCGGCCATGTGTCTGCCTTTGTTGACCCCGTTGTTGAGGATAAGGTGACTCATAAGCGATATAGAGCAGATCATCTGATTGAGGACTGGTTTGAGAAAAATCAGGGCAAAAAGATCAATGCTGGCATCTTAAGTATAGAAGAAATGGCAGAACTGATTAGAAAACATAATATAAAAAGTCCTGACAACAATGATGTAACTGAACCTAGAAAGTTTAATCTTTTGTTTGAGACCAGTATAGGTGTTGTGGAAGGAGACAAAAACTTGGTTTATCTCAGAGGAGAGACAGCTCAGGGAATTTTTATAAACTTTAAAAATGTTTTAGACAGCACAAGAGTCAGACTTCCTTTTGGCATTGCCCAGATTGGCAAGGCGTTCAGAAATGAAGTGACCACAGGTCAGTTTGTTTTCAGAACTTTGGAGTTTGAGCAGATGGAGATTGAGTATTTTTTTGATCCAGCCAATAACTGGAGGCAGTACTATGATGAGTTAAAGAATTATTACTATAACTTTATTACCAATATAATCGGTTTGTCTGAGGAAAAGTTGAGGTGGAGACAACACTCAGCTGAAGAAAGGTCTCATTACAGTAAAATGACAGAGGATTTAGAGTTTAAGTTTTCATTTGGTTTTAAAGAGCTTTTAGGTTATGCCTACAGAACAGATTATGATCTGTCTGCTCATATTAAACACAGCGGCGTAGATCTTAGCATAATAGATCCTGAGACTAAAAAAAAGTTTGTGCCTCATGTAATTGAGCCTTCTATTGGTTTAAATAGATTGTTTCTTGCTGTTTTAGAAAACTCTTATTTTGAAGATGATCAAAATGAAAGGGTTGTTCTGCAGCTGCCCTTTGTTTTGGCTCCTTATAAACTTGCTGTTTTTCCTTTGCTGGCCAATAAACCTGACTTAGTAAACACAGCAAAAAAAGTTTATCACCAATTGACAGATGAGTATTATTGCTACTGGGATGACAGAGGAAATATTGGTAAACGCTATAGATACCAAGATGAGATAGGTACTCCTTACTGTATTACCATTGATTTTCAGACATTAAAGGATTCTACAGTTACAATAAGATATAGAGACAGTATGAAACAGGTTAGGGTGGCTATTGATAAAATTAAAAGTTTTATAAAAACTGAAAATGAAAAAATATTTTAAAAATCAGGTTGTTATTGTTGTTTTATCAGTTTTAGCGATTTTTGCAGTTGTGTTGGTTTTTTTTCTATCAAGAAGACCAGCTGACCCAACTAGTCAGGATCAGCCTGCAACAAATGCAGATAATCAGTATCAACTGCCACCAGACACAGATGTAGTTATTGAAAAACTAGCCAATAACAGTATTAACTTATTAGTCTCTAATATTCCTGAGAGCACAGACTCAATTGAGTATGAGATTACCTATAATACTAAAGATGGTGTTACTCAAGGAGTTATAGGAACAATTACAGATGTTGTAGCCGATAATCTGAAAAAAGAGATCTTTTTGGGCACATGCTCTTCTGGCAGTTGTGTGACTCATACTGTTAAAGACAAGATCAGTGTTTTGTTAAGGTTTACTGGAGGCTATGGTTCTGGAGTTTTGGAAAAGGAGTTTGATTACAATTCTCTTTAAATTTTTAATAGTTCAAGGTATAATATCAACATATTTTATAAATTGATTAATCTAAAGGAGGTGAAACAGAGATTATGGCAAATATCAAATCAGCCAAAAAAAGAATAAGGCAGACAATTACAAAAACATACCAGAACAATTATTATAGAATCCAGTTTAAAAAAGCCAAAAAAGCAATTAAAAAAGCAGTAGTTGCTAAAACAGATAAAAAAACAATAGCAGAACTTTTAACTAAGTTTTATTCCATAGTTGATAAATGCGCTAAAAAAAATATTTTTCATAAAAATAAAGCAAGCAGATTAAAAAGCAGAATCTCCAAAATGGTGTTAAAATCTTAAATATAGATGAGAAAAAAATATAATATAAACCTGCTTGAAAAACAGAACACTGATTTATATCAGGTTATTATTACATTTGTACTAGGATTCTTTAAGCATATTTTAGTGATTACCCAGATTGTTATCTTGGCTGTGTTTTTGTATAGAATGAAGATAGATGTTGAGATAAAAGATAGTTTGTCAATGTATTATGGTAATAAAGTTGTAGTAGAGAGTTCTCAGGATATAGTCAGGGATTATCTGAGAAAAGTAGAACTTATGACTAATATAGATGCCAAATTAAAGCAGGAAGAGAATGAAGCAGCTGCTTTAGAGTATTTATTGTCTATCTTTCCTCAAAATTTTTTTCTTTATGAGTTGTCTTTTGCAAACGACAGCTACTCAATTAGAGGAGTTTCGTATGATTATACAACAATAATGAAGTTTTATAACAGATTAAACTCTGATTCATTTTTTGAAGAAATAGATTTAGACTCTGTTCAGAGATCTGAGTTGGGGTTTGATTTTATCTTTAAATTATCAAATTTTTCACAAAAAGACAATGAAGGACCTGAGTCTTGAGTTAATTGCCAAAAAGCTAAAAGAGTCGTTTAAAAAAGAGCAAAACCAAAACTATGCTTATTTGTCAGCGTTTTTTATAGTTTTCTCATTTTTTGTTTTGTTTATTATAAGACCTACCTTAACAATAGCCTTTGAACTGCGGGATAAAAGGGACTCTTTGCTTAAAGAGGCAGCAAGGCTTAATTTAATTATTAATAATATTACTAATATTAACATTCAGTCTGAAAAGTACAGAGATGACTTTGATTTGCTGGACCAGGCTGTGCCAGATAAGATGAATGTTTTTTCTGTGTTTAATCAGATTAATGAAGTCTTTAAAAAGCATAATATTAAGATAGTTTCAGCCGAGGCTAGCAATATTGTTTTGGTTGGTTCTGACAATGAAAATTCAAAAGAAACTACTGAAGATAGCAGCTTAAGGGAGATTACCTTTGTTTATCAGCTTACAGGCAGTTTTGCCAATTTTCTGCAGGCTATTGAAGAGCTTAGAACGCAGAGAAGAATCAAGGATATTGCCAACTTTACAATCACAAAGGAGTATGAAGAGGATAGTTTGTATCTGCCGTTGTTGGGTCAGGCTACAGACTCAGCTGAGTTGGCTCAGGATACTGTTAGTATAACAGTTGGAGTAAAAAGTTTTTTTAGATAGTATGAATAAAAAAGAGGTTCTAATTATTGCTGTAACAGTTTTTATTACTGTTGTTTTCTGGTTAATCTATGATTTAAAGTTTAATAGAAAAAGCCAGAGTTATGAGGTAAAAACAACTATCTCTGAGAATACTAATATTAAGCTTGATGAATCTGTCTTTGATAAATTGAAAAAGTTAAGTATAAAAGATGAGTAATATTTATACCAAACTGTTTTTAAAGCAGACAAACAGTAATGAGGTTCGCAATCTTTTTATTATAGCTGGTTTAGTCTGGCTGATATTTTTTTCTGCAATTTATTTTGTTGATAAACAGCCGTCTATTGATGATACTTTAAAAGTAGAGTTTGTTACTGTAACTAACCTGACTTCATCGCAAGCAGTTGTTGTCTATAAAACTACAGAAAAGACAAGCAGTTATGTTTTGTATGGTCCTGATGTTTCAGTTTTAGACTCAAAAGCTGATGACTTAATTTACAAATTAACAGACTCAGAGTCCTATTATCATTATGTTGAGTTGATCGGCTTAAAGCCCAAAACCAAGTACTATTATATTATTAGTGTAGGTGATAGGTATACAGGAAAAGCTGAAAATATTCCTTTTGAGTTTGAAACTCCTGAGAGTTATCTACCGGATAAAATAGCTCCTTTGGTATTAAAACTAATGAATAATAAAGAGCCTGTCTCTGGTATGCCTGTTTTGTTAGAGATAAAGGGTTTTTATAGTTTATCTGGTATTACAAAAGATGATGGATCTTTGATTATTCCTATGGGTTTGTTGTTTGATGAAAAGACTTTAACCAGAAAAATTCCAACAGGTCAGGAGAGTTTTGTTTTAAAACTGCTTGAAGGTCAGGGCAGAGTTTTGGCTGAAGGTCGTTTGTCTGGTATTTTAAGTTTTAGCGGAGCTTTATATATAACCGAAACTTATGAGTTTCCTGATGTTGTCTCAAAGGAAAAGCCATTGATTATTCAGCAGGAAAAGCGGTCTGGTTCTGCCAGATCCAGTTTTTTTTTAACTTATCCTAAGGATAATACTGTGATCTCAGAGTTAAATCCGTTAATCAGAGGCACTGGATTTCCTGGAAACGATGTTCTTGTCCAGATCAAAGGCAAAAAGAATATCGTATATAAGTTGAAGGTTGATTCTCAGGGTGATTGGTGGGTTGATCTGCGTGATCCTCTTGATGTAGGCAGTTACAGTTTGTCAGTTGTGTCATATGATGACTCTGGCAATAGATATGAGGCAAACAGGACTTTTACCATAACTAAACAAGGAGAGTCTGTTTTGGCCGAGGCTACAGAGTCTGCTGATACTGCAACTCCTACTCCTACCCCCAGCCAGACTCCTACAGAGATTATACAGCCAACAGCAACCCCAGCTTTAACTCCAACACCAACAGAGATTTCAGCAGAGCCTAGTCCTAAGCCCCCTGTGTCTGGTTTTAATCTTAATTTAGTTTTATTTGCTTTAAGTTTTTCTTTAATTTTTTCTGGCTTGCTTTACTTTTTTAAAAACAACTAAGGTTTTAAGTTTGTTTTAAACAGGTTATAGTTTATTTAATATAATTGTGTTGGTTAACTTTATTTAGATATTGTATTTATGCTGATTTTAATTTAATATTATGATATGGAGTATAGTACTTTTAGCATAATTTCAGCAGTAGTTGGGTTTGGGGTTTTGGTTTTTTTAATTTTGGAAATATATTTGTTTATAAACGAAAAAAAGAGAAGAAGTATCAAACTGCCTAGTTTTCAGCAGGAAAAACTAGCAAAAGAACAATTAGCAAAAGGTCAGGTTATAGTTGATAAATCAACAGCAATCAAAAAAAACAATTTAGTTGTTGCTTCTTTGATCTTTGTTTTCTTAATTAGTTTTACAACAATTGCCTTTTTAGTTACGCGCAATGCAGCAAGATCATCTGCTGAAAGCAGTGTAAAGATTCAAAAGGTTGAGTCAAAAGGCATAATGTTGTTTAATGACAACTGGCAGCTGCTTACAGATCAGGATGCTGAGCAATTAGTTGCAGGTGAAACAATTTACATTGGTATAGAAAAAACAAGAGATGAGAATGTTACTAAAGCCAGAATTAGAGTTAACTCTGACCAATGGTCGTCAGAGAATGAGACAACAGAGTATAATAAGGATTTTAATGTTTTTTATATAACTTATACTATAAAAGATTCAGATATTGGTTTGGATATTCAGGCAGAGCTGTACTCACAAGTTGCTGGCTGGCTTACAGAGTAGCTTATGAATAATCAAGCTAACAAATTAAAGTTAAAGCTTAATTTAAGTAAAGCTAAAATTAATAGTGTTATTGTTGTAGTTGCTGGTTTAGCCTTTTTTGGATTGGTTGTTTTTCTTGCTATAACTTATCTTAATGCCAATGATGAAGGTGTTGATCAGTTAAGGCTTGAGGTTCAGGCTGAACAAAAAACATACCGCAAAAGTGTTTTTCTTGCCAACAACTCTGTTGCCCAACAGCCGACTCCTAACTTTGCTCCAACACCAACTCCAGTTCCAACAGATTTGGTTGAGCCAACTCCTACTGAAGGAATTTTGGCCTCAGATGAGCAGGAGCAAACACCTGTAAATGAACAGGAAACAATCCCAACTGATATTGTTGTTGCTACGCCATCTGTTGAGGTCCCAACTCCAACTGAAGAGGTGCTTTTGGCAGATGCTGGTCAGGTTACACCTACTCCGGTAGCAGAACTGCCTGAGGCTGGGTTTATAAATAATTATTTGTTACTGCTGATAATCAGCGCTTTTATTATCTTTATTGCCTTATTTATTTAAATGTTGATTGATTAGTTCTATTATCTGGGCAAATTTAATTGGATTTAAACTGGCTGAGCTTATTAAGAATCCATTGATCAGGCTTTTTATCTTAAGATAATCTAGCGCGTTTGCCAAGTTAACAGATCCTCCGTATAAAAAAGGTTTGTTTGAAATGCTTAAGTTTTGTTTTATTTTTAGCAGGCTGTCTGGATCTAAGTTTTTTCCTGTGCCGATGGCAGATCTTGGTTCAAAGGCAATAATATCTGATGCTGTAATAAGTGCATCTGAACTTTTTTCAAAACAGTAAATAGTTGTCAGATTGTTTAGCCTGCACTGCTTAAGTTTTTTTTCCAAAACAGCAGTTGTTTCATTAAAGTATCTGCGTCTTTCTGAGTGACCAATGATAGCATATTCAGCTAGGCTTTTTATAAGTTCTGCAGGAACTTCTCCTGTATAAGCTCCTTTAGGATATGATGAGACATCTTGAGCTGATACTGAAAGGTTTAATTTATTGTTTTTGATAAACTCAGAGGTAATATGCAGGTTTGTTGCTGATGGAGCTAAGATTATTTTAAGATTGTCAGAGGTTGTTTTATAGTATTTTTTGAATGTGTTAAGCCAATCAGATGTCTCTGGCAAAGTTAATCTGGCTTTCCAGTTGGCTATAATATAAAACTCTTTCATATTTTGTTTTTATATTATATCATCTTAAGTTATGGACAAATTAAACCAAATTTTAAAAGAACTTAATCCTCAGCAAAAACAAGCAGTAGAGCATTTTAATGGCCCTGCTGTTGTTTTGGCAGGAGCTGGCTCCGGAAAGACCAGGGTGTTAATTACACGGGTTTTTAACTTGGTTTATAAACACAAAATAGATCCGTCAGCTATTATGCTGGTTACATTTACCAATAAGGCTGCCAAAGAAATGACTGAAAGGCTTGGTGATGTTAAGGTTGGTTTTGTTGGTACATTTCATTCTTTTTGCGTCAGAGTCCTGAGGATCTGGGGGTCAAAAATTGGGTTAAACAAAAACTTTGTGATTTATGATGACGATGATCAGGTAGCATTAATGAAAAAAATTTTAAAATCACTAAATTTAGGCAAAACCTTTTCTCCAAGATATTATCTGTCTATAATTTCTATGGCTAAAAACAACAACTTTGAGCTTGAGGATTATATTTATCAAAACTACAGCTCTTTTATTGCAGATAAAATTTATCAGGTATGTCAAGCCTATGAAAAAGAAAAACAGGCCAACTCTGCGGTTGACTTTGATGATCTTTTGTTGTTGGCAGTTAAGCTGTTAAGTACCAATAGGCAGGTGCTGGAAAGTCTTCAGAAAAGATTCTCGTATGTATTGATAGATGAGTTTCAGGATACAAATACTGTTCAGTACGAGTTGGCAAGATTGATCTGTTTTAGCCATAATAACTTGTTTGTTGTTGGTGATTTTTCACAAAGCATTTACTCTTGGAGAGGTGCTCAGATACAGAACTTGAAAAAAATTCAAAAAGATTTCCCCAATACTAAAGAGTATAGACTGGAAATTAATTATAGGTCAACCCAGCAGATATTAAATTATGCCTATGAAGTAATAAGTCAAAACACCACTCATCCTGTTTTGCATCTTAAGACAGAGTTTAAAGGAGATTATGATGTTGAGATCAAAGGTTTTGCTGATGAGGAACAGGAAGCAGTTTTTGTTGCTGAAACAATTATGCAGTTGAACGAACTTAATAACTTTAATGATTTTGCTGTGTTGTTTAGAACCAATGCTCAGTCAAGGTATCTTGAGGAGACTTTAATCCGTTATAATCTACCCTATAGATTAACAGGAGGAGTAAGGTTTTATGAAAGAAAAGAGATTAAAGATCTTTTGTCGTATCTGCGGCTGGTAGTTAATCCTAATGACTCAGTTTCTTTGGATAGAGCTTTAAAAATAGGTAAAAGAAGGTACAGAGGGTTTGAGAAACTTTTAGAGGAAAAAGATTTAATCTCTTTGCCAACACCTGAGATAATTGCAAAAGTTCTTCAGGCAACAAGTTATCTTGATTTATACAATGATAAGGTTGAAGAAGATCTGTCCCGGCTTGAGAATATAAAGGAGTTCAGGTCAATATCTTATGAGTATCCCAATATAAATGAGTTTTTAGAACATATTGCTTTGGTTGAGTCTGAGTACTTTGAAGGTGAAAAGAAAACAACCAATGGTGTTCAGTTAATGACACTGCATCAGGCTAAAGGATTAGAGTTTTCTGTTGTGTTTATAGTAGGAGTTGAAGACGGTCTACTGCCGCATAGTAGAAGTTTAGATGATCAACAGGCTTTAGAAGAAGAGCGCAGACTTTTTTATGTAGGTATTACCAGAGCTATGGAAAGACTTTTTATAACCTATGCTCAAACTAGAAAGATCTATGGACGACGCAACTTTTCTGTTGTCTCAAGATTTCTGCTGTAAATATATTACATTTTTTGTAAAATTGTAAGCCAAAAATAGTTGTATTCGTTTTCTGGAAGAGTCAAATCTTTGAATAAAATATTTTTTTTGGCATTCTTGTACGGGTATATAATCGCAATTAGATTATTCGACTCAGATAAGTAAATATTATTATTAGTTTTATAAATATTAAAGTTGTTTTTTAAAATATTTTTTATAAGTTGTTCTGGTTTTTGTTTGTTTTTATCTAACCAAGGATTATAAATTAGGAATTCATAAGTTTTGTATTTATTTTTAAAACAGCTTCCTTCTTCAAGTTTGATAATTTCTTTTTTAGCATTTAGTAAATTATTAATTTTTGATTTGTTTGTGATAATCTTATGCGTTAGGGGACATAGAAATTCTCTTTCTTTCCAATAAGATTCAGATGATATTTTGTTAGTTAATAAGTTGTTGATTAGTTTTTTGAATTTATATTCTGCAACAAAAGGAATATATTTTGGTATATTAAAAAAAATGAATCCCAAAACTAAAGTAATTATAGCGATAGTTATTTTTATATTTTCATCATTTATTTTATTCTTTGACATTTTTGGTCATTCTGGCGAATGGGAAAGCTATGATATAAGAACTCATATTTTTTCATTATCTTTATTTTATCAAAGTATTAAAAGAGGAGAGTTTTTTGTTAGATGGGTTGAAGGATTTAATAATTATGGTTATCCTTTAGGTCAGATAGCTCATCAGGTTCCAGCTTATGTGGGAGGAATTTTGAATTTTATAACACAAGATCCAGTTATTTCATATAAAATTTTATTTTTTTTAGCTGATTTCGCTACAGTTTTTACTTTGTTTTTGTTTTTAAACAATTTTTTTCCTTTTAATATTAGCATTTTATCTGTATTGTTTTATCAGTTTTCAGCATATAGAATATTTAATATCTATGTTCGTTCTGCTTTGCCTGAATTTTTATCTTATTTTTTCTTTTTTTTAGTTTGTCTATATATTCTTAAGATTTATAAATATGGCTTAAGTAAAAAATATTTAGTAGTTACCTCTTTAAGTTTTTCTTTATTATTTTTGACGCATCCTTTTAGCATTGTTTTATATCAATTAGTTTTTGTCTATATTTTTTTATATTTAGCATTAAATCTAAAACTTAAAGAAAAATTATTGTTTGGTCTTGCGGTTGTTATACCTTTTGTGTTGGGTTTATTGTTATCATCTTATTACCTGTTGCCTTTAAAATTAGAAAAGAAATATTTTTATTCTGGAACTACTCCTGCATCTATAGAAAAAGCTCATTTTAGATCTGTAGATAAAATATTATTTGTGGAGCATTGGAGTTATTCTGCTCCTGAAGGATCTTCTGTAAGAGAAGATTTTGTTCAAATTGGATTTTGGGAGAGTCTAGTTTTCTTATCTTTTATTTTATTTACTCTTTACTCTATTTTTGTAAAGTCTAAAAAAAGAATTAGACATTTATTGTTAGTTTTTTTTGGTTTTTTAACATTGTTTTTTATAAGTCCTCAATCTATGTATCTATATAACTCAATTCCTGTTTTAGCCGAAATTCAACATCCTTGGAGATTGATAGGAATTTTTGAATTATTTGTTTGTTTTATGTTTGCCACTCTCCTTTTTGAAATTCGTATGCAAAAATATAGAGTTTTTAATATTATCAAGGCCTTAACTTTGATAATTTTTATATCAAGTTTTTTGTTTTATAGATCAAGTCAGTTATATGTCAAAAATGTTGTAGATAATGATAAATCTTTTTATGAATTTACAGAAGAAAACCTTCATAGTATAAATATGTCTCCTGTTTGGTCTGGAAAAGGAGAGGATTATCCTAAAGTTAATAATAAGTTGGCAGTAATTGAAGGTTCTGCTAATATTCTTTTTTCTGATGTAAAAAAATTTAATAATCATATATATAAGGTAAAAGTTATTTCAGATAAAGCTAGATTTGTAGATCACACTTTCTATTTTCCTGGTTGGATCGTGTATGCTAATGAATCTCCTATTAATATAGAATTTCAGGATCCTAATTATAGAGGATTAATTACATTTATTCTTAAAAAAGGTAATTATGATATTCAGGTTGTTTATCAAGAAACAAAGGTTAGAAGTATGGCTAATTATATTTCTTTAGTGAGTTTATTGTTTTTGTTAGGTATTTCTTTTTTCCCATCAAAACTCTATAGAAGGTACTTTAAGTTTATTTATAATAGATCTTTTTAAAACCTATCCAGTTCTCTGTTTGGCAGATTGTTTGGAAGGAGTCTGTATCTAAAGAATTGAGCAGGTTTTCGTAATCTTGTTTTGAAATAACAAAACTAGAACTATTTTTATAGTTTTTGACAAACTCTTGGGTAGAATAATATGTTTGTATAGGCTTATTCAGATAAAAAACAAATGAGGGTGATCCTGAGTAAAGAAAACTGCTTTCTGTTTGAAGTTTCGCGGCCTCTAAAACATTTTTTATGGTTCTTTGTTCTTCATCTGCTAAAAAAGATAGTTTATCAATATTTTTTTGATTAAGGCATTTGGCAAGTATAATTTTTTCATCAATATTAATTTGAGGTTTTACAACATAAGTGTTGGTTGAGAATTTAAAGATAGAGTAACCAATTATTAGAAATATTGCTATTTTCCTAATATAAGATTTTAGGTTTGATAGTAAAAATATCGGGTAGATTGAGATAATAGGTATTATGTAGATCAAATACCAATCTAGCTTTGTTTTAACAATTGTATATATAAACAAAAGTAGTAAGGGAGAGAGCAACACAATATATAAAATAAATCTATCTGATTTTAATATCAAAACTCTGTTTTTATACAGATCCAAAACCAAATTTTTTATTAAGATCATAAGACCTAATATAATTGCCAAAATCAACCAACTTAAATCTATGCCCAAAACTTTAAAATAGAACCATTTATCTCCAAAATGTAGCTCTATAGGCAGTATTATTCTTTTGTAAATTTGTGAGTAAAAATGCGCCTTTATAAAATAGTCTCCATATTGTAGATAAGCATAAAAATACCATAAACAAGCAATGCCAAGCTGAAATAGTAAAAACAATGTTTTATTTATAAAACTGCGCATATTTTTAGAACTTTTAATTATTAAGAATGGTTCAATAATTAAAGGAAAAAATCCTATGACAGATTTTGTCCATACACCTAAAATTAAAAACAATGTCTTTATCAGTTTGTTTTTGTAAAAAGCAAAGTAGCCTAATATTGAGACGCTGATTATAATATCTGTGTTTAGGGTTGTAGCTTTATCTATAAATAACTTGCTTGCGCTTGTGATCAAGATCGGAATTATAATCAAGTTAATATCGTCGGATTTTTTATAAAAAGCTCTAATAATTTTTTTAGTAAGCAGATATATAAGAAAAAGAAGCGCAATTGCAAAGATAGCAAATAAAGATCTTGCTACGGCTTCGTTTTCATTGAATATAGAAAAAACAACTGAGATCATTAAGTAAGATAAAGGAGGTTTGTCAAGCCAGGGATTTGAGTTAAATGTTGTATTCAATGTTTTGTTAACAAGCATTTCTCTGGCAACTTGGCCGTAAAGAGCTTCGTCCCAGTCATAAAAAGGCTGTTGTCTAAACTTTATAAGTCTAATTATTAGTCCTAAAGTTATAAATAAGAATATAAGGATTACTACATATTTATTTGATTTATTTTTGTTAAACATAAAGTATAAATATTTGTATATTATATTATTTTTGTTTTAAATTGTTGCTTGTTTTGCAGTTGTAAAATTTATTTTAAGTTGTTAAACTATTACTCTAAAAGTATATGTTTGCGATATCAAATAGTTCAGAGTATGGTCTTTTAATTCTGGAACAGGTAAAAAAGAGCAATGATTATCTGCCTTTGTCGCAGATTGTTGATCAGCTTGGTTTGCCAAAAAGATTTATTGCCAGAGTCTCAGCTGAGTTAGTTAAAGCAGGTTTGTTGGAAAGTAAAGAAGGTAAAAACGGAGGTTATAAGTTAGGCAGCAAGATCAATCAAGTTTCTTTGCTGGATTACCTGAAAATTTTTGAAGATATGAAGCTAGTAAAGTGTTTGGATAAAGATTATAATTGCAAATACAGTAGAAGCTGTAATCACAGACAATCTCTGCATAAAGTTTATAGTTTAATTTTGTCCAGTTTAAGCCAATATAAGTTAAGTTCAATTATTTAATATGTTAAAGCTAACAAATTTATCTGTAACTGCTGGCAACAAGCAGATTCTGCACAAAATTAATTTTGAGTTTGAACAAGATAAAGTCTATGCTGTTATGGGTCCTAATGGCTCTGGTAAGTCAACGCTTGGTTATAGCATTGCTGGTCACCCGGCGTATGAAGTTGTTAACGGCAGTATTGTATTTAATAATGAAGATATAACAGAAGAAGAACCAGAAAAAAGAGCTGAGAAAGGCATATTTTTATCTTTTCAATCGCCCCTGCAGATATCTGGAGTAACGGTTTTTCAGTTATTAAGACTTGCTCTTGAGGGTAAGGTTGATCCTTTAGAACTTAAACAAAGAATTGAAAGAATCGCTAAAGAACTTAAGATAAGAGATGAGTTGTTGAGCAGATCATTAAATGAAGGTGCTTCAGGCGGCGAGAGAAAAAAACTGGAACTGCTTCAGGCCGTTGTGCTGGATCCAAAGTTTTTAATATTTGATGAGATTGATACAGGTGTGGATGTAGACGCCTTAAAAATTATTGGACAGTACATTGATAAGATCAAATCAGGAAGATCTATTGTTCTGATTACCCATTACAATAGAATCTTAAAGTATATTAATCCTGATTATGTTTTAGTTTTGGCTAATGGCAGATTGGTTAAGGTAGGAGAAAGACAGCTGGCTCACCAGATAGAGGAGCAAGGTTATGAAAGTTTAGACATCAAGGTTTAACTATGCCAGATATACAACAGGAAGATATCAAGTTTGATTACAAATACGGCTTTTCAGTGCCAGCAAGATATGTTTATAAAGCAGATAAGGGTCTGTCTGAGGATGTCGTTGCCACAATCAGCAGTTATAAGCAAGAGCCTGCTTGGATGAAAGAGTTTAGATTAAAATCACTGGCTGTTTTTCAGAGCAAGGCTATGCCCGGTTGGGGTCCTGACTTGTCTGAGATTGATTTTAAGTCTATAACTTATTATGCCAAACCTATTGATAATCAGGTAAAGTCTTGGCAGGATCTGCCTGAAGAAATAAAGCAGACTTATGACAAAATAGGAGTGCCTCAGGCTGAAAGAGACTTTTTAGCAGGAGTATCTGCTCAGTTTGACTCTGAGGTTGTTTATGAAAATATGAAAAAAGAGATAGCAAAACTTGGAGTAATCTTTTGTGATATGGATACTGCTGTCAAAAAATACCCGAAGATTGTTAAAAAATATTTTGGCAAACTTATTCCGCCAGCAGACAATAAATTTGCGGCATTAAACTCTGCTGTGTGGTCTGGAGGGTCGTTTGTTTATGTGCCTGAAGGTGTTAAGGTCCCAATGCCGCTTCAGGCATACTTTAGAATCAACGCAGAGGCTTTTGGCCAGTTTGAAAGAACCTTAATCATTGCAGAAAAAGGTTCTTTTGTCCATTATGTAGAGGGATGTACTGCTCCAATTTACTCAACTTCTTCTTTGCATGCAGCTGTTGTTGAGATCTTTGTTCACCCATCAGCCAGAGTTCGATACACAACTGTTCAGAACTGGTCATCAAATGTCTATAACTTGGTTACTAAAAGGTCGCGAGTTGAAGAAAATGCTGTTATGGAATGGGTTGACTGCAATATTGGCAGTAAAGTCACAATGAAGTATCCGTCTTGTTATCTTGTTGGCAGGGGAGCTAAAGGAGAAGTTTTATCTATCGCTTATGCCAATGAAAATCAGATTCAGGATACCGGAGCTAAGATGATTCATTTGGCTCCTAATACCAAATCAAGAGTTGTTTCAAAATCAATCTCAAGAGCAGGCGGCAGATGTTCCTACAGAGGTCTGGTTAATGTGAATCCCGGAGCTTATAACTCATCTGTTTTTGTTTCCTGTGATGCTTTGCTTTTAGACGATAAATCAAGAACAGACACTTATCCTTATATGAAGATTAGAGAGCAAAAAGGCGTGGAGATTCAGCACGAGGCAACTGTTGAAAGGATTGGAGAAGAAAAGCTGTTTTATTTAGCCTCAAGAGGCATTGATAAACAAGCTGCAGAAGGTTTGCTGGTTCAGGGATTTGTTGAACCTGTAGCCAAGGAAATTCCACTTGAGTACGCAGTTGAGCTGAACAGACTGCTTAAGGTAGAGATGGCTGGCAGTGTAGGTTAATATAAGTTCTTAAAGCAGTATATGAAATTAATTGAGATAAAAGGCAGTAAAAAACATCAGGTTGTAAATATTGATAAAAAAGGCAGGTATGTTGTTTTTTTTTACAACTACTCAGGAGAGGTTGAGGTAAACTTGAAGGCAAAGGGTGCAGAGGTAGATATACTAGGAGTTTATATTGGCAAAGGATCAGCTAATTTTAGCCTTAAAACCCAACAAAACCATATTGTTTCAGATACTTACTCTGATTTATTGGTTAAAGGCGTTTTTTTTGATAAATCAAAGTTTTTGTATGAAGGATTAATAAAAATTGAAAAAGGAGCTCAAAGATCGCATGCCTATCAGAAAAACCAGAATCTGACTTTATCTGAAACTGTTTATGTTGAGTCTAGGCCTTTTTTGGAGATTCAAGCAAATGATGTGTTTTGCACTCACGGTTCAACTACAGGCGGATTAAACTCTGAAGAGATTTATTACCTAAATACAAGAGGTTTAACGCAAAAGCAAGCCAAACAGTTGTTGATAGAAGGTTTTATTAATGAAGTATTTGATAAACAAAAGCCTGTTTTAGACAAATTTAAAGAAAAAATACTCAATAAAATATCTTAATTCCTATGTTGTCTTCTGATATACTTACCATTTACAAGTTGATATTTGGCAGTTTGTATTCCGCCTAGTTTTTTAGAATTAGGTTTTATTCCTTTTTTATCGTCTTTACCATTATTTCTTGTTGCTATAGTAGCTAGGGCTTTCAATATTTCAAGTGCTTGTTGAATACTTGTAATTTTCCCATCATCTTTCGTGCCGATTGCCTTGAATCCAAGATTAATTAAATCAAGAAACTTTGGATTTTCATCATAACCTCCTATGAGAAAAGCTCCATCTCCGGACTCTTTTATCAATGATATTACAAGTTGGTCTAAAGTTCCTTCATTATAAGGTAGATGAGTTTGAGATATTATTAATTCTGCTAACATTCTAAGTAATCTATATATTTCAACCATATTAATGTGGCCATTGTTATTGGATTTATTAAGTGCTATTTTATGTTTTTCTGCTAGTTCATCTGCTATTTTGTGGCATTCTGGACATAATACTATACAGTTAGGTCTGGTCGTCTCTCCGTTTAAACTTACTGGAATTATGTGATGAGCCTCTGATCTTGAACACTCAATTTCCATTTCACATAAAGGACATCTATTGTTCTGTTGTTTTAAAACCTCATTTTTTACTCTTTGCTTAAAAAAAGTTTCCCTACTTCTGGACTTTGCCAAAGCCCATAATATCGTAGAAACTAATATTAAATTTGGGAATAGTTGTTCGTACTGCTCTGGTTGTATATATTGTGTATATAAATAGTGTGGTATTTCCATTTATATGAAGGTAAATTTTAAAAAATAAAGTTTATTTTTCAAGTTTTTGTATAGGTTGGATAGGTGGTCAACATTTTAATTAACTTATAATTCTGATTATTATGCTTAATTGATGTCTAGTAGTCTAATGTCTAATATATCTTTAAATCTCAAAGCTTGCCAATCCTATTATTGCTAATATAAAACTTAATGCTTTAGTAAAAACTAAGGCAAACAGAGGGTTTTTGTCAGCTAATATATTTACAAAAGAGTTTGAAACTGCTATGCTGAAAATTTGTGCCATTAAGCCTTTATCACTTTGTGAAAAAGTGAATAATTATAAGTATAAATATAATTATCCAGACAATAAAATGATAAGTTAAAAGCACTACTAACTGCTTGTATCTAAATTTTTAAGACTTTAATTTAAAAATTATGATAGATAGGTCTGTTTTCCCGTAAGTTGTGTTTTTAGAGCTTTATAAGAGGCTTTTTATTCTGTTGTCTTTAGGTTAAAAAAGTTTATTAGTCTAAATTAGATTACATAAAGCTTTTTTATATTAAAATTTACGACCTTTAATCTGATTTGATTTACACAGTAGTAATAAGCTGACAATAAGTGTTAAAATTTGATATATGGATAATAGGACAGAGCAATTAAAAGAAATAAGGGATGAGATCCTGAGACTGAAGGAGTCGCCATTGTATGAGTATAGAAAAAAGAACAACTATTATCCTGTGATAGGAGAAGGAAACCACTATGCCAAGATAATGTTTATAGGGGAGGCTCCGGGTGAGAATGAAGCTAAGACAGGAAGGCCTTTTTGCGGTTCTGCTGGTAGAGTGTTGACTGAACTTTTAGATTCAATAGGCCTTAGGAGGATGGATGTTTATATTACAAATATTGTTAAAGACAGGCCTCCTGATAATCGAGATCCATTGCCAGAAGAGATAGCAATTTATGCTCCTTTTCTTGAAAGACAGATTAATATAATAAGGCCTAAAATTATTGCTACCTTAGGCAGGTTCTCTATGGATTATATTATGCGCAAGTTTTTGTTGCTTTTGGAGTTAGATTCTATCAGCAAGATTCATGGAAAAGTGTTTAAAGCTAAAGCTGCTTATGGAGAGGTTTTTATAATTCCTCTTTATCATCCTGCAGTAGCTCTCTACAGAGCTCCGATGAAAAAGGTTCTTTTTGAGGATTTCAGTGTTATCACTGATTTGTATAATAAGTTTAATTAATTGATGATAAAGCATTAATTATAATTTCTAGATCATCAAATGTTAGGTTTTGGTTGTTTGGGTCTATTTTACCAAAAGCTATTTTAATTTGATCAAACATAGCTTTTAAATCAGGATGACTATTATTTAACGCGTTGTTATGATCTTCAAGTTGTCTTATTAGGCTTTTAAGTCTTAAGTAAAGATCAGGATCTTGGCTAATAATGCGGATTCCGTGGCCTATAGCTAAATCATCTGCTATTTTATGACATCTGTGGCATAATACTGCGCAGTTTTGAAGTGTTATTGGTCCTCCAAGACTGTCTGGAATGCAATGATGTGCTTCTGAATTTCTCATGCAAACCTTCATTCCACAAAACAAACACTTGTATTCTTGGTTTTTTAAAGCTTCTTCTTTGGTGCTTAGCTTAAAGGATCTTCTTTTTGCTGCCAAAGCCATAAAAACTACTAATAAAGGGTATATGTTTTGGTAAGTCTGTGCGTATTGTTCTATAATTCTAATTTGTTCCATCATTGTTATAGGGTTTATTTTAGCCTTAAAAGTTCAATTTTCAAGTTTTTGCTTGCAATTTCAAAAAAAATTGATCTAATTTTGTTATGACTGATTTTCGTAGTGATTTTCCTATTTATAAAAAACACCCAAATTTGGTTTATCTTGACTCAACAGCAACAACATTAAAGCCTTATGTTGTTGTTGAGAGTTTGAAAAGGTATTATACTGATTACTCTGCCAATGTTTTTAGAGGCATCTACAAAATCTCTGAAAAAGCAACATTAGAGTATGAGTCTGCAAGAGAGAAGGTTGCTGGGTTTATCTCTGCTAAACGATCAGAAGAGATTATCTTTACAAGAAATACTACTGAGTCGTTAAACTTGATTGCTTATGCATTAGGCAGAAAAGTTGTTTCTGCAGGCGATGAGGTTGTTGTTTCTATACTGGAGCATCACTCTAATTTTGTGCCTTGGCAGATGCTCTCATTTGAAGCAGGAGCTGATTTTAAGGTTGTTGAGACGGATAAAACAGGCAAACTGCCGGAGAACTGGTCAGAGATTATAACTAATAAAACTAAAATTGTAGCTTTAACTTTGGTATCAAATGTTATTGGAGTCTTAAATTCTGTACAAAATATAATTAAGCAGATCAGGGCTATAAATCCTAAAACCATAGTTGTTGTTGATGCGGCTCAGGCAATGTTATCCAGTTTAATTGATGTTGGAAAGTTGGATTGTGATTTTTTAGCCTTCTCAGGACATAAAACTTTTGGGCCTACAGGTATTGGAGTCTTATATGGCAGGTATGATCTGCTTAAAGAAGCCTATCCTTTTATGTTTGGCGGAGAAATGATTCGCTCTGTTGAGATAGAAAAGTCTCAGTTTCAGGATCCTCCGTTTAAGTTTGAGGCTGGCACTCCTGCTATTGCTGAGGCAATAGCTTTGGGTTCAGCTATAGATTATATTAACTCCATCTCTGTTGCAAAAATCTCAGACTATGTTTCAGAGTTATCCAAGTACTGTTTCAGCTGTCTTAAACAGGAGTTTGGTGATGATATTGAGGTTTTGGGACCTCAGTCTGCTGATGAGCGAAAAGGGATTTTTTCTTTCAAGTTTTATGAGTTTCATCCTCATGATGTTGCAGGCATTTTAGATAGTTTTAATATTGCTGTTAGAGCAGGTCATCACTGTGCTATGCCTTTGCATAAGTATCTGGGGTACACAGCTACAGTTAGAGCCAGCTTTCAGATTTATAATAATAAACACGATGTAGACAGATTGATCTTTGGCCTAAAAGAGGTTAAGAAAAAATTATTATAAGCTATGGATATTTACAAAGAAATAATTTTAGACAGGTACAAAAACCCAAAAAATTTTGGAGTATTAAAAGATTGCACAGTTGCCTATACTGTTGATAATCCGTTATGCGGAGATAGAGTAACTATTTATTTAAAGATCTCAGACAACAAAGTTGTTTCTGCAAAATTTGAAGGCTCTGGGTGTATAATTTCTATGGCGAGTTCTGATATTTTGCTTGATGAGATAAAGGGCAAGGACTTATCAGAAATTTTAAGTTATAATAAAGATAAGGTATTAAAATTATTAGGTATTGAGTTGGGAGTGAATAGGTTAAAGTGTGCATTGTTGCCCCTTGAGGCAATAGGAAAAGCTATAGCAAAGTTATAAATTGTTTAATAATAACTATGAATGATGATTATGTTTTGTTTGATGAAAAAAATCCCTCTGGCCCAGTTACTCTTAATCTGGATAATAAAAATTATAAAGTTTGGGTAGACAGAGATTTGTGCATTGGCGCAGGCACCTGTGTGGCTGTTGCGGTTAAGACATTTGCTCTGGATTCAGAGATGAAGGCTGTCATTATAAATAGTGCTAATCAGGAAGACTTTAATACAGTTGTTGAGGCGGCCAGAGCCTGTCCTGTTACTGCTATATTTATAGAAGATGATCAGGGCAATAAAATATTCCCAGCATAAATATACTTGACTTTTAGCAATTATTGTGTTAGACTGCTAATAATATGATGCTAAGCAAAAAAAATAAATTAATTAAGCCAGTAGTTCCCCTTCGCGACGGGATAGTTTTCCCGGATACTGAGAATGTATTGATTTTTGGCAGAGAAAAGAGCCTTAAGGTAATAGATTATCTAGATAAGGAGTCTAGTGATGAGGTGATTCTGCTGCAGCAGAAAAAAGCCTCTATTGATAATCCTAAAATTAAGGATTTATATGAAACAGGAGTCTTAGCTAAAGTGTTAAAGAGAGTTAAAGGTGAGCGCGGTGAGTTTAGTGTGCTGGTTAGAGGTCTTAAGCGCGTAAAAGTAGTTAAGTTTATCTCTGAGGAGCCAATATTTTTAGTTGAGGCTGAGGAGTTGGAAGAACCCAAAGTCGCTGATGATGATGTTGAGGTGGTTAGTTTGGTTAAGTTGATATCAAATGGTCTGAAAAAAAGTATAAATTTAGGCAAGGCTATTGATTTTAATTTTTTAATAAATATTCTAAATTATACATCTCCATTAAGCTTTTCTTATAATGTGGCAATGATTTTGGATATCAGCGCTAAAGACAGACAGCTTCTGCTTGAGCTTAATGACCTTAAAGAAAGACTAAAAGAAGAACTTGAGTTGCTGAATAAAGAGTTAGAGATTTTAGAGCTTGAGCAAAAGTTGTCTGAGCAAACCAGAAAAAGATTTGAGCGCGGTGTTAAAGAATCATTTTTAAGGGAAAAGAAAAGGTTAATTGAGGCTGAGTTGGGAGAAGACTCTGAAGCAGAGGAGATCTCAAACTATAGAAGAAAGATCAAAAAAGCTAAGATGCCTCCAGAAGTTGAGAAAAAAGCATTAAAGGAACTTGACAGATTGTCTAAAATGTCTTCATTTAACCCAGAGGCTTCATATATTAGAACCTATCTGGATTGGTTAACAGATCTTCCTTGGTCTGTAAAATCAAAGTCCAGTTTTGACATTAAAAAAGCAAAAAGTATTTTAGATGCTGATCATTATGGTTTAAAAAAGATCAAGGAAAGAATTATAGAGTATATTGCTGTTGTTAAACTGAAGAGACAAAATGACAAGAACACTAAGAACTCAAAGGTGCAAAAAGAAGATAAAGACTATAACCCTCCTACAATACTGTGTTTTGTAGGTCCTCCGGGAGTTGGAAAGACATCTTTGGGCAAATCTATAGCTAAAGCATTGGGTAGAGAGTTTGTAAAAATCTCTTTAGGAGGCATAAGAGATGAGGCAGAGATAAGAGGTCATAGAAGGACCTATGTTGGCGCTTTGCCGGGCAGAATAATTCAAGGAATAAAAGATGCAAAAACCAAAAATCCTGTTTTTATGCTGGACGAAATTGACAAAATAGGCCAAGACTACAGAGGAGATCCTTCTGCTGCTCTTCTTGAGGCTTTGGATCCTGAACAGAATCATAGTTTTTCAGATCATTACCTTGAGGTCCCTTTTGATCTATCTGATGTGTTTTTTATCACAACTGCTAATATTTTAGATACTATTCCTTCAGCTTTGCTCGACCGACTTGAGGTAATTCATTTTCCAGGTTATACAGAGGATGAAAAGTTTAATATTGTTAAAAGCCATTTGTTGCATAAGCAGATAAAAGCGCATAATTTAGATAATTACAAAATAAATGTAAGTGATAAGACGATTCAAACAATAATTAGAAGGTACACCAGAGAGGCTGGCGTAAGAGAGCTTGAAAGACAGATAGCTGCTCTTATGAGAAAGAGCGCTTTAAAGATTTTGGAAGACAAAGTTAACTCTGTAACTATAAGTGTTAGAGATCTGCACAAGTTTTTAGGTCCGTACAAATACTCTGAGCAGATTATAGAAGATAAAGATAATATTGGCATCTCAACTGGTTTGGCTTGGACTCAAGCAGGAGGAGATATTTTGTTTATTGAGGTTGCAGTAATGCCGGGTAAGGGCAACCTTACCTTGACAGGCCAGCTGGGAGATGTTATGAAAGAATCTTGTCAAGCAGCTCTAAGTTATATCAGATCCAGGTGGGAGATCTTTGGGCTTGAGAAAAAGTTTTTTGAAAACCTTGATATTCATGTTCATGTGCCAGAGGGAGCAGTGCCTAAAGATGGCCCGTCGGCTGGAATTGCTATAACAACTGCGATGTTGTCTGCTTTAATTAAGATTCCAGTAAAAAGAGATGTTGGTATGACAGGAGAGATTACCCTAAGAGGCAGAGTACTTGAGATTGGCGGAGTTAAAGAGAAAGTTATAGCAGCTCATAGGGCTGGTATTAAAAAAATTATACTGCCAAAAGACAATAAAAAAGACCTTGAGGATATTCCAAACCATATTCAAAAAGATCTTAAATTTGTTTTTGTAAATCATATGGATGAGGTTTGGAAGGAGACCTTGAGTTTGGCTAAGATTAATAAAACAAAACTGCCTAAGTTCTTAGCTTAATTATTAACTAGATAGACAGCTTGCCAGGGTCTATACACAGATACAAACGTTTTGCTGAAGATGATTTGATTGTCTTTGTAGACCTCATAATCAAAGCTTGCTTTTGCTCCATAAGCAGAAAAGTCTATCTGTTTTTTTGTGCCGATTGGCAAAGATTCATCTTCTATATATAATGGTTCTGGAGGTGCAGTTATATCCCAGACTTTAATTGGGCTTAATTTTACTACTCTGTTGTCTTTTTTACCGTAAAGATAGATGTAAAGTTTATTTTGTTCTGTGTCTACTTTAGTTTGAATTAAAATGGCTCCTGAGGTGTTATTCTCAAATTTTAGATCAACATAAGGTGAAAAAACTGTTGCGTCCAACCCTGGTTTTGAGTCATTCTCGTAGTAAGCAACTCTATAAGAGTGGGCTTGTCGTTCAATTATAGGAAGCCCTGCGTTTAAAGCAGCTCTGAAAATTGTTGTTGAAACTTGGCAAACGCCTCCTCCATCACCTAAAACAGTTTTTCCATCTTTTATGATATAAGATTGTTTATACCCTTGTGAGACAGATATATCTCCAAGTTCTGCATTAAAGGAAAAAATTTTTCCTTGCGGTATCAAGACGCCATTGAGTTTATTGCTTGCTGTAATAATATTATGAACCCTGGCTGGTATTGATCCTGTGAAATCAGATTCTCCACTGGCTATTAGTTCCTTAATATTAAATGAGTTTAAGTCTGCAAGTGTAACCTCAGGTTTGATGGGTTTTAATTTAATCTCTATTTTATAATCTCCTTTTCTTGTCTTATTTTTGATTTGATAAAGAGTTTTGTCTATATCTTGCCACATTTGTTCAAGATCCAATCCGGTTCCGTATTTTTCTATCTGAAAAGCAGTAACTCTATTGTTTTTATACTGAAACTTTGCTGGTATAGGAGCTACTTCGTTCTTTTCTTTTAATAGCAAAAGTATGTCTTTTAGCTTCTCCTTTTTGTAAATAATCTTTGTTGTGCTCTGGGTGTGATAGTTGTTGAGATAAATCTTTATTCTTTGGTTGAAGTAGGCAGGGTGTCTAATATTGTCCAATAGAGTCTTTAGGTCATCTGTAATAATCTTAGGCTCTAGTTGATTAATGTAAAATCTTACAGCAATGTTTGGAGTTGTTAAGGTTATTGTTGACTCCTTTAAAGACATTTCTTGCGCCTTTGCTGTTTGAATTTGTGTACTGAGCTTTTTTTTGTAGTCTTCAATAATTGGGTTAAGATTTAAATAAGTTAGAGTTATCTCAGCAGGTAATAATATAGCTAAGCTAAGCAGTATTGCTGACAAAACTTTGATAGTGTTTGATATCATAAAAATATGGCTGATAATCAAAATAATAATACAGAAGATAAAGATAATCAATCCAATAAACCAGAGAATTTGAACTTAGAGCCTAATATTCAGGTGGAGGAACTGCCGGAGGAGGTAGTTAGCCCGGATATTCAGGTTGCTCCAGAAGAGCTTGAGATTACAGACGAGCCTTTAATCTATGTTGAGGATAATAAAAAAAAGTACATAGTAATAATAATTGTTTTTATTCTGTTGTTCTCCGGCATTTTTTTTCTGCTTTATAGATTCTTTTTAGCAAACAGAGCCGGAAGTGGCCCTGCCAAACAGGTTGAGTTAACTTACTGGGGTCTTTGGGATGAGAAAGAAGTTATTCAGCCAATTATTGATGAGTATCAAAAGAAAAATCCTAATATTAAAATTAATTATGAGTTGAAGTTTGCAAGAGATGCTTATGCTCAAAAGCTTGTGGCAAGAACGGAAAGAGGTGTAGGTCCTGATATTTTCAGATTTCATAATGCCTGGATCCCTCAATTAAAAGAGGTTTTAAGTTATGCGCCTGCGTCTGTAATCACTGCAGATGAGTTTTCTAAGTTATACTATCAATCAATTGTCAATGATCTGGTTATAGACAAAAGAGTCTATGGTCTGCCTTTAATGATTGATGGGCTGTTGCTGATTTATAATGAAGATCTTTTAAAAACAGCTGGTATCAGCAGTCCTCCCTCAACATGGGACGCTTTTATTGAAGCAGTTGAGAAGACTACAGTAAAGGATTCATCAGGCAATATTTTAACTGCCGGTATTGCTTTAGGCACTGCTGGAAATATTCAGCATTTTTCAGATATATTTTTGCTAATGCTTTATCAGAATGGAGGAAATATCGCCAACCTTCAGTCTCAGGAGGCAATTGATATTTTGTCGCAGTATCGCAGGTTTGCTGAAGAGCCCAACAATGTCTGGTCAGAGACAATGCCGGACTCTGTCGTTGCTTTTGCAGAAGGCAAAGCGGCAATGATCTTTGCTCCGTCTTGGCAGATGCTGATTATAAAACAGATTAATCCGGAGATTAATGTTAAGTCAGCTCCTGTGCCTCAGGTGCCTGGAGCAGAGCCTTTGTCTATAGCTAGTTACTGGATTGAGGGTGTTTCTAGGAAAAGTCAGAATCAGCTTGAGGCTTGGAAGTTTTTAAAGTTTTTGTCAGAAAAGGATCAGTTACTGAAACTTTATGAGAATCAGTCTAAGGTAAGACTTTTTGGAACTGTTTATCCATTAAAGGAGTTGGGCAGTGCCTTATCAGACAATGTTTATCTTTCTGGAGTAGTCAAGCAGGCAGATTATTTTATTACAACCTATGGCGTTACAAGAACCTTTGATGACGGCCTAAACGATAATATTATGAAGTATTTAGAGAATGCCATAAATGCAACTGTTCAGGGAGTATCTTACAGAGATGCCATGAAGACAGCTCATCAAGGAGTTTCTGAGGTTTTAAGCAGATATAATTTAATTGCAGACTAATAAATAATATATAATTAACTTAAGAACTATGTTTTTTTCAAACAAAAAAGACAGATACATAAGCCTGTTTTTGTCTGAGAATAATTTGATTGTATCCTACATAGATCCTAAAGCAGAACAAAAAATTATTAAGGAGTTTAAATCCAATATTGAAGACACAACAGAACTTATGAGTTTTCTTGAGTCTGTATTAGATGATATTAAAGAGGAGTTTAAAGATAAGCCCAATAAAATTATTTTTTTTCTAAGCAGTTTTTATATTGATAAAGACTCAGGAAAAATTAAAAAAGTTTATCTCAAAGAGTTTTCTGACATTTGCAAAAAGCTGTCTTTAAAGATTTTAGGTTATATTGAGACTCTGGAGGCTGTTATTAAAAAGCATATTTCTGAGTCTGATACAGCTGTCTTTGCTGAGATTGATTCCAGCAGGGTTTTTGCCAATTTTATAGAAAAAGGTGCTGTTTCTGCTGCAATTTTTAATCTGTTTGTTGAGGATAAGTTAGAAAATATAAAGGAAGGTGTTGTAAATGTTTTGCCGGATGGTAACAGATCTGTTGCCAAACTTATATTTGCCAACTATCTTAATCTGCCTAAACTGGATCAGGATTTAAAGGAGTTGGATTGGTTAAACATTTTAGGATTAAATCAACAGCCTGAAGTTATATTAACTAACTTAACTCAGCTTAATCAGGTTTTGGTTGAGTTGTTTTGTTCAGAGATTGCTGGAGGCAGTGCTGAAACCAGAACTGAAGGTGTAGATGATCACTTAAGCGCCAATTTAAATGAGCCTGTTTCAGCAGAGACTGCAGTTGGCAGGTCAACTCTGCCTTTTGGGTTCTCAGAGGTCGATAATACCAATCAGGATAATACAGAGCAGTTAAGGTCAGATCAACCCATCTTAACCTCTTATCAGACAGCAACTGTAAATTCAAGTTTTTCAGTTAGATTTTTATCTGGTTTTTCAAGTTTCAGAGAATTTTTTTCTGTATCTGGTTTGAGATCCAAGTTATGGTTACTGCCTTTTATTTTGCTGGTTTTGGGTTTAGTTGGGCTTGTTTTGGCAAATGAGTTTTATGTGCATCAATTGGTTTTAGAGGTGAAACCACAGACAACTGAGATCAAGTATGAACATTTGTTATCAGGCAGTGAGCTTGGCGATTTGATCACTTATGAGACTCAGTCTGTATCTGCAGCTGAAAAAACTGCAACCTCTGGTACTCAGCAGGTAGGTGAAAAAGCAAAAGGAGAAATAACTGTATATAATTTTTCAACTCAGTCTTTTAGTCTGGAAAAAGGGTCAAAGATTAATATAAATGGAAAAACCTTTTTAACAGATTTAGATTTAAACCTTGATCCTGCTCAGGAAGCTACTGTAGAAGGCTCAATTGTGAAAAAACCTACTACAGGCTCGGTTGGAATCACTGCTGAGAATATAGGATCAGATTATAATTTGTCTTATTCTGATAAAATCAAGATCGGAGACTTAAACACAGATCTTTATTATGCTAAACTAACAAAACCAACAACAGGAGGCAGTCAGGAGGAGCTTAATACTGTTGCAAAATCTGATCTTGAAAAATTAAGAGAAGAGGTATTGCAGAAAGCAAAAGATCAATTTACTTCTGCTGAGTTTAAGTTTGATGAGTCAAATTATTTTTATATACCTGAACTTAATGAGTATAGGATCAACAAGGAAGAATTTGATAAAGAAGTTAATGAGGTGGCTGATTCGATTGCTATCTCAGCTGAGGTTGAGGCAAGGTTGGCGTTATTGGATAAAGCCAAACTGCTTAGGTTAATTGAGCCTGAACTGCAAAAAGAGTTAAAGCCTAATTATAGTTATGCCTCTGAAGATTTGCAGATAGAGTATACAAAAACCAATGATGAAGAACCAAGTTATAATTTTTCAATAACAGCTATTGCAAAGTATAATTTAGATAAAACCAATCTCAGGTCTTTATTAGTTTTTAAGCAAAAGCCAAAAGCGCTTGAGTTAGTTAAAAATCAACAAGGAGTTCAGGACGCAGTTATCTTAGAAGAAAAATCTTTAATTCCTTTTTCACCCTTTACACCTGTTTTTGCTGATAGAATAATAATAGAGTAGTTTAAAAAAATAAATTATGGCAATAAAAGTATATGTAAAAGAATATTATTCTGTAAAAAAGAAAATTATTAATTATGTTTCTTATATTCTTTTAACTGTTGGGTTAATAATGTTGTTCTGGGCTACATACCCGATTATTACCTTTGAATTGTTTTCAAGGTTGTTAGTTGAGAAAAGTTTTGTTAGTCCTGTGCCATCAAGCACTTTAGCAAGCTCATTAGAGATTGCTGGAAATGTGTTGGGCTCAAAAGTTGCTGTGAGCACCAACCTTAAGAGGTTTACTAATGTTAATCTTTGGTTTCCTAAGGTTGATGCCAGTGGCAATCTAACTGTTAAGACAGAGCTTGATCTTAACAAGATCAAAGAATATTCTTTATCTATTCCTAAACTAGATATCACTGATGCTAAAGTTATTGTAGCTGGTGAAGATTTAAATCAGGGTTTGGTTCATTATCTGCCCAAGTCTCTGCCCGGAGAAGAAGGAAATGTTGTGATCTTTGGACATTCTACTCTGCCTCAACTTTTTAAAAAAGGAGATTATAAATCTATATTTACCTATTTGCATACGCTTGAGAAAGGCGACGAGATCTCAGTTAAACTTGGCGACTCAGTTTATAATTATGAAGTTACTGAAATGTTTATCATTAACCCGGATCAGATTGAGATCTTAGAGCAGATTAAGAATGATTCGATCTTAACTTTAGTAACTTGCACGCCTCCCGGAACTTACTGGAAGCGTTTGGTTGTTAGAGCTAAATTTAAAACACTGCCTGCTAAATTTGATCTTTAACCTTCTGTTATTTGGGGTGTTGGAGTTGCTTTAGGAGCATAAAAGCAGTTAATGTTTTCAGTTCCTTTAACAAAGTACTCAGCTGTTTTATAAGAACATGGTTTAATTACAATATCTTCTGGAATTTTATACCAGATATCAATTAACTGATAGTTGTTTAATACATAGGTCATTGTTCTATTCCAGATTGGTGTTGCTCCTGTTATACCTGATGCAATATTTTTCATAGGAGAGTTGTCGTTGTTGCCTACCCAGACAGCTGTTAAGTACTCAGGAGTATAGCCTATAGCCCAGTTGTCCCTTAAGTTATTAGTTGTTCCTGTTTTAACTGCTGTTCTAAAGCCACTGATGTTTAATAGAGAGTTTGGTCCAAAAGCAGGTGTCCTAGCTTGGTTGTCAGATAAAATGTCAGAGATAATAAAACTTATGCTTTCAGGTATTACTAATTTTTTGCCATTAATAGGACGGAAAATCTCAATGCCGTCTTTGTCTGTAATTTTAATAAAAGGATTTAGTTCAACAAGAAAGCCTTTGCCGGCTAATACTCCGTAAGCCTTTGTCAGATCAATCATTTTCACCTCTCCTGCTCCTAAAGCTATTGATAATCCAAATCTTGATGGATTTTCCCAAGTTGAGATGCCTAATTTTTGTGCATAGTTTATAAACTCTGCTACTCCGATCTTGTTTAATGTCTTTACAGCAGGCACATTATAGGAATTGGCAAGAGCATAACGCAAGGGTACTGGTCCGTGGAATCTACCGTCGTAGTTTTCCGGCCTATAGATTCTGCCATTTGGCAGTCTATAACCAACAGGAGAGTCATCTATAATTGTGGCTGCTGTAAAACCTCTTTGTAAGGCAAGAGAGTAGAGTATTGGCTTTATAGAAGATCCGGGTTGTCTTAAAGCTGTTGTCACATTGTATGAGCCTGAGGGTGTGGCAAAAAAATCTACTGACCCTACCATTGCCAGTATCTCTCCTGTGCTTGGCCTGGTTACTAATACTGCTGCATTTGTTACATTCAGTTCCTTTACCTTTTCTATCTCTTCCTTTACTATCATCTCTGCTTCCTCTTGTATCTGTAAATCTAAACTTGTGTATACCCGCAGTCCTCCTTCTTCTACCATATCTTTTCCATACATCTCCTCCAGCTTCTGCCTGACATAAAAGACAAAGTGCGGTGCTTTTATCTTGATTCTGGCTGGCTTTACCTTTACTTCTTCTTTTATACTTTCTTGATACTTTGACCAACTTATATATCCTTGTTCATACATTGCCTTCAATACTGTGTCTCTTCTGATCTTGGCTAACTTGATATCATTGTACGGCGAGTATAGTGATGGAGCTTTTGGCAGTCCTGCCAACAATGCTGCCTCTGTTAAACTTAACTCCTTTGCTCCTTTCTCAAAGTATAGCTGTGAGGCTTCCTCTATTCCATAGGCTGATCCTCCGTACGGTATCTGGTTTAGGTACATCTGGAGTATCTCATCTTTGCTATAGATCCTTTCTGCCCAAAGTGCCAGTATTATCTCTTTTATCTTTCTCTCTATTGTTCTTTCTGGTGTTAATAAACTTGTCTTGATCAACTGCTGGGTTATGGTTGATCCTCCTTGTAGTTCCTGCTTTAAAACAATCTCTTTTACTGCTCTTAATATGCCTCCTATTGGCGAAACTCCATTGTGCTTGTAAAAGTCTTTGTCTTCTATTGCTATTGTTGCTTGTTTTACATACTCTGGCAGATCCTGAAGTCTTACAGGAGTTCTGTTCTCATCTCTGTATACTTCGTACAATAATCTGCCGTTTCTATCATAAATGTGGGTGGATAAAGGTATGTGTTTTGTAGATAAATTTGTTGGAGCAGGCAGGTTGTTGAAAAACACATAAGTTCTGTAGCTTAGAAAAACAATACTTGCAAATAAGATGCCAAAGAAAAAAGATAAAATCTGAGTTTTAATCCGGGTTTGTTTTGGCTGTTTGGCAGGTTTAGGTTTTGGTTGAGTTTTTTTTACTTTTAGCTGGGTAGTTTTTCTGCGTATTTTTAATTTAGTTTTAATTTTTTTTACTGCAGATGAGATCTTTGCGGTTGTTTGGCTTATTTTTTTGATTTTTTTGATTGAAGAACTAAAGAAAGACCTGATTGTTTTTAATGAGATTGAGGTTGTCCTATTGATTAGAGAAGCAGTATTAATAAAAGCAGTTTTTGTTAAGTTTGATGATTTGGCAGCTAGTCTGCAGCTGAAGTTAAGAAACTCTTTTTGGCTAAATAACGCGTACCTGATTACAAACTTTATAACCTTAATTGTGAAATATCCTATAAAATAAAAAAGTTTAATAGTGAAATTAATGATAGTTAAGATAAAGTTTAAAATATAGCTTGATATATTGTCATAATTTATAAAGTTCATACCGCGAATTTTATCACAGTTGAGAATAAGATTCAATCCAATTATATAGGATTGCAGCTTTTGACTGCAACTGTATTTTTAAAAATCTGTTTATCTTAATTTAAGTTAAAGATATCCCTTTTTCCACAACCAGAATTTCTGGTAAAGATAGGATAGCCAGTACTGCGCTTTAAGAACTAAATCAAGGCTGTGACAGAACTCAATTTCTGTACCGCCAAAACTTCTTTTGAAAAAACTTAAGCCTGACCAAGGATGGTTGGGTTTGTTTCTGGGTGATACTCCCCAGAGATTGTAGTACCTAAAACCTAAGTTTTTAGCTGTTTGGATAACCTTCCATTGCAGTAGGTAGTTAACTGGCAGTTTTGTTGGTATACTGCCGGAGTGGTGGTAGACTGCTTGTTTGCCGTAAAAAACTATCAACGCTGCTGATAACAGGGTTTGTTGATAATATCCTAAAAAAAGTTTAATTTGGTTTTTCTGAACTAAGGTTTTAAATTCAGAGCAAATATTTTTGTGAGGAACAAAGTTTTGTCTTACAGCAGTTTTGTGATAGATATCGTCAAAAAGGTGATAATCAGTTATTGAGGTTGATTCCACAATTGTTATGCCTAGCTTTTCTGCTTTTCTGATTAGGTTCCTTGTGTTTTTTTTGAATCTGGAAAAAATAGTCTCAAGGCTGTCTTTAAGATCTATTACAATGCAGTTTTCTGCATCCTGATTTGCGGTCGGAGAGTTAATTAAGTTGTATTTTTTTAGAATTGTCTTGCCTTGTTCTTTTGAGATTAATGGACTCATTCTTATCCACCAGACATCTCTTGTTTCAGCTAATTGGACTAAATGCTTAAGAAGCAGTTTAAATGCCTTGTGTGAAAAGTCATTAAACACAGGCCCGTGTCTTAAATGAAAAAATCTGCCTCGTTTGGCTGTTATCTCAAAGATCTGGCAGGCCATTATTATCTTTTTATTTTCAGTTACTGCCAGTCTGTAGATTTTAGTGTTTTTTGACTTTTGTGAATTGCCAAATGCCCAAGACTGAAAAAAAGGCGTCCACTCTGTACTTAAGATAAAGCGTTCCCAGTTGTTTTTGTCTTTAATCTCTGTTATTTTCATACTTGTTAATAATAGAATAGATGATCTTTTTTTGGTTTAGGTTAAGATTAAGATTTGGCAGATTTATAATTGTTTGGGCAAAGTACAGCTCTTGTTTAAATTTGTCGGTATCTAACCGGTACTTTCTCAGATCAACTCCTTCTGGGTCCAGAAGATTGCTGTACCAGGTAGATAAATAAATATGATTTTGTTTAAGTTCTTCTAAGATTTTGTGTTTGTCTGATGCAGACAGAGGATATTTTAACAAGGCAGTTTTATAGTTTTTGTTAAATAACTTATTCCAGTAATTGGTGTTTGTTTTTCGTAGATCCATTAAGGGTTTAAGCTTC
Organism: Patescibacteria group bacterium; assembly: GCA_026004435.1. Classification (GTDB taxonomy): domain Bacteria; phylum Patescibacteriota; class Microgenomatia; order UBA1406; family GWC2-37-13; genus BPJC01. The sequence goes on along the minus strand of BPJD01000003.1, from coordinate 123,546 downwards.
TTTAGCTGGGAGTAGAGCAAAGGGTACAGAAATTTATTGATGCTATAAATTTTGTTTGGATAAAGTTGCTTTTCTTTATCTGAGACAGCTTTTGTTAGCAAGCCTGTTTTTTGCAGTAAGTAAATTAAGGCTCTAATAACTTTGTGATGATAAAGTTTTTTGGCAAACTGCATAAAAAACAAGTAAAACAATTGTTTGGCAGTATCAGTTTTAGTTGGTTGTTTAATTTTTTGGTAAGCTTTTTTTAATCTGGTCTGCCATTTTCTGTCATTAACAATTAGACACCCTCCTGATCCTACTGTGATTGGTTTATCTTTGCCAAAACTAATGACAGCAAAATCTCCAAAATTGCCAAGGTATCTGTTGTTATACCTATTGCCAAAACTGTGGCTTAGATCTTCTATAACAATTAGGTTGTTTTTACGGCAAAAGTTAAGAATCTGCTCCAAACTGTTGGGTACAATTCCGAATGTATACTGCAGCAATACTGATTTGGTTTTTTTGTTAATGTAGTTTATAAGATGTTGATACTCAAAGTTAAAACTGTTTTTGTCAAAACTTAGATAGTTTGGCAGTATGTTGGTTGTCAAAAAAGGATGGACAACTGCAGAGCAGGTGAAGGTCTGCAGGGCTATTCTGCTGTTTTTCTCCAGCACATTTTCTGCTAAAAAATGTAAAGCTGACCTGCCTGAATCAAAGAATAAGAATATGCTGTCTGGAAAATAAGTCTTTAGCCGGTTAATTGTTTTGTTTTTATAATACGCGTGCTTTTTTAAGTTTTTAAGCAAAAATATAAGTTCTTTGTCTTCTACAGTTGGAAGAATATTGGAGATGCTCATAATAAAATTATAAAATATATTACTGCAATGCTTAAACAGATAACTAAACAAGTACTTAACAATTTAAGATTAACAAGAGAGACTAAAACTGCAAGTTATGCTGTAACAAAACAGTTTGATGCTGATTCTGATGCTTTCGTTGTCATTCCTCTTCCTTTAGTCAACCAGCGTCAGAGACTGCTGGGTTATGATTTAAATTTTGAGGCTGATAGAATTAGCAGTAATAACTATAATTTGTTGCTGGCAAAAGTTAAACAACCAAAGTTAGTAAAATTAAAGTACAGGCTTGAGGTTAAACCTGTTAATTTAGCTGTTCAACAACTAAATTATATCCGGCAGCAGTCAAGTTTTGATAAAAAGATTATTGATAAAATAAATCCTTATGACCAAGAGATAATAAGCATTGCCAACAGAATAACCTCAAATTCTACTATTGAGTTTGTCAAACAAGCGTATAACTTAGTTATTAATAAGTTAAGATATGGAAAACCTATAAAAGGCTTGTACTCCTACAAACAGGCTTTAACTCTAGATTATGTAGACTGCGGAGGTTTTTGCACTTTACTTGCCAGTATTTTATTAGTCAGAAAAATTCCTGTTGAGTTAGTTGTAGGAGAGCTTTATACAAGCAGGACAGGTTCGGCAGGAATGCATGTTTGGTTGGAGATCAAACTTAAAAACAATCAAAGATTTCCTCTTGATCCATCTGTAGACTGGAGAAATAGACACTTCTTAAGCTCAAGATTTGCTGGATTTGGAAAACTAAGTTCGTATCATATTGTTTTATCGTATGGGTTAAATCATAAATTGCCTATTCTTAATCAAAGAGTTGAGCTGTTTCAGAGTGTGTTAAAATATAAAAATGTTTAAAGATAAAGCAGGCAGGCCATTAAGTTTTTCTGAATTAATAGATAAGCTGATAACCCGCTTTAAGACAGTGCTGTTGGAGTTTGAGGTGTTTTTACTGCATTTAACAGGCTGTCTTCCCAGTCATAACTTAAGAAAATTAATATACAAAACAGCTGGTATTAAAATTGGCAGAGGGTCATCGCTTCATATGCATATTAGATTTTATAATCCTAAAAATATTAAGATTGGCCAGGATACAATAATAGGAGAAGGCACTGTTCTTGACGGCAGAGACAACTTAATTATCGGAGATCATGTTGATATTGCTTCAGAGGTAATGATTTATAACTCAGAGCATAATATTAATGATGAAAATTTTTCAGCTATTACAGACCAAGTTGTTATTGAGGATTATGTATTTATAGGTCCCAGAGCAATAATTTTGCCTGGTGTTACTATTGGGAAAGGAGCAGTAATTGGAGCTGGAGCTGTGGTAACCAAAGATATTCCGCCGTTTGCAGTAGCTGCTGGAGTTCCAGCTAAAATCATAGGTGAGAGAAAATTAAAAAAATTATCCTACAAACTAGGCAGAGCAGCTTGGTTTAGATAACTTTGAGTTTGAAAGACATTAAATTTGTTATTTTAAACCTTAAGACTGCTTTAAAATTTTGTGTTCTATAAACAGAATTGGATTGTTTGTGTTTGCAATCTTTATAAAAGCTACATTTAAAAATAAAAAATTGGCTGCTTATGCTTTTCCTTTATAAAAAATCAATTAATTACAAGATGCAATTACTTTGGCTAGTGGTTAATAAAATTGGTTGTCTTGGCAGTGCAAACTTAACTGAAGATTTCCAGCAAAAGATGAATTGGTCAAAAGTTTCATTTTTTTAAGCCGTTTATATGATTTTACAAGGTTAACTTAAAGATACAGCAACACTGGCTTTGGCAGTTTTTATGAGTCTAAGGCAAAAACTTAAATTTTTCAAACCAACAGATTGCTTTTTTATTTTTATCTTTGAGACCTTGCATTATTGTTCAGTTGAGTAATCAACTAAACATAAGATGAACTTTGGGTTTCATTGTAAGGATTTTTTGTTTTGTTTAATTTAGAATTTGATTTTATTAATACTGGGTATTGTAAGCAAAATACAGCCTTAAAGTAAAAAGTTTCGTTTTTTATTTTAATGAGATTAATATGTTATGCAGTTATGCAGAAACTTTGCTAATCAACTTAAGTGACATTTCAGACTAATTTGGATATAATATCTTAATTAAAATTAATCAATGCCGTGGTGGCGGAATTGGCAGACGCGCAGGATTCAGGATCCTGTGTCCATTAGGACGTGTGGGTTCAACTCCCACCCGCGGCACAGCAGTTTTTTGCTTTTAAAGTGCAGAATGAGTTGTGATATTAATCATAAACATATACTTTTTGGTTAAAGTTTTTTTAATGTGTCTAGACTTGATTTTAACTTCATTTATCAGTATGCTAAATATTATAAATATTAAAGTAAATGCAGAGTTTAATTTTATTTATAAAAGAAAAAAAAATATATATTCTAGTTTTATTTGGCATAGTATTTTTATTGGTTGCAATTTTTGTAATTACTTCAAATCTCTCACCAGATAAAAAGCCTGATTTAACCACTGATAGACAAGAAACTGAAAGAAAGCTTAATATCACTGATAATTTAAATCCTGAAGAGATTGATAAAATATATCCTTTTTCGGCAGGAAAGGTTGCAGACGGTATTCAGGTAGGAGCTGTCAGGGTTTATCTTGAGGATATCAATCAAAGATTTAAGTACAGCTACCAGAACACTGTAGAAAATAGAAAAGACCCTGAAAAATGGCAGGCTGTGTTTGATGGGTTAACTGATGAGATTATTTTACAGAATGAAGCTGTAAGGAAAGGCATTGTTTTTTACTCTGATAATAAATTTACTCCTGCCAGAGCTAATTTTGCCAGAGAGTATTTTGAGACAAAAGGAACAACTTATTTGTCTGGAGAGGCAATCTCTGTTTGGTTTTATAATATAGAGCCTCCTGCTATGGGAGTTGAAAAAGCCAAAGAAATTACAAGACCTTTTATTGAGGATTTAAGAAATCAGATTGCGTCAGGCAGTTTGACTATGAAACAGGCAGGAGAAAAGATTAAGGCTAATAAATCCTTGTTTGAGATAGACGAGGCGTATGAATGGAATGCCCATCAAGAGTTTTTATACTTAAAGAAAGACCATAAATACTTTCATGATGATATACTTAATGATTATATCTGGAAGATGGAGGAAGGCCAGTTGTCGCCTGTGTTAATCGGCAGAGACTTTGCTCCTGAGTTTGGTTGGTATGAGGCTTATTATATTGTAATTAAAATCAATGAAAAAAAGATTCAGGAGTTTGATTCTGTTGAGGAATTAATTGAGGCCAGAAAAAAAGAAGGTTTAGTTTTAAAAATTGAATAATTATGGTCAAGAAATTAATTTTAGTTTTGCTGTTCTCATTGTTTTTTGTCTTGGAATTTTTTTATACTGATTCTGTTTCTGCATGGATTCCTGCATCAGTCAGGGGTAGAGTTTTTGGAGAACTTCCAGATGGCTCAAGGATACCTTTGCCTGGTGTTAAAATTTACAGACTGGATTGGTGGACTTGGAGCTACTGTGGTGCTGAGAATGCCAAATGTTGGGGAGTAAATGATGTTGTTGAAACGACTGTTAAGCCAGATGGCAGTTATTATATGGGGAATTATATGGTTGAGAATCAGGCAGATCCAGCTCCAATGTGTAAAACTTCAAGAGGAGCTAATAGATGCCCGACAAAAAGACTTTTTCAAGAAAATCGAGTGTGTTCAATAGACGCTCAGTCATTGCCAATTTGCGATTCTAATATTTTACTTTGTACTGAATCTAATAATCCTGTTTACGCTTATGAACTTAATTGGTGTGGTTTTAACTGTGGGTCAAACCCCCACAGATGGGGTCCGTATTTCCCTGAAGGCTACAGTCTGCCCCAGCATTTAATTGATCAAGGTCTTTCTCATAAATTTGGTAAGTGGTATATAAAAGATCGTATAAGAAAGTGGGTAGAGGCTGAGTTTTATGAAGAAGGATTTGCTAATAATGAGAATAAGGCTGGTTTTGATTTTAAATTTAAATTTATTCCATTGCCAACGCCAACTCCGACGCCTACAGCTACTCCAACAGTTACTCCAACACCGACTGCTACGCCAACTCCAACGAACACTCCGACACCAAGCCCAACACCAACTAATACGCCAACTCCAACTCCTACCTTTATAGTCACTGCTTTTCCGACTCCGAGTCACAATAAAACTGGAACTATGGCTCCTGTGCTAAAGCCGGGTCAGACATGGTACTGTATGCAGTCTGAGTATTATGATGGAACTATAAAACCGGGAGGCAAAACAGACCATAGATTATTGCTTAAGGTTAATAATTTGCCTGCCAATAAAGATATTTATATAGTTGGTTGTGTTTCAAGGAATGGAAATGTTGCCTGTACTACAGGAAATGCTTCTAATGATCAAAAATTGTCAATCAGACCGGCCAGTGATCATGAGTTTATAGTAGATCCGCCTAATCCATTGCAGTTAACCCAGCAGGGCAGTCAGTTGACAAAAGTAGTTTATAGCCATACAAAAACTACTGCAACTCATACATTTTTTTCTGTGTTTTTCTCTGGAGTATCAGGTGGTTCATCGCCAGATGGCAGTCATAGTTCAGTTCAGTACGGCACAATTGGCTTTGGTCAGAAAGATGAGGAGATTAAAAAATGCGTTGCTATCTACTGGGATCCTTATGGCAGAGTATTTGATAGTCTAAGCCTTGAGCCAATTCCAAATGCCAAGATCCAACTGGTTACAGATACAGACTCAATTTATACTAGGCCAGGGTTAATTAATCCTGTTTTAACTGAAGCTGATGGTTTGTATAACTTTTTGGTTGAAGATGGTAGGTATAAACTACAGGTGACACCTCCTAGTGGTTATGAGTTTAAGGATAAAATTAAATTAAATGAAAAGTACAACTTGATCTATACTGATCCTTATAAACCTAATGAAGTTATTGTTGAGACAGCAGATAATCCTGTTCATAAGGATATTGCCTTGTATCCAAAAGATGGTAAAGGAAAAGCATACCCAGTAAAATCAATTGATTTTGAGATACTACCTTCTGCTAATAATAATATTGTTAAGATTGTTGGAAGAGTTAGTCATCCGTTTACTATTGTCAAGATTGTTCAGTCAAGACGAGTTGTTGCCCAAACCATAGCTGATAGATTTGGTTCATATGAGTTAATTGTAAACAGATCAGATGTTGACCAATTGCAAGGTCTGACACCAATTTTTGAAAAGAATCCTGAGTATTATCAAGTTGAGGAAAGAGGGTTCCTGAAAGATCTGTGGGAAAGTTTAAAAAGATTGTTTAGGTTTGATATTTCAGCAGACACAAGAGTTGCAGGAAAGGAGTTTTTATTGCCTCCTGTACAAATTCAGGGTTATATTAAAGACGCAGTAACACTTGCTTTGGTTGACCAATCAACAAACAAAGTTTACTCTCAACATAATATTGCAGATAATGGTTTTGTTAATCTTAGCTATCAAGATCTGCCTAAACTGCCTTTTTATTTTATAGTTAAAACCAAAACTGGACAGGTATATACTATGAGTTTAAAGCAGTTTATTGATGAAAATAAAGAGTATTTAATCCTAAACAATATAAATCTATTTAGTTTAGAATAATGTTGATCGGAGCTCATCTATCCATATCAAAGGGCCTTGATTTTGCAGTTAAAGATATTGCAGCCAAAGGCGGCAATTGTTTGCAGATTTTTTCAACTTCTCCTCGAAGTTGGAGTTTTAAAGGGTTTACTCAAGAGCAAATTAACTCTTTTATTGAGACAAAATTAGAGTACTCTGTCTCGCCTGTGTTTTTTCATGCTTCATATCTAATTAATTTAGCAGATAATCAAGAGACTGGTAAAAAATCAGTAAGGCTGTTAATAAATGAGCTTAATCTTGCATCAAAGATGGGTATTGTAGGAAGTGTTGTGCATTTAGGTTCGTTTAAAAACAATGACAAAGATTATGATCTGCTAATTGCCAATATTAAGCAGGTTTTAGCTGAAACTAATCCTAATACCTATTTTATAATTGAAAATGCAGGCAATAGAAAAATAGGTAAAGATCTGGAGGAGATAGCTTTAATACTTGAAAAACTTAACTCAGAGCGGGTTAAGGTTTGTCTGGATTCTTGTCACTTGTTTTCTGCAGGTATAGATCTAACTGATTTTGACCAATTGTCAGCTTATTGGCAGAGATTTAATGACTTAATAGGTAAAGATAAACTTATTTTGTGGCACCTTAATGACAGCAAGGATCCTTTAGGTTCTTTAAGGGACAGACATGAGAACCTTACCAAAGGCAGTATTGGCAAAAAAGGTTTTATGAATATCTTATCAATTAATGAGTTTAGACAGCTGCCAATGATTATTGAGACTCCGGGCTTTGACAATAAAGGCCCTGATAAAAAAAATCTAGATATTTTAAAATCTTTGTCTGATCAAATTTAACTTTATTTGGTAAAATACTGTTATGATTGAGTTTTTTGCTAACCCAGATCTTTATATATATATAGGACTGCTCTTGATTATACTTGAGTTGATTGTAGGAGTGGATACAGGTCTAGATCTGTTTTTCGTTGGATTAAATTTTATAATCTCGTCATTTTTGCAAAGATTGATTGACTATCCTTACACTGGGCTGGTATCAATCTTTATACTTTCTTTTTTATATGTAATTTTTGGCAGGGAGTTAATTAAACAAAAGGTTGCTGTGGCTACTCATAAGACAAATGTAGATAGTTTAATCGGCAGGACTGGTTCTATTGTCAAACTAAATGCTGATAAAAAATCAGGCCTAATTTTAGTAGGATCTGAGAAATGGAGGTTTGAGTCAGATCAAAAAGTTTCTGAAAAAGAATCTGTTAAAATTGATGCAGTAGAAGGAGTAACATTAAAAATTTCTAAAAAATAATTATGGATTTTGGTTTTTATTTTGTTATTTCTGTTTTAGGTATTATAGCTTTAGTTAAATCTATTGTTATTGTCAGGCAGTTTGAGCGTGGTATTGTTATGCGTTTTGGCAAGTACCATAGACTGTTACAGCCGGGCATAAACTTTATTTTTCCTTTTTTAGACTCAGTTATTAATGTTGATGTAAGAGAAAAAGTTATTAATGTCGAGCCTCAAAAAGTAATTACTCAGGATAATGTAACAGTTGAGGTTGATGCTGTTATCTATTACAAAGTTGTTGATCCTGTAAAAGCAGAGTTTGAGGTTGAGGATTTTAATTATGCTGCAACAACTCTGGCCCAAACCAATCTTAGAAATATTATTGGTGATAAAACCTTAGATGAAACTTTAGTAGCGCGAGATATAATTAACGAGAACTTAAGAGATGTTTTAGATGAAGCAACTAACAACTGGGGTGTAAAAATAACTAGAGTAGAGGTGCAAAAGATTGATCCTCCAATAGAAATATCTGAGGCTATGAGTATGCAGATGAAGGCAGAAAGAGAAAAGAGAGCAATGATTTTAAAGGCTGAAGGAGTTAAGCAAAGTCAGATTTTAGAAGCAGAAGGTAAAAAAGAAAAACAAGTGCTTGAAGCCCAAGGTGAGGCTCAGGCCATTGCCTTAAAGGCTCAAGCTCAAGCTAAGGCTATTGAGATGGTATCTCACTCAGCTAATCTACATTTTAAAGACAATGCCAAAGCTTGGAAACAGTTTGAGACAGCCAGAGAAACCTTAGCTAAAAATGTAAAGTATATTATTCCCAGTAATGCTCAGTTAATTAATCTGCTTGGTCTAGATTCTAGTCTGGAAAATAAAAAATCAGAGTAAGTCTAATTTGGCTGTTTTTTAACAAATCAGTTAAAGTTATTAAACTGATTTTCTAAATCTCCATAGCTGTTTGAAGATCTGATACTTTAGGTTGTTTATAACCAGATCCCAACTGCCAATAGTCTGGACAAACTCTGTGCCGTATCCTTGCTTAAACCTTGTGAAGCCCGCCCAAGGATCATTAAGATCGTAGTCTGGAGGCAATGATCCCCACAGATCAAAGATTTCAGCCTTATTGCGTTTTCCAAACCTGATTGTCTCCCACATAAGCAGGTTGCTTGCCATAAGATTTCTGTGCTTATAGCTGGATCCGCCATAAGGGTAGTAGAGTCTGTTTTTGTACAAAAATAATTCATAAGCGCTTAATGGTTCGTTCATATAAAAAGCTATTAATATATGGGCTATTTTGTTTTTAAGGTTATTCCAGATTGCTTTATGATAATTCCTGTTATGTCCTTTGTAGTTTTGTCTCTGACAGGTTTGAAAATAAAGTCTGCTGAAGATCTCAAATCCTTTGTCATCTGACATTTCTTTTACAACAACTCCTTTTCTTTGAGCTAATCTGATATTGTAGCGTGTTTTAGATTTAAACTTGGCTAATAACTGAGACTCAGTCGGCTTTAAGTCAAGCATCTGCGTCCAGTCTGGAAATAAAGGAATACTGGATTTAATCAGGTTGTTTTGTTTTGGTAATTGGTAGTTGTCTGTTGTGAAAATATAAGGTTCAAGTTTGATTAAAAACAAATTATTTTTTTTAGCAAAACCCTCAAGAAATGTTAGAAGTTCTTTATCTAAATCAGTATGTCTAGGCAGATAACCTAGTTTCCAGTTTAGATAAGGCAGTTTATGAATGGTCATTTGGTAAACAGAGTTAATATTCTTGTTTGTCAATTTGGCAAATCTGACAACCTCAACACCTGTCTTAAGTCTTGCCTGTCCCCAGTAATACGACTGCATAGGGTGAAAGGTATGGTTTTCATACTCATCAATGCTGATATTACTGTCTAGAATCTCAAACTTTGGCATTGGCAATAAAAACTTCTAATGTTTTTTCTGCAGTATTTTTCCAGCTAAACTCTTTAAGTCTGTTAGTCCCTTCTTTAATTAGGTTTTGTCTGAGTCTTGGGTATTGAAAAAGATCATACATTGATTTGGCAATATCCTGAACTTGATATGGATTAAAGTACTCAACTGCTTTTCCTCCTACCTCAGGCAGAGCTCCTGTGAAACTTACAGCTGTAGGTATCTTAAAATAAAAAGCATCGAGTATAGGCATACCGAAACCTTCATAAAGCCCTGGATTAATATAGGCAAAAGCAGTTTGCAGAAGTCTGTTTTTTACTTTATCTTCAACATAATCTGTAAAGATTATATCTGATTTATACTTGCTTTGATTGGTTTGATGAAAAATTTTGTCGTAAAACCAGCCTTTTTTACCTACTATGACTAATTTAAAGTCAGAACCTGTTCTGTCTTTAAAGACCTCAAATGCCTTAATTAATCTGGTAATGTTTTTACGAGGCTGCAGAGTTCCAATAAAAATAAAGTACTTTTTTTCAGCTAAGTTAAAACTTAATTTTTCAGTTTTGTAATCGTCTTTGGGCTGAGTAAAGCCATTGTAAATTACTTTAATTTTGTCTTCCTGAATTTGATAATTTTTAATCAGGTCTTTTTTGGTTGTTTTAGAAACAGCTATGATTTGTTTGGCTTTAAGCACAGACTCTTTCGTCCAGTTGTTAAGTTTATATAAATCAATTTTTTTAAACTCATCTGGAAAGTAAAGATAAGCAAGATCATGTATAGTGACAACCAATGGAAAAAAAATAAACTTTGGAGTGTAATGGGCTGGAGCAAAATAAAGATTATAGCTGTTAAGCAATCTTTTTTTTAACAAGTGCAGGCTTACCCAGAATCTTAACCACATAGGGCTTCCCTTTACTATCTGGTACTGAAGTTGGTTATTGGCAACTGGAAGATCTGAAACTGGATCGTTTTTCAAAATGACATTGAATTTAATGTTGTTGGTTTTGATTTTGGAAAACTCTTTAATCAGGTAATAGCAGTAGTTTGATACGCCTACCCTAATGTTTGTATTGGCTTCATTGCCTTCTATTGCAATTATCATCGGCAAAGATTTATTAAAATTTGTTTAAATGAATTATAATAATTTTTCCAGTTATATTTTTGGCTTAAGTTATAAGCAGGCTGAATGTTTTTGTTGATCAGGTTGGGGTTTTGTTCTGCCAGTTGAAGTTTTTCAGCAATATCCTTTGTGTTTTTGGGGTTAAAATACAGTGCATTCTTGCCAATAAGTTCATTAAATATCTCAATATTAGAGCAGATTATTGGTGTTTTTGATAACCCTGCTTCTATTAGTGGGTAGCCAAACCCTTCCCAGATTGAGGCAAAGACAAAGGCATAGGCATTTGCGTATAAGCTGAATAACTCGTTATCTGTGATAAATCCTGTAAAGATTATGTTATCACGATTAATGCGCTCTTGTTTAAGTTTGTCCCAGCCTTCAGGTCCAACAATAATTAATTTCTTTTTTGTTGTTATTTGATTGAAGGCAGTGATTAATCTTTTTAGGTTTTTTCTTGGTTCAATTTTGCCTACGCTTAAAAAGTATGAGTTTGGTTTAAGTCCAAACTTTTTTAGTATTAGTTCAGCCTTGTGATGGTTAATCTTGGGAATTTTCACTCCCGGATAAACAACTTCTACTTTAATCTCTTTTTCAAGTCTGTCTAAATCAGTTTCAGATAATCCTAAGATTTTTTTATGTTTTGGTATTAGTGTTTTGATGTCAGAAACAGTTGCTGTAGCATCAGTTATTATCAAACTGCTTTCTTTGATAATCCATTTAAGTCTTTGTCTTTGAGTTTTTAAAATAAGCGGGTGAATCACATTGGGAAATCTTAGAAAAGCAAGGTCATGGAGTATAGTCGCCTTTTTGCAGTTGATTGTTGGAGGTTCTGTCCAATCTGAACTTAAAAATACCTTTGTTTTTATAAAAAAATCAACAGGCAGAATATGCATCTGGTTCCAGATAAAGCTCAAAAGTTTTGGTGGGAGAAAGAATCTGTACAGTTTAAACTTTTTTGCTTTAATTGATTTTTGAATACTATTATCTAACTTCTGTTTTAATCCAGAGAAAAAAAAAGAAAAAAACTCATTATCAGAATAATCTAGAATTGTTTTTGTAAGATCTGTTATGAATCTAGCAGATCCTGTTCCTTTATAGACAGATTGAGAAATGTCCAGAGTTATCATTTTTATGTAAGTGAATTATAAATTTGGTTTAGCTTGCGGGCAATGTTTTTCCAGCTATATTCTTCAACAGCTTTTTTGTAGGCGTTTTTTTGAATAGTCTCGTAAAGTTTTTTATTATTCATAAGCAGTTCTACTGCCTTTAAGTAATCATTAGGTTGTTCTGCCAAAATATACTCTTTGTCTTTTTTCACATTTAGTCCTGCTACAGAGACTTTGCTTCCTATAATTGGCAGACCTGATGCCATAGCTCCTAAGATCTTAAGCCGTGTTCCTCCCGGTCCCTGAATAGGTGAGATAAAAGCAAATGAGTTCTTGTAAAGCTCTTTTATTGTTTTGGAATCCTCTGGCTTAATCTCTACTAAGCTTAAATTTTTCAGTGTTTTTTTATTAAAATTTTGCTTAATGTTTTGTCCGGCTATAACAATTTTTAAATCTTTAAACTTTAGCAGTTTGGGAGCGATTTTATCAATTATAAAATTGGCTGCTTCTGTATTTTGCAGCCAAAGAAAGTTGCCAACAAATAATAAGTTTTTTTGTTTTTGTTCAAATTTAGGCAATGTTTTCACAAACATCTCATCGCCTGCTCCGTTGGGAATTAGTACTGTTTTAATATTTTTGTCTATTTTTAGGATTTCTTTTTGATCGCTTGGACTAACGCAGGCTACAATATTCGCTTTTTTCCAAAAATACTTTTCCCATTTTTTTAGTTTGTAAATATCTATGTAAAGCAGATGTTTTATTCCAACTGGCAGAGTGTCTACAAAGTGTTTGTAGACATTGTACTCAATTGTTTGTTCAACCAAAATAACAGGCAGATTAGTCTCAGGCAGGTGAGGCATAGTGTAAAAAGTCTCAGCATGAATTGCTGAGTATTTTTCGCTCTTTAGAATTTTTCTTATTAGTTCTTTGGCTTCTTGGGAGTAGTTTCTGGTGATTAAAAACGGTTTAGTAGAAAACCCAGTCCTTAAAATTAGATTTAACTGCCAAGGTGATTCTGGCCTTTTGCATAAATAGTATTCTTTACAGTAATTTTTAAGTTTTTTTGCCAGATGTTTTTCAGTTTGAGTTTTATAAAGACAAACCAGTGTTATGTCATTGTTTTTCTTTAAATACTTAAGCAGATTAAGCGTTCTGATTTGTCCGCCTGAGGCTGGAGGGTAGGGCACATAAGGAGTTATCATCAAAATCTTTTTTTTCATAAAATCTCAAGAATTGTCAATTCATCACTTGTAAATACCTCCTTTAAATTTTGGGAGTATTTATCAATGAGCTCTTGTTTTTTGTCTTTGTTGGTTAATACTATGTATTTATAGTTATACTGCTTTAGTTTGTTAATGTCTTCTATTAAAACTGCAGAGCCTTTTCTGTTTGATAAATAAAGCAAAGTTGTGTCTCCGTTTCTGTCAGTTACTATATTGCTGTTGGGTTCAGTTACTTTTTCTATAATTTTACTATAGCTGACCAAATCAGGAGGAATTCTATAATATCCTTTTACTTTAACAAAAGAAAAATAAATAGAAAAACCAAAGAGTATTATAAAGATTAAGATCGATAAAGTCTTGTTCTTTAATTCTTTGCTAAAGCTGTAAAATCCTGCGGCTGTAATTATTGATACTGCTGGAAAGATTAATGTTTGATAATACTCATGCTGGACATTGCCGCCTTGAAAGACTAATAAATACGCAGTCATACTAATTAAGAATATTCTTACAAACCAACTGTTGTTTTTAATAATTCCATAGATAAAATAAAAGACCAATAAACCTCCTAAAATTAAATTAGTAATTCTTTCAAAGATTATCCAGTAAAAAAAAGCTGGTTTAAAAAATATTTGTTGAGGTCCTGATGAAGTTTGGACGCTTGTTAACAGCCAAGTGCTTGCTGGAATGCCTTCTGGGTATTTGGCAATATGAATTCGCCAAAGAATAAAGGGAACTATTGAAAGCAGAAAATAAAGATAAAACTGTGGTCTGGTAAAAACAAAGATATCATATCTTCTGCTGAAGTAATAGAGCAGAATTATTCCCAAAAAAACAGCGGTTGGTTTAACTAAAATTGCTACTGCAAAACAGATTAAAGATAATGTATAAAAAAGAATTGCTTTTCTTTTTGTCCTAGCTTTATAAAATCTGTAGCCAAAAAAGACAGCAGTTAAACCAAGCGCCATAGCTGTTGGTTCAGGTAAAACTACTCGTGTGAAAAAAACCATAAACGGCAAAAAGCTAAAATTTAGCAGACCAATAACTGCTGTTGTAAAGTTAAGTTCTTTGTTTAATAGGTAAAAGATGATGACTGCAGAAACCGCATAAGCTAAAATACTTATTAATCTTCCGTAAAACTCTATCTGAAAGTGATTAAACTGTTGGTAGAGAAAAGCAAATACAGCGTTATAAAGAGGAAACTCAACCATTCTATAGCCATTGGGATTATCAAGCCCAGACTGGGTATTAGATAAGTCGTGATACTTCGGTTCTAGTAGATTAAAGCCTTCTTCTACAAATATTTTTGCAGTTGATGCTGTATCAACCTGTCTCCATGAATGATAATCTGCCAGAGGCGCTGTAATGTTGTAAAGCCTGACAGCTATTCCTAGTAACAATATAAAAGAAACTAAAGCAGTTTTTAATGTTTTCATATCTTTTGCTTTCTATTAATAGTAATTGATTTGTAAAAAGCTCCTGCAACCATCCAGAGCATAAAGGCTACTTTGCTTGCTTCAAAGACATCAATATAAGTTGCGTTTATTAATAAGGCAAGTATGCCAAAGCAAAAGCCAAAGTAAATTAAGTGCATCTTGTTGTTTTTGCTTTTTAGCTTTTTTGCCTGATTAAGTATTTTATAGCCAATTTCTTTAAGCAGTAAATAAAAGTATAAAACTGTTCCCAGCAGTCCAAATTCTCCTAAACTTCTTAGGTAGCTGTTGTCTGTAGCCTCAGTTATTGTGCTTGCTCCTAATCCAATTAAAGGAGAGGTTAAAAACGATCCTATAGCTCTAGGCCACTCGACCTGAATTCTTGTTGCAAAAGAAATATCTGTTAGAATTGCGGTAGCTGGCTTTAATAGGTCTTGTGCTTGTTTCCTGTTTTCTTTAAGATCTTCTTCTGAGATTATTGGTTTTAGTTTGTTTAATTCATTTAGCAAGCTTTTATTATTGGTCTCTTTGATTTTAGACTCAATTGTTGCCAGATCTTTTTTTTCTGCAATAATTCTTGCCTCAGCTGTACTGAAGCCTGCTGAAACAGCTAAATCTTCAATAGCTTTTTTTTGTGCCTTTTCAAGATCTTGTTTAGAGGTTTTCTCTTCTGCAATTTTTTTTAAGATCGGCAGGTTTGTTTCTATATTAAAACTGCCTGCAGGCAGTTCATCGGGCCTGATCTCTTGTGGTATATATACTTCCTGATTTGTTTTTACTACTTGTTTGACCTGTATTGTTCTAGAGAATCTTTCTATTATTGTTTTGTCGTATACTGTTAAAACTGCTGTAATCAAAATAACCAGCAGTAAGTATCTAATTTTTTTAAAAAACAGTAGAAAAAAAGATACGCTTACTATGTAGGCTATAAACGAGATGCGCGATGAGGTTAAAATAAGCATATAAATGGCAAGGACTAAGAGTAAAAAGTATCGCTTTTGTTTTGTGTAGATGTTTAAAGCAATAATTATAGGTATAAAAAATACTAAATAAGCTGCCAAATCATAGTGTCCTCCAAAGGTTGAGGAAACTCTAGCTTCTGGAGTTAATCTTAGTATAAGGCCTTTTGAGTACTCATCATTCATTGTTTGGACAGCAGGAAATCCTAAAAACTTTTGGCCTAAACCATAAAGACAAACAATTAATGCAACTGTTAATCCAACCTTTAAAAATTTAAGCAGATCTTTAGTGTTTCCAATAAGCAAAGCAGTGTAAAAAAACGGCAGCATATACTCAACTCGTCTTAAAGTATGTAAAAAACCTAGTTTTGGATAATGAATTGTTTGAAAAAAATATAACCCAAAAATATAAGAGATAAATATTGCCAACCAGTAGAGTAAAAAATATATAAGTATTTTTTTATTTATACTTATTTTTTTTCTAATTAAATAAATTAAAAAAACAAATGAGAGCAAAGCAAAGTAGAGATCCTCTAATCTTATTGCTATATAAGTAAAATTAACATGCATCAAAGGAAGTTTCGGATAAAGTGGGATTAAGATAAAAAAAATCCAGACTAAAGCTGGCAAAAGATGTTTATCTATAGTTTGCAACAATGTTTTTAGCCTGTCCATAAGTTTCTGCTAAATACTGATTATTGATAATTTTACCAATAAAATATAGAACTTCAGCTTTAATTAGCAAAAGAGCTTTTAATATTAGTATAGAGAATTTTGAGTAATTATGCTTTTTGTAAAAATATAAAAGTCCTTGATATAACTGTAAAATTGGAAAGGTTCTTTTATTTTTTGAAGAGCTTGAGGCGCCTTCAAGATGAATTATTTTAGCATAAGGGTAAAAGCCTGATTTATACCCGAGTTGGGAGGCACGGTAGAATAAATCAACCTCTTCCATATACATAAATATTTTTTCATCAAAACCTTTCAATTTATTAAAGTAGCTTTTTTTAGTCATAAAACAAGCTCCATGCAGCCAATCAGCATAAGTGATTCTATTAGGAGATTGTCTTGTGAGCCCCAGCTTATTTCCTTGCAGATAAAAGGTTAAAAACACATTCCACAAATTATAGAATTTTCCAACAGATGGTTGAGGTTGGTTGTTAGCGTAAAACAGTTTTGGCCCTACAAACTGAAATCTGTTTTCGTTGTTAGTATAAAAGTTATAAAGTTTTTCAATTGCTCTGTTTAGAATAATTGTGTCTGAGTTTAGAAACATTAGGTAATCTGCCTTTGCTTTTTTTACTGCTGTGTTGTTGCCTTTTGAAAATCCCAGATTTTTTTTTGAAAAAATCAGGTTAAGGCTCAGGTTTGAGTTAAACTGTTTTTGCAGTTGTTTTAAGGTTGATACTGATCCGTCTTGAGAGTTGTTATCCAAAACAACAATCTCTGCTTTTAAGTTTGAGTTTTTTAAGGATTTTTTTATAGACAACAAACAGTTTTTTGTTATTTCTGCTGTGTTGTATGAGATTATGATTATGCTAAGATCTGGTTTGTTTGGCATTTTTTGAGATTTTATAGCTTATTAATGTCAACATTATAAATGAAATTATCGATATAATGTTGCCTGTTTTCTCAATTATGCTTTGAGAGTACTGCATCTCTATTAAGTTTTCTCCTGAGTCTAAAGTTATTATAGGCCTAGCATAGTCATCAAATTTTTTTGGGCTTGTCAGCTTGTTGTTAACTTTAATTTTCCAGTTGTTGATAAAGTGAATCGGCAGTTGGTACTCTGTTGTTGTTACAGCTAAGACTTTTAAGTTTTTGTTAAAAAGATTGTTGCTAAAGTTTATTACCTTAACATTAACTGTAGATTGGGGGTCTTTGTTGTACTTTATCAAGTCCTTGTTGTTTAAAAAATCTTTGTAAGCTTTGTTTAGTTCTAGTAAAACTTTTTCGTACTTGGTTTGTTTGCTTAAATACTCTGGGATACTGTTTGCTACAGCATACTTAATGTACTCAGCAGATAGGTATCTATTATAAAAATCTGTGTAATTAAAATACTTTTCAGGTTTAAAGTATTTCTTATTTATTATTAATAACAATACAATCAGGAGTATTGAGGTTAATTTAAATGTAAGTTTGGCTGACTTGAGTAAATGCACAGCATAAGGAATAAAAAAACTTAAAGCAAAAACACTATAAATCAAGAATCGCCAAGGAAACTGAAATACAGCAACAGCTGTTGATAGTTGGTCCCAGACAGGTTTTGAGTACTCAAGAGTTGCTAAGGTAAATAAAACTCCCCAAAACAACACTGCCAATTGATCTTTGTACGCAGTTATTTTTTTTAGTTTAATTAGTTTGTAACTAAAGTAACTGAGTCCGACTGCCAATAAAAGAATTTGAATCTTACCTAACTTAAAGCTCATTGAGTCGTTACAGCCAGCTATGGAACCTCCGTAAAGCCAGCCGTTGTTTGACCAGAGTTGTTTGAGGCAGAGAAAGTGTTGTTGATAATTAGTTCTTTCTGCAATTGTTTTTGCCCAGACTAAGTGTTGTTCAAGCAAGGCAGGCAGTAGAAAATAGGCAGAAAGTAAAAAACCAAAAACTAAAGCCAACAGGTTCTTTTTTGATCTGTTTGTTAATACCCAAGAAATAAGCAATGGGACTGCTGTTAATGACAACACATTATGAGCAGTTAACAGCACTGAAGTTGATAAACTTGCCTTAAACAGTTGATTAGTTTTAAGCAGGTATAGGGTTAAAGGCAAAAAAGCCCAGAAACACAGTTCAGCTAAATTACCTCTAACAAAGATCTCAACAGCTAAATAAGGTGTGGTAATGTAGGCTGTTGCTCCCAAAAAGCTGGGCAAAAAACTAAAGTACTGTTTTAACAGCAAAAACATTCCAGCAAAGCCTATTAACATAAAAACAATGAAGCTTAGCTCAATTGCTTGAGGACTGTTGAGTCCTGCAAGCATAAAAGCAGATGTGAATAAATAAGCTGACGGGCTGTAGTAATTAAAAACAGGGTAGCCAAGATTAAAGTACATATTGGCAGATAGTCTTGGAGGAATATTGAGCTGTTTGAGATTCAAAAAAAACTCCAAGACTCTGGCAGGTTGGGTTTGATCGTGGTAGATAAAGTATTTACCATCAAAAGGATTAATGCTTAAACCAATAAACAAAAAAACAAATATTAATAAAACTGCCTTAAGCGAGGTTGCTAAAACTTTATTCATATACTTAATTATAATTTATCTATGCGCAAACTGAAGTTTGTGATTAACTGGAAAAGTTTATTTGCTGCTGTAATTGTTTTGACTATTGCTGGCTATATATTTTTTAATATACCTCCAAGCAGTATTTTTATAATTCTTAGTTTTGTGTTTTTACTTTCTTTAGGTTTGAGTTTATTGATCTTTTCATTTTTAAAAAAGCATTTAATTAAGCTAATGCTTGTGTTCTTGGCGAGTTTTTCTGTGTTGTTTATAGCTGGCTTGTCTTGGCTGAATGTCTTAATTTTGCTGTTATTTTATCTTTTCATCTTTTTTTTACTTTAATTTTAAGGTGGTATAATTGGCATATGTCAAAAGCATATATTAGCACAGCCATACCTTATGTTAATGGCAGTCCGCATATTGGCTTTGCCTTGGAGGTGATCCAGGCTGATGTATTAGCTAGATACTATAGAATTTTAGGTTTTAACACTTTTTTTTTAACAGGAACTGATGAAAATGCTATAAAAAATGCGCAAAAAGCAAATGAGCTTGGTATTGATATAAAGCAAATGATTGATGATTATGCTCAGCAGTTTTACAGATTAAAATCAGTATTAAACCTTAGCTTTGACAACTTTATAAGAACCTCTTCAAAACAGCATCATTTAGCGTCTCAAAAATTCTGGCAGTTATGTCAGGCTGATATCTATAAAAAAAAATATGCTGGGCTTTATTGTTCTGGTTGTGAGGCTTTTTATAAAGACGGCGAACTAGCTGATAATATTTGCCCTGATCATAAAAAACAGCTTGAGGTGATTGAGGAAGAAAATTACTTCTTTGCTTTAAGCAAATATCAGAAACAGCTTTTTGAGATAATCAGTCAAGATAAAATTAAGATCATTCCTGAGTATAGAAAAAAAGAGGTCCTAAACTTTATTGCAAAAGGTTTGGAAGATTTTTCTATCTCAAGACCTGCTGAAAGAACCTACAACTGGGGAATTGATGTCCCGGGTGATCCTACACAAAAGATTTATGTCTGGTTTGATGCTCTTATAAACTATATTTCTGGTTTGGGTTTTCATTCAGACTCAAAACAGTACCAAACCTTTTGGTTAAACAATAACAATAAAACCCATTTTATAGGAAAGGATATTATTAAGTTTCATCTAATTTACTGGCCTGCTATGCTGTTGTCCGCAGGTTTGCCTTTGCCAAACAAAGTTTTTGTCCATGGTTTTTTGACAATAAATCATCAAAAGATCAGCAAGACTTTAGGCAATGTCGTCTCACCTTATGATTTGGTTGATAAATACGGAGTTGATGCTGTCAGATATTATTTTTTGCGTGAGATTCCTACAGCAGATGATGGAGACTTTAGCTTTCAAAGATTTGAAGAGATCTATAAATCTGAACTGGTTAATGAACTAGGCAACTTGGTTGTCAGGCTTACAGCTATGGCAGGAAAAGACAATCTTGCAGTTGAGCAAACTCAAAAGCCTGACTTTGTTTTAAACGATGTTGATTTAGGGTCATTAATTGAGAATTACAATTATTTTCAAGCTCTGGCAGAAATTAACAGATTTGTAAAAAAGCTTAATAAGACAATTGATGATTTTAAGCCTTGGACAAAAACATCTGATCAGAGGAGGAGTTTTTTAATTGCTAGGATGTCTGATCTGTTTAAGCTGGGTTATATTTTAAGCCCATTTTTGCCTGAAACAGCAGATATAGTTATAAAGTCAGTTTCAGGCAGGATTAAAAAAGCTCCAGTCTTATTTCCTAATATTACTGATTGAGTTGAGTCCAGTCTATGAAAAACATTCGTAATTTTATAATTGACAAAACCGTAAAGCCTTGGACAAAGATTAAATCAATTTGGTCAGACATATTAAAACAAAGACTTAAATCATTTTTAAAGTTTAAGTTAAGCCTTAAGGTTTTAGTAATTGGGCTCATTATTGTTAGTCTTATTGGTGGAGCTGTTTTTTATATTAAAATTCTAAAAGATCTACCCAATCCTAATTTATTAAGAGATTATAAAGTAACTCCGTTATCCACCCACATTTATGATAGAAACGGCAGATTATTGTACGAAGTATACAGAGATGAGAACAGAACTCCTGTAAGACTTCAGGATCTGCCAGAGTATGTAAAACAAGCAACAATAGCAATAGAAGACAAAGACTTTTACAAGCACAATGGAGTTTCGCCAATAGGAGGCATATTAAGAGCAGTAAAAGAGATTGTTTTAAAGCAGGAACTGCAAGGAGGATCAACCATAACCCAGCAGTTGATCAAGACAAGTTTATTAACACCAGAAAGAACAATAGAGAGAAAGATAAAAGAGATAATACTGGCACTTTGGGCAGAAAGGATCTATAGCAAAGATGAGATACTCCAGATGTACCTAAACCAGATACCGTACGGAGGATCAGCCTATGGAATAGAGGAAGCCTCACAGTTATACTTTGAGAAAGGAGCAAAGGAGTTAAGTTTAACAGAGGCAGCATTGTTGGCAGGACTGCCAAAAGCTCCATCACTATACTCGCCGTACAATGATATCAAGTTAGCCAAGATCAGAAGAGACACAGTATTGAAGGCAATGTATGAACAAGGATATATAAGTTGGTCAAAGTATCAAGAAAGTATAAAAGAAGAAGTAAAGGTAAAGCCAGCCAGAATCAAGATAAAAGCACCGCACTTTGTCTTTTATGTCAGGCAGAAGCTGGAGGAGATGTATGGAAAAGATATGGTAGAAGAAGGAGGACTGCGGGTATACACAAGTTTAGATTTACAGATACAAGAGGAAGCAGAGATGATAGTAAAGGAAGAGATAGAAAAGGTAAAGGAACTGAATGTAACAAATGCAGCAGTATTAGTAACCAGGCCAAGCACAGGAGAGATACTGGCAATGGTAGGGTCAGTAGATTTTTTTGCCACACCCTCAGGCTCATACAATGTGACAACAGCTTTAAGACAACCAGGATCTTCTATAAAACCATTAAATTACGCAGTAGGCATTGAGACTAAAACAGTTACACCAGCAAGTGTTTTTATTGACGCTCCAACCTGTTTTATTGCCAGTGGCCAGCCTAAAGCCTATTGTCCTGTAAACTATGACGGCCAGTTTCATGGACCAACTGCTTTAAGGTTTGCTTTGGCTAATTCCTATAATATTCCAGCAGTAAAGATGCTGGCTTTAAACGGAGTAGAAGAGTTTATTGCCTCTGCTTCAGCTTTTGGCATAGATACTTTTAAGGATCCCAGCAGGTATGGATTATCTCTTACTTTAGGCGGTGGAGAGGTTAGAATGACAGATATGGCAGAAGCCTATGGAGTCTTTGCCAACCAAGGCATAAGAAAGGATTTAATTGCAATACTAACTGTAAAGGACAAACTTGGTAAGACTATTTATGAGTATAAAGACCCAAACTTTCAACTTAATGTTAGAGAGAATCTCCAGCCGCCAAAGTATTTAGCCATTGAAGGCAAAAGAGTTGTTTCCAAAGAAACAGCCTATTTAATTTCGCATATACTTTTGGATAACAATGCCAGATCTCAGGCTTTTGGCTTTAACTCTGATTTAGTTGTGTCAGGTAAAGCAGTATCTGTTAAAACAGGAACAACCAATAACTTAAGAGACAACTGGACAATAGGCTATACGCCAAATTTTTTAACAGCAGTCTGGGTAGGCAACAATGATAACTCACCAATGAAAGGTATTGCTTCTGGTTTAACCGGAGCCTCATCTATCTGGAACAGAGTCATAAGTTATGTGCTTGAAGACCAGGAAGATCTTTGGACTCCTCAACCGGATGGTATAACAGGTGCTGAGATTTGTATTTTAAGCGGATTAAGGCCTAATCCAGACAATAGGTGTCAGATAAGATTCGAGTACTTTATAAAAGGTACAGAACCAACTGCAACTGAGAATCTCAAGCGAGTTGTGCCAGTAAACAGAGATACTGATCAGCTGACAAAGCCTGATGATCCTGCTGTTGAGATGCGGGAAAAGCTGATTATAGAAGACCCTTTTGGCCTTTACTGCCTAGACTGCAATAACCAAAATCTGCCTGTTACAACTGTTAATGTTGATAAGTTAAAACCAAGGCAAAATGAGAGCAGTGGTTCAGAGAGTTAAGTGGGCTAAGGTTGAGGTCAACAAACAGACAGTCTCAGAGATCGGCAAGGGCTTACTGGTTTTATTGGGCATAAGGAAAAATGACACAGCAGATAAAGCTAAAAAAATGGCAGAAAAATTGGTAAAACTTCGCATCTTTGAAGATGAAGCAAATAAAATGAGCAAAAGTCTGACTGATGTAAAAGGACAGATACTTTTAGTTTCCCAGTTTACCTTAATAGCTGATACCAAAAAAGGCAATAGACCCTCTTTTATTCAGGCAGAGGAGCCAGAAAAAGCCAAAAAGATTTATAAACTGGTGGTTAATGAGTTAAGCAGTAAGGTAGTTGTTAAAACAGGAGTATTTGGCCAGTATATGCAGGTATCTTTGCAAAACGATGGTCCTGTTACTATAATTTTAGATATTTAAAATTTAACCTTATCCTTATGAAAAACCGCAAAGTTATATTGGTTATTTTTGCTATAGTAACAATTTTTATACTATTGCTGGTTTTGTATCAACAAAATCTGGTTAAACAACATCAAAGCCAATCAGACGATAAAGCAGTGCTGCCGACTGACCAGCAGATTAACTCTAGTTCAGGCTGTTTTGTGTCTAACTGTCATGGATTAGAGATAGAATGCGGTCCTGTGAAGGCTGAGTTCTGCACTATGGAGTATGTGATTGGAGATGTCTGCAGGCAGTTTAGTCAGTGCGGTATAGTCAACAATAGCTGTCAGCCTATTTACAACGAAAAGTTCTCAGTCTGCAGAGACTGTGTTAAAAACTGCATTGAACAACATCAGGAAAACACTGAAAACCTCTTTGACTGTGAGGCAAAATGTGGTAATATTTAACATTGATTTAGGTTCTTTAAAGAACCTTGTATTATTAAGTTGTCTGATGTATAATAACTAGTACTATGGCAAACGATGAGAAAACAAATAAAACTAATAACGATAAAAAAACAACCAGTAGTGTAAAAAAGACTGCTGAATCAAAAACTCCAAAATCAGAAAGCAAAACAAGCAAGTCCAAACAAAAAACAGACAATAACAAAACCAATAAGGAAAACGGAGCTGTTAAACTGCCGGACAGCAAACAGGAGATTATTGATATGTTTGCTATCCATAAAGGAGATACAGGCTCCCCTGAGGTCCAGATAGCTTTGCTTACAAAAAAAATTGAAAATTTAGTAGAACATTTGGAAAGCAATAAAAAAGATAATCATTCAAGAAAAGGTTTGTTAAAGGTAGTATCAAAGAGAAGAAGACTGCTTTATTATCTCAAACAATTTGATGAAGACAGATATCAAAAACTGATCTCCAGATTAGGTTTGAAAAAGTAATAATATATGAAAAACTTTAAAGAATACATAATAAAAACCAAACCAACAGATGTAGTACTGCAGGTTGGTCAGCTTGCACCATCTGCTGACTCAGCTATTTTAGCTAAACAAGGAGGAAACTGTCTGCTGGTTACTATAGTTGTAGGTCAGCAAAGAGAAGGCATAGATTTTGTGCCGCTTCAGGTTGAGTATGTTGAAAAACTTTATGCTGGAGGTAGAATCAAAGGTTCAAGATGGATAAAAAGAGAAGGCAAGCCAAGCGATGAAGTAATACTAAGATCAAGATTGGTTGACAGATCAATCAGACCATTTCTCCCCAAAAACTTTAATTATGAGACTCAGATTATTATTACAGAGTTATCTGTAGATGGAGTTAACTCGCTGGATTTTCTTTCCTTGCTTGCAGTATCAGCAGGATTAATGATTTCAAAAGTACCTTTTAAAGGTCCAATTGTAGGATCAGAAATAGCTTATATACAATCAGATAGCCATCAGTTTATTAATAATCCAACAGAAGAGGAAAAAGAGTTTTCTAATTTAGATCTGTTCATAGCAAGCAATGAAAAAAAAGTAGTAATGATTGAGTCAATGGCCAAAGAAGTGCCGGAAGAAATTTTTTTAAAAGCAGTTTTATCTGCAAAAGAGTATAACCAGAACTTAATACAACAATTAACTAAATTTGCCAGTGAGTTTTCGGTTGAAAAAATGAAGATAACTGAATCTCAGGATTCAATTAGTCAACTTAAGGAAAAATACCTTGATGCTGTTGGCAAACTTGTTGATTTAAGACTAAAAAACAATGACAAATATCTGTCTGAAAAACAAAAGTTAATTGAACAGATTACTGCTGAGAATCCAGATCTAACTGATGTTGACTCAATTATTTTTAAACTTGAGAAAGAGTATGTTAGAAAGACTGTTTTAGAAGACAACAAAAGAGTTGACTCAAGAAAGTTTGATGAGATTAGACCAATAACTGTTGATGTGTCTATACTGCCCAGAACTCACGGTTCTGGCCTGTTTCAAAGAGGTAATACGCAGGTATTGTCTGTAGCAACTCTTGGAGCTCCAGGTCTTGAACAACTAATTGAAAGTTCAGAAGGTCAGGAGGTTAAAAGATATATGCACCATTACTATATGCCTCCCTACTCAGTAGGTGAGGTTGGCAGATTAGGATCTCCTTCTAGAAGAGAGATTGGGCATGGAGCTTTAGCTGAAAAGGCATTAATACCTGTTCTACCTTTAGAAAAAGACTTTCCGTACACAATCAGAGTTGTTTCTGAGGTTTTATCATCCAATGGTTCAACCTCAATGGCATCTGTTTGCGGTTCTACTTTGGCTCTAATGGATGCTGGTGTGCCTATAAAATCAATGGTTGCCGGTATTGCTATGGGCTTGTTTAGCAGTTCAGACACTGATTACAAAATTTTAACTGATATTATTGGGTTAGAAGACTTTTCAGGCGAGATGGATTTTAAAGTTGCTGGATCAGAAACAGGAATTACAGCAGTTCAGCTTGATGTAAAGAACGAAGGACTAACGGATCAAATGCTTCAAGAGGCATTAGAACAAGCAAAAAAAGCCAGACTGTTTATTTTAGACAAAATGAAAGCTGTTTTGTCTACGCCTAGAAAAGAGATCTCCAGTTATGCGCCTAAGATTGTAGTAATAAAACTGCCTGAAGACAAGATAGGCGAGGTCATAGGTCCGGGGGGCAAAACTATTAAATCAATTATTGCCAAAACAGGAGCTGAAATAAATATAGATGAGGCTGGTCAGGCTGTAATTAGCGGAGTTGATAAAGACTCTGTTAATGCAGCGGCTGAGTATATAAATAATATGATTAGAGAGGTTCAGGTTGGAGATGTCTACGATGGGCAGGTTGTTAGACTGCTTCCATTTGGAGCAATAGTAAATCTTTTTCCGGGAAAAGATGGTATGATTCATGTCTCAAACCTTAGTAAAAAATTTGTTAAAGATCCCTCAGAGATTGTTAAGGTTGGAGAAAGAGTCAGAGTTAAGATAATCAAAATAGATGATCTTGGCAGAATCAATCTTGCATTAATTGAAAAACTTAATTAATTCTTAATTTTGATTTTTTTGGCAATAAAATTAAACCTGCTGACTAATTTTTTAGTATGATAAACTAGATCTTTAAGTTGTTTTATTGCTTTTTTAAGCCTAATAAGTTAAGATGTATTGTATATGCCAAGAAGAAAAAAAGCTATGAAGATAAGTTTGCTCGGAAAAAAGATTGATCTACCAAAAAAATTATTTAATAATATTCTGTTTGTTTTTTTTGTGCTCCTTTTTATAGTAACAGGAGTGTCATTGGCCAGTTATTTTAGTCCCTCATTGCAAGGTTTTTTTACTTTATTCATTAGACAGTTATTGTTTTTTAAGTTCTCAGGTTTTGCATTTTTTGTTCCCTTTATTTTCTTGTTGATTGCAACGCATTTTTTATCAAATGAAAAATTTCGAGTTGTAAAATGGAATATTACTTCAGGTTTTATTTTAATCTTTATTTCTCTTATAGGTTTAAATCAGGCAGGAGACTACGGCAGATTTTTATTTGAAAATATTGCTTATGCGTTTTCATCTGCAGGAGCTTATAGTATATTTCTTGTGAGCTTTTTTTTTGGTTTGGTGTTATTTTTTGATCTGTCTTTTACAGACATTGTTTTAGGGTTTGTTAAGTTTATTAATCTGGTAAAAAAACTTTATCTTGGATTTAAAAATGTTTTAGCTAATACCAAAACAGAGTTGTCAAAGATTGAGGAGATTAAGAAAGAGACAATAGAAGAAAAGCCACAAGAACAATCCAAAGAAAAAGATATTAAGATTAATGCAGGTACTGAGGTCTTTGCAAATACCTCAAAGTCAGAGATTAAACAGGAAACCAAGCCTGATCAACATTTAATTAAGCCTTTTCCAGCCGCTGATTTGCAGTCTTCTTACTTGTTTCCTCCATTATCATTGCTTGAGGATATCCAGCAAAAAGCAGCAGAAAGAGGAGATGTCAAGAAAAATGCCCAGACTATAGAGGAAACCTTAAGCAGTTTTGGTATTAGAGCAAGTGTTGTTGAGATAAACTATGGTCCTGCAGTAACTCAGTATGCATTAAAAATTCCTCTAGGCACAAAACTGTCTAAGATAACAACACTGGCTAATGATCTAGCTTTAAACTTGGCAGCCCCAAAAGGACAGGTTAGAATTGAGGCTCCAATACCCGGAAGATCATTGGTTGGTATTGAACTGCCAAATATTCGTCCTCAAATAGTTACTTTACGAGATGTGTTGTCCAGCCCTGTTTTGCAAAAAGAAACAGATCCGACCACTGTGCCTTTAGGACTTGATGTTGGCGGCGAACTAAAGTTTTACTCAATCTCCAGAATGCCGCATGTGCTTATTGCAGGCGCAACAGGTTCAGGTAAGTCTGTCTTGTTAAATGCTTGGATCTGCAGTTTTTTGATGAGAACCAGGCCTGATGAGTTAAAGATGATTATGGTTGATCCCAAAAGAGTAGAACTGACCTTATACAACGGTATTCCTCATCTGCTTACAGATGTAATTGTTGAGCCTGATCAAACAGTTTCTGCTCTGCGTTGGACAGTAAAAGAGATGAATAATAGGTACAAAGAGTTTGCTGATTTAGGTGTCAGAAACATACAAGATTATAATGAACTGCCAAATGTAGAAAAAAAACCATACATTATATTTATTATAGACGAGCTGGCTGATTTAATGATGTATGCTGCCAAAGATGTTGAAGAGTTAATTACAAGATTGGCTCAAATGGCAAGAGCTGTTGGAATTCACTTGGTTTTAGCTACCCAAAGACCATCGGTTGATGTAATAACCGGTTTAATGAAAGCCAACATTCCAACCAGAATTGCCTTTAATGTCTCGTCAATGGTTGACTCAAGAGTTATCTTAGATGGTCCGGGAGCTGAAAAACTGCTGGGCAAAGGAGATATGCTGTTTTTGCCGCCTGATCAGTCAAAACCTAATCGTATCCAGGGTCCTTATATCAGCGGGTCAGAGATTAAAAAGATTATTGAGTTTTTAAAGTCTCACAATTTAGAAACTGAGTATGACAAAGAAATTATTCAGGGCTCAACAGAGTATATTCAAACCTCAAAAAAATCCAACTCAATAAGTCTTGAAGGAAAAGATGTTTTGTTTGACAAAGCCTTAAGCCTTATTATAGGTCAAAAAACAGCATCTGCTTCATTACTTCAAAGGTACTTGTCTATTGGCTATGCCAGAGCCGCAAGAATTTTAGATCAACTGGAAAAAGCTGGTTATGTAGGTCCGGCTGAAGGATCTAAACCCAGAAAGGTTTTAAAACGCCAGATTGATCAATCAAATTAACTTAGTTGGACAGAGCAATTTTTGGATCACTGAGAATTACTAGTTCTTGTTTATCCTCTAATCCTAAAAGTTTGGCTTTTTCTTCAATAACCTTCAAAGAACTTTTTTTATAAACCTTTTTTTCAAAGAGACTATTTTCTAGCTGGAGTTTTATTGTTTTTTCTTCTATTGTTTTAATTTGGTTAGAAAAACTTAAGAGTTTAGTATACAGAAATATATTTGCTGTAAACATTACTGCCAAAACTATTAAGGCTGTAAAATAAAGTTTATTTGTCATTGGTTTTTACAATAACTCGTAATGTTGCAATTTTTTCAAAGTTAGCTTCTGCAGATTTATTTTTTATTGTCTTTGAGGCTAAGTTGTTGTTTTTAATAAATCTTTTAACTATTCTGTCTTCTGTTGGATTAAAGGTTAGACAAAGAATTTTTCCATTTAAATCAAGAATTTTTAAGGCAGAGTCCAATCCTTTTTTTAAATTAACAAACTCATTATTAACAGCTATTCTCAATGCTTGATAAATTCTTCTGTAAGTTGAGTCTTTTTTGCTTATTTTAGCAATAACCTTGTTTAGATCTGCTACTTTTTTTATTGTTTTTTTTGCTCTGACTCTTATTATTTCCTTAACCAGATCAAAAGACTTTGGTTCTTCAGAAAAACTCATAAATACATCAAGCAGTTGATCTTCCGTTAGGTTGTTGAGCAAATCCGCTGCAGTGTATTTAAATCTGGAGTTGAATCTCATATCAAGATCATCTTGCTCCTGTTTGTATGAAAACCCTTTATGATAAGAGATCATCTGATCCCAAGACAAACCCAGGTCAAAGATAACTGCTGATGCTGGATAAAAATTGTGCTTTTTGGCAAATTTATCTAGATTGGCAAAGTTTCCTTGTTGAAAAATTATCCTGCCGGATTTATGTTCTTCTTTATAAATTTCCTTTAATCTTTTAATTTGCAGTGGGTCTATGTCAATTGCCAGTATTTTTTTTGATTTATCAGCCAAAAGAGTTTTAAGATAACCTCCTTGTCCTGCTGTTGCGTCTATAATCTTGGTTAGGTTGGTGTCTGACAGTTCGTCAATCACTTGATTGTATAATACTGGAGTGTGTTTATTCATTGTCATCTTGATTTTGATAAACTTCCCAGTTTTCTTTTGCCCAGATCTCAAAGTGGTCTCCGACTCCGATGATTACAACTTCTTTTTGAATTCCTGCAAAATCAAGCAGGTTTTTTGGCAGAATAAATCTGCCTTGGTTGTCAAACTCCAGATAAACAGCAGAAGAAAACATTATTCTTTTTTTCCTAATATCTGTTTTGTCAAGCAAAGAACTGTTCATAAGTTCTTTTGCTTTTTTTTCCCAGTCCTGTGTTCTATATCCAGATAAACAAAAGTCAAAACCCTTTGTTAGAATAAATGTATGGTTATCAAGTTGTTCACGAATTTTTTTTGGTAGAGCAACTCTGTTGCCTGTAGTTAAAGAGATGTGAAATTCACCAAAGAAAACCATATGTAACCATTTTACACCAAATTTGCGGTAGTTGTCAAATTATGTTTAAACTGTGGAGAAAATTTAAAAACCTGTTTTTTACCCAGCAGACAAGCATACTTTCATCAGCATTAATTATTGCTTTAATGTTTGGGTTTTCCAGAGTTTTAGGGTTTATTAGGTATAGGGTTTTTTCCTATTTTTTTACAGTTGAAGAGCTTGATCTGTTTTTTGCCAGTTTCAGACTGCCTGATATGCTCTTTGACTCTGTTGTCTCAGGTGTTTTAGGTTATTCGTTAATTCCTTTAGTTTTAAGATATCGCAGACAGTCTCAGGAGAGGTTTTATAAATCTATCTCGGTAAATTTAAATTTGTTTATGTTGTTTTTGCTGGTTTTAGTAGTTTTAGCCATTGTTTTTGCTGAGTTTTTGGTTGGCCTTATGACTCCTGGTTTTGATCCTGAGCAACAGAGAATTGTTGTTTATTATACCCGTATAATCTTGGCAACTCAGGTGCCTTTTTTAACCATAGGTTCTGTTCTAAGCGCGTTTGCTCAGGTTGAAAAAAGGTTTTTGCTTACTGCTTTAGCTCCATTGTTTTATAATCTTTCTATTATGCTTATAACACTTATTTTCGCTGGAAGTTTAGGTCTGTCTGCATTGATATTTGGCGTTGTTTTAGGATCTTTTATGTATGCTGTTTCTCAGCTTGGCATAATTAAGTTAACAGATTTTAAGTATGTGTTTAGCTTTAAACCAGATAGGTCTTTTAAAGATTTTATTCTGCTTTCGTCAACTCGGGTTGTTAATCTCATTGTTAAACAGCTTGAGTCAACTGTTGAGCTTGCTTTGTCAACATTGTTGGGTTTAGGTTCGTATACTGCCTTTTATTTAGCTCAAAGACTTCAGTATCTGCCGGTCTCGTTAATAGGCCAGTCAATCTCGCAGGCAGCTTACCCATTTATCTCTTCTTTAAGCGAGGAAGGTAAAACAAAACAAATAGCAGAAATTATAAAAAACAATACATTGCTTGTTATCTTTACTACTGTACCTGTATCCTTTTTCTTGATCTTTGCCAGAACTCCTATTGTAAGAGTGTTTTTTGGAGGTGAAAAGTTTGATTGGTCTGCTACTGTAACTACTGCTTATACTGTTTCAATGTTTGCTTACTCAATTCCCTTTCACAGTTTATTTTATCTTTATAATAAAACTTTTTTTGCTTTATTTAAAACCAAAATTCCGCTTATTGTCAACAGTTTGTTTACAGTTGTTTCTATTTTGATCAGTTATTACTTTGTTGTGTTTTTAAACAAACAGGTCTGGTATCTGGCTTTGGCTTTTACAATCACAAATACACTTAATACTTTGTGTTTAGGGTTTTATCTAAATAGAAAATTCAGGTTTGTTGATTCGCATTTTATTATTGAAACTGCCAAGATTTATGCAATTACATTTTTAAGCTCTGTTGTTGCTTATAATTTCATGAGGCTGGTAGACGGGCTATTTATTGAAACAATAAACTTAATTACTTTATTAGTTTTGCTTGGTTTAACCTGTTTTGTTTTTGGCTCTGTCTTTGTTGTCTTAGCTTGGCTTGTTGACATAAAACAGTTTTTAATTATTCCTAAAGTTTTATCTCGTATAGAAAGATATAGAAGAAATCTGATACAATATTTTACATCAGTTGAATAAAAACTTATGTCATCAGAGGATTTGCAAATAGTTGAGATTATTCAAAAAAAACTTAATGGGAAAAGATTAAGTTATAATGATTATTTTAAACTCCTTAAAGCAATAGCTGATAATAAGGTCAATGAGATTTTAATGACTTATTTTACTGCTAGTACTTATAAGTCGCCTCCGTCTGTGCCAGAGCTGTATGACTTTACCAGAGCAATGGTTGATATAGGTACAGTTATAAAGTTTAAGCCTCCTGTTGCAGATAAACACTCCACAGGAGGTGTGCCGGGGAATAGAGTCACTATGATCTTAGTTCCTATTATTGCTGCTTTGGGTATTAAGATTCCAAAAACTTCTTCGCGGGCTATCACCAGTCCTGCTGGTACAGCAGATTGTATGGAGGTGTTGGCTAAGGTTGAGTTTGAGCCTGATGAGCTGAAAAGCATTGTTGAAAAAACTAATGGTTGTGTTGTGTGGGGCGGAGGATTGAATATCGCTCCTGCTGATGATGAATTAATCTCTGTAGAAAAACCAATTCATATTGAGTCAGAGGATAAGGTTATTGTCTCAATCTTGGCAAAAAAGTTGGCAGTTTCAGCAACTCATTTAATCTTGGATATTCCTTACAGCAAAACCTTAAAAATAAAATCCAAATCTCAGGCTGAGGCAATTGCCAACAAGTTCAAAAAATTAACAAAGTTATTTAATATTAAGACCAAAATTGTTATTAACTACAGTACAGATAATTTAAGCACAACATCTGGACCGGCATTGGAAAGTTTTAGTTGCCTGCAGATACTTGAGCAGGATAAACAAAGAGATCTGAGACTGGAGAAAAAAGCATTAAATTTTTCAGCCCAGCTGTATGCTTTGGTTAGAGGTATTGGTTTGGATAAAGCCTACAACGAGGTTTTTAATGTTTTAACTTCTGGTAAAGCGTTAAGGAAGTTCAAAGAGATTATTAAGGCTCAGCGCGGTGATGCATCTGTAACTTCAGAGTCTTTATTTGACAAGATAAAAAAGAACTCCATTAAAACTGTGATTAAATCAGAGTTAGAGGGAAAAATTATTAAACTCAATAACAATAATTTGTCTGCTATAAGCAAGATTCTGGGAGCTCCAAACTATAAGTTTGCAGGTATTAGGCTGTTGGTTAATACAGGCGAGTTTGTTACAAAAGGCAAGCCAGTTTTGGAATTTTATGCAGAGGATAAAGATAAACTTGAGGCAGCAATTGAAACTTTGAGGTTATTTCCAGTTTTTCAGGTAAAATGAAAAAACTAATTTTTTTAATTATCATTACCTTAGTTTTGTCTGTTTTCGGTTATGGAGTTTATTCTTATCTGGTAGCTCCAGCAGATCCACAGTCTACTACTGCCAAGAGGTTTGTTATAAACAGAGGCGAGTCTTTGGCAAGCATTGCCAAACGATTAGAAGCTGAGAAACTTATAAAAAACCGTTTAGCCTTCATCTTAGTAGTAAAACAGTTGTCAATTGAAGACAAGATTCAGGCTGGTTCCTTTAATTTGTCAGCCTCAGCATCAGCCTTTGATTTAGCCAAGTCATTGACTAAAGGCACTAATGATGTTTGGGTTACGGTAGTTGAAGGTTTAAGATCAGAGGAGATTGCTGATATTTTTGTCAAAAATTTAGGTATTGATAAAACAGAGTTTTTAAGTTTGGCTAAGGGAAAAGAAGGTTACTTATTCCCTGATACTTATTTAGTTCCAAAGCTAAGCTCAGAGGCATTATTAGTCAATTTAATGACTAAAACTTTTGATCAAAAAGTGACTGCTGATATAAAATCAAAGATTGAGGCGCAGGGTTTAAGTTTTTATCAAGGTTTGATTTTGGCAAGTCTGGTTGAACGGGAGGCTAAATCTTATAATGATAAGGTTGAGGTTGCAAGTGTCCTGTTGAAGCGTCTAAAGAATGATTGGCCTTTACAGGTCGATGCAACAGTACAGTATGCTTTAGGTTATAATGAATCAGAAAAAACTTACTGGAAAAAGGACTTAACCAGACAAGATCTTCAAATAGACTCTCCTTATAATACTTACAAAAATAAGGGATTGCCGCCAACTCCTATCTGCAATCCTGGTCTTGATGCTATTAAGGCGGTGTCAGAGGCTGATGATTCAACTCCTTACTGGTATTATCTGGCAGATAAAACAGGCAAGACCCATTTTTCAAAAACTTTAGAGGAGCATAATCAAAAAATTAACCTTTATCTTAGATAAAGTTGAGTATTAACGACTATTTAGCTGCTGCAAAAGGTTAAAGTAAGTATTGGCTTTCTCTGTTTCATTAATTTTGTTGTAGTACTCAGATAGTTTCAAATATGCTTGTTGGTGTCTAGGATTTATCTGAAGTGTTTTTAGCCAGTATCCTTCGGCTTTATTGTACTCTTTTAAATAATAATAAGCCAGTCCTAAATTAAACAAGGCTTTGTCATAGTTTGGATTATTCTGAAGTTCTTTCTCAAACTCTAGTTTAGCCTTTTGGTATTTTTTCTCCTCCAAATAAATTACACCGATATTGTTATGAACCATCTCTTCTTTTGGGTTAAGCTTTAAGGCTTGATTGTAATGTTTTATGGCATTAGCATAATCTTGCTTAAAATAAAGCATTACTCCATAATTTTTATGAACAAATGCTGAGTTTGGAGCAGCTTTAACTGCTTTTGACCAAAATGTTAGTCTGTCTGAAAAACTGAACTGATAAAAAAAAGCAGTAACTGCAAAAATAGCAATAAAACCAGTAAAAATACCTTTATTTTCTGCTAATCTTTTAACTGAGTTTAGGCTGGATAACATTATTAACAAACCTATAGTTGCTGTATAGCTCCTGTGGGTGAGAACCTCTGCTGTAGTTTGTGGCAGTTTAATCAGATTTAAGGCATTAAAACTAAAGAACCAGATAAGTCCTAAAAAATATAGTTTTGAGTTTTTCTGTTTTGTTATAACTGTGACTGCAAGAAAGGCAAAAAAACCAGCAAGAGCTAAACTGTGGTTAAAGTTTTCTCTTGTTGGAAAGACCGTTAAGTTAATCGGAAGAAAAAATTTTTCAAAATAATAAAACAGAGCAGAAAAGTTGGTTAACACTGAGTTTAGTAATTCCTTTAAAGTTAAGTAAATCACATTATTAAGTACTTGTTGCCGAATTATTATGTAACCAGCTAAGACTGCGCTGAAACTTAGAATTAGTTTTACTAAGTCTGCAGGTGTTGGTTTGTTGATAATTACAAAGTATAAACAAACAACCACAATCATTACTGCAGTTTCTTTGGTAAATAATGCCAAAGTTAAAAACAATAAATACAGCAGAAAATTTTTTGCATAACTGTCTTTAAGATACTTAAGGTAAAAAAGTAAAGCAGAAAGTGTAAAAACAGCAAGCAAAGAATCATTTCTGCCGGGAATCCAAGCTACTGCAGGTGTGACAATTGGGTGCGCAAGAAACAGCAGGCTGAGTTTAAGGCTGAATGGCTCTGACAACTTCAGCTTTCTTAGCAAATTATAGATTAAAAAAACAGCTAAAATGTGAAAAATTAAGTTGCTGAAGTGGTACATAAAAGGAGAGTCTTTTGCCAGCAGAGCATCGAGCATAAAACTAATTGTAAGTAAAGGCCGATAGTATGAGGGATTTGAGACTGAAAAAAACACATCTGTCTGAAATGCTTTAATTATGTTTTGCGGTTTGGTTAAAAAGTTAAGGTTGTTCAGTATTAGCTCCTGATCATCGAAAAAAGTAAAATCAAAAAATAAAGCAGGAAAATAAATTAAAAATCCAAACATTAAAAAGTAAACCAAAGCAATTAAATTATTATTTTTTTTCATAACCTAGTTTTTTTAATATTGATTTTATAAAAAATTCAAAAGCAGTTTTTAGGCATAGTAGACCGTAAATAATTGAGCGTTTGAAGCTAATGCTTGAAGAATCTTTTAGGTACCTTGCTGGGATTGAGATCTCTCCTATTTTGAATCCACGCTCAATTGCCTGAAATAAAATCTGAGTATCAAAAACAAAATCATCTGAGTTATTTTCAAAAGGAATACTTTCCAAAACCTGTCGTTTAAATGCTCTGTAGCCAGTGTGCCACTCGCTTAGGTTTTGTCCGCTTAATAAGTTCTGACAAAAAGTTAAGATGCGGTTAAAGATATACTTATACAGAGGCATACCTGAGTTTAGAGCCTCCTGCCGTGATCTGATTCTTGTTGCCAGCATAATATCAAAGTAACCATCATTCATTATCTGAACAAAGTATTTTATAATTTTAGGATCATACTGATAATCTGGATGCAGCATTATAATAATATCTGCCTTATGTGCTAAAGCTAGTCTATAGCAGGTTTTTTGGTTAGCTCCGTAACCTTTGTTCTTATTGTGTTGGTAGGTAGTAAGATTAAGTTGCTGGGCAATTTTATAGGTATTATCCTGGCTTGCGTCATCAACTAAAATAATCTCGTCTACATAATCT
This sequence comes from Patescibacteria group bacterium, assembly GCA_026004435.1. Taxonomy (GTDB): domain Bacteria; phylum Patescibacteriota; class Microgenomatia; order UBA1406; family GWC2-37-13; genus BPJC01. Next base: position 87,365 of record BPJD01000003.1, on the reverse strand, counting down.
TTTGGAATTTCAGATACAGTTTTTTTTAGTGTTTTTTCAGCATTGTAAGCTGGCAAAACAACAACAACTTTGTTGTGCCTCATATAATATCTAATTATAGTCCTCAAAAAGCTAAAGTAAGTTGTTTTTAAAACATATTCAACTGGATTTAGTTATAATTGTGGAGTATGAGCAAGCCAGCTGCAACTACTCCTATGATGCGTCAGTACTTAAAGATTAAAAAAAAGTACCCTGATCATTTAGTGATGTTTAGATTAGGCGATTTTTATGAGTTTTTTTATGATGATGCTAAAGTTGTCTCAAAAATTTTGGGTATTACCTTAACCTCAAGATCAAGAAGAGCTGATCAAAAAATTCCTATGGCCGGGATACCCTATCACTCTGTTGAGAACTATCTTAAAAAACTAATTGATCATCAGTATCGAATTGTTGTTTGCGAAGAATTAACTGAGGCTGATGGCAGAAATTTGGTTGAAAGGGATGTGGTTAAGATCTTAACTCCGGGTAATATCAATGCTTATTTGTCCGAGTCAGATGAGCAGCTGTCTTATATTATAAGCTTTTGTTATAACAGCAAAAAATTAGCTTACTGTTATGCTGATGTTTCAACAGGGGAGTTTGTTTTTAATGAGATCTTTGCTGATAATATTGTAGATCAGGCAGTGGAGCTGGTAAAAACTCTGCCTGTTTCTGAGGTGATTTTTTTCGGAAAAGATAAGATTGCTTTAGAGATTGACTCTATCTTAAAGAAAACCAAGGAGGTTCATACGCATTTTTATCAGCCTGAGTACTCTGCATTAAATACAGCTGAGAATTTTTTAAAACAGCATTTTAAAATAGCAAGTCTTAAGGTGTTTGAGTTGGAGTCTGATTCATTAAGCTCTGCAGTCTGTGCTGGGTTGTTGGATTATTTAATTTATGCTGAAAAAAACGCAGTTAATCAGATTACTACAATAAAAAAAGAGACAGATACTCAGTATTTGTCTGTAGATTTTTCAACTCTTTTTAATCTTGATGTTTTTGACCATTATAAATATCAGTCGAAAACAACTTCATTGTTTAACTTATTTAATAACTGTAGAACAGCTGGAGGTAAAAGACTTTTGCAAAAGTGGTTTTTGAAACCCTTAGCCGACAAGAGTCTTATAGAAGCAAGGCTCTCAGCTGTGGCTGAGTTTTTTAATGACCAAAAACTGGCAGAGTCATCAGCCAACAGATTAGATCAGATCTTTGATATAGAAAGAATCTTGACAAGAATTATTAACAACAAGTTCAGACTTGATGATCTTATTAATTTAAAACACTCAATTTATAATAGTCTTGAGTTAAAAAATCTGCTTGGTTCAAACAATAAACTATTTAACCAATTAAGATCTCAGGTTAATGATAAGTTAAGCAATTTAGCTGATCTAATTGATAAAACTATAATTGAGGACGCTTCAGACAGATCAGACACTAATCAAATTAATCGTGGAGTATCAGAAGAACTTGATAGGTTAAAGGATCTGCTTGAGAATACTCAGCAGATAATAGCCAAGATGGAGGTTGATGAAAGAAAAAAGACACAGATTCCTACCTTAAAGATTGGCTACAATAAAGTTTTTGGTTTTTATATTGAGGTTAGTAAAAGTTATCAAGATAAAGTTCCTGAGACTTATATACGAAAACAAACATTAGTTAATTCAGAAAGATATATTAATCAGGAATTAAAAGAGCTTGAAGAGCAGATCTTAACAGCTGAACAAAAGATCATTGCCTTAGAACTTAAGATAATTGAAGAACTAAGACAGGAGATTATGCAAAGTATTAAAGATTTGAAACTGCTGGCAGAGTTTGCTTCTGAGATAGACTGTCTGCACAATCTGGCTGAGATTGCTTATGAAAACAACTATGTAAAGCCTCAGTTTTCCAGTTCTAACCAGATAAAGATTATTGAAGGCAGACACCCTATTGTTGAAAAAACTCAACAAGAGACTGTGTTTTCACCAAATGACACAGTAATGAATAAAAAAAACAGCCAGATCTTAATCTTAACAGGTCCTAATATGGCAGGCAAATCTGTTTTTATCAGACAGTCTGCTTTAATAGCTTATTTAGCCCAGATTGGCTCTTTTGTTCCAGCCAAGCAGGCTATTCTGCCTGTTTTTGATCGTATCTGTGTTCGCAGTGGAGCAGGAGATATAATCAGTGAAGGCATCTCTACCTTTATGCTTGAGATGATTGAGACATCAAAGATTCTTAACTCTATTACAGATAATAGTTTTGTTGTCTTAGATGAAATTGGCAGAGGCACAAGCACCTATGATGGCATCAGCATAGCTTGGGCAATAGCTGAGTATCTGGCAGAGACTCCAGGAAAAAAAGCCTTTACTTTGTTTGCCACGCATTACCATGAACTTCAGAGTCTGGAAGAAAGATTTCCAAATATAAAAAATTATCAGATGGCTATAAAACTCCAGTCAGGAAAACCAATATTTTTATATAAAGTTATCAGAGGCGCAAGCTCGCACAGTTTTGGAATTTATGCCGCTGAGATGGCAAAGATGCCGGTTGAGGTTATCAACTCTGCCAAAAGCACCTTGAAAATCTTGGAAGCTAAAACTAAGTCTGTATCTGTCAAAAAAATTATTATTAATCAGCCGGGGTTATTTTCAAATTCAGCAAATAAGCTGATAGAAAAACTAAAATCATTAGATCCTGATAATATCTCACCTAAACAAGCTCTTGAAATTTTATATAAACTAGTAAATGAAGCTAAAAAACCAAGCGCATAAATTAATGTTAAATATTATAGAATAGCACAGATGGGAAGAATACATCTTTTACCTAAAAGAGTTGCTGACAAAATTGCTGCTGGAGAGGTCATAGAAAGGCCTGACTCTGTTGTCAAGGAGTTGGTTGAGAATGCAATAGATGCCAAAGCCGATGAGATTGAGATCGTGATTGAACAAGCAGGCAAAAAAAGAATCACAGTTATAGACAATGGCGAGGGTATTGAACCGGATGATTTGGAGAAAGCTGTGTTAAAGCACGCAACAAGCAAGATTACCACAGAAGCAGATCTTGAAAATATCTCAAGTTTAGGTTTTAGAGGCGAGGCTTTATTCAGTATTGCCAGCGTTAGCAAACTTATTATAAGTTCGCGGCCTAAAACTGCAGATATAGGAGCTTCAGCTGAGTTTCTTGAATCAAAACTAATAAAAAAAGAACCTTTGGGTATGCCAGAAGGAACAATAATCTCTGTTGAGAATCTGTTTTTTAATTTGCCTGCAAGAAAAAAGTTTTTAAAATCAGATGTTACAGAGTTTAAGCATATCGCCTCAAGAGTTTTAAATTACTGCCTGACCTTTCCGCGTATTAGTTTTAAGCTTAGTCATAATGGAAAAACAGTCTTTAACCTTAAAGCTAAAGATTTAACTAGTCGCATTTCAGAGGCTTTAAAACTTGATCTTAAAAATGACTTTGTTGAGTTTAATAATAAACTTGGAGATTGGGACGGAAAAATTTTTGTTGTTAAACCAGATAAATTAACCGCATATGCTTTCTTTAACTACTGCTTTGTTAACAACAGGCCGGTCAACTCATCTTTGTTGTACTCAGCTTTAAGAAGTTCTTTAAGAACTTTGTATCCTGAGTCTGCCAAGTATAGCTATCTGATTTATTTGAACCTGCCCTATAGTGAGTATGATGTTAATATTCATCCAAGGAAAGAAGAGATAAAGTTTCTAGATAACAATAAGGTTTTTAGTTTTATTCAGAAAACAATATCAAGCAGTCTTTTGAAAAAAGACCTGATTTATAGGCAACAGTTTAAACCATTGCTTGTGTCAAAGATTGATCGTCTGCCGCAAACAACACCAGTAAAAACTAGGTTAAGTTCTGGCATTAATAAGTCTTATGAGTATAAACCATTGATAAGTCAGTCTTTTGATAATTTGACTGTTAATGAGAAACTGATTTCTTTTGCTAATGATACTGACAAAAAAACAAAGTATTTACAGATCTTTAATTTATTTATACTTGTCCAAAAGGAAAGCAACTTAATTATTATTGACCAGCATGCCGCAGATGAACGACGGATCTATGAACAGTTAAAACAAGAGTTCAATAAAAAACAGGAATTAAACTCAGCTGAACTCTTAATTCCTGTCTTAGTTAAACTACCCCATAGTCTGCAGTCAGTTTGTTTGGAGCATAAACAAGAGCTAAAAAAATTAGGTTTTAGTATTCAGGAGTTTGGTTTTGATAAAGTAAAGATTAACTCTGTGCCAGAGATTATTAAATCAAAAGATATTCAGCAGATATTTTTGGAAATTGTCTCGTCTTTGCAAACAGAAAACTATGCTCATTCAGACAGGTTAGAAAGAATCATTGCTACAATGGCTTGCAGATCTGCAGTCAAGGCTGGAGATAAACTGACAGAGTCTGAGGTTCAGGTTCTGATTGAACAATTAAACGATGAGGCTTTTTTTAGGTTCACTTGTCCGCATGGCAGACCCACAGCTGTAATCTTTGAAAAAAAACAACTTGAAAAAATGTTTAAAAGAAGAAAATAAAACTGTATATTTATAATTACTATGCAAACACGAGTAAAGATAGTTTTTTATTTATTTGTTGTTTGGTTGTTTTTGGCTTTGTTTAGGTTGTTTCATTTTCAGGTAATGAGCAAGACCTTAAATTATGCCAATGTCTCAAACAAAAAACTATCAGCAGAGCGGGGCAAAATTTATACAGCAGACTCCAGTCCTTTGGCTATAAACGAAAGAATCTATACTTTATACTTTGATAAAAGCAAGACTAATGACTGGGAAAAGTACAGCGCAGAGTTGTCTGCTTTACTAAATATAGATCAGTCCACCATATCTGCCAGAATTAAAAATTACTCGGTTTGGGTTCCTATTAAAAACAATTTAACTTTAGCAGATAAATTTGTCCTTGAAGAAAAATTAGACACTAAACCACTATATTTTGAGGAAAGTTTTAGCAGGTATTACCCTGAAGCGTCAGATAGCGCGCATCTCACAGGATTTGTCGGCAAAAACGAAAAAGGAGAAAGTGTTGGTTATTTTGGTATTGAAGGTTATTATGACGAGATTCTTACAGGATTAAGCGGTGTCTTTAAGAGTGAGAAGGGTGGAGGAGGTCTGCCATTTATCTTTGGACTGCAGGAAGTTATCAATCCTATTAATGGAGCAGATCTTTATCTTACGGTTGATAAAGGTATTCAGAGTATTGTAAAAAAAAGAACAGCCTCAGCAGTAGAGCGTTATGGAGCTAAACTTGGCTGTTCTATAGTAGCAGAGGTAGCTACTTTAAAGATTAAAGCCTTAAGCTGTCTGCCTGACTTTGATCCTAATCTTTACGCTACAGCTTCTCCATCTGCCTTTGTTAATCCTGTTATCTCTAATGTGTATGAACCTGGCTCAATTTTTAAGCCTCTTGTTGTTGCAATGGCTTTACAAGAACAAAAAATAACTCCAACAACAGTAGTTAATGAGTCAGGTCCGGTTCAGTTTGGCCAGTATTTTATCAAAACCTGGGATAACAAGTACGAAGGCAGGATTACTGTTACCAAAGTCTTGCAAAGATCATCAAATGTTGGAATGATTAGAATTCAGGAAAAACTGAGCGATGATGTGTTTTTTAACTACTTAAAAGACTTTGGTTTTTTTGAAAAAACAGGCATTGATCTGCAGGGTGAGGTTAACTCTGTAATTAAGCCTCAACAGAGTTGGTATCCTATAGATTATGCTGTTGCCAGTTTTGGTCAGGGTATTGCAGTAACTCCGATTCAAATGCTTTCTGCATTTGATGCAATTATTAATGATGGTGTTTTGCTAAAACCATATGTTGTTGACAAGATTGTTCAGGGTAATAAAGTTAAGATAATTACCCCAGAGCAAAAAAGACGGGTTATTTCCAGTAAGACTTCTGAGCAGATTAGAAAATTATTGGTTGAAGTTGTAAGAAGCGGCGAGGTTAAGTGGGATGTTCCGGCTGGCTACTTGATTGGAGGTAAAACAGGCACAGCCCAGATTGCTGTTGAGGGCAAGTATGACCCTGACAAAACCTTAGCCTCATTTATTGGTTTTTTTCCTGCTGACCAGCCAAAGTTTATAATTATGACTATGCTTAAAGAACCCTCTGCTTCTATTTGGGGGTCAGAAACAGCTGCGCCTTTGTTTTTTGAAATTGTTAAAGATCTGATTCTTTACTATAATATTGCAAGTTCCTACTGATTATGTTAAGAGTTTTGAAAAGAAAGGCAAAAAATTTTTATCACTTGGTTATTGGCCTATTAGCTTGCTGGTATTATGGTTATCCGTCTAAAAAGCTTAAGCTAATTGGCATTACTGGTACAGACGGCAAAACAACTACAACTCATTTTATTTATGATGCTTTAGTCAAATCAGGCAAAAAGGCAATGATTGTATCATCGGTTTATGCCAAAATCGGAGATTTGGAGTATGATACTGGACTGCATACAACAACTCCATCAAATAAGCAGCTGCAGTTTTTTTTGGCAAAAGCAGTTTCAGAGAAAATAGAGTATGCAGTACTAGAGGTTACTGCCCATGCTATAGATCAAAACCGAATTATTGGAATAGATTTTCAATCTTCAGGCATAACTAATATTACTGCTGAACACATTATGTCAAAGGATAAAGAAAGCGATTATTTTTCTACATTTAAAAAATACAGAGACACAAAGCTTAAACTTCTTTTAGCCAGTCAGCACTGTTTTATTAATAGGGATGACAGCAATTACAGCTATATAAAGTCTTTTTTGTTTCGTCACAACAAAAAGTTTTTTACTTATGGGTATAAAGATGAAACAAAAGCAGATTACAAATTTGATTTTAAGAGATACGGACTGAATAATCTTCCTGAGTTTTTAAAAGAAGATTTTAGTCTAGGTTATAGCATTCTGAAACATTTAGGATTATCAGATGATCAGATTGCAGAAGCTATGAAAACCTTTAGCAGACCTGCCGGCAGGCTTGAGGTTGTCTGGAACAAACAGGTTACTGCCATTATTGATTTTGCTCATACTCAAAACGCTTTTAAAACAGTTTTGCCTTATATAAAAAATAATTATGCTAAAAACTCAAGACTGATTCATATTTTTGGTTGCGCAGGTCAGCGGGACTTTGCCAAAAGACCTCATATGGGTTATTACTCAAGTAAAAACGCAGATATTGTAATTTTAACAGAGGAAGATTTTAGAAACGAAGATATTAATCAGATATTTGCTGAGATAGAGCAGGGTATTGTAAAGAATGGCTTTAAGTTGGCAGACATAAAAAAAATAGAAAATAAAGCAGGGATTTATTATAAGATTGCTGATCGGGAACAAGCTATAAAACTTGCTGTTGAACTTTCCCAGCCTGGTGATGTTATTTTAGCTACGGGCAAAAGTCATGAAAAAAGCCTGGCTAGGTTTGGCAAAGAATGGCCTTGGGATGAAAAAAAGACCTTGTTAAGATTTTTGCAAGCCAAGTATGGTTGATAACCAGTCTTACTTTGTTTCTGATTTGTTCCCAGATAATGTTTTTACTGCTTTTTTGACTGTAAAAACAGTTTCTTTTACTAATAAATCCCTAAAAAAAACAGCAGAAAAGATCAAAGATTTTGTTTCCAGAACTGTAGATAAACCCAAAGATTTGTTTAAAGTTGTTTTTATGGACCAAAGACATACCACAAATACTGCTGTTGTAACAAAAGACCTTTTGCTAAATTCTGACTTTACAGTGTTAGACTCAACAGATGCAGTAATTACAAATCTTAAAAATACAATTTTAGTAGCTAAAACAGCTGATTGTTTACCTGTTGTTTATGCTGGTTTAAAGTTTATAGCAATTTCTCATCAAGGTTGGATTGGCAGTTTTGCGAATTTAGCTGAAAAAGTTATATTAAAACTGCAGCTGGTGAAAGAAAGATTAACAGATATCAGAGTGGCTATTGGTCCGCACATTGGAGCCTGCTGTTACTCTATTGATAAAAACAGGCAGAGTTTGTTTAGACTGGTTTATAAGCAGTGGCAGGAGTCTATTTTTGTTAAGTTAGATAATTCTACTACTGGATTAAACTTGTTGCGGCTTAATCTGTTGCAGTGTCAACAGGCAGGTTTATCACTTGATCAGATTGATTCCAGATTGTTTTGCACTGCTTGTGATACTAGGTTTGCCTCTTATAGAAGGGACAAAACTTTAGATAAGCAAAATATTAGTTTAATTCTTAAGTTATGAGGATTTACTTTGTTGGCATCAAAGGCTGGGGTATGGTAAACCTTTGCCTGTTAGCCCAAGATTTGGGATATTATGTATCAGGCTATGATCTGCCTGAAAAGTTTCCAACTGATGAGTACTTAAAAAAAAGAAAAATTAAGTACGACACAGAACTGTCTGAGAAAAATATTGACAGATTTGCTCCGGATTTAGTAGTTTATACAGGAGCTCATCAGGGAGTAAACAATCTGCTCGTTGTTTATTCTAAAGCCAAAGGCATTGCTGTAATGCATCAGTCTGAGTTTATAAGACAGCTTCAGGACCAATTTAAGCAGTCTGTTCTTATTGCTGGGACTCATGGAAAAACAACTACAACAGCATTAACAGCTTATTGCCTGACTAAATTAGCTAAAGATATAGGCTATTATGTTGGCACCACAGAGTTTTCTGGCCTGCCTGCTGGAGCTTATTTGGGAAATAAGTTTTTTGTTTTAGAGGCAGATGAGTATGCTGTGTCTCCGCCTGTTGATCTGCGCATAAAGTTAGAGCTGTATAAATACGATTATCTTCTGCTTCCAGCCTTAGATTATGATCATCCTGATATCTATAAAAACTTTGATGAAGTTTTGCATACCTTTAAAAGATATATTCTTAACTTTCCTGATTCAAGAGTTTATTTAAATCTGACAGATTCAGGAGTTTTACAGCTTTATCAGCAGATTAAGTCTAAACATAAACACTTAAGTTTAATTTCAGATAACTCAGATGCAGATTATAGGGTTGCAGATATTTCCTACTCTGAGGCTGGCTCCTGCTTTAAGATTTTAACTGCCTCTAATGAGTTTAGTTTTAATCTAAAACTCTATGGTGAAAAGAATGTCTACAACTCAGCTTTGGTAATTGCTTTACTATTTGATCTTGGTTTTTCCTATGATCAAATAAAAAAAAGCCTTGAGAGTTTTTCAGGACTTGCTAGAAGGCTTCAGTACTATGGCAAAACCTCAGATTCCAGACTAATCTTTGATGATTATGGGCATCATCCTACAGAGATACTGGCTGTAAATAATGCTTTAAAACAATGTTTTGGAGCTGTGAAAAAAATTGTTTATGTATTTCAGCCCCATACCTTTACCAGAACCTTTAGCCTAAAAAAAGAGTTTTTAAAAGTTTTTAGGCAGTTGGATTATTTGGTGTTGCTGCCTATCTTTGCTTCAGCCAGAGAAACAGATACAGGTCTTATCTCTTCAGAAGAGTTAATTAAACAGCTTAACGATCAAGAGAGATTTTTTTATGCCAAAGATTTTTATCAGGCTTTAAACAGAGTAAAGTCTTTAGCCAATAAAACTGATATAATAGTTACTATAGGAGCTGGTGAGGTTTATAAACTGCTTCCAGAGTTAAAAAGATTATGAAACTAACAGAAATATTAAAAAAGTACTTTTCCAAAGACCAGATACTTTCAAATGTTGATGTTGCTCCTTATTTAACCAGCAAGGTGAGCAAGATCGTAAACTGTATTGTAAAAATCAAGACAATACAGGATTGGAAAAAATTAGCTGAGTTTATAAAAACTGAAAAATTGATCCCCGGAATTATCGGAGGCGGCTCAAATATGGTAGTGATAAAAGCAGAGCATCCTTTTTATCTGCTCAATCAATACAGAGACAAAAAGGTAGTTTCAGAGGATAAAACCTATGTATATATTAAGGTTTCTTCAGGTTATAATATGAATGCTTTAGTTAATGAGACTCTTCAGTTAGGTTTATCTGGTATTGAGTATCATTTAGGTCTGCCTGGAACTGTCGGTGGAGCTGTAGTAATGAACTCCAAGTGGACAAAACCTTTAGCCTATGTAGGAGATGTTGTTGAGTCTGCCGAAATCTTAGACCTTGATGGTAACTTTAAAACTGTCTCAGCTGATTACTTTAACTTCAGTTATGACTATAGTTTTCTTCAGACTACAAAAGAATTTTTAGTTAGTGTTGTGCTAAAACTTAAAAAATCAAAAAAAGATCTGGTTGCCCAACGAGCTAAATCTGCCTTGGAGTATAGAAAACAGACCCAGCCGTTTGGCGTTTTTACTGCTGGCTGTTTTTTTCAAAATATCTCTGAGGAATTAAAAGAAAAACTAAATCTGCCTACAACCTCAGCTGGTTATCTTATTGATCAGTGCGGACTTAAAGGTTTTTCCATAGGAGATTTTGTTGTTTCAGATAAGCATGCTAATTTTATTATTAATAGAGGAAAAGGCAGTTACCAAGATCTAGAAAAAATAATTGAGATAATTAAACATAAGGTTAAGCACAAGTTTGGTGTTGATCTTAAGTTAGAAGTTAAGTTAGATTAATTATGAAAAACTTAGATGAAAATGTTTATATTGTAAACGGAGGAAGACTGCTTGAAGGAGAAGTTAAGGTTGCAGGAGGAAAAAACTCCAGTCTTAAGCTGTTAATAGCTTCATTGTTATTTGATTCAGATGTTGTGCTAAAAAACATTCCCCAGATTAGAGATGTGTTTGAAGTACTTCATATTATTGACAAGTTAGGCGGCAGTTTTGAATGGATTGATGATAATACGCTTAAGATTAACTCAAGTTCATTAAGTTCAAACACTGTAGATTTGCTTCATGGTTCAAAGGTAAGGGTTTCATTTATGTTTTTAGCTCCTTTGCTGTACAGATTTGGAGAGTGTTATGTTCCTAATCCCGGAGGCTGTAGAATCGGAGCAAGGCCGATTGATAGAATAATAAACGGAGTTAAAGCCTTAGGAGTTCATGTTGAGTATAACTCAGAAACTGGTTATTACTATTTGAAAAAAACAGGTCCAATTGCCGGCAGGTTTAGGTTTAATAAACCGTCTCATACAGGAACTGAGACCTTAATAATGTTGTCTGCTTTCTCTGATGATAAAGTTGTGATAGAAAACTCTGCTTTAGAGCCCGAGGTCGATGAGCTGATTGCCGCGCTACAGCAGGCAGGAGTAGACATTAAGAGGTCAGAAAATAATCCAAGCACAATTGAAACTAATCCAGCAAATAAAAGTAAAGGTTTAAAGTTAAACTCTGATATTTTTATTAAGGGAGATCACAATGAAGCAGTATCCTATGCTGTTTTGGGTTTGATTACAGGAAAAAGAATTAGAGTTGCAGGAGCTGAGATTTCAGATTATCAGGTTTTTTTAGATAATATTGCCAAAGCTAAGGCTGAGTTTAAAATAATTGACAGCCAAACAGCAGAGTTTTACAAATCTGAAAAACTGCAGCCTGTTGATATTCAGACAGCTCCCTACCCTGGCTTTAAAACAGACTGGCAGGCAATGTGGTCTGTATTGATGACACAGGCAAATGGTCAATCAAAACTATCTGAGTATGTTTTTGAAGACAGATTTGGCTATGTTGCAGAACTAAGAAAGTTAGGAGCAAAGATAGAGTTTGTTAAAACACCTGAGTCTGAGTATGACAAGTTCCAGTTTAATCTTGATCCTAATAAAAAAGACTACTACCAGACAATACTGATTAATGGTCCTGTTAAACTGCACAATGGTGTAGTAAAGGTTAATGACCTTAGAGCAGGAGCCTGTCTTGTAATTGCTTCTTTAGCTGCTGAAGGCCAGTCGATTATTGATGGAGCTGATATAGTTGAGAGAGGTTACCATAACTTTGATGCTCAACTTAGGGAGTTAGGAGCTGACATTATTAAGAAATGAGAATAAACAAAAAAGTTAAATTAGTTGTTTTGGGCGGTGGAACAGGAACTTTCGTAATTTTATCAGGCCTTAAAAAGTACAGCCGTCAGCTTGATATCTCTGCTGTTGTGACTATGTTTGACTCAGGCGGATCAACAGGCAGGTTAAGAGACCAGTTGGGAGTTTTGCCTCCCGGAGATCTTAGACAGTGTCTGGTTGCTTTGTCCAGATCTGATTTAATCTGGAGAAAACTTTTCTTATACAGATTTGACAGCGGAGACTTAAAAGGTCATAACTTTGGCAATTTGTTTTTATCTGCTTTAGAGAAAATAACTGCCTCGTACAAAGAGGCGCTTGACTATTGCCATGTTCTGCTTCAGTGTCAAGGCCGGGTTATGCCTGTTACTTTTGATCAGGCTCATCTGCTAGCCTATTACAAAAGCGGTAAGGTCATCAACAAAGAAGCTGAGATTGACAATTACAGAAACATTAATGATAAGATTTTAAAGATTCAGCTTGATAGAAAAGTCTCTGTAAATAAATCAGCTGTTGCTTGTTTGGAGTCTGCTGAGTTTGTGATTTTAGGTCCGGGTGATATTTATACAAGCATTGTTCCTGTTTTGCTGGTTCCAGAGATAGTTCAGGCAATTAAAAACTCCAAAGCAAAGATTGTTTTTTTTGTTAATTTGTTCACCAAACCGGGAGAAACGCATAACTTTACTGCTAAGGATTATGTGACAACAATTGAAAAGTATTTACAAAGGTCAGTTGATTATATTATAATCAATAAAGAACCTATAAAAAAAGAGATAATAGAACATTATCAACATTACAATAGTCAAGTGGTAACAGATGATCTTGGCACAGATAAAAGAGTTATTAGAGCAAATCTGTTGTCTAAAAGAATAATTAGGCAAAGCGAGGCAGACACAGTTTCAAGATCTTTATTAAGACATAGTTACACTAAAACAGCCAAGATAATTTTAAAAATTATAAAATCAACAGTTTTATAATAAGCTATGATCAGCCTTAAGAAATCAGCAAAATCATTTACCAATGCTTGGTTTGGTTTAGTCTGGGCCCTAAAAACGCAGAACAACTTTAGGCTTCATTTTTTGCTTGCCTTAACAGCAGTTGCTTTAGGTTTTATCTTAAACATATCTGTTTTTGAGTTTTTGATTATTGCAACCTTTATTACTTTAGGCTTGGTAATTGAGATGATTAATACAGCTATAGAAAAAACCAATGATGCTATTACAACAGACTGGCGTCAGGAGATAAAATTAGCCAAAGATGTCTCTGCAGGAGCAATGTTGGTTTTTTCAATTTGTTCTCTTATATCAGCTGGAATTATCTTTTTGCCTAAGATTTATAATTTAATTATAAGCTGGCTATGACTTCATTATATTTGGCCATTGTTTTAATGTCTTTTTTTATTCATTTTATTTTGTTTTTTCCATTTATTGATTTTTTGTATGATCTAAAGTTTAGAAGACTCGATCAGGTTACTAAAGATCCATTTGATAAACCAACTCCTATTTTTGACAAGTTTAATAGGGCTAAAAAAGGAACCCCTGTTGGAGGAGGTATACTGGTTATTATGCTGACTTCAATACTTTACTTAATCTTTGTCTTAATTTTTTTGCTTAAACTTCCTCCTGATAAAGTTTTTTCAAATTACCCAAATATGTTTGCTGAGATGATGATAATTTTATCATCATTTTTATTGTTTTTTCTGATTGGGCTGTACGATGACTTAAATAAAATCTTTTACTGGCAGAAAAAAAAGTTTTTTGGCTTAAGATTAAGGCATAAATTATTATTGGAGTTGTTGTGTTCAACCATAGTTAGTTTGTCTATTTTTTATTACCTAAAGATTGATTTTATTCATATACCTTTTATTGGGACTTGGCATCTTGGATATTTTTTTATACCTTTTGCTGTTTTTGTAATAACAGCCTTTGCCAATGCATTAAATATAACCGATGGCATTGATGGTTTGTCTTCAGGTGTTTTAATTATTTCATTGGCAGCGTTTTGGGTAATCTCAGCCTCAATCTTTGATATACCAACCTTATTGTTTATTGCTATATTAATGGGCGGGCTACTGGCCTTTTTATACTTTAACATTTATCCTGCCAGAATTTTTTTAGGCGACAGCGGCGCTTTATCATTTGGCGCTACTTTTGCTGTAATTGGGCTAATTTTAGGCAAACCATTTTCAATGTCTATTATCAGCGGCGTAATGACGCTTGAGATCTTAACTTCTTTACTGCAGCTGCTTTCTAAAAAATTTAGAAAAAGAAAGCTTTTTCCTGTTGCTCCATTTCATCTTTATCTTCAGTATATAGGCTGGCCAGAGCCTAAGGTGACTATGAGATTGTGGCTGCTGTCTATACTCTTTGCTATTTTTGGTTTAGCAATTGCCTTTTTGAACTAATGTATCAGTTCAAGGATCTGGATGAGTTTAGCACTTTTATTAAAGGCCGCAGAGTTGTTGTAATGGGTCTTGGACTACAAGGCGGAGGAGTTGATTCTGCCCAATTTTTTGCCCGGTTGCAGGCAAAGGTGCTGGTAACTGATCTTAAAACAGAGGAACAGCTGGCTGATTCTCTAAAACAACTTAAGCCATATGACAATATTAGCTATGTTTTAGGCAGGCATAGACTACAAGACTTTATTAAAGCTGATCTTGTTATAAAGAATCCTGTTGTGCCATGGGATAATAAGTATCTTAAAGCTGCTAAATCAAATAACGCTTGGGTATTAAGTTCAGTTGATCTATTTTTTCTTTTAGCCAAAACCAAAAATATTATAGGTGTTACTGGCACCAGAGGCAAAAGTACAGTCTCATCAATGATTTATTCTTTTCTGAAAAACAAACTGCCCAGCTATTTGCTGGGTAATGTGCCTAACTCTCAGACTCTTCAGACTTTGTTTAAACTTAAACCCGGCGATTGGGTTGTGATGGAACTTTCCTCATGGATGCTGTCTGGATTGCACAATATTAAAAAAAGCCCCAAGTACGCAGTCTTTACTTCTTTTTATCCAGATCATCTAAATTATTACGCAACTATGCAGGATTATTTTTACGACAAATCTGCTGTTTTTTCCTATCAATCAAGCTCAGATTATTTGATAGCCAACAGACAAATTCAGCCTTATTTATCCAAGTATAAACTTAACTCAAATGTATTGCTGTATAGCGGCCAAGATTTTCCGTACAAGCCTGCTTATTTATTAGGCAAGCATAATCAGACTAACTCAGCTGGTGTTTTCAGACTTCTAGTTGATGTTTTTAAGTATCAGGCTGATGAAGTAGTTAAGTTTTTAGTGAATTTTAAACCAATCGCTTTTAGGTTGGAGGTTGTTAAGAAGGTTGGCAACTTAACATTTGTCAATGATTCAACCTCAACAACGCCAACAGCTTTGCTAAAGGCAGTCTCAGCTTTTAGTGAAAAAAACTTTATCTTAATTATGGGTGGCAACAGTAAGGGTCTGCCTTATGATAATCTAATTAAACATTTAGCTAAAGCCAAGAAAATTTATTTGCTACCGGGAAGTTTTACTGAAGAAATTTTGCCAAAGCTAAGGTTAAAATACCCAGATAAGGTCTCTGCAAACTGCACCACATTAGAATCATTACTAACAAATATTAAACAAAACTACTTAGGCAAAGAAAAAGATTATTATGTTTTGTTTTCTCCAGGAGCTACATCTTTTGCTCAGTTTAATAATGAGTTTGACAGAGGCAGAGTCTTTAACCAACTTATAACAAAAATCTTTTAAGATTAAGTATTGTATGATAAAAAGAAAAATTAAGCACAAAGTTATTGTTAATTTGCCTAACAATATTTTATTTACCTCACTGGCAATTAATTTAATGGGAATATTTTTTATTTTTGAAGCTAGTTCAGTTAATTCATTTGTTAATTTTCAGGATCCTTTTTATTATGTTAAACTTCAGATAATTTGGTTTTTGGCTGGTTTGTTTTTGTTTTTTTTCATCTCTAAAATTGATTACCATCGCTGGTACTATCTGGCTTTTAGTATTGTTGTATTCAACTTTGCAGCTTTGATTCTTGTTTTAGTTCCTGGAATTGGCAAACAAATTGGCGGAGCCAGAAGATGGATTGACTTTGGTTTTTTTAATTTCCAGCCATCTGAGTTTGCTAAATTGGCAATGATTCTGTATTTGTCATCATGGTTTTTAAAAAAAGAAAGAAAACAGTTTGCTTCGTTTTTAATCCTTTTAGGATTAACAATGTTTTTAATAATGAATCAGCCTGATTTAGGAACAGGAGTTTTGATATTTTCTCTGTCTATTGCAATTTATTACTTTGCAGGTTTAAATTATATTTATTTAATCTATCTTGTTCTCTTGGCCTGTGTCTTGGTTGTAATAGGTATTGCTATAGCTCCGTATAGAATTCAAAGACTTTATGCCTTTTTAGCTCCTGAGTCTGATCCTTTAGGTATTGGGTATCAGATTACTCAGATGCGCGAGGCCTTAAGCAGTGGTGGTTTGTTTGGCAGAGGCATTGGGTTTTCTGAAAAAAAGTTTCTGTTTCTGCCAGAGGCTCATACAGATGCTATTCTGCCAATAATCGGTGAAGAGTTGGGTTTTATTGGATTAATGATCATTTTATTGATTTATTTTTATTTAATCTTTAATTTATATAAAACAGCTATTTCAGCGCCAGATCGGTTTGGTTTTATTCTTTCAGGAGCGATTATGCTTTATTTTATTTTGCATTTGGTTATCAATGTCTCTGGTATTGCAGGCATAATTCCTTTCACAGGGCTTCCAATACCTTTAATATCTTATGGAGGTTCGAATCTGCTCATTAGTTATTTTTTGCTGGCTATAGTTTATAATATTGCCAAGCAGATATGAGAAAGTATCTAGTAACAGGAGGACATCCAGCTCCAGCCTTTGCAATCATTGATTTTATTAGAAAAAAAGAACCAGATGCAGAGGTTGTCTTAGTAGGCAGAAAATATAATTTAGATGGAGATCAAGGTCTGTCTTTGGACTACAAAAACGCGTTGGAGAAAGGTCTTAAGTTCTACGATCTAAAAACAGGAAAGTTTATAAGAAGACTAAGTTTTGACTGGATTAAAAATACGATAAAGGTGTTAAATGGAGTTTGGCAGAGTTTTAAAATTGTTAAAACAGAAAAACCAGATGCTGTTATCTCTTTTGGGGGTTATATTGCTTTACCAATTGCATTAATGGCGCTGGTAAATCAGGTTCCTGTATTTACTCATGAACAGACCAGAAAAGCAGGTTTAAGCAATATTTTAATTGCATTTTTTGCCAAAAAGGTTTTTGTTTCATTCAAAGAAAATGTTAATCAATTTCCCAAATTTTTAAGAAAGAAAATTATTGTGACAGGCAACCCGGTTAGAGACTCTGTTTTTAACATAATTGAAAAGCCGTTTGAGATTCAAAAAAACAAACAGGTCATCTACATAACAGGAGGTTCTTTGGGAGCTCACAGCTTAAACAAACACATCTTTAATTTGCTTGAACAACTTTGCCGCAGTTATATAGTTATTCACCAGACTGGCAGTGTAAAAAAGTACAATGATTACCAAAAAGCTCTTCAGTTTCAATCAGTTATGCAGCAAAAACATTATCAATATTATGTCAAAGAGCACTTTACAGATAAAGAAATAGGATATGTGTTTTCAATTTCTGATATTATAGTCAGCAGATCAGGAGCCAACACTTTTTTTGAGATTGTCAGGCTTAAAAAGCCTGCTGTTTTAGTGCCACTGCTTTGGTCAGCAGGCAGAGAGCAGCTGCTTCAGGCGCAGATTTTAAAGTCTGCTGGTTGCGCTGAGATTTTTAATCAAAACAAATCATCTGAAAAACTTTTAGAATTAATAAATAAAGTTTCGAGCAACTATGAGATTTATAAAAGCAATTTTAGCAAGCTGTCTTCGCTTTATAATCAGAATACAGAAGAAATTATTCTCAAGGAGATTAATCAATACTTGTCTGCCGTTTCTTAAGTTAATATCGTTTTCTGGTTATGTTTTTTTCATTATCTTTGGTTTTAACCAGACCTTTGCAATAAAAAAAATTTATCTTGACTTCAGCTCTGAAGTTAATGGTCTTAACAATGCAGGATACAAAAACATATTTTTTTTTAACACAGATGATTTTGCCAAACAACTTGCCAGCATTAATCCAAATCTGTCAGATATTAAGGTTGAGAAACAGTTTCCTGATGCTTTAAGAATTAAATTTAATCTTAGAGAGCCTTTTGCTTATATTAAAGCTGATGTAGGTTACTTTTTAATAGATAAATCAGCAGTAATCTTAAAAAAAGAAAGACAAGATCCTAAGGAGTTTTTTGTGATTACTTATTATCAGCCCTTCTCTTATTTAGCTTATCCTGTAGGTAAAAAAATTAAAAACAATGAGGTTGAAGCAACCCTGCTTTTTTCAGATGTAATTTTGCATAATGATATTAAGATAGATTCTATTGATATTTTATCAAGTAATATGATACGATTAAATATTATAAATAAAAAATCAAGCAGTAATAAAAGTTTTTATATTTTAATATCAGCCGATAAAGATCTAAGAAAAACAGCTTATGAGTTTAGCTATTTTTGGAATAGGTTTACAGAGAAAGACAGACTTGAGTATCTTGATTTGCGATTTGATAAAGTTATTTATAAAAGTTTTTAACATATGTCTGATCAAATAATCTGCGGAATAGACATTGGCAGTAGCAAAATTGCAGTTATTAACGCAGTATGTAGCGATAAAAGCAAAGATATCCGCATAATAGGCTACAATAGAACAAATTCAATTGGTGTAAAAAAAGGTTTAATAGTGGATATTGATAAAGTTACTCAGGTCTTAGAAGACAGCCTTGAGAAGGCAGAAAGAATGTCAGGCAAGAGAATCAATCAGGCCTATGTTGTCATCGGCGGTCCGTCAATCTCCTCGCTAAACTCTCAAGGAGTAGTTGCTGTTTCTGATCCAGAGGGTGAGATAACTCAAGAAGATGTAAATAGAGCTATAGAAGCTGCTGAAGCAGTATCTTTGCCTTCTCATCGCGAACTTATAGAGGTTTTGCCTAGAGAGTATATTGTAAATGGTCAGGATGGCATCAGCAATCCCATTGGAATGTCTGGCATCAGACTTGAGGTTGAGACTCACATTATTACAGCCAGTTCAACGAGTCTAAGAAATATTGAGAAGGTGCTACAACATACAGGAGTTGCTCTGCAAAGGTTTGTGTTTTCTGGTTTAGCTTCTGCTGAAGCAGTTTTGTCTGACACAGAAAAAGAGCTTGGCGTTGTTGTTGTTGATATAGGAGGGGGAAAAACAGATCTTTGTATGTATGTTGAGAATGCAGTTGCCTACTCCTCATCTTTGCCTTTAGGAGCCAAAAACATAACTAATGATCTTGCCATTGGTCTAAAAACAACTTTAGGTAATGCTGAGAAATTAAAACTTTATTTGTCAAGAGAACTTGATATTGATGACTTTTTAGCTTCAAGATCTAAAAAAGATGAAAAAATAAATCCCAGCAAAATTGGTTTGCTTGACATCAGAGAAGAATTTTCGGTTAAAGAGATTATTAATGATATTGTACTGCCAAGATACGAAGAGCTGTTTCAATTAATAGGAGAAGAGATTGAAAAAAGCGGTTTTGCAGAAGCGATTCCATCGGGTTTGGTTATAACAGGAGGAGGAGCGTTAAGTCCCGGATTAATTACAATCGGTAAAAAAATACTAGGCCTGCCTATGAGAGTAGGTTATCCCCAAAATATTACTGGCCTAATAGATGAAGTATCATCTCCAGAGTACGCAAGTTTGGTTGGTTTGATTTTGTATATAAAAGACAATATAATAAATGATACTATGGAGTTTAAAAATTTTGACAGAGTGTTGCAGAATCTTTCTTTATTATCTCAGATTAAAAAAATTAAGGAATTAATCAAACAATTTATACCAAGGTAAACTATGTTAGTTAAACCCAACGCAGGACAACCGGCCAAAATTTCAGTAATAGGAGTTGGAGGCGGCGGTGGCAATGCTATATCGTCAATGATAAAAACAGGGGGCATAACAGGAGTAAATTTTATTGCTGTAAACACAGACTCTCAGGCCTTGCTGGCCAATGAGGCAGATATTAAGATTCAGATTGGAGAAGAGATAACCAGAGGCTTAGGTTCTGGAGGAAATCCTGAAATAGGAAGGCAGGCCGCAGAGGAGTCTATTGAAAAAATAAAAGAAGAGCTGGCAGGCTCAGATATGGTGTTTATAACAGCTGGTATGGGTGGAGGTACTGGCACAGGAGCAGCTCCTGTAATTGCAAGAATTGCCAAGGAATTGGGCATCTTAACAGTTGCTGTAGTTACAAAACCTTTTGATTTTGAAGGTAGAAAAAGATCTGAACTGGCAGAAGAAGGTATTGAGGCTCTAAAACAAAGTGTTGACACCTTAATAATTGTGCCAAACCAAAGAGTACTGCAGATAATAGATAAAAAAACATCAATTTTAGATGCATTTAAAAAAATTGACAGCATACTTTATCAAGGAGTTAAGGCAATAGCTGAACTAATAACTTTGCCGGGGTTAATTAATGTTGATTTTGCAGATGTTAAGTCTGTAATGGAAAATGCCGGCACCTCTTTGATGGGTATAGGAACCGGCAGTGGTGACAAAAGAGCAATTACTGCAGTTAAAGAAGCAATTTCTTCGCCATTAATTGATGTTCATATAGAAGGCGCAGAAGGAGTACTCTTTAATATAGTTGGAGGTCCTGATATATCTATGATGGAGATCGATGAGGCAGCCAACCTAATAACCAAATCAGTCAGCCCAAATGCCAATATCATCTTTGGAGCAGTAATAGATGAAAACTTAGTTGATGAGATTAAGATTACAATAATTGCTACTCGTTTTTCAGAAAGACGCCTAAATACCTTTAGTTTCTCTGGCAGACAAGTCTTAAACCGATCTGGGCAGAAGTCTGGATCAGCAGATGATACTGATATATCCCAGTCTCAGGCAGTCAATAAGCAACTAGATGAGCAAAGCTATGAGGAGGAGGTTTTAGATGAAAATATTGATGACAGCCAGTTTGATACTGAGTTGGATGTTCCAGCCTTCTTGCGTAGAAAAAAATAAAATGTAAAATATACAGTATGTTCAAAAAACCAGAAAACAAAAAAAACTTTATTCAGATGGAGGAGTCTTGGCTTAAGAAGTGGTATAGCAATGGTATAGTTAAAAAATACATAAATAAAAACAACAACTCAGACAAATACTTTTCTTTTTTAGATGGTCCCATAACAGCAAATAACCCAATGGGAGTTCACCATGCCTGGGGAAGAACCTATAAGGATCTTTGGCAAAAGTTTTATAATCTTTTAGGCTATAAGCAGCGGTTCCATAATGGGTTTGATTGTCAAGGCCTTTGGGTTGAGGTTGGAGTAGAAAAGGATTTGGGTATTACCAATAAACGAGAAATTGAAAATTTAGTTGATTCAGATAAAGAAAAATCAATAGAAAAGTTTGTTAATCTCTGCAAAGAAAGAGTGATTAAGTATGCTAAGGTTCAGACTGAACAGTCAAAAAGATTAGGCTACTTTATGGACTGGGACAATTCTTATTATACAATGAGTGATGAGAACAACTATATGATCTGGCATTTTCTTAAAACCTGTCATCTTAATGGTTGGATCTATAAAGGAAGAGATGTGGTTCCTTGGTGCCCAAGATGTCAGACAGCAATTTCACAGCATGAGATTTTGACAGAGGATTATCAGGAGATTGTTCATCAGACTATATTTTTCAAACTGCCTATTGAGGGAAAAGATTTTTCAGTAGTTGTCTGGACAACTACTCCTTGGACAATACCGGGCAACACAGCTTTAGCTGTTAATACTCAATTGAAATACTGTTTGTTTAGGCATAATCAAACAGGAGAAAAAATTGTCTGTATTGATCCTGATGAGATAACTGATCCTGAGGTTAAAAAGTTCTTGGAAAGAGCCTTAGGCAACTCATGGGAAAAACTTGAAACCTTAAGTGGAGATCAGCTTGTTGGACTTAAATATAAATCCTTGTTTGATTACTTATCTAAGATTAAACAAACAGCCGAAAAGTATGAAAATTTGCATACAATCATTGCAGAGAATGATTATGTTACAGCAGATAAGGGAACAGGAATCCTGCATTTAGCTCCTGCCGCAGGTGAGGAAGATTTTGCCATTGCCAAAAAACACAACCTGCCTGTTATAGAGATTATTGATGAAGAGGCAAACTACCTTAATGACTTAGATGATCTGTCTGGATTAAACGCTAAAAATGATCCGAAAATAATTTTATCAAGGTTTGAATCTAACCTTAAGTATTTATTAAAGATTCAAAAAATCAGACACAGATACCCTGTTTGCTGGAGATGCAAAACAGAGTTGGTTTGGAAAATCGCAGAAGAGTGGTATATATCAATGGATAAGCCAGGAAAAGACGGCAGAACCTTAAGGCAAAGAATGATAAATACCGCCAAGAAAATTAAGTGGCTGCCTGAGTTTGGTTTGCAAAGAGAGTTGGACTGGCTTGAAAAAATGCATGATTGGTTAATTAGCAAGAAAAACAGATACTGGGGTCTGTCTTTGCCGATCTGGGAGTGTAGCAACTGTAGCCATTTTGAGGTTATAGGAAGCAAAGAGGAGTTAAAAGAAAAAGCTGTTGTCGGGTTTGAGCATCTAGAGAATAAATCTCCTCATAAACCTCAGATTGATAAGGTTAAGATTAACTGCCCTAATTGCGGAGCGTTAGTCAATAGAATTTCTGATGTGGGCAATCCTTGGTTGGATGCAGGAATTGTACCTTTTTCTACAATTAAACATAATAACCAAGGTGAGCCGTTGTATATAACTAATAGGGAAGAGTGGCAAAAATGGTTTCCTGCAGATTTTATTACAGAATCATTTCCCGGTCAGTTTAAGAACTGGTTTTATGCCTTAATAGCAATGTCAACAGTTTTGGAAGATACTAATCCATACAAAACTGTGTTAGGGTTTGGTACTCTGCTTGCAGAGGATGGCAGGCCTATGCATAAGAGCTGGGGCAACTCAATAGAGTTTAATGAAGGAGCTAGCAAGATGGGAGTTGATGTAATTCGCTGGATGTACTTAAAAAACAATCCTTATGAGAATTTGCTTTTTGGCTACAAAAAAGCAGATGAGGTTAGAAAAACATTTTACTTAAAACTGTGGAATATTTACCAATTCTTTTTAACTTATGTCAATCTTGACAATCCTGATCAGCAGATCTTTGACAACTTAGAGTACAATAAACTAACAAGTCTTGATAAATGGATTCTACAGAGGCTGAGACAAACAGCAGACCAGATTAAGCTTCATCTTAAAAACTATGCTCCCAATAAAGCAGCAGAAGCTATAGAGTCTCTAGTGGATGATATCTCAAATTGGTATATAAGACTTTCCAGAGACAGGGTTTGGACTAATAGTACTGATACAGCTGATAAAGATTATTTTTACCAAACTTTTTACTATCTTTTAATTAAGCTGTCTATAATACTTTCGCCATTTCTGCCCTTTATAACAGAAGAGATCTACACAACCTTAACAGGCAATGAATCAGTTCATCTTGAGTTTTGGCCAGAATTTACTGAGTATGGACAAGATGAAAAAATACTATCTGAGTTTGAGCTTATTAAACAGATAATAGAAGCAGGCAGACGAATTAGAAAAGAACACAGGTTAAATATCAGACAACCATTAGCTTCAGCTGAAATTTTGGCTCCTAAACAGTATCACAGTTTAATTAAATCTTTTGCCTCAGTTATTCAATCAGAGCTTAACTTCAAACAGTTAAACTTAACAGATGCAAAAGAGACAGCTATTAACTATGACTTTAATCTTACAGAAGAGTTAAAACTAGAAGGCAGGTTAAGGCAGGATATTAGAAAACTGCAGCTTGAACGAAAAAAACTTGGATTATCTCCGGAAGATAAAATTAAGGTTCAGATACCAAAAGAGTATGAAAAATTCCAAAAAGATATCAAGCAAAAACTTAATGCAGAAAGCATAACAATAGGAGAGTCTTTTACTATAATTAACTAATGACTAGTATAATTCTTGCATTATTTATAAGCATACTTGGCATAATAAATCTGCTTGGCATACAGCCGTATTATGGTTACAGGCAGGCTTTTTTTTTATTGTTGGGTATTATAGTTTACTTTACAGCTAAAAGATTCAACTTGCTTATCAGGCAGCTACTTCCTGTATTATTCTGGCTGGCTTTTTTTTTAAATATGTTTTTGCTTTTCTTCGGTGAGGAGATTAAGGGCGCCAAACGGTGGATCACGCTTGGTTTTTTCAATTTACAGCCATCTGAGTTTTTAATTATTATTTATATGTTTTATCTGTCTTTGCTATTTAGTAAAGAGGATCTTGAGTTAAAACCTATTGTTTATTTTATAAAAGGCTTAGGCTTAACTGTTATTTCTTTTGTTGTTATATTTTTACAGCCAGATTTTACAACAGCCACAAATCTTATTCCAATATTTATAGCAGTTTTATTCTTTAGTAATATTCCTAAAAAAATAATTGCAGGAATGTTTATACTTGCGGCAATTGCTTTACCTGTACTTTGGAGTTCCTTAAAAGATTATCAAAAAAACAGAGTTTTGCACTTTATTACATCATTTACAGAAACTGAAGAAAACAACTCTGCAACGTCTTATAACTCAACTCAGGCTGAGATTGCCTTAGGTTCAGGTAGGTTTTTAGGCAAGGGCATAGGCAGGTCTACTCAGTCAAAACTTTTTTTTTTGCCTGAGGCTCATACAGATTTTGCTTTTGCCAGTTTTGTAGAACAAACAGGTTTAGCCGGCGGGTTGTTGGTGATTATTCTTTATTTACTGCTTATTTTTAATTTAATCTACAGCATATTTAAAACCAGAAACTTAAGACTATTATCAGAGTATATTGGATTAACTCACCTAAGCCTTGCAATTTACCTTAGTTACAGAGTAGTGATAAATATTGCTATGAATCTTAATCTATTCCCAATAGCAGGAATTCCACTCCCATTGTTTTCTTACGGCGGGTCTGCTTTTATTGCTTTACTTTTATCATTTGGTTTGTTAGAATTAAAGGAGTAAGTTTTAACTGCAATTATGAGTAAATTAGCTGTTGTAAAAACAGGAGGTAAACAGTATTTAGTAAAAGAAGGAGATATAATTAATGTTGAAAAAATTCAGTCAGATAATAATCAGATTGAACTGGAAACATTAGCTGTTTTTGATGAAAAAAAATCTGAGATTGGATCTCCTGTGTTAAAAACTAAAGTAAGAGCTGAGATTATTGATCAGTTAAAAGCTGATAAAATAAGAATTAGAAGATTTAAGGCAAAGGTTAGATACAGAAAAGTTAAGGGCCATAGACAGCCATTAACTAAATTAAAAATTATAAAGATATAATTTAACTTATATGGCACATACAAAGGCATTAAAAGCCGCCAAAGGCAATAAAGACTCAATAGCTAAAAGACTTGGCGTAAAGTACTTTGGTGGTCAGGAAGTTAAAAGCGGTTATGTTATTGTCAGACAGAGAGGTACAAAGGTTAGACCCGGTAGCAATACATATATGGGAAAAGATTATACAATCCACGCCCAAACAGATGGAAAAGTCAAGTTTTATATAAGAAAAAGCAAATTATATGTTGCTGTTGAGTAAATGAATCTCGATGAGGTTGTCTCTGCTATTAAAACAACAGAAGATCCGTTTTCAAAAGGAAGATTAATTAAACAAGCCTTAACACAGTTCTCCTTAACTTACAATAAATTATCAAAACTTACAGGCATTCAAACATCATATCTGGCTCATTATGTTAGGTTATTAAAACTGCCTGACTTAATAGTAGACGGATATTATAGTCAGATTATCCCAATTACTCATTTACTAATTTTGTCAAGACTAAAAAATGAGCAGGATATGATCAAGCTATACGAGGAGATACTTAAGAACAACTATACAGCTGCTCAGACAGAGGAAAGAGTCAGAAATATACTTCATAACATATATGAACAAGGTTATAGCAGATACTACTCTGAAGATAAACTTAAGAAACTCAAAAAAGCAATAAAGGAAAAACTCAACCACAATGTTATGGTTAAGATTGTGCAATCAAGAGTAAAGACAAAGTTAGTTATTGAACTTAAGGCTAATCTGCTTGAGTCAAACCTAATGCTTAAACAGCTGGAAAAGATATTTGACTTAAAAGACTTAGATCAGGACTCAGAAGCTAACAAGTAAACAATTGCAAACGATTGCTGTAGATATAAGTCTGCAGATCCTGTGGGAAATCATTTTTAACAACTCCTATTTTATCCAGAGGAAAGTATCTGAACACGACTTTTCCTTCAATTGTATTAATATTTATTGCTCCAAAAACCCTTGAATCTTGAGAGTTTAGTCTGTTATCGCCCATAACAAAAACACTGTTGGCAGGGACTTTATATGGAACACCCTCTATTACAGCGCCAGAACCGTCAATATTAGTGTAGCTGTCAATATAAGGTTCAATCAATTTTTTGCCGTTTAAGTAAACCTCTCCATCTTCGATTAAAATCTCATCTCCGGGCAGTCCAATAACTCGTTTAATTAACATATCATGCTCTGGCTTGTCCATTCTAGTAAAAACAACAACATCGCCTCGTCTAATATTAAAGACCTTGTAATGTATTTTGCTAGTAATTATATTTTCGCCATCATTAAAGGTTGGATACATAGACTGACCCTGAATTCTATGAGGAGTAAACACATAAAAATGAATTATTAAATAGATAGAACCGACAAATGCAACTGTCTCTAAAATGTCCATTAAAAACAAAAAAAATTGCGACACAATGTATTTGAACATATCAGCTATTTGATTAAATAATAACTTTAATTATAATTAAACCAAATGAAAATTTCATTAATCATTTTGCTAGGCAAAAAACATTATAGTCTAATTGATAATATTATCAAGGAAAACAAAAACTTTGATGAAATTATTATTGCAACCAATATCACTGACAAAAAATTGGTTTATAATCTTAAAAACAAAACTACAGCATATAAAAACGCAAAACTGCTTTATTTGCAGACAAATGACTTTTCTAAAATGAGAAATTTAGGCTTAAGCTCTGCTAAAAACAACTGGGTTTTGTACCTTGACGCTGATGAGAAATTAGATGATGAATTAAAATCAGTTTTGCTAAAGTACAGACTTGATAACTCGTTGGCTGGCTACCGCATCAGCAGGCAAGATATATTCTTAGGGAAAAAATTAAATTACGGAGAGACTTTAAAACAAAGACTTATTGGCATACTTCGTTTGGTCAATAAAAAAGTATCAGGCAAATGGATTGGCAAGGTCCATGAGATCTATATTACCTCTGGCAAAACAGCAAAACTGCCTGGCAAAATTCTTCACTACTCGCATACAGACATAACTGACTTTCTTGAAAAAATTAATTATTACTCTGACTTAAGATCAGAAGAACTATTGAAAAGAAAAGTAACTGCTGTTGAAGTTTTTATTGTGCCTGTCTTGAAATTTATCTATAGTTTTTTTATTTTATTGGGTTTTTTAGATAGAGCAGAAGGGTTTATTTATTCATTTATGATGTCTTTTCACTCATTTTTAGCCAGATCAAAAGCTTATGCCAAACAAAATACTTAAAAAACTACTTTTTGATTTTAGTTTAATTTCTTTTTATTTGAGTTTGTTTTTAGCCAACTTAGGTTTAGTTTCTCGAGTTGTGTTAAACAACTCAATAAGATTTACAATATTTGAGTTTGTATTATATTGTTTTGTATTACTTATTTTTTTAAGTCTCAGGCAAAATGTTATTAAAAACCTTTTAAAGTTCAAATTTTTACTTCTATTTTTGCTTTATCTTTGGTTTAACTTTATTTTTCAAACAGTTAAGTATGATACAAGCTCAGTCATAATTGCGTTTTTGTATCTGATTAGAATCACTGTGTTTTTTTTACTGTTTCCTTTGTTGTTGATATTTTTTCAACAAAAATATTTGGTTAAACAACAAGTGTATTCTGCAATAAAGCTTGCTTTTTATCTGCAGATTATTTTTGCCGCAGTACAGTTAATTTGGTACCCGAATTTAAGAAATCTCCAGCATCAAGGTTGGGATCCGCATTTCTATAGATTGTTTAGTGTTTACTTAGATACTTATCTGGCTAATAATATCTTTGTTTTATTTGCTTTTTTTAGCCTGTATCTTAATTGGAGGTTGTTATTTTTAATATTCTCAATTAGTTCAGTAGCAACATTTGCTAGAGCAGGTATTGTATTTTACTCAGCAAGTTTGCTTTTTAACAAAATAATTTCTGCAAAACTAAAAGTTTTACTTGTAATTGCAGTTGCAGCAACTGCATTAATATTTTTTTCATTAAACAAACAAATCGCAGGCCAACTATTGCGATCAGATACAATTACTTCAAGATTAACTGATTCTTATCAAGCCTTTAGTTTATTTAAAAACAATCCTATTTTTGGTGTTGGCTTTAATTTTATTGGAAATTATAAATCTGAAAGCTATTATCCAGAGGTAGCTGATTTAAAACCTGTTTATAACGCCAAGTCATACTTCCACAATGTTTACTTAACAGTAGCTGCAGCTTCTGGCATTATAGGTTTAATTTTGTTTTTATTAATGTTGGTTGAACTGTTTAGATTTTATAATAAACCAGATATTCTAACTTATCTTTATCTTTATAGTTTTGTTGATAATGTAATGTTTAATGTTTTTGTTTTGTTTTATCTGGCTGTATTTTTAAATCTGCTTAAATTAAAAACTAATTTGATATAATTAATAATGAAAAAGATTAAGATTGGCGCGTTCGTCTAGCGGCCTAAGACGCCACCCTTTCAAGGTGGAGATCACGGGTTCGAATCCCGTACGCGTCACAAGCAATAGCCTCTTAGTTAATCAACTGCTGGACAATCTTTAATAGCCTTAACTTTAGGAATTAGATATAATATATTAATGCGAATTGCAAATAAATCTAATTTCGTTAGAAAGTCAAAAAAATCAGATAAGAAGAATTTATGGTTAAAATTAGCAATTGGAGTTGGACTAATTATTTTAACATTTTACTTGGGATTAAAGTTCTTTATATTTGTTTTGTCTTCAGCCAGCAAATACTTTGTTGCAGATACAGAAACAACAATAAGTCCACAGGCAGAGATAAAACCAGAGATATTAATAAACTCAGTTGATCTGGCTTCTGCAACAAACTCAGCAAAAATAAAAGCAGTTCTAAGAGCAGAAAATGCAGACGCGGCTGAGGTTTATTTGAACGATGAAAAAGTAGATGAGCTTAAGTTGTCTGATATAACAACAGCAGAGTTTATAATTTCCGGATTAACAGAAGGGGAAAACTCAGTGTATTTTGTTCTTAAATCAGGTAAAGAGGAAAAGAAAAGTAAAATTTACAGTATAGTTTATGATAGCAAACAGCCAGAGATTGAACTTGAAGATCTTCCTAACTCAACTGTGCTTGATTTCGTCGTAATCAAAGGCAAGCTGTCTGAAAAATCAGATTTATTTATTAACTCGCAGCCAATAGTTGTTTTGCCTGATCTTAGCTTTGAACATAGGTATTTTTTAACAGAAGGTGAAAATAAAATTATAATCAGGGCAGTTGACTCAGCTGGAAACAGTGCAACAGCCGAGGTCTCTATATTAAAAGAACAGCCCTAAAGTTTGCCGATGTAGCTCAACGGTAGAGCAATCCCTTCGTAAGGGAGAGGTTGGAGGTTCGAGTCCTCTCATCGGCTCTTATTAATAAATCAAACGAAAAGAATCTTTAGTAATATTGTAAAGCTTATTCATTTAACTGCCTAAAGTAAAGTTTCATAGTTATAGAGTAGCTTAATATGAGAAATCTTATAAACATAGATTAGTCTCTAAGCTGAAACATACAGTTCTGCTTGATGTTCAGTTGGATAATCAACTGAACAGAGAAGATTTAATTAAATGGTAAAGATTTGCGAAATTATTAGTTAACTAGACAAGATTAATATTTTTATTGGATTAATAATAACCTAATTTGCTCTATTTTCTTTTAGTATTATTAAAATTTAGGCTTAATTATTGTCTTGTCAGTCTTAAAAAATTTTCTCAGCTATTAAATAAATTTGTATCATTAAAAAATTTATGTTTTTGAGAATAAATATCTTGTTGACATATACTATAATCTTTGTTATATTAACTCATAATAATTTAAGTTAATGTAAATATATGGACAATAAACAATCTGATATAAAATCAAAACTAAATGAGCTTAAAAAATTCATATCAGAAAACTTAACATATATAATCACTGGACTGCTTATTTTAATTATAACTGTTGGTGTCCTATATAATTACTACAATAATGCAAACTCAAGTCAAGAAGCTGAAAATGCAGTAAATGAGTCTGTTCAGCAAGAGGCAGAACAACAAGAGACTGCAGAAAACACAGTAACTGAGTATGTTGTACAAAGAGGCGACAATCTTTGGAAAATTGCCGAAAAGATTTATGGATCAGGATATAATGCTGTAGATCTTGCTCAAGCAAATAAATTAAGCAACCCTAATTTGCTCTTTGCTGGTCAGAAATTAAGCATTCCTCAAAATGTACCAAATAGAGAACCAACCGCAGATAAGATCTCAACTAAAGAGACTAATCAAAGAAAAGAGGTAGTCAAAGAGTATACAGTAAAAAGAGGAGATTATCTATGGAAAATAGCAGAAGAGGTTTATGGCGACGGCTTTATGTGGTCAAAAATTGCTCAGGCAAATAATTTAAGAAATCCTGATCTATTATTTGCCGGCCAAAAACTAACAATTCCGCAGAATTAACTTCTTAGCTGTTGTTTCTTCTATTATAATTTAGTTAATATGAATAAAAACTTTGATGTTGAGTATTACAAACAAAAGTATCTATTTGGCAAATCCAATAAAGAATTAGCTGATCTGTTAAGATATATTGCCTACAGTCTGGAGCTTAAAAAACAGGATTATTTTAGGATAATTGCTTATAAAAATGCGGCAGATGCTTTAGAAGCATACCCGGTTGAGATCTATAATCTTATTGTTAATAACGAAGATTTTCAGATAGAAAATATTGGCAAAATAATCAAACAAAAGCTTATTGAGTACTGTAAAAATGGATATAGTCAGGAAATGGCTGAGATCTTGTCTGAGATTCCTATAACAGTTTTTTACTTAACACAGGTAAGGTCGGTTGGGCCAAAAAAAGCCTATAAATTGGTTGAAACCTTTAAATTATTTAATCCTGAAACTGTTTATGAGGATTTATTAAACGTTGCTAAAGCAGGTAAAATTCAGAATTTAGAAGGTTTTGGAAAAAAATCAGAGGAGTCTTTAATTAAAGCATTGGAAAACTACTTAAGTTATAAAATGCAAAGCAGAATTTTGCTTTATCTGGCAGATAATATAGCTAAATCAATTATTGATTGGGTATCTCAAAATCAAGACATCTTAAAAATAAATGTTTTGGGTTCAATTAGAAGAAGGTGTGAAACGGTAGGTGATATAGATATTGCTGTTGCAACAGACAACAGCAAAGCAGTTATTGACAGATTTTTAGAGTATCCGGATAAAATAAAAATTGAGAATGCAGGAAGCAACAAAGCAAGTATTATAGTTAAAAACAATATTAGAGTTGATTTAAGGGTTATAGATAAAAGCAGATATGGTTCAATGCTGCAGTACTTTACAGGCAGTAAACTGCATAATATAGCCTTAAGAGAGTATGCTTTAAATTTAGGCTACTCATTATCTGAATACGGATTAAAATCAGTATCAGATAAACAGGAAATAAGTTTCAGTTCAGAAAAGGAGCTTTATGAGTTTTTAGGACTTAGATATATTCCTCCAGAACTTAGAGAAGGCAATGATGAGGTTGAGTTAGCCAAAAAGGGTAAACTACCTAAATTAATTAAGCTGTCAGATATAAAAGGAGATCTTCATATTCACAGTAGTTTTGATACCCAAACTCATTATGATCTAGGAAGTTCAGATTTAAATGAGCTGATTGAAAAAGCCAAAGCATTAGGTTATAGCTACATAGGTATTGCTGATCACAATCCTAAATACAGTCTAAAACAAAGTGTTCAAAAAATTTTAGCAGAGAGAAAAAAATATTATGATCAAATAATTTACTCAAAAAAACTCGAACAGTTTAATGTTTTTATAGGACTAGAATGCGATATCTTACCAGACGGCAGTTTACCTATAACTGATGAGTGCCTTAAGTATTTGGATTATATTATAGTATCTATTCATTCATCATTTGATCTAGATAAAACCAAAATGACACAAAGAATTCTTAGAGCGTTAAACTACCCTAAGGTTTGTGTCTTTGGTCATCCTACAGCAAGGTTGATCAACAAACGACCTGCTATTAGTGCTGACTGGCAAAAGATCTTTAAATTCTGTAAAGAAAAAAATATAGCTGTTGAGATTAACTCAAGTCCGGAAAGACTAGATCTGCCGTATGAGTTAATCAAGATGTATAAAACTTTCGGAGTTAAGTTTATCATTAACACAGATTCTCACAATGCAGACAGCTTAGATCTAATTGCATACGGTGTTGACACAGCAAGAAAAGGTTGGCTGACAAAAGATGATGTTGTAAATACAAACTCTTTAGATAAAATAGAGTTATGGATCCAAAAGCAAAGTCAAAAAAAGTAAAAATTGATGTAGATTATTTGGCTCAGTTATCAAAACTTAAGTTGTCAGATAAAGAAAAACAAAGACTTGAAAAACACTTGACAAGCACGCTTGACTTTGTTGCCAATATTCAGAGTTTTAATTTTAAGGATTTAGATTCAGTCAATATAGAACTAGTCAGCAACTGTATGTTTAAAGATGGTCAGGTTAATCCATTAAACTTTGATAAAAAGAAACTGTTTAAAAACGCCAGATCATTTATTAATAATTATTTTGAAGTTGACAGAATTCTTTGATTTAATAATATGTCAGAACTGTTGGGGTTTGGAGTATTACAGTTAAAGAGATTAATAACTGCTAAAAAAATATCAGCTAAAGAAGTATTCAACTATTTCCTTGAGAGAATTAAAAAATATGATAGACAAATCAATGGTTATGTTACTGTCTGCAACAATAATGATGGCAAACTTCCCATAGCAGTAAAGGATAATTTTTGCACTAATGGAATAAGAACAACAGCATCTTCTAAGGTGCTTGACAACTTTGTGCCTAATTATAACGCTGAAGTTGTTGACAGATTACTAACCAATGGATTTTCAATTATTGGCAAAACCAATATGGACGCTTGGGCTCATGGGTCATCAACTGAAACCTCTGATTACGGTGCAACTAAAAACCCTTGGAATCTAAGCCATATACCAGGAGGGTCATCTGGAGGTTCAGCAGCAGTTGTTTCCTCTTATCTTGCTCCTGCGGCAATAGGGTCAGAGACAGCTGGTTCAATTAGGCAACCAGCAGGCTGGTGCGGTGTTATAGGATTTAAGCCAACCTACGGCAGAGTCTCAAGATTTGGCTTGATTGCAATGGCATCATCATTTGATTGTCCAGGTCCTATTACTCTCAACACTGAAGACAGCGCTTATCTATTAAGCATTCTTGCAGGCAAAGACAACAAAGATGCAACAACAATTGATAAGCCAGCAGAAGACTATTTGTCTAAACTATCCGACAGAGAACCTTTAACCATTGGCATACCAGAGGAATACTTTAATGAGGTACAAAAAGAAACAATAGACGGCTTTGAAAAAACAAAGCAGGTTTTTAAAAAACTCGGATATAAATTTAAAAAGATTAAGCTAATTTCTCCAGAGTATGCAATCTCGGTTTATACTATAATACAACGGGCTGAGGTTGCTTCAAACTTAGCCAGATTTGACGGTATAAGATTTGGCAATAACAAAAGTTATTTTGGTTTTGAAGCAAAAAAAAGAATAATGTTAGGCAACTTTGTTTTATCTGCTGGTTATTATTCTGCGTTTTATCAACAAGCGCAAAAATTAAGAGATAAAATTAAGGCTGATTTTGTTAAAGTATTTCATGATGTTGACTTAATTTTAGCTCCAGTTGTGCCAACTACAGCCTTAAAATTGGGTGAGTTTGAAAAGTATCCGTTTTTCGGCGAGCTAATAGATAAGTTTAATGAACCAGCGGCAATTGCAGGATTGCCTGCAGTCTCATTTCCAACAGGATTAGATAAAAACAATTTACCAACAAGTTTACAGCTTATTGGCAATTATTTACAGGAGCTGAAACTGCTGCAGACTCTATATGCTTTTGAGCAGGAGACAAAGTTTTTTAATGTTATTAAGTCAGGTTTTAAAAAATGGAAATAGAGATCAACAACAAAACATACAGATTGGTCTTAGGCTTTGAGATACATTTAGAGCTTGCTACTAAAAGCAAAATGTTTTGTCGGTGTCCGGCAGATTGGTTTGGCCAAAAACCAAATACTCTTGTCTGCCCCATTTGTTTGGGCTTTCCGGGCTGCCTGCCGTACCCCAATGAAAAAGCCATTGAGTTTACCTATAAAATAGCTTTAGCCTTAAACTGCAAAATAAACTCAGAGTTTTATTTTGACAGAAAGCACTATTTTTATCCGGACTTGCCCAAAGGTTATCAAATTACACAATGGAATCGGCCAATAGGCTACTCAGGTTATCTTAACCTGTTGTCTGGAAAAAAAATAAGAATTACAAGAGTTCATCTTGAAGAAGATACAGGTAAATTAATTCATAGACAAGGAAAAACTTTAGTTGATTACAATCGCGCAGGTGTGCCTTTAGTAGAAATTGTTACAGAACCTGACTTTGATAATTTGGAAGATGCAAAAGAGTTTCTTGAAAATCTTCAATTAATTTTTAGGAAAATCAGAGTCTCAACTGCTAATATGGAAAAAGGCAGTATGAGGCTTGAGCCTAATATGTCTTTAGCTGAAGTAAAACCAGACTCAAGCATAGATCTTCCTGATTATAAAGTTGAGCTGAAAAATATTAATTCATTTAGATTTGCCAAAAAAGCAGTTGAGTATGAGATTAAAAGACAGGTTGAGTTAATTAAACAAGGAAAACTGCCTGATCAAGAGACCAGAGGTTATAATGAAGACAAAGGCATAACAGTATCACAAAGAAAAAAAGAAGAGGCATTAGATTACAGGTACTTTCCAGAACCAGATATTCCAGTTATAAGAATTAACAAACAGGACCTGGCTAAAATAAAAGCACAGATTCCAGAACTTCCAATAGATCTGGCTAAAAGACTGATAAAGACCTACTCATTATCAAAAGAAAAAGCTGTAATTTTAGCTAAAAAATCAAACTTAGCCAAACTGTTTGAAACAGTCCTAAAAAGATTAAAAAGTTCTCCTGCAGTTAAGCAAAAAACTGCAGAAAAAATAGCAAACATCCTAATTAACAGCAGAGTTAAACTAAACGACCCAGATGAGATTATCAAACTTTATACTGAGTCAATAAAACCAGCATCCTACGATAAAACAAAATTAGCAACAGCAGTAAAACAAGTAATTGCTAATAATGCTCAGGCAGCAACAGATTACAAAAGAGGCAAAGAATCAGCTATAATGTATTTAGTAGGTCAGTGTATGAGAATACTTAAAGGTCAAGCGCCAGCCAATAAAATAAAAGAGTTATTAATCAAAGAACTGAATCAAGCTAAATGAGTTTTGTTCATTTGCACACACACTCAGCTTATTCTTTGTTGGACGGCCTCTGCAAAATTGATGACTTAATCAACAAAACCAAAGAGTATGAAATGCCTGCTATTGCAATTACAGATCATGGAGGCTTGTATGGAGCATTTAAATTCTATATTAAGTCAATAGAAGCAGGGATCAAGCCTATAATTGGTCAGGAATTTTATTATGTGCCTGATCTTTCAGCTCAGGATCAAAATATTAAAAAAAGATATTTTCACCTAACTATTTTGGCCAAAAATTACACAGGTTATAAAAACTTGATTAAGTTGTCAAGTTTAGCTCATCTTGAAGGTTTTTATTATAAGCCAAGAATTGATTTTAACCTGCTTAAACAGTATAAGGAAGGTCTAATAATTTTATCTGGTTGTTTATCAAGTGAGTTATCGTATTACCTAAAAAACCCAAATCTTACAGCTGCGGAAAAATTAGTCTCTGAGTATAAAACTGAGTTTGGTGAAAACTATTATCTTGAGATTCAGAGACATAAACAAATTAAAGAACTTGAAGCAATAAACAAAAGGCTTATTGAGTTGTCAAGAAGGTTTAATATTCCTCTTGTAGCTACCAATGATGTCCATTACATTGACAAAGACGATGCTTATGCTCAGGAAATTCTTTTATGCATTCAGACTCAGACAAATATCTATGATAAAAACAGAAAGATCTCAATGATTGATGTGCCTGATTTTTATCTTAAATCACCAGAGGAGATGAAAATAGAGTTTGCTGATCTGCCTGAGGCTATAGATAATACTGTCAAGATAGCTGAAGAGGTTGATTTGAAAATTCCCTACGGCCAATGGGTGCTCCCAAAGTATGATATTCCCCAAAACAAAACTCCCGGCCAAGTGCTAAAGGAACTTGCCCTTGCCAACCTAGATCGAGCCAAAAACTTTGATAGAGAGACATTGTTAAAACGCATAGATTATGAGTTAAAAATCATTGACTCAAAAGGCTACTCAACTTATTTTTTGATTGTTCAAGATTTTGTTAACTGGGCAAAAAACAATGGCATTGCTGTCGGCCCGGGCAGAGGTTCAGTAGCCGGATCACTAATAGCCTTCTTAACTAAAATTACAGATATTAATCCTCTTGAGTATGATCTGCCATTTGAAAGGTTTTTAAACCCTCAAAGGCCAACTCCGCCTGATATTGATATTGATTTTGCTGATACGCGAAGATCAGAGGTTTTAGATTATGTTAAAAAAAAGTATGGCAAAGAAAAAGTTGCCAACATAGCAACATTTGGATCTATTGAAGCAAAGATGGCAGTCAGAGATACAGCCAGAGCATTAGGATACTCCTACTCAGTCGGAGACAGAATAGCCAAGATGATTCCAGTCGGCAAACAAGGTTTTCATATCAGTTTAAAGACAGCTCTGGAGGAGTCTGATATTCTAAGACAAAGCTATGAAACCGATGAGAATACAAAAAAAGTCATTGATATTGCAATGAGACTTGAGGGTGTACCCAGACATCTGTCTGTGCACGCTGCCGGAGTCATTATCGCTGATAAAGACCTTACAGAGTATGTGCCTGTGCAAAAGAATCCAAATGGCGAGGGTGTGGTAACTCAGTTTGATATGTACTGCTTGGATTTAAATGCAGTCTCAGAAAATAAAGCTGTAGGTCTGCTTAAGGTTGATTTTTTAGGTCTTCGCAATCTTTCAAGCATTGAAAATACACTTAAATTAGTCAAACAATACAAGAATAAAACCATAGATCTGCATAATATTCCATTAGATGATAAAAAAACATATAAAATTATTTCTCAAGGCAAAACAACAGGTGTTTTTCAACTAGAGTCTCAAGGTATGCAAAGATTGGCAAAACAGATGAAGCCTGCAAGAATAACAGATATTATAGCTATGATAGCCTTATACAGGCCGGGGCCTTTAGAACTTATTCCTGAATTTTTAAAAAATAAGCAGAATCCAGACAATATTAAGTACCTGCACAATGATCTTGAATCAATATTGAAAGAAACATACGGAATTTTAGTTTATCAAGAACAGGTAATGCAGATTGCCAATAAAATGGCTGGCTACACAATGGCAGAAGCTGATGCATTAAGAATGGCTATGGGCAAAAAGAAAAAAGAGTTAATGGCCATTGAAAAGGTTAAGTTTATTAACGGTTGTGTTAAAAACGGCTACTCAAAAAAAACTGCTGAAAGAATCTATAGCTTTATGGAAAAGTTTGCATCCTATGGTTTTAATAAACCCCACTCTGCCTCTTACGGACTTATCTCATACTGGACTGCTTATCTTAAAGCTAATTATACAACAGAGTTTTTTGTGTCATTGTTGACCTCAGAGATCTCAGGCTTATCCGGCCCGCAAAGAGAAGAAAAAATATTAAGAATTGTCAATGACTGTAAAGATTTTGGCATCAAACTTTTACAGCCAGACATTAACAAATCACGATATGAGTTTACTATTGAAGACAAAAACCAGATCAGATTTGGCTTATCGGCTGTTAAAAATGTAGGTCAATCAGCAATAGACTCAATTCTTAAAGCGAGAGCCAAAGGCGAGTTCAAAAGTTTCTCTGATTTTTTAAACAGAGTAGATCTTAGAAAGGTCAATAAAAAAACAGTTGAAAACCTGATAAAAGCAGGTGCATTTGACAGTTTTGGCAGTAGAGCTACCCTGCTTGAGAATTATCCTGAAGTTTTAAAAAAGATACAGCAATTAAAGTCAAATCAACAGAACGGACAGTTTAATTTATTTGGCTCAACAGACAGAACACATCTTACAGATGATTTTGATCAACTGCCGGAGTTTGGCAGTTCAGAGTTGATTGAACTTGAAAAACAGGCATTAGGTTTTAGTGTTAGCGTAAATCCATTTGATGATCTAAAAGACCTAATCAAATCAAGAGTGACTATGTTTTTTTCTAAAATAAACAATGACCTTCATAAAAAAGATTTTATCTTTGTTGGTTATATCTCAGATATTAGACTGCTTAAAACAAAAAAAGACCAAAAAGATATGGCAATCCTACAGTTAATTGATCCAAGCGGCAGTATTGAAGCCGTTGTCTTTCCAGATACTTACGCAAGGTTCAAATCATCTATAATCAAAAACTCGGTTTTAATCTTTAAGGCTAATGTCAATGCAGAGTCTGACAAAATATCTCTTTATATTAAAAATCTAAAACGACTTAAATAATCATTAAGTATGATAAATTATGCTGTAAAACTTAAACAAAAACATAAAGTCAAGAAAAGATTAAAGCCTGAGTTTAATCTTGAATATTTAAGCTTTGGCTGGTATATTGTAATTCCTGTCTTATTATTTATTGCAGTCGGCAAGTTATTAACTGGGGCAGGAGTTATAAGCAAAAAGCTAATACCTGTTTTTGTGCTTGCTGGAATAGTAAGTATGATTTATAATTTAGTTCTATTTATTAAAAGAACAACAAACAATGGAAGGAAAAATAAGCATTAAACCAGAACCTATACTTAATTTAGGAGATTTTCAGATAACTAATTCATACCTAACATCTTTAATAGTAACTTTAATTTTGGTTTTTGCAATTTTTTGGTACAGAAAACAATTAAGTTTAAAATCAGACCAGCGCAGTGCTGTTTTTTATTTTATTCATTTCATCAACAAAGCAATTTACGACTTTACGGTATCTCTATTTGGTCAGCAAAAAGCTGAGATCTTTTTCCCAGTTATTGCCAGTTTTTTTGTGTTCATTCTTATCCAGAACTGGTTTGGTCTGCTTCCAGGAGTAGGCAGTATATCTATAAAAGTTATTGAAGAAGGAGAACCTCATAAATATCATTTGCTCAGAGGAGCTACAGCTGATTTAAACCTTACTTTGGCTTTAGCTATTTTCTCAGTTTTTTTAATTCAGTACTATGGAATTAAGATATTAGGTTTTAAAGAGTATCTGAAAAAATTTATAAACCTTGCCAACCCAATAGCCTTT
The DNA here is from genome assembly GCA_026004435.1 of Patescibacteria group bacterium. Taxonomy (GTDB): domain Bacteria; phylum Patescibacteriota; class Microgenomatia; order UBA1406; family GWC2-37-13; genus BPJC01. The sequence goes on along the minus strand of BPJD01000003.1, from coordinate 47,691 downwards.
TTTACAGGAGTGCTTGAAATTATCTCAGAATTTTCTAAAATTATATCCTTTGCCTTTAGACTTTTTGGCAATATTTTTGCAGGAGAGGTTATGATTGCTATAATTGCTGGATTAATGCCTGTACTATTGTCTTTTCCGTTTTTGGTTCTGGAAGTTTTTGTAGGATTAATTCAGGCATTGGTTTTCTCAATGCTGACAGCAGTATTTATAAATTCAGCTATACAAAAACATCATTAAAAGTTATAAAAAGGAGAAACTATGGAAGCAGAAACAATGAAACTATTAGCTTCTGCATTAGCAATTGCCATTGGCGCTATCGGCCCAGGAATAGGAATTGGCATGATAGGAGCAAAAGCAGCTGAGGCTTTAGGCAGAAACCCTGAAGCAGCCAATGAGATTAGAACAAATATGATTTTGGCAATTGCTTTTGCTGAAGCAGTTGCAATTTATGCCTTGGTTATCGCCTTAATTATCAAGTTCTTATAATTTTATGGAACAGCTTGGCATAGATTACAAACTATTATTAGCTCAACTGATTAATTTTTTACTACTGTTTTATTTATATAAAAAATTTTTAGCCAAACCATTCAGTAGTTTCATTAAACAGCAAAAGTATAAAGAAAAACTTCAAGAAGAGTATGAGCAAAAACTGGCTGATCTACAGCAAGAGAAAGAAAGGATTCTTCAATCAGCAAAAAAGCAGGCTCAGCAGGAAGCTGAAACTATTATTAAAGCAGCGGAAAGATCAGCCGAAGAGCTTAAGAAAAGACTAATGGCAGAGGTTAAACAAGAGGTAGACCGAGAGAGAAAAAAGCAACTAGCTGAGCTTGAGAATGAAAAGGCATTATTCGAAAAAGAGCTTAAACAAAAAGTTTTAGATATTGCTCTTAAGTTAACTGAACAAACCCTAAAGGAGTTTATGACTGAAGAAAGAAAAAAAGAATACCAAAAACTGCTAATTAACAATTTGCAAAAAATTAACTAATGAAGATACCAGCCGGATTAAGATCAGAGATAAAAGAGATTGTTCTTAAGAAACTAAACCAAGAGCAGAACAAAGCTGTGATATACACAGCCTCAAAATTAACAGAGTCAGAGATTGATAAAATCGTAAAAGCAATTCCAGAGTTGTCAGGAAAAGAAATTAAACAAATAATAGATGAATCAATTATAAGCGGATTTAAGGTAGTAATTGGCACTACTGTTTACGACTATACGCTTAATTTTAAATTATCAAGTTTAAAACGAATAAATATATGACAAAAATTGATACAGTAGTCAAAGAGATTATCAGGGAACTACAAGAAGTAAAACCAAATCAGAAAGCAGAGATAGGAGAAGTTGTTGAGATAAAAGACGGTGTTGTTGCTGCTGCTGGTTTGAAAAAAGCAACATATGGCGAGGTTGTTGAATTTGAAAACGGAGAAAAAGGTTATATTATTGACTTAACCGAGGATACAGTTGGTATTGTTGTTTTAGATGAGTACGAGAATATTCAGGCAGGAGATTCAGTTAAAGCATTAGGCTACCAGCTTTCAGTTCCTGTAAGCGATGAGATTATCGGCAGAGTGGTTAACCCTTTGGGCAAAACGCTTGACTCTGACAGACAGTATAAAGCAGAAGCAAACTATCCAGTTGAAAAGATTGCTCCAGGTGTTATTTACAGAAAACCAGTATCAGAGCCTTTGCAAACCGGCATAAATGCAATTGATGCGCTGATTCCAATAGGCAGAGGCCAAAGAGAATTAATAATCGGCGACCGCAACACTGGAAAAACAACTATTGCTATAGATACAATTATTAATCAAAAAGGCAAAGATATTGTCTGCATCTACTGTTCAATAGGCCAAAGAAGATCAAAAACAGCAATAACTATTGAGACTTTAAGAGAAAAAGGTGCAATGGATTACACTATTGTAGTCACTGCTGACAGCTCTGATCCTGCAACATTGCAGTATATAGCTCCTTATTCTGCCACTGCAATTGCTGAGTACTTTATGGATAAAGGAAAAGATGTCTTAGTTGTCTATGACGATTTATCAAAACATGCTTGGGCTTACAGAGAAATATCACTTATCTTAAGACGGCCTGCAGGAAGAGAGGCTTATCCGGGAGATGTTTTTTATCTTCACTCGAGACTGCTTGAAAGGGCCTGCAGAATTGATGATAAATACGGCGGAGGATCAATTACTGCTCTTCCTATAATTGAAACGCTTGAAGGAGATGTCTCTGCTTATATTCCAACAAATGTAATATCTATTACAGATGGTCAGATATATCTGGAAAAAGATTTATTCAACAACGGCATCAGACCTGCAATTAATGTAGGCACATCAGTCTCAAGGGTTGGATCTGCAGCTCAAACAAAAGCAATTAAAAAAGTAGCCGGCAGGTTAAAGCTTGATCTGGCACAGTACAGAGAAATGGCTGCTTTTTCTCAGTTTGAGTCTGAGTTAGATGAAGCAACAAGAAACTTTTTAAACAGGGGTGCCAAGATTACCAATGTTTTGATTCAAAAAAAAGGCGAACCCTACGATTTAGCAGAACAAGTAATAGTAATCTGGGCTGGCATTAAAGGCTATCTTGACAATGTTCCTTTATCAGAGATCTCACAGGTTAAAGAAAAAATTCTGCAGACATTAAACTTATCATACAAAAAACTGGCAGATAAAATCAATCAAGAAAAAGATTTTACAGACGATGATGAAAAGATATTTGAAAAAATAGTAACAACTATTGTTGAAAATTATCAATCAGACAATAATCAATGAATCTAAGACAGGTTAGACTAAAAATAAAATCAATAGGCAATGTCAGAAAAATAACTAAAGCTATGCAGATGGTAGCTGCAGTAAAGATGAAAAAAGCACAAGAAAAGGCAATGCAAGGCATGCTTTATAAGCAGTATCTTAAACAGATGATCTCAGAAATATCAGCCTCTGTTGACAAAACCAGTTCAAAATTGTTTCAGACCAACAAGGAAACAAAGGCAAATATTTATATATTTATTGCCACAAACAAAGGCCTTTGCGGCTCATTTAACTTAAATTTATTTAAATATTTTTTAAAAACTACTACAACAAAAACAGATGACAAGTTTATAACCTTTGGCAGAAAAGCCAAAGAGTTTGTTACTAATCTAAACGGAGAAATTATTCTTGATTTTTCAGATTCTAGTTTTATTGCTTCTGTGTCAGCTGTTTACAACAGCATCTTAACTAAATTTTTAAATAAAGAAATCAGCTCAGTTTTTTTAGTCTACAACAGGTTTGTCTCTGCCTTTAAATCTGAGCCAACAGTAGAACAGCTTTTACCTATTACTCAACTGCAGGATCAGGAGTATAAACAAATAAAAAAACCGTACATAATTGAACCTTCAGCAAAATCCTTTTTAGACTCATTGCTTCACTCTTATCTTGAAGACAGAATCAGAACAGCAATAATTGAGTCTGAGGCTGGAGAGTACTCAGCCAGAATGATGGCTATGAAAAACGCAACAGATAACGCAGGAGAACTTATTTATCATTTAACCTTATTAAGAAACAAATTAAGGCAAGAAAAGATTACTTATGAACTTCTGGATATGATAACAGCAAAAGAATCAGTTGAGGTTACAAATTAAAGTATATTTATGAATAAAGGAATTATAAAATCAATTAGAAATGTTGTGGTTGATATTGAGTTTTCAGATTCTCACACACCAAAAATTTACAATGCACTAATCTATAAAGATAAAAATGGAGATGAACTTTATTTTGAAACTGCAACTGTATTAGATGAAGGATTAATTAGAGCAATTGCTTTAGGACCTGTCTTTGGTTTGAAAAGAGGCGATGAAGTCATTGACACTGGCAAACCAATCTCAGTGCCTGTAGGCAAAGAGATTTTGGGCAGAATGTTTGATGTTCTAGGCAAGCCAATTGACGGTTTAGACAGCGTAAAAGCTCAAACTTATTACCCGATACACAGACCTGCTCCTAAATTATCAGAGCAATCAGTAAAACAAGAGATTTTTGAGACAGGCATTAAAGTTATTGATCTGTTGGTTCCGTTTATAAAAGGAGGCAAAATAGCTGTTTTTGGGGGCGCAGGCGTTGGCAAAACAGTCTTAATACAAGAAATGATTCATAATGTTGCAACAGCTCACGAAGGTGTTTCTGTCTTTACAGGGGTTGGTGAAAGAACCAGAGAAGGAAACGATCTTTACAGAGAGATGAAAGAATCAGGAGTTTTACCCAATACAGTTTTGGTCTACGGTCAGATGAATGAGCCACCGGGCAATCGTTTAAGAGTTGCCTTAACAGGAGTTACTATGGCTGAATATTTTAGAGATGAAAAAAATATGGATGTATTGTTGTTTATAGATAATATATTTAGATTTGCTCAAGCTGGATCAGAGGTTTCTGCATTGCTTGGACGAATTCCATCTGCTGTAGGCTACCAGCCTAACTTAGCCTCAGAGTTATCAGCTTTACAAGAAAGAATTACCTCAACTAATAAAGGTTCTATTACATCAATGCAGGCAGTTTATGTGCCAGCAGACGATTACACAGATCCAGCTCCTGTAGCAACCTTTGCTCATCTTGATGCCAGCGTGTCACTGGAAAGATCCTTAGCTGATCAAGGTTTATACCCAGCTATAGATCCTTTAAGCTCAAATTCCAGGGCATTAGACCCAGAGGTAGTTGGGCAGGAGCACTATACAGTTGCCAATGAAGTGCTGAAGATCTTACAACGCTATAAAGATCTTCAGGACATAATTGCCATACTTGGTATGGAAGAGCTGTCAGAAGAAGACAAATTAGTAGTCTCAAGAGCTAGAAAGATCCAAAGATTCTTAACTCAGCCATTTCATGTGGCAGAGGTGTTTACTGGTATAAAAGGTGCATATGTGCCTGTAAAAGAAACGATTAAGGGCTTTAAAGAAATTATAGAAGGCAAACACGATGATAAGCCAGAGATGGCATTTTATATGAAAGGAACAATTGATGAAGTTAACAAAGACAACAAATGAAGGTAAAGATTATTACACCCAATCGAGTTTTGCTGGATAAAGATAATATAGTAGCAGTCTCTGCTCCAAGCCAGAATGGCTATATAACAATTTTAGACCATCACCAGGGTCTTTTTACAATACTGCAGGAAGGAGTTATAACCATAAAAGAACAAAACAAAAAAGACGGTGAGTACTATGCTATAGGAGGAGGATACCTGAAAACAGATGGACAGGAAACAATCATATTAGTCAACCGGGCATTTGGTCAAGATGAGTTAAATGAAAAGATTATTGAAAAAGCAATTGCATCAGCCAAACAGCAACTAAACAAAACCAAATCTGAACAGGAAAGACAGGAAGCATTACGGCTTCTTAACAGGTCTTTACTAGACAGATCTCTGCTTGCTAAACTACAAAAAAAGAGACAAAACAAATCTATTTAATTTGTTATTATAAAAAGAATGAAACTAATCATAGTAGAATCTCCAACCAAAGTAAAAAGTTTTAATAAAATTTTTAAGGACAAAGACATTACTGTATTTGCAACCAAAGGTCATATTAGAGATCTTCCCAGAAAAAAACTGGCAATTGATATAGAAAACAACTTTAAACCTGAGTATGAAGATATTAAAGAGAAAAAAGCAGTTATTAAAGAACTTAAGCAATTAGGCAAACAAGCTGATGAAATAATTTTGGCAACAGATCCAGACAGAGAAGGTGAGTCTATCTCATACCATACAGCTTACTACTTAGGGTTTATTAAAGAAGATTGGCCAGAGTTTAAGGTGCAAGATGAAAATAAAAAACTGAAAAGAATGGTTTTTTACGAGATTACAGAAGCTGAGTTGAAAAAAGCCTTACAGCAGGCAGGCAGTTTAAGAACTCATTTAGTAAAAGCTCAAAGCTGTAGAAGAATTTTGGACAGACTCGTTGGTTATAAAATCTCTCCTCTGCTTTGGAAAAAAATCGGCAAGCGCTGGCTATCTGCTGGAAGAGTACAGACAGTTGCATTGCGTTTGGTTGTTGAACGGCAAAAAGAGATTGACAACTTTGAGTCAGAGACATACTTCAATGTTTATGCTGATTTTAAATCAAGCAAAACAAAGTTCTCTGCTCAACTGACAAAAATAAAAGACACTGACATAGAAGTAAAAAAAGTTCTTAATCTTTTTGCAGGAGAGTACACCTATAAAAAAACAAAACTAACAGAAGAAAATATAGACTCTGAGTTAAACAGGCTTAAAGCCAATCAGTATAAAGTAGAAAGAATTCAAATCAGATTATCAAAAAGACAACCGCCTTCACCCCTAAACACCTCATTGCTTCAACAGCTTTGCAACAGACTGTTTGGTTATAGTACCAAATACACAATGAGACTGGCTCAACAGCTGTATGAAAAAGGTCTAATTACATATCATAGAACAGACTCCTTTAATCTATCAGATGAGTTTATAAAACAAGCTAAAAATTTTATCAATCAAAACTATGGAAGGACCTACTTAAATGAAGAAACAAAAGTTTACAAAACCAAAAGCAGGCTGGCTCAAGAGGCTCATGAAGCTATAAGACCAACCAACCTCAACAATGATCCGGCTTCTTTAGCAGATCTAAATCCTGCTGAAAAAAAAGTATATCAATTAATTTATCTTAGGGCTTTAGCAACACAGTTTAAGCCAGCTGAGTTTGAAATTTTAAAGATCTATATAGGTAGTAATGATAAAGATCTATTTGTTACAACTCAAGAAAGACTTGTGTTTGATGGTTATTTAAAACTGTATCCCAATACTCCGGTAAAAAAAGATAAGTTTTTAGATCTTCAGGAAGGCTCTATTCTAGATTTACTTAATCTTAATAAAGAAGAAAAGCAAACACTTCCTCCTCCTGCATACACTGAAGCAAGTTTAATTAAAGCTCTTGAAGAAAAAGGCATAGGCAGGCCGTCAACTTATGCGCCAATAGTTTCGCTGATTCAAGACAAAAGATATGTTGAAAAAACCGACGGAGTACTTAAACCTTCTATGTTAGGAACAGCTATCTCAGATTATTTATCAACAGGTTTTAAAGATATTTTTGAATTAGACTTCACTGCCAAAATGGAGGAAGATTTAGATAAGATAGCCAATGGAGAAGAAGATATCATAGGAGTAATAGAAAAGTTTTACAAACCTTTAGAAAAAGATCTTGAAAAAAATCAAAATGATCAAACACATATTAATGTTGAAAAAGAAACTGATAAAAAATGTCCAAAATGCGGCAAAAAACTTTTGTTGAGATTCTCTAAGTACGGAAAATTTTATGGTTGTTCAGGTTTTCCCGACTGTAAATACATTGAACCCTACAAAGAGTATGTGGCAAATGTTTCATGTCCTAAGTGCAATGGCAAAATTATCATAAGGAAGACAGCAAAAGGCAGAAAGTTTTATGGCTGTGAAAACTACCCTAACTGCGACTTCAGCAGTTGGAAACTACCTAAAAACAACGATAACTCTTAAGCTGATTTTAAGATTAAAGCCTTATAATAAAGATATGAAAGTACTTCTGGTTGAAGATGACTTAAAAATAGCAAAAGCAATCAAACTTGGACTGGAGCAGGAAAACTACATCGTTGAAACAGCTTACGACGGTCAGCTGGGCTATGATCTTGCCACAGACATAAACTACGATGTTATTATTATTGACTTAATGCTGCCTAAAATAGATGGATATAAGCTTTGCAGAACAATTAGAGAAAAAGGCATTCAGACTCCAATACTAATACTTACAGCAAAGTCTGATATTAAAGATAAAATCAAAGGATTCAACTGCGGAGCAGATGATTATTTGGTAAAACCATTTGAGTTCGAAGAACTTCTGGTTAGATTAAAAGCCTTATTAAGAAGAAAAACCAAACCTTTAGATAAAATAATTAAAGTAGCTGACCTTAAAATAAATACAGAAACTTATCAAGTAACCAGAGCCAATAAAAAAATAGATTTAACAAAAAAAGAGTATCTACTACTGGAGTTGCTGGCAAAAAACAAAGGCAGAATAATCAGCAAAGAAAAGATCATAGACAACCTCTGGCATTTCTCAGATAATATACTCCCAAATACAGTTGAGGTTTACATCAAATATCTTAGAGACAAAATTGATAAACCTTTCAAAAACAGCCAAAAACTTATCAAGACAGTAAGGGGATATGGTTACAAAATTGATGATAAGGACTAATGTTTCAATCTGCTAGAACCAAACTGACTATCTACTACACAATCATAATAATGACTGTCAGTTTGTTCTTTAGTTTAATTATTTACCAGATTACAACCTCAGAGATAGAGCATAAGATTAAATCAGTGGGCCAAAAACTGGTGCTAAAAGACATCAAAACAATGATGATGGATCAACCCTTTGATTATACCAATAAAAAATTAAACCTTTCCAAAAGAATTAATGAAATTGAAACTCTATTAAGCAATGAAATTTCTAATTCAAAAAAGAAGATTGCCTATGAACTTATTGTGCTTAATACTTTAATCTTGATTTTTTCAGCAACAGCCAGTTATTTGCTGTCAGGCTATACTTTAGAGCCAATAAACCAAAGTCTAAAAGCTCAAAAACAGTTTATCTCAGATGCCAGCCATGAACTTAGAACACCATTGACAGCTTTAAAAACAACAATTGAGGTAGCTTTAAGAAACAAATCAGTTAAAAAAAACAAAAAAATAACTCAACTGCTAACTGATAATTTATCTGAAGTAAATAACATTATTGCATTAAGCAATAGCTTATTAAATCTCAACCGCTATTATAACAACGGAAGTTCTCTGGATTTTGAAGAAATTGAACTGCAAGATACTATAAATGACAGTATTAAACAGATTAACAAGCAGGCCAAGCAAAAGCAAATAACAATAAAAACAAAATTGACTAAAATCAAACTAAAAGCAGATAGATCCTCAATTGTTGAATTGTTGTTGATATTGCTTGATAATGCAGTCAAGTATACACAACCAAAAGGCCAGATTACTGTAGAAAGCCTAAAAGACAAAAACTTTGCAGTAATCAAGGTCTCAGATACAGGTATCGGCATACCAAAAAAGTATCAGGAAAAAATATTTGAGCGATTCTTTAGGCTGGACTCTTCAAGAACAAAACAAAACGAAACTGGGTTTGGTTTGGGCCTAGCCATTGCAAAAAAAATTACTGCTTTGCACAAAGGTAGCATCTCAGTAATCAGCCAGCCGAATCAAGGATCTACTTTTATTGTTAAACTTCCTATCAAACCAAGCTAAATCAACTTTAAGTTTAATTTAAGAATTAAAGGATAAGATTCATTTAGTTATAAATTTAAGCTAGAAAGGGGGTGAGACTAAATGAGAAAAAACCCAGTAAAGATTACAGCACTAGCAATCTTACTAGGCTTGCTGACTGCTACAACAACTGTTATAGCTAATACAGCTGACTCAACAGATACTCTCATAGACAGACTTGCCCAGAGATTTAAATTAAACAGACAGGAGGTACAGCAAGTCTTTGATGAGTACAGACAGGAAAAATTAGCTAAAAAGCAAAAACACTTTCAAACCTATTTAGACCAAGCAGTAACAGATGGAAAAATAACAGAAGAGCAAAAACAAAAAATCCTAGAAAAAAATCAAGAGATGCAACAGCAGATTCAAGAACTCAAAAACCTTGACTGGCAAACCAAAAAAGAGCGAATGAGCCAGATAAAGCAGGATTACCAAAACTGGCTGAAAGAAAACAATATTCCCCTCGATGTTTTTCCTCATAAATTAGGATTCTACAAACATTATAAAATGCCCTTCTAAAAATACGGCCTCTGCCTTAACTGCAGAGGCCCTGCTCTAACTTTAACTTTATTAATCTATTAATTTAGGATTTTTATCTGGTTCTGACAACATTATTTTATCAACAACTCGAGATAAAGCATTTGATCGGGTTGTTTTTATTGTGTTGTATTGGTTCTGCAGTCTGTTTATATAAACTTCCATTTTCTCAAACTCTGCACTGAATTTATTAAATTCATTCTGAAATTTTTTAATCAACACAATAATCTCTTGAATGTTTTGTTGGAATCTAAAGTTATCATATGCCTGCTTTACCATCCGCAAAATAGCAGTAAATGAAAAAGGGCCTGCCAAAACAACTTTATTCTTCATAGCCTCCTCCCAGACATCAGACATCTTCTCATAAATATATGAAAAAATAGACTCATTTGGAATAAATAAAATAACAAAATCTACAGTTTTATCATCCGGGTTGATATACTCTCTTCCAGCTACATCCTTTATCTTTTTTTTAACATCGTTTTGAAATAAATTTAATAACCTGCGTCTTTCTTCTTTGTCATTAGTTTCAACTGCTTTTTTTAAATTTTGATAAGGAAACTTAACATCAACATTAATTTTTGTTTTATCAGGCAGAAAGATTGAAAAATCAGGCCGAGAAGAACTTGAGTTTTGAGCTGTATTCACATAATAATCAGTTCCTTTAACAAAACCAGCCATTTTTAATAAATTCTCTGCAACCTGCTCGCCAAACTGGCCACGCATTTGATTGTTAGACAAAACCTTGCCTAAGTTCTCTGCAGTAATCGTTAATTTGTCAACCTGTTGAATCTGCTTGTTTATAGCTTCCTGAAGTTTGCTGAATGAAGAAACTCTTTCTTTGTCTGTCTGTTGAATCTGTCTTTCAACTTTTTCAATAAGTTCTTGAAACATCTTTCTTTTATCCTCAAGATCTCTATGAATATCTTCTTTATCATGCTTGAACCTGTCCTCGTATATCTCAGCAATTTGATTATAAGCAGACTTATAAAAATCAGTAATTTTTGACTCAAAGGTTCTGCTAAACTGCCTAAACATTAGATAAATCAATACAGAAACGGCAACAAATAGAATAACAGCTGTAATAATTATTTCCATAACCTTATTATAACTTAAAAATTCAAGTATATAACTTGTGTTGCAAAATTTTTTTACAGCTGTACAATATTAGATAATCATAAGTTTAAAATACAGTTATGGATCAGATGACATTATACATATTAATCGCAGCAGCAGTTTTAGTTTTGTACATTATTTTTTTGTACAACAGATTAGTTGTATTAAGAAACAGAATTAATGAGGCTGAAGCAGGCATTGATGTTCAGCTTAAAAGACGAGCTGATCTGATACCTAATCTGGTTGAAACAGTAAAAGGCTATGCAAAACATGAAAAAGAACTGCTGGAGAATATAGCAAAAGCAAGATCAAGCTTGCTCAACGCCCAAACAATGCAGGAAAAAGCCGAAGCAAACAATATGCTGTCTGACACCCTAAAGTCATTGTTTGCTGTCTCAGAAAATTATCCTGAGCTTAAAGCCAATGAAAATTTTTTACAGCTTCAAAGACAGCTTGAAGACACTGAAGACAAAATAGCCTACTCAAGACAGTTTTACAACACATCAGTGCTTGAGTATAACAATCAGATACAGGTCTTCCCATCAAATATAGTAGCTAACCTTTTTAATTTTACTCCAAGACAGTTTTTTTCAACTGAGGATAAAAAAAACATAGAAGTTAAGTTCTGAGTATGGCTGCAACACCATATACTCTTATAGAAAACAACAAGCGCAGAACATTTTTAATTTTTGCTGTATTTATTCTTATATTTGTAGTTTTTTTTTATGCTTTAGGCATAATGTTTGAAACGCCAGAAACCTTTATAGCAATAGGTTTTATATCAAGTTTAATTGGTTCGTTTACAAGCTACTTCTACAGCGACAAGATAGTTCTGTCAATGTATGGCGCAAAACCAGCTGACAAAAACAAGTACTTTGATCTTTATACTATAACAGAAAATCTTTGTATCGCCCAAGGACTGCCTATGCCAAAGATCTATGTAATTAAGGATCCCAGCCCTAATGCTTTTGCTACCGGCAGAAACCCTAAAAACTCAGCTATTGCTGTTACAACAGGTCTGCTAAACATCTTAGATAGATCAGATCTTGAAGGAGTCATTGCCCATGAGCTTTCGCATATTAAAAACTATGATATTCTAGTAGCAACTGTAGCTGCAGTCATGGCAAGCATCATAGCATATGCTTCAGAGTTTGCCTTAAGAGTTGTGTTTTTAAACAAATCTGATGATAAAAATAATAAAAATAATGTTTTCTTAATTATCTTTGCTTTTTTGGCAATTATCCTACTGCCAATTGCTGCCAGTTTAATCCAACTTGCCATATCAAGAAGACGAGAGTTTTTGGCAGACTCAACAGCTGTGTTAATGACCAGAAATCCAAATGGATTAATCTCAGCCTTAGAAAAAATCTCAAGTTATCCCAGACAGTTTCCAGCCAATCCTGAAACTGCCCATTTATTTTTTCATATGAACTTAAAGCAAACAAAAGGTTTTCTTGCCAATCTGCAAAACTTATTCTCAACTCATCCTCCAATTGAAGAAAGAATTAAGAACTTAAAAAATCTGATGTAGCTTAATCTCCAATATACATTAAAGTATAAATTATAATAATAACTAAACTTATAGCATAATTATTAAAAAACCAGCCGATTGCTGTGCAGACTACAAATAAGATTGTAGTTCCATAAATCTCAACATCTTTTTTTAATCTTAACCCAAACCTCATTAATGTCAGATAAACAAAAGAAATAAATAAATAAGGAACAAAGCCCAAATTAAAGTTTGCAATTACCTCTGTAGGAATAATATTGATTGACTGGGCAAAAACTAACGAATTTAACTGTAAGTACAATATTAAACCTAAAATCAGCTTGGCAATTCTGCTAAATACTTGGTTTAACACAGTCATTTCTTCTTTTTTGAATTTGCTTAACACATATCTCTGTCCTGATATTGGCTCAGTCCTATTATCAATACCAATTCTAATAAAACTTAGTTTATCTAAATTATAATACTCTCCTATTGATTTAAGACCATTATGAGTCTTTGAGTATGTACTAGTCTGATACTTAAATTTCCCCAAAGGAATATCTAAGTCATCGTAAATTACTGTAATCTGCGGCTCATTAAATTTGTAGTACTGACAAAATAAATATAAGGATCTGCCTGATAAATTCATAAAACTTACATTTTTTGCAAAGATTAAACCATCTAATTTAAAATAAGCTGTCTTAAGCTCTGGCTGAGTCTTAAGCTGTTGGCCAATCTGATCGGCAATATAATCAATAAACAAATGCCCAGCGTTGTGCCGCGTATGCTTATACTCATCACTGAAGTTGCCTAAACCAAAAAAAAGTTTTTGGAGCTGCATTAATTATAACTTATTAACTTTAACTATTGGCTTCTAGGTCTAAACCTAAGAATTTTAGGATCTCTTCTTTGCGGTATCGTCTATCTCCTCTTGAGTTGATTCTAATAGGTATTAATTTACCCTTTTTTCCCCAGCGCTTGATTGTTAAAGGAGAAACCCTAAACAGCTGAGCTACTTCTCTGACAGTCAGTAGATCTGGCAGATTATCAAGATTTATGGTATCATTATTTTTAGTAGATTTAGTATCTGACATATTCTGTTATTATAATATATATTTAACATTATTTCAAATAAATTGTATGGCAAGAATTAAATCAAAACTTAAAAACTCCCTTTTAATCTACTTAACTTTATCTGTCATAATTATCATAGAAACAGTATTTCTTTACAGAACCTCCAAAGAATATCTGCTTTTTGCCAGATTAAAAGCAGATACTATTCAGTATGACAATCAAAAATCTTTTCTGACTCCCAAACCCACTCCAACAGCAACACCCCTACCAACCAAAGAACAAACAATAACCACCGATCAGACAAATGAGTTAAATACTGAAGACAATCAGCAAAGTACTGTAAACAACCAGCAAAACCCAACAGCAAACAATGATTCAACAGCAAACAACTACGCAAACCAAAACAAAACCTATAATTTTGTCTATTATTATCAATGCTCATCTGAGTATGGCAGTACGCCATTGCCTCAAGGCTGTAATCTGTGTAAAGCCGGCTGCGGGCCAACCACAGTAGCAATGATATTGTCTACATTTATTGATAAAAAATGGACACCTCCAGCTGTGTTAGAACTCTATAAATCAAGTTACGCAAATGGTAATAGATATGCTGCTGTTTCTTGCAATGGCAGTTATGTTGATATGGCTAAAACCATTCTGTCAAGATTTTTATATGTTGGAGATTATATTTTTGCTAACAAAAACGGATATAACCTCGATTATGTTGTTAATGATATGAAGTCCTTAATTAAAAATGGTTATTATATTTTTGCCTTGGCCAACTACTCAGAAAATCCAAATTCAGGACATTTTTTCTGGATCATTGATATTGACGAGAATAATAATGTCTGGGCTTATGATCCTTATTACAGTAAAAATGTTTACATACCATTAAATGAGAACAAGTTTTCGCCTTATCCAAAATACAGATTTGCATTTCCATTTAAGAAACTTTAAAATAAAAGTATGAATAATAGAGTATTTATTATTGCTACAGCAGGATTAGCTTTAGTCTTAGGCATTGTTTTAATCTATCTAAACTTAAATATCAACAACCTAAAACAAACAAATCCTGAACCAATCAACACAGTCAATCCCACTCCTACTATGAGTTATAGTCAACCTCAAAACCAGCAAAATCCAGTAAATCAAGAAGACCTGCCTGAACCAACCTTTACAGGAGCAAACCCAAACCAAGAACTTCCAGATGATGAAATTGAAAGAATTGAGCAAACCAGATCACTAAGAAACTCTGTACCAATTAATACTGAGTATTTTAGCATTGAGTATGATTACTCAAGACTCAAATTTATAGTTACTTTAACAGAACCAAAGACAGATTCAGAAACACAGTTTAACAACTGGTTAGACGCAAATTATCCTAAAGTAAGAAAAAGTGATTTTATTTTAAGATAAAGTCATTGCCAAGCAGTAAATTAAGTAAAAAACTCACAATAGGAAAAATAATTCTTGAAGCCATAGAGGTATTTGAGAACAAAGGCACAACCAATAATAATAAAAAAATTATTCCATAATTTCTTAACTGAGCCCATTCTCTAGCCTGATCCTCTGGCAAAACACCTTCAACAACCTTAAAACCGTCCAATGGATAAACAGGGATCAGATTAAACACAGCTAAAACTAAATTGATATAAATAGGATACTCAAGATAAGTCGTTATAAGATTAAAATTTAAGGAAGAAAATAAATGATAACAACCAGCAAGCAAAATAGCTAAAATAAGATTTGATAGTGGCCCGGCAAATGATATTATTGCTGAGTCTTTTCTTGGATTTGCCAAATTAAACGGATCAGATAAAACAGGCTTGCCCCAGCCAAAACCAAAGAGAAAGATTAACACAGTACCTATCGGATCAAGATGCGCAATAGGATTTAGAGTAACTCTGCCCATTAATCTTGGTGTAGGATCACCAAGTTTATCTGCAGCATAAGCATGGGCAAACTCATGAACAGTAATAGCAGCTAAAATTGCAAAAATCTGTATAATTAAAAATGTTAAACCAAATTCAACTGTCATAGTCTCAATTATATAACAAATATATAATAAAATTTGTCAGTTTCATAAAAAACCTTTTTTGCTTTCTAAACTTTATTTGTTATAATTATAGGTCGTTGTTTAATAAGTTTAACTTACTATGAAAAAATACTTAATTATCTTATTTGCCCTAATATTGTTAAATACAAACTCTGTAATTGCTCAATCCTATAGGTTAGTTACGCCTAAAGAAAACCAGATTATAGCAACCTGCTCAAATAAATCAAGTTGTAAAGCAGAAGGCAGTTTGGTGCTAACCAACTCTGCTGAAAAAGATCTTTATGAAACAACTGTTATAGCCAATAACTATTATAAAACAACTGAGTTTAGAGTAAACTCAGGGCCTTGGGTTTCAGAGATCTATAAACTAAGTGATGTTTTAGCTCCGTCCGAGCCAATCACAATTGAGTATAAAGTCTCATTTCCAAGCAATTATACTGAGAACAATTATTATTCATCAATCTTAATCGATGCCAAAACCTGTAATTTTAACACACAAGTGCCAGATTGTTATTATTACGGCGGAGTATCTATATCTATTAATCTTAGCGTCGTTAATCCAACCGCAACACCAACCTTAACACCAACTCCAACCTACACGCCTACTCCAACACCAACAGCTGCCCAACTAATTAGCCTCACACCAACACCAACTTTAACACCAACTCCAACTTATGCAATAATTGAACAGGTCAATACCAAGACAAATAATGAATCAAGCAAATCTGCAGCTACTGTAGTAAGTAATCCGAAAATCTCATTAGAAGCTAAGACAACAAACAGCTTAAGCCAGTCACAAAAGGCCAGCCAAACACAAAACAACAATATGCCTGAGTCAACAGACAATACAGCTATAGAACAGACAACAAATAAATCCATAGTGAATTTAAATCAATCAAGTCAAAAAATAACCAATGCCTTAACAGCAACAAACAGTATAGAAACAAAAGTCTCAGATCAAACTTTAAATATAAATAAAACAAATTCACAAAACGAACAGATTAAAACTACAACAAAAACAGACGAACCTAAAAGCAAAAAAGTTAGAGTAATTTTAAAGAAAATTAAAACTTATCTAGAAAAAATTTTTAAATTTAACTTAGTTGATTTTTTTAAATCAAGCTGATAAGATATAACTTATGGTAATTTGCTATCACTGCGGTAAAACAACACAGTTTGGCAGGTCATATACCCACAGAAAAGGTGTTGCAGGCGGCAGATGGAAAAAAAGAGCTCAAGCAACAAGAAAGATTTTTAAGGTAAACCTGCAAGCAGTTAAAATAAGACTAGATGACAATAAAATTAAAAGAGTCAAGATCTGTTCAAAATGCATTAAAAGAGTAAAAAAAGATTTAAAAGAAGGAAAAAAGCCTTTTATTAACATTGTCTCAATTGAACAGAATCTACTTAAAAAAACTGACTCAAAGACATCTGCAGAAAATTAAAGTTAAAGATCTATCTTAACAAATTTATTTCCAACTTCTTTATACAAATTTTTATTTTGTTCAATAACTCGTTTCGTAAATAAAATGCCGTTTAAATGATCTATTTCATGTTGAACAATAACTGAGTCCAGTGCTTTAAATTTCTTAATTATGGTCCTGCCATCAAGATCCTGAAATTTTATCTTAACCCAGTCATACCTGTCTACAGGGCTCCAAATTTTAGGAATTGATAAACAACCCTCTAAACTGCAACTGGCAGAGTCCTCAAGATTGTCTATCAGCTGACCTTTTGCCAAAATCTGAGGGTTAATAACCACTAAAGGCGTGTCGTTTTTATGTTTTTTTACAACAAACATTGCTAGATCCAAACCAACTTGATTTGCAGCCAGACCAACACCCGGAGGATCTGTTTGAACATCCAAGGTCGCAATCATTCTTTGCGCGATTTTTTTCAATTTAGCATCAAATTTAGTTACAGGCTTTACAGGAGTAGTCAATCTTTTATCAGGCGCTTTAAGTATCTTAAACGGCTTTGGCATAATCCTAAAGTATACCAAAAAATAATAAAACCAAGTATAATAAAGACTATGTCAGTCTCAGTTGCTTTGGCTGTTTACAATGAAGAAAAAAACCTTCATTATAGTCTTAATTCTGTTATAGACTGGGCAGATGAAGTTGTTATAGTAGATGGAGGCTCAACAGACAACACAGTAAAATTAGCTGAAAGTTACGGTAAAAAAGTCAAAATAATTAAAGCAGGTTCTAATCCTGCTAATTTTCACATTAATAAACAACTGGCTCTTGACAACTGTTCTTCCAGCTGGATCTTACAGCTTGACGCAGATGAAGAGGTAAGCAAAGAATTAAAAAATGAGATTCTTAAAATAACCAAAATGAACAACAAGCAAATAGAGCAGTATCAAAAAAGCATTCCAGACAAACTAAAAAAATTATTTAAAAGGCATGAAACATTAATACTGTCCCAGATGAAAGGTAAAACCTCAAAATACGAAACCTATGCAGGTTTTTTTATTCCCAGACTGAATAATTTTTTAGGCAAATTTATGAAGTATGGAGGCTTGTACCCAGATGCGCCAATCAGACTAATACTCAAAGGCAAGGCATATTTTCCTTGTAAAGATGTTCATGAGGTTATAGAAGTCAAAGGCAAAATCGGTTGGCTAATAAACCCAATACTGCATTACGACTCACCAACCTTTAGCAGATATATAGCCAGAAACAACAGGTATGTGCATTTTTTGGCAAATCAGCTGAATGAGAGTAACACATCAATTAACTTAGTTACAGCAGTTAAGTATCTGTTATTTTTACCTATCCAGACTTTTTTGTCTTTGCTTATAAGGCACAAAGGTATTTTAGACGGTTGGAGAGGAGTATTATTTGCATTTTTTTCAGCGTTAAGATTTGCCAGAGCCTATCTGCTTTATCTTCGCAGAAAATTTTGATACAATATAGTTGTTATTAATTAACACAGTTCTTATGAAAAAGTTTTTAAAAGGAATAGTTTTTGGCAGTATCATTGGTTATGTGATTGGTCTTCTTACAGCTCCTGAAAAAGGAGAAGAAACAAGAAAAAAATTAAATAAAGAGCTGGACAAACTGCAAAAACAGATCAAAGAGAAAAAACTAGATAAAAAAATTAAAGAATTATTCGGTGCAGTAACCAAAAAAACAAAGGAAACTTATTTTCAGATTCAAAAAGATGCGCTAATGCTG
This sequence comes from Patescibacteria group bacterium, assembly GCA_026004435.1. Taxonomy (GTDB): domain Bacteria; phylum Patescibacteriota; class Microgenomatia; order UBA1406; family GWC2-37-13; genus BPJC01. Next base: position 28,955 of record BPJD01000003.1, on the reverse strand, counting down.
ATTAAGGAGCTTAAACAATCTGAACTTAATTTGTCTTTGGAAGCATTAAAAAACAGAGTAGCAGAGTTTGTTTCAGAACTTAAAGAAAAGTACAATTTAACTCAAAAACAATCCAAAAAACTCTCAGAAGAAATTCAAAAAAAAGTTGAAGAAGTAAAAAAGTCAAATGGGGCTAGCTGATCTTTTTTATCTTACAGGCATTATCTTTTTTACAATTATTATAATAGCTGTAGCATTATTCCTGATTATAATGTTTAAACTCTACACAAAAACAACAGAACAACTAAAAAGATTTACAACAGTTAAAGGTTTTATAGCAAATATAAAAGGCTCAACCAAACCATTAAACCTTATACTAGTGCTGGTATCTGCTGTATTTACATATTTTCTTAAAAAGAAGTTTAAATGAGTTTAAGGCTTAACTCAAAACAAATAAGAAAACTAAGCATAACAGAGTCTGAAAAAATAAAAAAACAAAGAACTGTTTTTCCGTTATACTTCGTGCTTGACTCAATCTATGATACCTACAATACAGGCAGTTTTTTTAGGCTGGCAGAGGCTATGGGAGTAAAAAAGATCTTTCTTACCGGCAATATGGAAACTCCGCCAAATGTTAAGATCAAGCGGGCTGCAGTTGGCACAGACAAGTTAGTAGACTGGGAGTATAAAAAGGATATTTTATCAGTAATAACTGATCTTAAAAGAAAAAGTTGTCAAATTATTGCAGTAGAACAAACACCAAACTCAGTTGATTATAGAGAGGTTAAGTATCAGCTTCCAACAGCCTTAATTTTAGGCAATGAGACTACTGGAGTAAACAGCAAAGCAATTGAGCTTTGCGACTATATTGCAGAGATACCAATGTATGGAGTTAACAAATCACTTAATGTCTTAGTCTCTGCTTCAGTCATTGGCTACTGGATCCTTAAAGATGAGGCAAAAAGATTTCTGTTAAAGTAGAGTAGTGGACCGGCCGAGAATCGAACTCGGAATTCTCCATTGCGAACGGAGCGGTATACCGTTTACCTACCGGCCCTATGCGTCTCCGGAGAGACTTGAACTCTCATCTGAGGTTCCGGAAACCTCTGTTTTATCCCTTAAACTACGGAGACCTAGAATAAAAGTTCTGATTGAATCTGAGCCGGCGATGGGAATTGAACCCATGACCCCCATCTTACCAAGATGGTGCTCTGCCTCTGAGCTACGCCGGCAAATACCAAACAACCTAATTTTACCAAAAACTTAGACTCATTGTAACTTAATAAATCTAAAATAAATTAAGCAAAAAGTATTGTTGCAACAGCAATAAACTAAAGCCTTGACAATTAGCAGACTTTATGTTATATTGCTAATTAATTATAAGTTGCATTAAAGAAAGGGGGTGAAAAATATGGCAAGAACAACTTCACAGCTAGCCAAATGGTTTTTCAGACCAACATTAAGTTGGGATGATTTTGATGAAGACTTTAGAGATTTGACTATGACTGAAGGTGTTGATATGTATGAGGAAGATAACCAAATCTTTGTTAAAGCAGCAGTTCCGGGAGTTGATCCCAACAATGTTGATATAACATTTGAAGACGGTGTTTTGCACATAAGAGCTAAAGAAGAAAAGAAAGAAGAAGACAAAAACAAAAGACAGTACTACAGAATGGATCGTATTGTATCTTTTGATTATACTGTAACTCTCCCAAGACCGGTTAACCCAGATTCATTAAATGCTGAGGTTAAAGACGGAGTAGTTACAGTAAGCGCAGAGCTGGCTGATACAGCCAAATCAAGAAAGATTCCTGTGAAAAAAGCCTAAAGCATATATGCCCTGCAAAAACCTGCAGGGCATATATGCTAATTGTTTGTATTTTTAAAAAAGTTTGATAATCTTAAATATATGGAAATAAGGTATTTAGGCCACTCAGCTTTCTTAATCAAAAACAGAAGTCTAAAAATCGTAACTGACCCATTTGATCCTGATATGACTGGCCTGAAGTATAAAAAACAAGGAGCTGATGTAGTAACTATCTCCCACCAGCACAATGATCATAACTTTACAGAAAAAGAAAACTCAGCAGAACTTAAACTTTCTTTACCCGGCGAGTATGAGATAAACAAAGTCTCAATAACAGGCTATCCAAGTTTTCATGACAACTCAAATGGCTCGGAGCGGGGGAAAAACACAATCTTTAAGTTTGTTATAGATGAAAAATCAATTTTGCACTGCGGAGATCTGGGACACACCCTAAGCGATGACCTAATTGATGAGATCGGCAGTATAGACATACTACTTATACCGGTTGGAGGAGTCTATACTATTGGGCCACAGGAGGCAATTAAGGTGATTAATCAGGTTGAGCCAAAAGTAATTGTGCCAATGCATTTTAGAACAAACAAACACAACAGCAAGATCTTTGGGCAACTTAAAACAATTAATGAATTTCTGTTTGAGTATGGAATAAATGAAGACTCAGTTGAGCAGCTGGATAAATTAACTGATACTGATATTACTAATGATGATGAAAAAAAAGTTGTGCTGTTAAATCCTGTATATGAATGATCCGTTAAAAACTCCGCCAATTGATATTCAGGCAGAAAGATCTGTTTTAGGATCTGTGTTAATAGATCCTACTGCAATAAATTTGGTTTCTTCTGTTTTAAGACCAGAGTTTTTTTATCAACCTGAACACCAAAAAATCTATGACTCAATGCTGACCTTGTTTGAAAAGCAAAAGCCAATTGACATAATTACCTTAAAGAATGAATTAAAAAAAAATAAAGAATTAACCTCTGTTGGAGGAACCCAGTACCTGTCGCAATTGATTGAAGAAGTTCCAACCTCTGCCTATGTAGAGCATTATGCCCAAATAGTAATTGAAAAATACATTAGAAGAAAGATTATCTCAATCTCATCTCGATTAGTGCAAAAAGCCTTTGAGGAAGAAGATGATGTAAAAAATCTTTTGGACACAGCAGAAACAGAGATTTTTTCATTGGCACAGCAAAATGTCCATAGAGATTTTTTGCCTATTAAGGATATCCTAACCGAGAACTTTGAAAGATTAGAAAAATTTTTAAAATCAGGCGAAGAGTACAGAGGAGTTCAGACTGGGTTTAAAGATCTGGACAAAAAACTAGGCGGTATGCAAAAGGCTAATCTGATTATCTTAGCCGCCAGACCCGGTTTGGGCAAAACCAGTTTTGCTTTAAATATTGCTTTAAACGCCGCCTTAAAAGAGAAAAAATCAATTGGTTTTTTCTCTTTGGAAATGAGCAAAGAAGAACTGGTAGACAGACTGCTTGCCAGCCACGCAGATGTTGATTCATGGAAAATAAAAACAGGCAAGAGTTCAGATGAAGAGTACACAAAAATTGTAACAGCTATGGGAGAGCTCAGCGATCTTAAGATCTATATAGACGACACACCGGGAATTTCAATTATAGAGATGAGGACAAAGGCCAGAAAACTTATGTTTGAAAAAGGACTTGATCTAATTATAGTTGACTACCTGCAATTGGCTGATGCAGGCAGAAGGTTTGACAGCAGAGTTCAAGAGGTATCGTTTATCTCACAGGGGTTAAAAAACCTTGCCAGGGAGCTCCAAATTCCAGTACTGGCATTGTCACAATTATCAAGAGCAGTTGAACAAAGAGGCAACAAAAAGCCTCAGCTGTCTGATCTGAGGGAGAGCGGCTCAATAGAACAAGACGCTGATGTAGTATTGTTTTTATACAACGAAGAAGACTCAGATGACCTGATTGAACACAACAAACGCAAAGTAAAACTTTCAATTGCCAAGCACAGAAACGGGCCTATAGGCGAGATTGACCTAATGTTTAAAGCAGACAGAGTCAAGTTCTATGGCATAACAGACACAGTCCAAACAGATGATGTTCCTTTATAAGGCTATTCCTTAAAGATGATTTTATACAGCCAGTAAAAAATCCACGCCAAAAACATACCAATAAAAGCTCCGAACAAAACATCGCTTAAGTAATGACAGCCATGATAAATTCGGGAAACACCAATTAAACCAGCTAAAAAGAATAACAGTAGAACAAAATGTTTGTTTATTAAACCTAAAAAGGCTGCATAAGCAAAAGCAACAACAGAATGCGAAGAAGGAAAACTATAGTTGCTAGGACAAAACTGATTTAACTCTGGTCTGGAGACCTTAAAGATTGTTTTAATCACATAATCTGAAAGCAGAAAAGAGGTCAAGCCAATTAGAAAAAAAAACACAGTCTTTTTAATTATTTGTTTGCTACTGAGCAAAAACAGGCTAATTACATAAAACAACAAAACAATAAAATAAGGATTGGTTAAGACAACAAACAGATAGTAAAAAAAACTACTGCCAGAAAAAACATTTTGAATATCGGCTGAAAAAGTATTATCAAGATTTATTAGATTAGAAAACCACATAACATTAATTTACTCTTAAACTCTAAGTTTTTCAAGCAAACATCTGATCTTAAATCTTTATTATAATTAAGTTTATGACTAACAATTTATATACTCCCTTAGATATAAATAAACTTAGGCATGCAAAAACAGCCAAACCACTGTGGTTAATTTTTTTGCTGATTCTAATAGTTGGGATTAGCCTGATTTTTTCATATAGTTACCTAAGAACAGAGTTTAATACTGGCAGTAATCTAACAGATATACTGAAAAAAGACATTCTTTCAAAAGATGAGTTGAACCTAAAACTTGAGGCAGAGTTAATTCATACTGAGATTACCAAATTTTTTAAAGAGCCAACAACTATCAAATCCCAGTCAGAAGTATTAATAACTAAAGATTACCTCTATGCTGACAACCAAACAATGCTAATACAGTTTAACTATACTCACTCGCTTAATTTAGAAACCTATCTAGACAACAATCTTTATGTCAATATAAACGAGGTTAATATTTCTCAAACAGCTCTTGATAAACTAAACCTAACCTCATTTTATAATCTAATAGCCAATGACAGTATTAACAAAAACTTAATCAACAACTGGCTGAAGTCCTCAGTTGTAATTAATGCACAAAATTATAACGGACTATTTAAAGCACTGATCTTAAACTCAATAGAAAACACTAAAGTATCAATGCTTCCAAATGAAAATAGTTTTGTGATTAGTCTTGGGCCCAATGAGCTAAAAAAGCTCAGCTCTTATTTTGACAACTTAAATTTAAGTGATTTAGATAAAGTTATGATTAAGTTTAGTTTAGACCAGAACAAAAACCTAAAACAAATATTTGTCTCTGTTTATTTTAAATCTGATAAGGACAATAAATTAATCTTAAAGCTAATTTTTCAAGATGCCAAAAAACTTGAAAAACCTAATATTACTAACCCCATACAGCTGAAAAACCTGCTAAAACAAGATATGACAGCGGCTGATAATAACACTAATACTGAAAAACTGCCAAGCATCAATGAAATAAATCAAATTTCTCAACTGCTGGAGTCTTATTTTAAAGACAATGCCAGATACCCTGAAAACTTGTATGAGTTAAAACTGCTGTCAGAAACAGAGAACAACTCAACCGCAATTTTTTCCAATACACAGACTAACCAATACCTGCTCGGAATTAGATCAGATAACTCAGTTTTGTTTTTGTCTAATTATCCTGATCTTAACCGCAAAACCGTTTCAAACAAAGAAGTTTTCAATTATCTTAATCAGTTTAAACTCAACCACAACGATCAAATAATTTACGACATTGTTAAGACTTTATTTAATTAAGGGTTGAAATTAAAAAAAAAGCAATTTTATAATAAAAAAATGTATCAAAATTATACACCTTTAAACTTGCCAAACCAAAACATAACCAATACTCAGGAAAACCAATTTCACTTTCAAAACCAAGATAAACCAAGTATTTTTAAGCGAATCATTCTAATAGTTGTTATTCTTGTATTTTTAGGTTTTTCAGCAATTGCAGGAGGCATTGTTTTAGCAGGTTATACTGATATAAACATTCCTTTAATTAATCAAAAACAAAGATCAGCTATAAAAGTCTACTTAGCCAGTCTGCCTGCAATACCCAAAACAGAAGAAATGATTGCCTTAGCAATAATTGACAAAGCAAAATCAATAAAAAGTTTTGATGTTAATGTTTCAAGCAACTCAGATATATCAAATATGGGTCAGGTTGGGAGTCTTGGAGCAGAGATAGACACCCAGAACCACTTTAGTTTTAAAAATAATATTATATCTGCTCAAGGGAAAGCAAAGTTTAATCTTAAGGCTATTGCAACAAACTTTGTAATAGAAGGCGAGTATATTCTGATCGGATCAGATATATATTTAAAGCTAACTTACCTTCCTATTGACAAAATCTTTAAAACCGCTGAAATGTTTGACTTTAGAATACAATCAGAAGAGTTAACGATGTATCAAACTTTATACAACAAAATAAAAGACCGCTGGATTAAGATTACTCCGGAGAGTCTCAACAGCGAAGCGGCCAGAGAACTGCAAAAACAACAAACAGAAGAAACCTTTTCTTATTTATATAAGAACAATGTTGATCTATTAATTGATGACAAATATAAAATTGATTTTTCTAAAAACAATGATCTATATATATTTAAAATTGTCTTAACTGGAAAAGATTTTTTTGACATAATAAAACAAAGTCTATACGAGAAAGGTCAGTTATTAACCCAAGTAGATTTAAAAGAGGTCAAGCTTATTGAGTCAGTAATAGACAAAATCACAATAACCATTGAGGCTGATCAGAATTATTATGTAAAAAAAGCCTCTACAATTATTAATCTTAATTTTTCCAAGCTTGGCAAAAATTGGGCTACTACATCAGACTTAAACCAATTATTCAGCATACCAGGAGGCATTGATATATCTACTGTTTCAACCTTTGACAACTTCAACTCAGACAAAAACATTCAAAAACCGCAATCAGTTTCTATTGAAACTTTAATTCAAGAAATACAACTTGAGTTTTTAGAATCATACCAAAGAAGAGGAGCAAACTCGCAAACTGTTTTACAAAACCAATCAAATTTCAACAAAACAAAGGACACAATAGCATATGAGCTAATTAGCCTTGTCAATAATTACTATAGACAAAACAACAAATACCCATTAAATCTAAATGAAATAAACCCTGAGTATGCAAAAAATGTATATTCATCAGGAGTTATTTATCAAACAAACGAAACCAGAACAACCTACCTAATTTACTATAAAAACACCGACAGTCAATCATATACACTTATAAAAAACGGCAGAGTTATTTCAAGAAATCTAGACTCTGCAGGACTTAATGAGGAACTGAATAAAGAAAACCTAAATGTGCTGGGAGCATTTACTCACAGACTAAACGACATCATTCAACAAAATTAACAGAAAAGCTTTCTAAAACACACTGATAGTTTGGGCAAATTTTGATAAAATGTTATATTTATGTTTAAGCTGAGATCAGATTACTCTCCTACAGGCGATCAGCCTCAAGCTATTGAAAAACTAACAACAGGCATATCTTTAGGTCTAAAGAATCAGGTGTTGCTGGGAGTTACTGGATCTGGCAAAACCTTTACAATAGCCAATGTGATAAACAAGCTCCAACTGCCTGCTTTAATTATTTCACATAACAAAACCTTATCAGCCCAACTGTATCAGGAAATGAGAGATTTTTTCCCAGACAACGCTGTATCCTACTTTGTTTCCTATTACGATTATTATCAACCAGAAGCCTATATACCTCAAAAAGATCTATATATAGCCAAAGAAACCCAAATAAACGAATTAATAGACAAATTAAGACTGCAGACAACCTCAAACATTTTATCAAGAGATGATGTAATCACAGTTGCCTCAGTCTCCTGCATTTACAATATTGGATCTCCTCAAGAATACAGCAAATTTATCTACAATATCAAAACAGGAGATCAAACAGACATCTTTAATTTAGCTGAAAATTTAGTAAAGATTTTTTATGTTAGGTCAGAGTTTGAGTTTAAACGAGGCACATTCAGAATTAGAGGCAACAAAATAGATATCTACCCTGCCTACGATGACTATGGCATAAAGATAGAGCTTGATCTAAACAACAGAATTACTAACATAACAATGTTTGATCCAATCTCAGGCAAGGTTTTAGGAACCAAAGACTCAGTTACAATTTACCCGGCAAAGCAGTATGTATCAGACCCAAAAACTTTTTCTGAGGTAGAAGCCAAGATCAGATCAGACCTTGAAAAGGAATCGCAGGAGCTTAAAAAACAAGGCAAAGAACTAGAAGCCAGAAGATTAATTCAAAGAGTAAACTATGATCTTGAGATGATAAAGGAAATTGGTTATGTAAACGGCATAGAAAACTACTCAAGATACTTTGACGGAAGAAACCCCGGAGATCCGCCACACAGTTTATTGGATTTTTATAACTACAGATTCAAGAATAACTGGATCTTAATAATAGATGAATCACATATTACTATACCTCAAATAAGAGGAATGTACGCAGGAGATAAATCAAGAAAAAAAACATTAATTGAGTTTGGTTTCAGACTCAAAGCAGCCTACGACAACAGACCACTTAAGTTTGATGAGTTCTACCCAAAAGTTCCTCACTTCATCTATGTCTCAGCCACACCAGACGAATGGGAAATAAACCAAGCCAGATCAGAAATAATTTATCTTAATGACAAAAAAACCAAAGCCAAATTAAGACAAATCAAACATAACGGAATTGTTGAACAACTAATAAGACCAACAGGCATAATTGATCCAGAGATTGAGATCAGACCAGCAGAAACTGAGGTTGAGGATGTTGTAGCTGAAATAAGAAAAAGAATAAAAAAACAAGAGAAAATTCTTATCACAACCTTAACCAAAAAAATGGCAGAGGATCTTCACAATTACTTAAACGAACTTGGCTTAAAGTCTTATTATCTTCACTCAGATATACATACGCTTGAAAGATCAGATATCTTAACCAATCTTAGAAAAGGCAAGTTTGATGTATTAGTTGGGATAAACTTACTGCGAGAAGGTTTAGACCTGCCAGAAGTAACTCTGGTTGCAATACTTGATGCTGACAAAGAAGGCTTTTTAAGATCAAAAACCTCACTGATCCAAACAATGGGCAGAGCCGCCCGAAACATCAAAGGCAAAGTAATTCTTTACGCTGATGAGATTACAAAATCAATAAAAGAGGCAAAGGCAGAGATTGACCGCAGAAGAAAAGCACAGATTGAGTACAACCTAAAACACAATATTACCCCAAAAAATATAATTAAGCCTATTAGAGAAGATATTATAAAAGCTGAGGACAAAATATTCTTAAATGAAACAAGATCAGACTACAACAGTGACCAAGAATATCTTGACTCAATTAAACCTGAAAACCTTACAGGAATTGACAAGAAAAAAATAATAAAAAAACTGAGAAAATTAATGAAGGACTATGCTGAGAATATGAACTTTGAACTGGCAATTATGTATAGGGATAAAATAAGAGAACTGGAAAAAAATTAAATCTCTACTTACTTAAATAAATTTAAAATAAAACTAAATTTAAATAAAACACTAAGAAGACGGAAGAAAAGGCAAAACAAAGCATTAATTGAAACATTATCTTAACACTTAAACCTCTCAAAATCCCAACAACAATCATGTCTGAGTTTAGGTAGGGTAAAAAGGCGATGGTGGTAAAGTAAAATTCTTTATCAAAGATTCTGGAGTTTTGAGGATTTAAAATGCAGTCTGAGGTTTTACTTTCTTAAGTAGTCTTTCTTGAATATCTCTTTATGAATTCTATTGCTTTTTTAAATAACTTCCCAGCATTATGGGTTTTTTCTGCTAATTTAATAGAAAAGTTATAAATACTTTTCCATAGACATAAAAATTAACTCTATTAATGCTTAAAAACACATAAGTTGTAACTAGAGCAATTCTCTTATTTCTATTAAAAAAAGATGATCTTTGATTATAAAGAAAAAATAGCAAGCAGTTTTTTATAAATAGTGGAATATCACTCTTTTCCGAAAACATTTTGCTTAAGTAGTTCTAGAATTTACTCAGGTCTATTTCAAAATACTGTCTCAAAAGAAGGAATAGGCTCGTTGTATTCATAATGCTTCTTAGCTATTTTAAAGCAAATACTTTTAATATCTTTATAAATCAAATAGTAGACATTGTTATAAACATTCATATTTAATGGTAAGCCAATCTCCTTAAAGCCTCACCATAAATCTTATAAGCTTTATCTACTAATTTTTCTCTAGTTTTGTTATCAATTTTTTTTACATTTTTATATTTTGTTTGATAAATTTTGTCTTTTTTTGCTTCATAAGTTTATAGATAAACTTAAAATTTTTATTTTCAAAAGTCAACTTCACCAAATTATACTATACGATATAGAAACTACAGCTAAAGTATGTAACCCTTGCTTTCTTTTCTTAACAACTTTGCAGAAACTTTAGATGCAAAAAGATTGAAAATAAAGATTTGGAACTAAAAATTGTGGAAAAAAATGAAAGATTGGGTAAAATAGAATAAAAATGTCAACATTTATCACAAATGAGCCTACTAAAACTTTAAACGAACGACTTTCTGAACTCATTAAAATAAGCAAAGAGCTTAAAGTTTTAACTGCATTTTTTTATTTTTCTGGTTTACAACCTGTATATGAAGCTTTAAAAAAAAATAAAGAGATAGATATAAAGATATTGGTAGGTTTAAATATAGATAAAACCAACAGAGGTTTAATTGAAATAGTTTCAGAAGATTTAGGTAAATCAATAAATGAAAAAATACAAGAATATTTAACTTCTATTAAATTTAGTTTAAACTCACAAGAATTAGACAAAAAGGAAATATATCGGCAAGTTAACTTTTTTGTTGACTTAATTAAAAAAAATAAACTAATTATTAGAAAAACAAAAGACATAAATCATGCAAAAGCTTATATTTTTAAAATAAAAAACAACCAGCCTTTTAAAAGTGTTGCTATTATGGGTAGTAGTAATTTAACTAAAGCAGGTCTTTTAGGACAACAAGAGTTAAATGTTGAATTGCCAGATATATATGTTGAGAAAATAGAAGATTATTTTGATAATTTATGGCAAGATTCCATTCAGATTACAGAAAATGATGAAATAAAAAAACAACTCCTGACAATAATTGAAGAGGAGAGTTTTATAAAAAAAATTACACCATTTCAAGCCTATGTTTTGCTGTTAAAGAGTTATTTAAATTCTTATAAACAAAAAAATATTAGTAATAATCTTTATAAAATTTTGCAGGAAAACGGATATAAAGATTATGCTTATCAAATAGATGCTATTAAACAAGCTCTTTCAATAATCGAGAACAATAACGGTGTTATTTTAGCAGATGTTGTTGGGCTTGGAAAAACTATTATGGCTTGCTCTATTGCAAAAGAGTTAGGCAAGCTAGGTATAATTATCTGTCCGCCCGGCCTAAAAGGCGATAGTAAAGATACTGATAAAGGTGGTTGGAATATGTATAAAAGACAATTTAAATTGTATGATTGGGATGTTTGGTCTTCGGGAGAACTAGATAAACTAGAAAAAGAAATAAAAAGAAGACCAGAAGTAGAAGTTGTCATAATAGACGAGGCACATCGATTTAGAAATGAAGACACTCAAGGATATGAATATTTAAAAAATATTTGTCGAGGTAAAAAAGTGATTCTTCTTACCGCAACTCCTTTTAATAATAAACCCTCAGATATTTTGTCTCTTATAAAATTGTTTTCATCACCAAAAAAATCTTATATTACTTTAGATGAAAACCTGGCAAATAGATTTTCCTACTTTCAAGGACAGTTTAACAGAATCAATTTTATTTTAAAACATTATAAAAATAAACCAGAGTCCAATAAATATAAAAAAGCCTTATTTTATTATGAAAAACTTACTGGAGAGAAAATATCAAAGTTTAATAATGATTTTATTAAAAAAATCAAAAGCAGAGGAAGATATATTTCTAGTCAGATTCGTTCTGTTGTAGAACCAATAACAATTAGGAGGAACCGTTTAGATCTTTTAAAAAACCCTAAATATAAGGATGAAATTAAAAGCATTTCTAGGGTAAAAGATCCGGAAGAGTGGTTTTTTACTTTAACAAAAAAGCAATCTGAATTTTATGATCAAGTTATAGGAAAATATTTTATTGATCCTGAAGATGGAGGATTATTTAAAGGAGCTATTTACAGACCATTTGTTTATGAGGCTGGATTATATGGTAAAGAAATAGAAGAAGGCCAATTAAAAGAAAAAGAAAACAGGGCTTTTCTCCAGCAAAAAAACTTATATGATTTTATGCGACGACTTTTAGTAAAAAGATTTGAAAGCTCATTCGGTGCTTTCAAACAAAGCATTATTAACTTTCAAAATGTTACCAAAGCAGCCTTGGAGTTTATAAGCAAAAACCAGATATTTATTTTAGATAGAAAGCTTGTGTCAAGATTAACTGAAATGGATGCAGAAGAAGTAGAAGAAGAAATTGAGAAATATAAAGAAAAATTATTAGAGAAAAAAAGACCAAAACACGATAAAGTTTACAAAATTAAAGATTTTAAACAGAAAGATTTATTTTTAAAACATATACAAGATGATTTAAATTTATTTTCACAAATACTAAAACAATTAGAAGAATTAAAGCTTGTTGAAAACGATCCAAAAACAGAAGAACTTTGTAAAAAACTTAATAAAGTTTTAAGCAAAGAGCCAAAAATTAATGAATCCAAACGAAAAGTAGTAATATTTTCTGAATATTTGGATACTGTAAAATACTTAAAAAATCAGCTAAAAAATCATTTTAAGAGAGTTTTAGTAGTAGAGGAAGATTTAAACAAAAAATTACTTAGTAAAATTTTAGAAAATTTTGATGCTTCTTATAAAGAACAAAAAGATAATTATGACATTTTGCTAACATCCGACAAATTATCAGAAGGGTTTAATCTAAACAGAGCTGGAATGATAATAAATTATGATATTCCGTGGAATCCTGTTAGAGTAATTCAGCGATTAGGAAGAATTAACAGAATTAACAAAAAACTATTTGAAGAGCTATTTATTGTTAATTTCTTTCCAACAGAAAAAGGCGCAAATATAATAAAATCTAGGGAAATTGCTTCACAAAAAATGTTTTTAATTCACAATACTTTAGGAGAGGATTCAAAAATTTTTGAACCAGATGAAGAACCAAGACCTGCAAAGCTATACTCAAGGTTGATGCAAAATCCTGAAAAGTTAGAAGAGGAGACTTTTTATACAAAAGTTTTAAATATTTATAAAAGCATAAGACAAAAATATCCAAATTTAGTAAACGATTTGGAAAATATCCCCCCAAGAGTTAAAGTTGCTAAAAAAGGAGATAAAAACGAACTTCTTGTTTTTATTAGTAAAAATCGTCAAGTCTATGTTAGAAGAGTTGATTATGAAAATAATGTTGAAGTTGAAGATACAACATTAGAAGAAGTTTTAGAAAAAATAAAATGCCAGCCTAATGAAAAATCTTTAAAATGGGATACAGATATTTTTTGGCAAGCTTACGAAAAGGCTCTTAAAAGCAAAAGAATCTATGAAATTGCTCCTTCTGAATTAAGCATTGAAAGACAGGCTATTACTAAAATTGATACCATTTTAAGAAACAGTTTAATAAATGATATTGATTTGTTTAAGTTTATAAGAACGCTGAGAGAAGATATAGTCTCGTACGGAGCTTTACCAAAAAAAACATTAAGAACAATTGCTAACCTTCCAGAAAATAAGCCTCTAAAATTAAAAAAAGATCTTTATGAGATGGCAGAAAGATTAGGAGGAATAAATTATTTAGATAAAGAAAAAAAACAGATAAAAAAACTCAAAAAAGAGGTAATAGTGGCAATTGAAAGCAAAAAGCAATGAAAGAATTATTAGAAGAAATAATCAAAGATTTTTCTTTAGAAAAATTTCAAAACTTTTTTTCTAATAAAAACTATGATTTTAAACCGTATTTTGAAGATGTCAGTTATTTCATTGATGACTCTACCCGCTTTGAAGAAGCAAAAAAAATTGGTGAGATAACCACAGACAAACTTGAACTAGTATTTTTAGGCATAAAAACAAAAGGTAATATAACCGAGCGTTCAAGCAAAAAGGTACAATATGATTTTGCAAAAAAGGTTCTTAAAACTATAGACTTAGAAAGATTTCATGCAGGAATATTTATTTTCTATGATAAAGAGGGCAATTTTAGATTTTCTCTTGTTTACCAAATACCAAAAGGAAAGAGAAGAAAATGGAGTATGTTTAAAAGACATACCTATTATGTTGCAAAAGATAAACCCTACAGAACATTTTTAAAAGCCTTAGTAGAAGCTGAATTTCACGACTTAGACTCTATAATAAAAGCTTTTTCTATTGAGCCATTAACAAAAGAATTTTATACAAAAATTCAGGATTGGTATGCTTGGGCTCTGAAAGAAAGCTGGTTTCCCGGTGGGAGAATTGAGGAAAACTTGATAAGACTTATAACTCGCTTGATTTTCGTGTGGTTTTTAAAAGAAAAAGGCTTAATACCAAAAGAAATTTTTGAAAAAGAATTTTTGAAAAGTGTAGTAAAAGATTTTGAAAAAAAAGATTACTATTACAATAGTATTCTCCAGAACTTATTTTTTGCAACCTTAAATAGAGAGTTTAAGGACAGAAAATTTGCAGAGTTAAGTAAATCAAAAGATAAATATTTAAAACATAGAAAAGAATTTGGCGTAAAAACGCTTTATCGCTATCAAGATAAACTTCTAATTTCAAGAAAAGATTTTATAGATATCTTTAAAAACACTCCTTTTATAAATGGAGGGTTATTTGAGTGTTTAGATGATGATTCTAAATACATAGATGGTTTTAGTAGAGAAAATAAACGAAGAGCAAAACTGCCTGATTATTTGTTTTTTTCACAAGAAAGAGAGGAAGATTTATCCCATTTTTACGGCAAAAAAAAACAAAAAAAGGTTAGAGGACTAATAAATATTTTAAAAAATTACAGTTTTACAGCTGATGAAAGTAGTCCTATTGATGTTGAGGTTTCGCTTGACCCAGAGCTATTAGGTAATATATTTGAAAATCTTTTAGCCGCGTATAACCCAGAGACGCAAACTACTGCTCGCAAAGCAACGGGTTCTTACTACACGCCTAAAGAAATAGTTGAGTTTATGGTTGACGAATCCTTGTTTTACTACTTTAAAACAAAAACAAGCATTGAAGATGATAAGTTAAAGCGTTTATTATCTTATAACGATGAAGTATTAGATTTTGATGAAGAAGAAATAAATTCAATTGTAAAAGCAATAGATGAGTTAAAAGTAATTGACCCAGCAGTAGGTTCCGGAGCTTTTCCAATGGGAATTTTGCAAAAACTTGTTTATATTTTAGGCAAAATAGACCCTACAAATCAGCTTTGGAGGGAAAGACAATACAAAAGAGCACTAAAAGAAATAGAAGATATTTTAAAAATAAAGGATAAGGAAGAAAGAGAAAGACAGTTAAAAGAAGTAAACAATAATTTTGATGATAGCATCAATTACCCTGATTATGCCAGAAAGCTTTATCTTATTGAAAACTCAATTTATGGAGTTGACATTCAACCCATAGCTATTCAGATTTGCAAACTGCGTTTTTTTCTCTCCCTACTTATTGATCAAAAAGTCGATGAAAAGCGAGAAAACTTTGGCATAAGGCCACTACCTCATCTTGAAACAAAATTTGTTTCAGCAAACACTCTTATAAGTATAGATAAATTAAGTATAGATAAACCCAATGCTTCAATACTTGAGCTTGATGGAAAAAGTATTTTTGAAAATGAAGAAATAACAAAACTTAAAAACGAATTAAAGTTGCTTTATAAAAGCCATTTTAGTATTAAAAATCGCCAAGAAAAACTTAGATTAAAAAGGAAAGCTCAAAAAATAAAAGAAGAGTTAAAGAAACTTCTTATTAGAAAAGAATGGAAAACAAAAGAAGCAGAGAAGTTAGTAGAATTCGATGTTTTTGACCAAACAGCTACTGCAGATTGGTTTGATCCTGAGTGGATGTTTGGAGTAAGTGATGGTTTCGACATTGTAATTGGCAACCCGCCTTATGTTCAACTTCAAAAAAATAGGGGAGAGTTAGCAAATCTTTATAAAGATAAAGAATATAAAACTTATAACCGAAAAGGTGATGTATACTGCCTTTTTTATGAAAAAGGAATAAAGCTGTTAAAAGAAAATGGAATACTTTGTTATATCTCATCTAACAAATGGATGCGAGCTGGTTATGGAGAAAAGCTGCGTGAATTTTTTAGCAAGCAAAACCCGCTTGTGCTGGTAAATTTAGGCCCAAATGTGTTTGAAAGCGCAACAGTTGATACAAACATTTTACTCATACAAAAAGCTACCAACCAAAACAAACTTTTAGCCACCACCATCAGCGAAAACCAAAAAGACAACATCAATATTGCAGAATATTTGAAACAAAATGCCGTAACACTCACCAAACTCACCAAAGATGCCTGGTTTATAGGCAGCAAAGCGGAGCAACAGCTAAAAGAAAAAATTGAGCGCATAGGAAAACCACTTAAAGAGTGGAATGTAAATATCTATTACGGAATTAAAACCGGACTCAACGAGGCTTTTATCATTACAACAGAAAAGCGCAATGAGATACTGGCAAACTGCAAAGATGAGGATGAAAGAAAACGCACCGAAGCCATAATCAAACCTATATTGCGTGGTAAAGATATAAAGAGATATTACTACGAGTGGGCTGGGTTGTGGGTGATTGGAATTTTTCCCGCTTTACACTTGAACATTGATGATTATCCTGCATTGAAAAAATATTTTCTTGACCACTTTGATATACGACAATTAGAACAATCCGGAAAAAGATACCCTGAACTAGGTTTCAATGCTCGCAAAAAAACTGGCAATAAATGGTTTGAAACACAAGACCAAATTGCCTACTACCTCGAATTTGAGAAGGATAAGGTGGTGTGGGCGGAAACCGACCAAGCATTAAATACTGTTATTGCACCTAAAGGAATGTATTTGCAGAAAACTTGCTTTATGATTATTACAGATAATCCAAAAATTATTAATGGTTTCCTTAATTCAAATCTTTCTCAATGGTATATCAGGATTAAATGCTCAAATTTGGGTGAAAAAGGAATGTCATTAACTAAAGAATCTGTAAGAGAAATTCCTTTTCCCCCCATCACCCCCACCAACGAACCTGTTGTTCGACAAATCGAGGTGCTAGTGGATAAAATCCTTGCGGCAAAGAGACAAAATAAAAACGCCGATACGAGCCCATGGGAGCGGGAGATAGATAGGTTGGTGTATAAACTTTATGATTTAACAGAAGATGAGATTAAAATTATAACTAAGGAATAATTATGTACTTAAAAAAACTAAAAATTTGGAATTTCAGATCAATTGGGTCAAAAGAAAATAATGAGCCGGGACTCGAAATTGAATTTGATCCGAACCTGAATCTTATAATTGGAGCAAATGATTCAGGTAAAACAGCTATTATAGATGCCATACGATATTGTCTTGGCACCCAAACATATGATCCAATCAGAATTGAGGTTGAGGACTTTTATCAGAACCCACAAACAAAAGAAAGAGCTCAGGAATTGAAAATAGAATGTGTTCTTACTGGCTTGTCTGATGCTGAAGGTGGCCAATTTTTAGAATGGATCGATATAAAAAGAGACGATAATAATAACAATATAATAAAAGAATTAAAAGTTTGGTTCACAGCCATAAACAAAAACAACAGGATTATTACTAACCTAAGAGCAGGCATTGATAACGAAGGGCAATACATAGATGGAGAAGTAAGAGCTCTTCTAAGAGTAATTTATCTAAAACCCTTAAGAGATGCAGAAAATGAACTATCTCCAGGGTATCGTTCCCGATTGTATCAAATTTTAAAGAGTCATCCCATATTTGAAAAAAAAGATGTGAATGAAAAACATCCACTGGAGAAATATTTTGAACAAGCAAGCAAGCTTGTTTTAGATTTTTTTGAAAAGGATACTCTATCTCAAAATGAAAGTTTACAGATAGAAGGCAATGAGCTTGGGGGATATGAAATCAAAAATAAATTTCAGGACCAAACCAGTGAATTTTTGGAGAAAAACGATGATAGAAAGCCTGAAATTAAAATAACACCTACAGAATTAAATGCCATTCTTCGTAAACTCGAACTTACTCTAGAAGAAAACAAATCTGGTCTTGGTACTTTGAATTTATTGTATATTGCCGCTGAACTTATACATTTAAGGAGAGAAAATTATTTGGGATTACGCTTGGCTTTAATTGAAGAAATGGAAGCCCATCTTCACCCACAAGCTCAATTACGCGTCCTAAAATCGCTTCTTTCAGAAAATAACAGTAAAATACAGTATATATTTACAAGTCATAGCACATTATTAGGTTCAAGTATTCCGTTAAAACATATTAAGCTTTGTATAAATAGTGAAAATAGTGAAGTGTATTCTTTGTCTCCTGATAGTACCGCATTAAACGAAAGTGATTATCAGTTTCTTGAAAGGTTTCTTGATGCCACAAAAGCTAATTTGTTTTTCGCAAAGGGTGTAATTATTGTTGAGGGGGATGCGGAAAATATAATTATCCCGGCATTGGCAGAAATTTTAAATAGACCTTTACATAAATATGGAGTTTCTATTGTAAATGTTGGCAGTAAAGCCCTTTTAAGATATGTAAATATATTTAAAAGAAGAGATGGGAGCTCTTTACCAATTAAAGTTGCTGTGGTAACCGACCTTGATGAACCAGTTGATGATAAAGGAAATCCAATAGAAAATCAAGAAGATTTGTCTCAAAAAAGAGAAAAATTAGCTAATAAATATAATTCAAATGACAACAAAATAAAAACCTTTATATCACCATTAAAAACCCTTGAGTTTGACATTGCAATGGGCAATCTCTATAAATTTATGCATAAAGCAATAGTAATTGCAAAGAAGATAAAATCAAAAAACGATTGGATAAGCGAGGAAGAAATTCAAAAATTAAATATTCAAAATTCTTTCCCAGAAGACAAAAAATTAAGAGCGAAAAAGGTTTATGAGCCTCTAGAAAATGGACAGGCATCAAAAACCGTTACTGCGCAATGGCTTGTTAAATTGCTAAAAGAACAGGATAAGGCTTTAATAAGAAAAATGATAAAAAATGATTATGATTCTAATAATGGGATTAAATACCTGGTTGAAGCAATTGAGCATGTAACTGAACCAATGGTAAAGTATGGAAATAACAAACAAAGACATAGCAAAAGCTGAGAAAATTTTTTTAAGAGAAGGTCAAACATTTGATGAGGAAAGAAAAAACTTCATAAAGTATATTGATAAGTCTTTACACCTGCAAGCTTGTCCGGGTAGTGGAAAAACTACCACATTGCTTGCAAAATTATTTATCCTCTCTGAAAAAATGCCCTTTGAAAATAATCGTGGGATCTGTGTATTAACTCATACTAATGTTGCTATTGATATTGTTAAAGATAAATTAGGCGAAAAAGCAAATAGATTGCTTAGTTATCCCAACTTTTTCGGAACAATACAATCCTTTGTTGACAAATATCTGGCTATCCCGGCTTACATAAAGTATTTTGGATATAGACCGAATTTTATTGATACAGCATATCAAAAAGAGAGAATGCAAAAAACATATTTTTTAAAAGGTATAAATCAACAGACTTTAAAAAATTTGAAAAGTTTTAATTACTCAAATGATATATTTGGTAACTATACGATAGTTAGAGAAAATGAAAATTTACTAATAGTTCGTTCGAATATAAAAGAAAAAATTGAAATTAAAAGACCAAGAGCTAAAAATGATTGGTCAGATGAAGAAAAACAACAAATATTACATGCAGCAATAAAACTTAAGGAAAAGGTTTTATATGATGGAATTCTGTCTTTCGACGATGCATACGATTTTGCAAATTATTACTTAGAGAAATTCTCTGAATTAAAAAATATTTTTTCATCTCGTTTCAAATTCGTTTTTATAGATGAAGCTCAGGATACTTCCAGTATACAAAAGGAGATTATAGAAAAATGCTTTAATGAAAATGTGATAATCCAATGGATTGGTGATGTTAATCAGGGAATAATGAATGATAATTTTAGCAAATCTGCCTGGAGCCCTGAAGCAAATGATAGATATATTAAGATGGAGTTTAAAAATTCACACAGAATTTCTCAACCCATTGCAAATCTTATCAAAGGTATAGCTCTACATCCATATAAGGAATTAAACGGTAATCAAAATGTTAATTTAAAACCAATATTTATTGTTTTTGATGATAGTTCTAAAACCCAAGTTCTTAACAAGTTTGCAGAAATAATAGTTAATACAACCTGTTGTTATAATGGTGAGAATAAATCATTATTTGAAATTTCCCAAATTACAGGAAACCCCATAAAAGCAGTTGGATGGGTTGGTAAAGAAAAGGATAAAGGATTATCTATCAAATCCTATTTCCCTGATTTTGACAAGCAAGTAACTAATATCAGAAGACAACATTTCCCTAATCTTTATACAATGTATCAATTATCAAAAAAATTAATTACTAAGGAATTTAAGAATCGTACTATCTCATGTATTTTAGAAGCATTATATCTTTCGAATATAAATTCGGATAGTGGTAAAAAATTTTCAAAAACAAAATTTTTAGAATTCATTAAAGAAAAAGACCCAAACTTATTTAATCAATTAATGGAAAGGATTTGTAAATATTCTTACGAAGATAATTTTAAAGACTTTTCAAAAGAAGTCAAGAAAATACTTGAGAGACTTTTTAATACAAAATTAAATAATAGTTCAATAAACTATTTAACTGAACAATGTTTGAAGAATGTACACACAAATACAAATAATTCTTTTGAAAATATTTTTGCTACAACAATTAACAATAATGAAATAAAAATTCCAATAGATACTGTGCATGGGATAAAAGGAGAAACACATACAGCTACATTGTATTTGGAGACCAAGTATTACCATAATAGTATATCTTATTTTATTTATGAGTTGTTATTAGGGAAAAATAATAGCAATAATGGTAAAATACGAAAGCAAGCTCTTAAAATCGCCCATGTAGCTTTTTCAAGACCAACACATCTCTTGTGTATAGCAATTCATAGAAAACAACAAGATCCCAGTAATATCAGCAATAATAAAGATAAATTTAAAGTCATAAATTTAGTAAAAAAAATCAAAAGGAGCTTGGGAGAATGAGCATTCTTTAGTTGATAAATTGTTAGATTTTTCAAAAGTTGATTTAAGAAAAACTTTACATATTATCAGAAACTTTTTTATTGTTAGGTATGATGAAGAAGAAAAAAGGCAAAGAAGTTGGTTGGTCGAGTATAGAGATTATAGAGAAAAGATTAAAATGATTTTTGAAAAAGCAATTAAAGACAAAACTTTAAAAACAGAGGCAAAAAAAATTATTTCTGATCTCATAGAAAACTTAGGCGAGCCATTTTGGTTTTTAGAGGAGTTGATTTTGTAAAATATCTATATTTTGGCAAGTTAATATGCAAATCCACATCAAAGTCAAACCATTTGCTCTATATACATTTGACAAAAGCTGTTTATATCTTTTATACTTATTATAAAGATGCAAAAAATTAAACAACTAAACCAATTATGCCCAAATTGTGAGCAGAGAAAGTTAGTATAAGTAGGATTTCAAGATAACCATGGTGTATTTGAAGTTTTGGAAGTGCATTGTAATTCATTGTAATTATTGTAGATATTGTATAGGTGCTGAAGGAGAGATTCGTAATCCTGGAAGAGAAGATTTAAGACCTAAAAGTAATCCTGAACAAGGATAAAAAAGGCATTTAAGTAAAGATAAACATAAATTTTTAAAGTTACAAGTATCCTTTTTTAATTTGTTTTTAAGTTAATATTTGCACACAAAGAACATTAATTAAATAACTACATTGTTTAGATAAATAAAGATAGCGTAAAGAATTAGTGATTTTAGAGTCTAATATATTCAAATTAAAGAAAAAGTAATTTTATGCTTTTATAAAGCAGAATATTAAACACGCCTGGTGTGTTCAACAACTCGCTAATCCGTTAACTTTACAACTTTATAAACTTTTTAAATATAAACCTATTTCACCTGTTATGTTGTGAGGACTTTTTTACAAAACAAACCTTAAAACATCATAGCAACAGCAAATAATTATCTTGTTTATAAAGTTTAAAAAAGCTTTTAAAACAGTTCGCTTTTTTTAATGAATAAATAGCACTTATTGATAAAACAAATTTAATCTGTAGTTATGACAACTAGTAGAAAAATAAAAATAAATATTTTAATCAATAAGTAAATAGGAAAGTAAAAAAAATTGATTGATAAAAACATTTAGAGTTTCTTATTTTTAATTTATTTAAATCTTAGTTTTAATTAGTCTATTTGACTCTACTGAACTACCATAACAATTAAGCTAATTTATCCTGAATTTATTTAAAAGACTATATCTAAAATAGAAGAGAACAAGAAGAATTAATAGAGAGATAGCAATACACTTTTACAAAACAAAATTAAATCACAATATGTTGACGAGTTTGTTGCCTATATTACCAAACATACAAATTATTGCAAAACTATAAGTTGTTGCTATAATTTTCTAAAATAGAAAGTATGAAAAAAATATTTTCTGAACACATCAACAAATTGTTAAATAATAGTTCTATAGATCAGGATAAAGATAAAAAAGATAAAAAAGATAAAAAAGATAAAGAAGAAAACAATATTAAAAAAAGGATCTTGGGTTTTTGGATAGCTCAATCAATTTCAGAAGCAGTTGCTTTAATCTCAACAGGAGTTGAATTAACATCGTTAGAGCCACCTTTACGCTGTGTTTTGGAATTGTTAGAACACACTTTAGATAATCGATCCATAACACCTGGTGATTTAGAAAAATTTTCAGATCCTAATTATTTGACAGCCGAAATTACTCAACTTACAGGACAACCATATCCAACAAATCAGGACAGACCAAAAAAAATTGTCTAATAAAATTAGACAATTAAAAAACAGAAGATCAGAAACTTTTGATTTTGTTATTAATTGCCTAATTGAGCAAGCTGTTAAATCACACTATATTTCTATAATAAAAATGTTAAATGTAGTATCAATGGCAATTATACTTAAAGAAAATCCTTCTAACATAAAACAAAAACTATATGGTTATAATAGAAATGATATATCCTATGAAGGAACATTGCCGGCAGGATTTGAAATTTATATGTATGACACAGAATCCTTAATATCAAATCTAGAAATTGCTTTAAAAATCATAGCAGAAATAATATCAAATAATGAACTACCACCAGAAGCTGATTTATGGTTAAAAAGGTTAATAGCTATATTTTTATCTGCCTCTAGAACTCCGACGGAATTTATGCTGGCAGAATATTATCCTTATCGTTCCAATTCTATACCTGATACTTTTGCAAACTATGCGGGTTTGTTACAAGAATTGACAAGAGATCCGAGAAATATAGACAAGGCCGAAATATTAAGCACTCTTTTGGGTGTGTATTACGATCGTCAATCTCTTTTAGAAGAGTTTAAATAAAAAATAAATGTTTTTTTAATAATTTGATAGAATTCAAATTATTAAAGTAATATGCATAACAATTTAGGTCATAACTTATAATATAACACTTCTCTTAGTAAATTAAGATAAAAAATCTTAATTTTCAGCTTAATATTTTATTAATATATTAAACCATATTAAGTTGTTATTTTTCAATAATGTAGAATACAGAGCAAAAGCTCTACAATACTTGCAAACATCTCCTTTGAAAACACCATTAGCTCTTGTTTGATAATTGATCTGATTTTGGAGCCTGTTGGAGAAGTCAGTTCAATAGTAAATCTTACAGACTGTCCGCTAATGGGACAATTACAACCTTTTCTCTAGGATGATAGAGTTTTACCCAGATTTGTTTGGGAATTTCCGTAGCTAGGATTGAAGATTCCATAAATGTTACTTTACCATATGAATAGAAAAATTAAAAGAATTTTTATATAATTTGAAGTTCACTATTTTTGTATCTTAAAATGATTGATAAAATAAAAATAACAGGCGCCAGAGAACACAATTTAAAAAATGTTGATCTTGAGATCCCTAAAAACACGCTTACTGTAATTACTGGTGTTTCTGGATCAGGCAAATCATCTTTGGCTTTTGATACTATTTATGCTGAGGGTCAAAGAAGGTATATTCAGTCATTATCTGCTTATGCCAGACAGTTTTTAGGCATCTCAAGCAAACCTGATGTAGATTTTATTGAAGGTTTATCTCCTGCAATCTCAATTGATCAAAAGAAATCAGGACACAACCCCAGATCAACAGTTGGCACTGTAACTGAAATCTATGATTATCTCAGGCTTTTGTATGCTAAAATTGGAGATGTTTACTGTCCAAATTGCAATAAACTCGTATCAAAGTTAAGTACTCAGGAGATTTTGGATATTATTCTGAACAAAATTAAAGAAAACAATGAACAAAGCATCAAAATTAAAATTTTATCTCCAATTATAAATCAAAAAAAAGGCGAGTTTAAAAACCTGTTTGAAAACTTGTTAACAAAAGGGTTTAACAACTTAATTATAGATAACAACTCATTTGAAATTACTGTAGATAATCTGCCTCAACTTAACAAGAATTTACGACATTCAATCAAGGCAGTTATAGACTTTGTCCCAGTTTTAAAAAATGATCTGAACAATGAAGTTGCTTTTGCTAACTTAAAATCCCGACTAAACTCAGATTTGGAAACAGCGCTTGAGTTATCTGATGGCAGAGTAGAAGTAATGCTTAATAATGAAACTTATAGTTTTTCTGAAAAATTTACCTGTCAAATCTGCGGTTGGTCTGTACCTGAAATAGAACCTAGAATTTTTTCGTTTAACTCACCGCTTGGTGCTTGTAAATTATGTAAAGGTATAGGCACAATCTACAAGATTAATGCGGAAACAATAATAAATCCCAAGCTTTCTATCAATGAAGGAGGCCTGCTGGTAATGCCAAACCTTTATGAACAAGATACTTGGTATGCTAGACTAATTAAAACAGTTGCTAAAGAAGAAGGGATTGATCTTGATATACCTATAAAAAGCATTCCCGAGTCTAAACTTGAAAAATTATTGTACGGAACAAAAAAAGTATACACTGTATTTGGCAAAAACAGATTTGGCAAGACAACCTTTATAAATGAAAAATTCAATGGCATAATTCCAGATTTAGAAAAAAAATTTTTTGAAGGTGAAGGAGATATTGAGAGCCATTATCTTTCAAGGTATTTTTATGAGGACATCTGCAGTGAGTGCCAAGGCAAAAGACTTAATAAAACAGCTCTAAGCATTAAAATAAATAATAAAAACATAGCTGAGATAACCCAAATGACAATCAAAGAGCTGTTAACTTACTTTAAAAGAACTTTAATAAAAACTTTAGACCAGTTTGAGTCAGAGATCTCAAAACTTATAATCAAAGAAATTGAAAGCAGACTGCAGTTTTTAAATGATGTTGGCTTAAACTACTTGACATTAGATCGAAGAGCTAATACCTTATCTGGTGGAGAATCACAAAGAATCAGGTTAGCCTCACAGCTGGGCACAGGCTTAACAGGAGTATTGTATGTTTTAGATGAACCCTCAATTGGACTGCATCCATCAGATGTCTCAGCCTTGATTAAGTCATTAAAATACCTAAGAGACCTCGGCAATACTCTAATAGTTGTAGAACATGACAGAGAAACTATGCTCAAGGCAGATTATATAGTAGAGATGGGGCCAGGATCAGGCGAGCATGGCGGGAAGGTTGTCTTTAGCGGATATCTTGATGAATACAAAAAAGCTAAAACCACAACTACTCAGTACTTATTTAAAAACAAAAGCATAACTATTCCTAAAGAAAAATTAAGCCTAAAAAAAGGCTACCTCAGACTTAAAGGCGTAAAACACAATAATCTTAAAAATATTGATATTGATCTACCCTTGGGCAACTTTATAGTAGTTACAGGAGTCTCAGGTTCAGGAAAATCAAGCCTAATAACCGATACGCTTTATCCTGCCTTAAGATACTATATTGATGGTTATTTTTCTAATCAGATCGGTGAATTTTCTATCTTAGAAGGTTACGAACAAGTAAAAAAAGTTTATTTGGTAGATCAATCATCTATTGGCAGAACTCCAAGATCAAACACAGCTACTTATATCGGTTTTTTCAATGAAATAAGAGATCTTTTTGCCAATACTCAGACTGCTAAACTGAAAGGTTTTTCAAAGAGTAGATTTTCTTTTAATCTTAAAGGAGGCCGCTGCGAAAGATGCGAGGGAGCAGGCGAGATTAAGATTGAGATGCAGTTTTTGGCTGATGTTTATGTTAAGTGCCCTGTCTGCAAAGGTATGAGATACAACTCAGAAACCCTAACTGTAACCTATAAAGGCTTAAATATCTACGAAGTTTTAAATATGACCGTAGAAACAGCTCTTGAGTTTTTCAAATCGCATAAGAAAATCTATGAACAGCTAAAAACATTGGAAGATGTAGGCTTATCTTATATTAGATTAGGCCAGTCTGCACCAACATTTTCAGGTGGGGAATCTCAAAGACTCAAAATTGCAGCTGAGTTATCTAAGAAAAACAATCAACATACAGTTTATATTTTAGACGAACCAACAACAGGTCTACACTTTGCAGATATCCAAAAACTTCTAGATTCACTTTATAAATTGGTTAAAGAGGGAAATACTGTAATCTTGATTGAACACAACCCTGATGTAATAAAAAATGCTCAGTACATCATAGAGCTTGGACCAGAAGGTGGAGAAAATGGGGGTCACTTAATCTATCAAGGAGAGTTAAGAGGACTTAGATCAGTTAAGAACTCACCTACAGCAAAATATTTGTTCTAACTATTATTTAAATAAAACTAATCGCAGAACAACTCCTAATCCAGTTACAACAATAGCTGAATAAATATAACCTAAGGTGTTGTCAAAAATACCTGATTTTGGCAGTTCAGTTAATTCTTTACTGGATGAATTGTCTGTTGAAGAAGATGAGGATGAATCTGAAGATGAACTTTGATTTGAACTTTCCGAAGAACTACCAGACGAGCTCCCTGAAGAACCACCAGACGAGGAGCCTCCTGAAGAACCACTAGATCCGCTGCTTCCAGATGAGCCTGAAGATTCCTGAATCTGAAGTTGTGCAGTTTGATTGGAAGAACACACTAATATATTTGTAGAATTAACATCATCCCTATAAATTCCAGATCTATTACAGTCAAAGTTAATTGTTGCAGTACCAGCTGATACACCTTTAAAAGTTATGCTGGCTATTGTTCCTGTACCGGTCACATAATCTACATTCTCCATAAATGCAGTAATATAGGCTTCATTTGAATCAATTATATGCTCAACTGTATCAAAGTAACTCCCAGCAGTTATAGACTCAATTGAAACAAGACTAGGATCAAAAGTAATATAAAGTTCAGCGCCTCTGACATTTTCACTTTCTGTATTAAGATTTAACTGCAAAGTCACTGTATTATTTTTATTTACGGTTGAACTTGAAGGTTCAAGTGAAAAATATGCAGCATTAACTGCTTCTCGATAAATAAAAAAAAATATTGCTGTATAAATAAGAATAATTAGTAATTTTTTCATTAAACCTATTCAACTTTCAGACTAAAACCAGAAACATTCGGGGAGAAAACCTTATTCTGGCTATCTACAAACTGAGTCAAACCAAACTCAGAAGACTTTGCTACACTTACAGTTGTTTCAGCAGGCTCAAGAGCCTGAAACCTTAATACTAAAACATCGTCATCATTAAAGATTAATTGATCTTTATCTGATAACTTCTTAACAGCAGAAATAGTTATAACACCATTATTATCTTGGTAAACTAAATCAATCCTTTTTGTAAAAAAACTGCCAATGTCTAGAAACTTAAGAACTTTAGGATCATAAGTTACAACAACATCAAACCCAGTAATATCTATATTATGAGAGTTTAATACAACCATTGCCTCAACTGTATCATTTATATTAACTGAGGGAGTTTTAGTGTAAACATAAATACTACCTAGCATCTCATAGTTTTCAGCCTCCTGACTGAATCTTGTTTCTATGGAGCTAGAACCTGCATCCAAAAAAACAGCGTCAGATTCAGTATATTTTTGATCTTGATTCTTTGTCCATCTTATATAAATATAAGAACCTATGATCAATAGAGTAACAATAATTGTCACTAAAAGTAGATGAGTGTTTAAAAGAACTCTGCTTAAAACTGAGTTCTGCGATTGTGTTTCCTGAGAGTTAAACTCTTCCATATAAATTTATTATAACTAAAACTCATCTAATTTAATTGATAAAGAGTACATAATCAAAGTATAATCCTGAACATTAACTTTACCATCATAATTTATATCTGCAAGTTGAATTGTAGTTTGATCTGTTGTTCCTATACTATTTCTTACCAATGACCAGTCGTATGAGTTGACTACTCCATTTTGCGGATCTAAATCTCCAGCCAACAAAGTTATTCTACTAAAGTCATAAACCTTGTCATTAGTTATAGTCAACCCTGATCCAGAGCAAACATAGGTTCCTTCAGCTCCTGCTGATTCAGTTGGTGTCTCATCGCAGATTTTCTTTCTTAAATGCTTTGGTCCTTTAATATAAATAAAGTAGCCATCTGAAGGCACTAGATTAAAGCTGGACTGCCCAATCCACACATTTTCCTGTTGATTATAAGTAAATGTTACTGTCTTGGAAACTCCTGTTTCGAAAGCTTTTTTTACAGTTACATTTACAGGTAATGTTGTAACAACAGGATTGGTAATACCCTGGAATTTTATTCTAAATGTTAATACTATGTTT
>BPJD01000002.1 GCA_026004435.1 Patescibacteria group bacterium | reverse complement strand
TGAGAGCGGGTTTCCGGGCTAAAACCCGGAACGGGGGTTCGAATCCCCCCCTCTCCGCCAATTAGTATTCTGGGGGGAATTTAAAAGGGCACGCCAGCCGATTTTCCTTCAAATATTTTTTACCTTTTGCGTGCGAAGCACGCAGGTCAAAAGCGGGCTTTTTCTTATCTTTGACTTGTAAAATTTGCTTGCTTTCATTATATTTGTTAGTATAATAATGAAAGAAGAAAATATCAACAATTTTATGATAGCAAAATATGGAAAATAATCAAGGCAATAAATTAGGAAAGAAAATCAAGAAGTTAAGAACTGGTCTTGGTTTGTCTCAAGATGAACTTGCCCGCAAGGCCGATGTGCCTTATACGACTTTAACCAAGATAGAGACAGGGGTTATTAAAAAACCTTCGGTGTATGTGGTAGCAAAGATTGCAAAGGCGTTGAATATTTCAATTGAGGAATTATTAAAATGAACACTATGAAAGATCTATTAAAAAAATATTTGGAAAAACAAAAAAATGACGTTGTGTTGTTAGATTTAGATAAAGAATCACTGCAATATGATTCTCGAATTAAACAACACAGAAAAATAAACAAAATTACGGGTCCAGAAGAATATGTCCGTGCTTTTTTGATTGCGCGACTTGTTAATGAGCTTGGTTATAAACCTGAATATATTGAAATAGAGAAGGAATACGATATTGGCAGGCCAAAAGTCAACAGACCTAGAATAGACGTAATTGTTAGAGATCCTAGTGGAAATGCTTTTTTATATATTGAATTAAAAAGTCCGGAAGAATTTGAGAATGACAAAGATGAAGTAATCGAAAAACAGCTTTTTAATCTTGCAGCACAAGAAGTTGGACAGGGTAAAAAAGTAAAATATTTAGCACTTTACACTTTTGAAGAGATTGAAAATACATTAAAAGACAAAGCCCTAATCATTGATTATGAAAAATATAATTCTTTTGAAAAATGGAATGAAACAAGGGAAGCCACTAACGAGATACCAGCAAATTATGGTAAAGCTTTAAGGATACCTTATGCTAAAGGCGGCTATTTTATAGACAAAAAAGGAAATAAACAAGAAGCGAATGAGCTTGAAACAGATTTTACTCATGAACAACTAGATAGCTTGCGCAAAAATCTTCACAATGTTTTGTGGGGAGGCGGCGGAACAGATGATAATGATATTTTTGCTTCATTGGTTAACTTAATTTTGGCAAAAATTCAAGACGAAAGCGAAAAACAAAAAGGCGAAATTTATGACTTTCAGGTTTTCTATTACAAGGATGGAGAGAATGCAGAATCTAATGAAGAACTCTTTGAACGCATAAATAATCTTTATCGAAGGGCATTAAAGCAAAGATTAAATATCTTAGATTAAGATAAACTAAAAAGATCATTTGTTGTTGATACTAATAAATTTTCTCTTGCAAAACTTCGTTATACAGTATCAGAGCTTGAACGCTACTCATTTGTTGATGGCAAAAACAGCTTTGACGGCAAAGATATTTTGGGCGATTTTTTTGAGGGAATTATCAGAGAAGGTTTTAAGCAAACCAAGGGGCAGTTTTTTACTCACCTTAATATCGTTCGTTTTATTTTGTGGGGACTCCAGCTTGATAAACTTGCTATAGAGCGGATAAATAGAGATTTAGAAATACCATATCTTATTGATCCCAGCGCAGGTAGCGGCACATTTCTTATAGAATACATGAAGTTTATAACCAACAATATAAAAAGAAGATTTAAAAATAGACTAGCAGAGAATCGCGATGTAGAGGATAAATTTTATCAATGGTTTATGCCCGCCCATCGAGAAAATAAATGGGCACAGCAATTTATTTATGGTATAGAGATCAATTTTAACCTCGGCACAGCCACTAAAGTAAACATGATTTTACACGGCGATGGCTCAACGAATGTTTTTGTAAAAGATGGATTGTTGCCCTTTAAGTTTTACGACAAAGAAACTGCCCCAAACTTTTTAAAGCAATATGAAACAGATAAACTTTATTACGACAAAGAGGTAAACAAGCAATTTGATGTAATTATCAGTAATCCGCCGTTTAGTGTAGATTTAGACAAGGAAACAAAGAAAAATCTTAACAAAGAATTTGTTTTTGGTGCAAAAAAGAACTCGGAAAATCTTTTCATAGAACGCTGGTATCAACTGCTTCGCCCCAACGGCAGGCTTGGCGTAGTTTTGCCTGAAAGCGTTTTTGATACCACAGAAAACAAATACATCCGTCTCTTTATTTATAAATATTTCAAAGTCAAAGCGGTTGTCTCCTTGCCGCAACTTACATTCGAGCCATTTACCAGCACTAAAACCAGCCTGCTTTTTGCACAAAAGAAAACACCAGAAGAGATAAAAAAATGGGATCAACTTTGGCAAAAATACAGCAACGAATGGAGCAACCTTAAAACAAGAGTAGAAAACTTAATGAAGGTTTATCTTGAAGGCAAAGACCGCAACAAACTGCCGTCAATCAAAGATTTAACTCAAGACGGAGAAAAGCAGATTCTTTTGCGAATGTTGAAAAACTATACCGAAGAGGGAGATAAAAACCTCACTCCAAAAGAACTCGTTGAAAAATACAAAGATGAACTTAAAGAACTTTGCAAGTTTGATAAAGATACAAAAGATGTTTTTGGTTATGTAAATACTTGGTGGGTATTTGGCGAAGTAGCCAAAGAGCTCAATTATAAAATTTTTATGGCAGAAGTGGAGAACATCGGCTACAAACGCACCAAGCGAGGCGAAAAACCAATGCCCAACGAGTTGTTTAGAACCGGAATAGTCAAATACGACACAGGCGAGGAATGCGAAGATGTACTTTTATCCGACGAAGATGGTATTTTCGAAACCGCGCTTGATTATATGAGAAAAATTAATTGGGATTAAACTATGGCTTTGAAACAGTTTGCAATTGATTTTGCAGAATTAAGGGAAGATTTATATCTCCGAAATGATGTTAAGTTTCATTATTTCTTATACTCTTCTAATTGGAATTTGTTTATGTTACAAAATAAAAAACTAATTTCCTTAAAAAATATTCTAAAAGATGATTATAATTTGTTTGAGTATAAGGATAATGAAGAATATAGAGGTGTACCAACTGGACAACAATATTTAGACGAAGATGGTGAAATCATTGATTATCTAACTGTTTCAAAAGACGATCATCCAAAACGATTAAAATATAAAGTTTCTAATAAAAATATTTTGTTATCTAGTCTAAGATTAGCAAAATCCCCAGCTTTATATTTTGAAAATAAAGATTTATCTAAATATGTTTTTTCTAATGGCTTTTATATTTTTAAAGTTGACATAAATTGGAATAAAAAATTTGTGTTATACATTCTTCGAACAAAAAGGTTAAAAAATGTTTTAGATAATCATATCTATAGAGGCATTGGGATCTCTGCATATAAAAAAGAAGATTTGCTCAAAATTAAAATTCCCCTAATCCCCAAACCCCAACAAGACGCCATCGTTGCCCAAATTGAGCCTATTGAAAAAGAAATAAAACAACTAAAAAGCCAACTCAAAGACCCGCAGGAGATTATCAACAAAGTTTTTGCAAGAGAGTTTGGGTTTGACGAATATTTGTATAAAGAATTTGGAAAAGGAATGACTTCGGGCACGCAGATTGCTCCTAGTAGAAAATTAAGAGTTTTTGAAACTGATTTTAAGGAATTTGCTAAAAGCAATATATTAAGATTCTCTACAAGATTTCATAATCCTCCTACTAAAAAACTAATGAATATTTTAAACAATATCAACACTATAAAAGTAAAAAATGTAATCCAAAGTTACGAAAAGGGAATACAGCCAAAATATAATTCAAATGGAGAAATACCCGTTATAAAAATTTCTAACCTTAAAAATGGTTTTATCGATTTTTCTGAAACAGAATTTGTAACAAAAGAATATTACAATAGCTTAAGTGAAAAAAAGAAATTGAAGAAAAACGATATTATTATATGTGTTACTGGTAAAGTATCCTTGGGAAAAATAGATTATTATGAATATGAACAAAAAGCTATAACCACAGTCGATAATTATATTTTAACATTAAAAAATAATTACAATCCTTTGTTTTTTACTTATTTTTTTAGAAGTATCTTAGGTTATTTCCAAATTGAAAGAGACTATACAGGCACAACAAATCAAATTCACCTATAT
The DNA here is from genome assembly GCA_026004435.1 of Patescibacteria group bacterium. Taxonomy (GTDB): domain Bacteria; phylum Patescibacteriota; class Microgenomatia; order UBA1406; family GWC2-37-13; genus BPJC01. The sequence continues at coordinate 186,986 of BPJD01000002.1, read as the reverse complement.
TGGGATCAAATTTCTAATTTTAAAATTCCTAATATTTCTCTAACAAAACAACAACAAATTGTAGATGAAATAAAAGCTGAACTTGACGAGCAAGAAAGAATAAAGGCAAAGATTCAAAAATTAAGAGATGAAATTGATCAAATTATTGAAAAAGCAATTCAAAATTAGCCTATGAAAACCTTCAAAGACCTAGCATTTGAAATACTAAAACAAGCTGGTAAACCTTTGCATACAAAAGAGATAACTAAACGCGCTTTGCAGATGGGGCTTGTAACAGAAGGTAAAACGCCAGAGGCAACAATGAATGCCCAGCTGATTCTGGATATTAATCGTTTGGGCGAAAAGTCGCGATTTATTAAGGTTGGTCCTTCTACTTTTGACATTAATCCGGATTATAAAGAAACAATCAACAAGAAAGCACAAAAAACAACAAAACAGGAACAACAATTTAGCATCTCCCTCAATGTTTCCACCAAACAAAAAGGTGATATTGCCGAGGCACGCATTGCAGAGTTGGTTACTCTGTATGGAGAAACAAGCCTTTCCTGTTATAAGCCGATATCTGATGATGAGGGTATTGATTTGATTGTCAAGAAAAAGGATAGTCTAAAAACGATGTATCTGCAGATTAAAAGCCGTTTTGGGGATAATCCTAAATCGATTTATACCGCAACAGTTAAAGCGCAAACAGTTTTTGATCATTATTCTATGGCATTAGTATTTTGCTTTTTTGATACATGTGAGGGCGATCTATGGGATTATCTTTGGTTCGTGCCTGCGCCTGATTTTATAAAACTTGCTAATAAACTAGAAGGTGGTAAGCGATTAGGTTTTGTTGCCGGAACAGGCAAAAAAGACAGTAATAAGTGGGATGAATACTTAATAGACAAAAGAGAATTGGCTGACGCGATTTTGAAGCAGATGAAACGAGTTTAAAAGAATTTGCCGCCAAGCTCGGCAGAGCCGAGCAATCCGCCCTTGGCGGATTAGAAAAACTTGAAATCGTCCAATCCGAAAAGGTCGCCTTCCGCGGGGCGGGCGGAAGGGGGGTCTGGGGGGAATGCCGCCCGCCCCGCGAGTTTTATCGGTTTTGGACGAAATCGGTTCGAATTTTTTCGAACAGGCACCGCTGACCTTTTATACTAAAAATAAAATTTTTATAAAATAAAAATTGATATTTTCATAGACCAACACTTGCAGGCTAAAAAAATTATAACATCAACACTAAACCTATCAAACAAAGAACTTCCAATCTGGGAAAAAGCCATTAAAATATTTAATAATCAGTTTGCAAGACAAAACTATTACCTAACCTTTAGACAAAATAAACACTTTCTCATTAATAAAACAATAAATAACTTAGTTTTTATAGCTAAAAAAGATATAACCTATAAGTTAACTTCTGAAAAAAAAAGATCAATATACTTTCTAAATATTATTTATGAATTAGAAAGATTGAAAGAGACAAATAAAAAAACTCTCATAATCATTGATGATATAGCCAATTACTACAATTATAAAAATAAATATGCGATTGTAGATTATCTAAGACAACTAAGCACAAATAAAAACTTTAATTTTATAATAATGACAGCTAATTTTGATTTTTTTAGAACTCTAATAACCAGAGGTGTTGCCAGCTATAGACAATGTTTATTTGCGCAAAAAACAACTGAAGGAATAAATCTAATAAAGGCCTACAAAACAAGAAACCCCTTTTTGCAATGGAAAAATCATTTAACAGACAACAAAAAACTCATAGCTTCAATAGCTTTTGTCAGAAACTTAATAGAATTTTCAGAAGCAGTAAAAACGAAGACTTTATTAAATTAACTAACTGTATGCACTATAAATCAGAAACAAAAAAAATCCTAGTAAAAGACTTAATAAAGGTTTATGAAAAGTTTATCTCTTTTTCAAGTTTAAAAATTAAAAAAAGTGTTTTAAACAAAAAGGTTTTCTTCTTGATAATTCAACAAGCAGATCAAATTTTAAAAAGTAATAAAAACTCTCAGATAAAACTTGAAAATAAGATAGTCCTATCTATAGCCAGCAGATTAAAAGCAGAGGAATTTATGTTTAATAAAATTAAAGACCAGAAATTCAAAAGAATTATAGAAAATAAACGCAACTATTCTGCTGTCTTATTAAATAAATTTATTCAAGAATTCCCAGATCAAAGAAAAAGGAAATAGAAATTCTAAAAAATGTAATCTTAGCTACTGCAGAGAATATTCATCTAAATGCATTTATGTACGAACCTCTTATTGATATAGATGAAGAAGAACTTAAAAGTATCTATAAAAAATTAAAAAAACTCTATCAAAATCCTTGCAAATAATAAAATTATACTTAAAATATTATCATGACCAAAGATCAAATAAGCAAAAAATCTAGCATTTTTTCAATTTTTACATCTAGTTTTAAAAAAGTCTTTGCTAAAAAAACTTATTATCTATTAACAATATCTATTGCATTAAATATTATTTTTATCTATTACTTGATTTTTCTTCAAACAACTACTTGGGAATTATTTTGGCAATCGAATATAGATATTTACAATTGGTTGCAAATAATTTTAAGCATTATAAACAGCATATTAATCGGAATTGCCATATCAATGTTTGCATTTATATTAGACAATAAAAACCAAACAACAAGTTTTTTAGAAATATTAGGATCTCTAATCTACTCATCAGCCGCCACTGGTTGCACAGTTTGTGGAGCTATACTTTTACCAACTCTTGGCATTGCCGCATCGTTATCTGCTCTGCCATTAGGTGGTCTTGAAATAAAAATATTAAGCATACTATTGTTAATTTATGCTATCTATGAATACAGCAAAAATATTCTTGGTTTATGCGTTGTAAAAAAAGAAAGATTAATCTCTATAACAAACAACAATTTAGAGTTGAATATTAAGAAAGAGACTTTATCTGATTTAAAACCTTTGGCAGTGATACTGATTTTTTTATTAACGATTTATCTTTTGCCGAAACTACCCAACAATCTTAAAATCAATTTTAGTAAAAAAAGCGCAACTAATGCATTAAACTCAAATGAAAACAAACAACAAGCAACCGATGATGAAGTATTGTCAGAGATAAATCCACAACAAGGTTATGAAATCAATGCTGAGTTTGGTAATCTAGGACCAAAAATGATTGAACTAGGAGTAATTGATTTGGAAAAATTTAAAAATGTCTACGAAAGATCAGGACAACCATTAACTCAAGAACAGATTGATATTTTAACTAAAGGAAGCAATCAAAAAGTTAAAATAGATCGCAACTCTGCCTACTTTCTGCTTAATTTTTTCTGGGCGGCGGGGTTGGCTAATAAAAGCAAGGTCTTGACAGAAGGAGAAATAACCAAATACGGCCAAGATCAGCTAGGCTACTTTGCCTCAACTGGCGGCTGGTCGTTATCTAAAACAGAACCTATGAATTACTATGCTAAAGAAAGATTAATACCCCTAACGCCTGATCAAGAAATTTTAGTAGAGAAAGTAGCTTCAAATATATATAGACCTTGTTGCAACAACTCAACAGCTTTCCCAGACTGCAATCATGGCATGGCTTTGCTGGCTGTGCTTCAACTTATGGCTGCCAATGGAGCCACAGAAAACCAAATGTATGAAGCGGCAAAATACTTTAATGCTTTTTGGTTTCCACAAAATTATTATGACCTAGCTTTATACTTTAAAAACAAAGAAGGAAAAACATTCAGACAGATAAATAATAAAACATTGCTTTCAGCTGAATTCTCATCAGCCTCAGGTTGGCAAAGAGCAAAGAAATGGCTGCAAGATAACGGTATAGTCCAACAGCCGCCTCAAACAGGAGGCAGTTGCGGAGTCTAAAATAAATTCTTATATTTTTCAAAATTAAATTATCTTAAAGGATAATTTATCTTTAGCTACTTTAATTTGTCTCTTTGTGGTAATTTACTTAATAAAAAACCATAATTAAGGATGTATCTTACCCAATTAGCTAATGATTTTTTAACAATTTCTTAAGTTCACATCTTCTTAAGTTCACATCAAATAATTTAACCCTTTACTGTTCAGTTGATTATCCAACTAAACAGCAAACTGATTAAACCAAAGATCTAAATCTAATTTTTTTTAAAAATATTAAAAGACTGCCTTATTTGTTCGCCTTTTACATTCACAGCAGGCAGATATGGTGTTTTTATAAAATATTTGTACTGATTAGTTTTAAGATACTCAACAGGGTCGCCCAAACAAAACCGTGTTACTGAATTTTCATCAGCTTGAAGCTGAACATCAACAACCACAACCTCAAGATAAAAACTCAAACCAGACCCAGCTACTTCTTCAAAGAGTTTTTTTATAGAAGGGCCTGTTGTGTTTGCTATAACTAAATAATCTTTATTATTTTGCCTGCCATAATCTATTATTGCCTTTATAAACGAGCAACCTTCCATCTTGCCTGCTGATATGTAGCTGACAGTATTCAGACCAACACTATAAGCTAAATCTCTTTCTTTTTTAGAAAAAAGACTGTTCTTAATAACAACAATATCTCTGCCTAAACTTTTTAACTGCCTTATTATTTTCCTAATAGTACTGATGTTAAGTAAAGATGCATACTTAATTAAATCTGTAGTAGCTATAAAGATATCAGGAGAAGCTGACAAACCGTTCTTTAATCTTAATTTTGCCAGTTGAGGATAGAAATTAACACCTAAACTCCTCAACTGATTTAAAAAACTTAAGGAACTATAATCATCATAAGGAAAAAGAATGTTTTGAAAAGCCTTTCTTTGTCTGATTGCTTGACAAACTCTTGATAAATACTTCATACCTGTAACAAACACATCTGAAGAACTCCAAAATGTTACAACAGCCTGCCAATCAAAATCATTGGCAATCTCAGGCGGAACTTTGCCTGAAACTGCAATAATCCCGTTTTTATTTGTAATAAAACCTGTAGTTAAGTTTGGCCTAAGTTTTTTAGCAGATGATCTTAGTTTGTTAAAAAAGTCTGTTTTTAACCAAGATAAATACTGCTCAGATGTTAAAAATACTTGATTCGCTTGCTCAACATTAGAACCTGTTGCTTATCTTCCATTGCAGATTAAGAAACTCTAAACTAATTATACAGGAAATCTGAAATCTGACTAATCAACAAAACAAATTTAATAATCAAACACTAATTTTTTTGAAAATTAAGCACTGACAAAATTTAACTTGACAATTTAAGAGAAGAGCATTATTATATAGCTAACCTATACCTATGGTATAGGTCAGTCTAAGCGAACTAAAAATTCAATCAACTTAAGAATGAATTACAAACTAACAAATAAACAAAAACAACTGCTGACAACCTTAAAAAAAATTAAAACATTAACCAACACCATAGAGAAAATGATTATTGATGATAAGTACTGTCCAGATATTATGCAGCAAATCTTGGCTGGCATCGGCTTATTAAAATCTATGCACAGACAACTTATGTCCAAACACCTAAAAGGCTGTTTTATAACAGCTGCAAAAACAGAGGACGAAAACAAACAAGAAAAAATGATTCTTGAAATATTAAAAGTTGTTGAACTTTATAACAGAAAGTGATCAAAAAAATATTTTTGTCAATCATAACTGGAGCATTAATAACAACCTTAATAATGAGCACAAAACCTGCTTTAGCCCACAGCGATACAGCAGGTGCCAGTGTTGACGATATTGTCTCTCTAATTTTAGAAAATCAAAATATAGATAATATTAACCAAATTGACTGCACAAAAGTAACAGACCAAGAGTTTGAGGCTTTAGGAGAGGCATTAATGGATTATATGCATCCTGATCAAGAAGAACACCAAGCAATGGATAAAATGATGGGAGGCGAAGGTTCTGAGAGTTTAAGTCAGGCTCATATTCAAATGGGAAAAAGATACTTAGGCTGTGATAGTCTGCCTAGGTTTATAGGTATGATGGATCTGATGAAAAACGCAGCAGACAATGATCTAAAAAAAGACAACTATAACAATTTGACGGAGACAGAAAGGGGGTGGAGCAATATGATGGGATTTGGCATGGGAATGCACTCAGGTCCAAGTATCTTTGGCTTTTTATCTTTCTTAACCTGGGTGATAATAATTATCTTTTTAGTGCTTGGCAGCATTTATTTTTGGAAAGAAATTAATAAAAAGAAATAAAAGTATAAAAAAGACTTTTATATAAATATGAAAAACTATAAATCTCATAAACAAAATATACATTGCATTCATAGACATCAGCATAAACACAATCACAATCATAATATGTCTCATGGTCAGGCCCAAGATTTTTTAAAAAGGTTTTGGATCGTCACTTTTTTTCTAATTCCTTTATTTATACTTACTGAGAAAGGCTTAAATATACTAGGTATTCCTGATTTCTACTTAAGAAAATATATTCAGTTTGTTTTTGCTTCAGCTGTTTTTTATTTTAGTTTAGTTTTTTATCAACACGCCTGGCATGAAGTGAAGTCAAAAAATTTAGGAATGATGACACTAGTCTCTTTGGCTATTTCAGCAGGATACTTTTTTTCAGCCTTTTCAACCTTTTTCCCTCAACTGTCAACAGCAGAGTTTTATCTTGAGATCTCAACCTTAATCTGGGTGTTGTTATTTGGACATTATCTGGAAGCCAAATCATCAATATCTGCTCACTCAGCACTGCAGGAAGTAGAGAAATTACTGCCTAAAACTGCTCATCTTGTCATAAATAATAATAAAGACACCAAGGAGATTAGCATACAGGAGTTGAAAAAAGGGGATCTGGTCTTAGTAAACTCAGGCGAAAAGATCCCAGCAGATGGTATTGTAGTTGATGGATCAGCTTATGTAGATGAGTCATTATCAACAGGAGAGTCAAAACCAGTTGAGAAAAGAACAAATGATAAGGTTATTGCAGGATCAATCTGTCTTGATGCACAGCTTATTATTAAACTTACCCAAGTAGGTGAGAGCTCAACAATAGGTCAGATAAAAAAACTGATAGAGAAAGCCAGCGAGTCTAAACCCAAGACGCAAAGACTTGCAGACAAAGCAGCATCAGTTCTTACTTTAACAGCCTTAACAACAGCATTAGCAACTGTGCTAATCTGGAGTTTTGGTATAGGAAAGCCGTTTATTTTCAGTCTTACCTTAGCCATAACTGTCTTAGTCATTGCCTGTCCTCATGCTCTGGGGTTGGCAATACCAACTGTTACAACAATAGCAACTTCACTGGCTGTAAAAAATGGCTTTTTTATTAAAGACTTGAGCAAACTTGAGACAGCCAAAGATATCAATTACATAGTCTTTGATAAAACAGGAACATTAACCGAAGGCAAATTTCAACTTGAGCAAATTATAATTACCAGCAATCAAATTAAAGAAAATAAAGCCTTGGCAATCTCAGCCAGCCTAGAGCAGGGTTCTACTCATCCTATAGCTCAAGCAATACTGAATGAAGCCAAAAAAAGATCAGTGAAGATCACTAAAGCAGAAGAGTTTAAAGTCTTAGCTGGAAAAGGAGTTAAAGCCAAAATCAACAATCAAGTTTATTATTTAGGCAGTCCAAATTTTGCCAAAGAGATTTTAAAATCTAAAAAATTACCACAGCTGTCAGATCAAACAACAACAAAAACAAGGGCTGTATTATTCAACAACAAAGAGATCTTAGCCATTTTGCTATTAGGAGATAAAATCAGAAAAGAAGCTTACACAGCCATTCAGGAAATACACAAATTAAAAATTAAAACAGCTATGCTTACTGGAGATAACCAAAACATAGCAAAAGAGATTGCCAAAGAACTAAATATAGACAATGTTTTTGCAGAAGTAAAACCAGAGGATAAATACAAATACATAAAAACACTGCAACATCAAGGCTACAAAGTTATGATGGTTGGCGATGGCATCAATGATGCTCCAGCCTTGATGCAGGCAGATATTGGTCTTGCTGTGGCATCAGGAACTGATCTAGCAGTTTCTGCAGGCGATGTAGTCCTTACCAGAAACAACCCAAAAGATGCTGTAACCTTAATTAAATTAGCTAAAGCTGTATACAAAAAAATGGTTGAGAATTTATTCTGGGCTTTAGGCTACAACATTATAGCAATACCAACTGCGGCAGGCGCATTTTTACCTTTAGGCATAAAACTAAAACCCGAAATCGCGGCTCTGTTAATGAGTCTATCATCGGTAATAGTAGTAATTAATGCCTTAAGACTTAAAAGTTTTAAAACCTAACCTATGAAAATCAAATTTAAGATAAAAAATATTATCTACATATTTTTAGCTGTATCTTTAACAACTTTTATGTATTACACAATTGCAGTTTACGAAAAAAACAGAATAGAATCCGAACATAAAAATGCAAACCCAAGCTCCTACAATCAAAAAGAAATACTGGTCTATAAAGAGCCAACCTGTCAATGCTGTGGTGGCTGGATAGCTTATTTAAAACAAAATGGCTATAAAGTAAAGGTTGAGACAACAACAAATATAGAACAACTAAAAGATAGGTTTAATATTCCTCAAAATCTAAGATCCTGCCACACAGCAGTTATTGCCAACTATATTGTAGAAGGACATATTCCTGTACCTGCTATAGAGAAATTATTAAAAGAAAAACCTAATGTTTTGGGTATATCTTTACCCGGAATGCCCGCAGGTTCACCGGGAATGGGAGGATTCAAACAAGAACCATTTAAGATCTTCTCATTTACACAAGATAAAACAATAGAGCAATTTATTGAACTGTAAAATTAGAGTTTAAGTCTGTAAACATTAGTCTTGCGTTTCTGAAATCCTAATTTTTGATATAACTTATTAGCATAAATTCTAGTTGGATTTGAGGTTAAATCTAAATACTCAGCAGACAATGACTTGGCAAACTTTATACAGGATAAAACTAAAGCTGTTCCAATACCCCTGCCTCTACAGGCCTCATCGACAACAAGATCTTCTAATCTGCAATGAATACCAGTAATGGTCTGATACTTAACCAGAAAAACTATACCCAAGATAGGTGAACTCTGATCTTGTCTAAAAACAAACATAAAAACATTATCCTGAGACAAAATAGATCTGAGTCCTTGCAGATCAACAGACTTGTCTTGAGAACTCAACTGCTTAAGCAGTTTATTAATTGTTAGCAAATCAAAAGAGCCTAAACTGTTTTTTACCCTAATAACAGACATTAAGAGAAATAACTTATATTTAATTTTATAATAAAAATATGTCAAGAAATAGAGAAATAAGAATAATACATCCTGATATGCTAAATTTAAACATTCTAGCATCACCCTTTAACTTCTATAATCCTGAGAAACAAACCTTACTGCCTTCCTTTAAAAACCCAAGACTTACACTAGTAGAAATTCCTTTTCCAACACCTCATTATGCCCAATATGAAATAGGATCTAAACTAGTAGAGATCAATATCTTACCCAACCAATATGACCCAAGCTTTTTCCAAGATCCAACCAAAATCACCTTATTAGACTTTTTAAAAGATGCTTTCAATAAATCAGAAAAAGATCTAACAGATATGTACAATTGTATCTATCAACGAGAACCATATGCATTAATAGTTGAGACAGGAGCAAATTATGAAGGTTTTTTCAATCCGCATACAGCTATAACTTCTACTTCAGATGGAAGTATACAAACAATATGGTTAGACCCCAGCAAAAGCAAAGAAATTACAGTTGCAACTCTACCAGGATCAAGAAAAAGAATAATAAAATTGAGAATTTGCCATAGAGATTATTTTAAACAATAAAAAAAAACAAAAATACTGCTTTAAAACTCATAAAAAGGTGTAAAATATAGTTTTTGTCAGTTGCTCTTGAAACTGTGAAGAACAAATCATTAGCTAATATTTTCTTAATAGTCTTTATCGATCTTTTAGGTTTTAGCCTAATTTTGCCTTTACTGCCTTACATTGCAGAGAAATTTCAGGCCTCACCTCTTCAGATAGGTCTATTAACATCTGTCTACTCATTATTTCAGTTCATAAGTTCTCCGATTTTAGGAAGATTATCAGACAAGTACGGCAGAAAAAAACTGTTAATGATCTCGCAATTTGGTTCTGCAGTTGGATTTTTTCTGCTGGGTATAGCCAATAATTTGCAACTTCTGTTTCTCTCAAGAATCATTGACGGCATAACAGGAGGAAACATCTCAATAGCCCAAGCCTATATTGCAGATGTTACCTCAAAAAAAGACAGAGCCAAAGGAATGGGACTAATAGGAGCTGCATTTGGTTTAGGCTTTATATTCGGACCTGCAATAGGAGGTTTGCTGTCTAACATCTCATTTAGCCTTCCTGCATACTTTGCTTGTCTATTAGCTTTAATCACTGTAGCAACAACTTATTTGACCCTTAAAGAAACAGTATCAACCAACCAAGATTCTAATCTTAAAACCGAAAAAAATTTTTGGCTGCACTTAAAAAGCGTTTTGACCCAACCCACACTAATAATTTTGATAATTTCATTCTTCATACTCAACACTACTTTTTCAATTCATACAGGCATATTTCCTCTTTGGACAGAAAAAACCTTTCACCTTACACCGTCTGAAAATGGCTGGTTTTTTACTTATATAGGGATTCTTGCTGTTATCTTTCAAACTCAGCTACTACCTTATGCAACAAACAAGTTAAAAGAAAAAAATATTCTGTACTTTGCTTTACTGGCAATGAGTACAGGCCTAGTCTTAATTCCATTAACCAAAACCCCTTGGCAACTGCTTATTCCATTATTCTTTTTACCATTAGGCAATGGCTTGGCAAACCCAACTATTCAAGCACTCGCATCTGAAAATACAGATCAGTCTGAGTACGGACAAACATTGGGAGTACTGCAGTCTGCTGGATCATTAGGAAGAATATTAGGTCCAATAATTGCAGGAGAGGCTTTTCAGACACTGGGTCAGAACACACCTTTTTACTTAGCCTCAGGCTTGATTTTTGCCAATTTAATATTCCTAAAACTGCAACTTAATAAGACAGATAAACTTCGCCAAGTAAAGCTATAACTTTATATATAAACACACAATGAAGATACACATAAGATAAACTAATTAAAAAGCCAATGTTATATAAAAAAGGCATATTACTTTCCAAAACTGCTGATAAATTAAAATTAAAATCAAAATCATTCTCAATAGAAGTATCGCCATATAAATTATCCAACTTTTGAAAGACCTCCACCTTAAACTTGTCTGAGGCATCAACCACATAAGGTAATAAATTACAGTCTTTTAAGACATCTAAACTGTTTTGTTTTAAATCAAAATAGATTAATAACGACCTTAAATAAACTTCATTGCCTAAAGATTGAGATAAGGAACTATTAATTAAGGCATAACCAGCAAGCCTTAAGAATCTGATGAAATCAATTAAACCATCTAAATCAAAAACCTGCAACTTTTTTGATTGATCAAGAAACCTTGTTAATAAAGACATTGGAAGAGGAGTCAAAATGAAATCACCTAAAAATTTAACAAACCTCAATAGGTCTTTCTTTACCTTGTTGTAAGCATCTTGATTTTGACCTTGTTTTAAAATATTTATATGATACTCAATCTAATCATATAACCTCTTAAGACTTTCGCCATAGTTTCTTAAAAGCTCCAGCTCTGTCTCACTTCTTAATGGCTGCTCATTAAATGATTGATTATTTTCTAGGCTATCCATTCAGCTGTTAACTTAAAAATAATTTAGCTAAGCCCAAAAAGAAAAAAAATCCAAAGACATCTGTTGCTGTAGTTATAAAGATAGTTGCAGAGCTGGCAGGGTCTTTACCTAAACTTTTCATTACCAGAGGAATCAAAGTGCCAAAAAATCCAGCAATAATCAGATTAAAAACCAAAGCGCAAGCCAATAACAACCCAATTTTAAGATCATTATTAACCAGCATTACTACAGCAAAGACAATAGCTCCATTGACCAAACCATTGATTAAACCTGCCAACACCTCTTGTCTAACAACATTAGAAAACATCTTCAAGTTTATTGTTTTAAGACTAAAGCTCTAACTATAACAGCAAGAGTCTGAGTAGCAGAGTTTCCTCCCATACCTGCTACTATTGGCATATAAACAGCTAATAAAACATACTTAGAGATTACATTATCAAACAACTTTACTGTAAATGCCGCTAAAAAAGCTGTTGCTAAATTCAAAATCAGCCACTTATACCTATACCTAACCTTGGTAAGAGCAGAATCTAAAACAGATTCCTCATTATCAACTCCAGCCAGATTATATAAAGTAATTGAATCTTTTTTAATAATATAATCCAAAATATCATCTGCATAAATAACACCTAATATATCTCCAGTTTCATCAACCACTGCCGCCTTGCTATGAGGAAAGTTTTTAAAATACCTGATTATCTTCTCAGCTGGCGTATGAGGCTTAATAGTAATTATTTTTTTCATAAAAAAAAATACACTCTTTTTAGGATGAGCCAAAACCAACTTATCAATAGGAAGATACCCTTTTAGCTTACCCTTATCCATCACAAAGATTACTGGAATTTTGCCAGTTCGTTTTTCATGAAGTTTTATCCTATCAGATACATCTGCAATTCTATCATTAACATTAACTTGGATATAATCAAAACTCATCAAACCTATTGCGGAATCCTTTGAAAGTTTATTTAACATTTTCAAAGACTTCTGAATATGATTATCAAATCTGCTCAGAACTTTATTCCTTCTGCCAGCATCTAAAAATTTAATAAAGTCATAAAGAATAACAGGATCAAGTGATTTAAATATTTCATACAACTGGTCATCAGATAATTTTTTAATAATCTGTTTTTGAATCTTTTTATTAAGTTTAGACAACACCTCAGCCTGAAGATTATCATTAAGCTGATTAAAAACCTCAAATCTGTTCTGATCACTTGAAATAATCTTTATAAGATCAGATAACGAATAGTTGTTGTAATTTTTTTGCATTCTATTTTAATAATAGAATATTATTTGAAAATAGAGTAGAGAAGTACTCAAGATTTAATCTTTTTTTCATAGATCGAAAACCTATATGAATCAAAGTCTTCATTACTTACCAAACTCCAGTTATTAAGATCAAAGTTAGGAAAATAAGAATCGCCTTTATAATCTCCTTTAACCCAAGTTATATACAATCTATCAGCCAAATTCAAAGATTGTTTATAAATTTCTGCTCCTCCAATTATAAAAACTTCAGATTCGTTTTCATCTCTGCAATAATCCAATGCTGACTCTAAAGAATTAAAAACTAAACCTCCTTCAACAGAGTAGTGCTTGTCTCTAGTTAAAACAATATTAGTTCTTCCAGGCAAAGGTTTTCCTAACGACTCATAGGTTTTTCTACCCATAATGATATGATGACCATAGGTTAAAGACTTAAACCTTTTAAGATCAGCCGGAATATGCCAGATCAGTTTATTATTGTCGCCAATAACATAATTTTTTTCAGCAACAGCCGCAATAATTGAGATTATCATACTGCAATAGGCGCTTTTATAGGCGGATGAGATTTATAACCAACTAATTTAAAATCCGAATACTGAAAAGAGAAAAGATCTTTCACATTAGGATTTAACTGCATCTTTGGCAGTTTATAAGGCTTGCGACTCAACTGAAGTTTAACCTGATTTAAATGATTAAGATATATATGAGTGTCTCCTAAAGCCATAACTAAATCACCAACTTTATATCCAGTAACCTGTGCAACCATCATTGTTAATAACGAATATGAAGCTATATTAAAAGGCAAACCCAAAAAAACATCAACAGACCGTTGATACATCAAACAGTTTAGCTTATCTTGTGAAACCTGAAACTGGTATAACACATGACAAGGAGGCAAAGCCATCTTAGAAATTAAAGGAGGATTCCAAGCGCTAACTATTAACCTTCTACTTGATGGGTTTGCTCTAATCTCATTGACAACCCAATCTAACTGATCAAAACCATAAAAATTACGCCACTGAACTCCATAAATTGGTCCACAATCACCCCATTTATCAGCAAACTCATCATCGGTTTTAATTTTTTCTATAAACAGTTTCAATTGTTTTTTCCAACCAGAAGAATAAATAGGATATTTAGAATCTAAGTTATTAGCCTTAAGATAATTTTGAAAAGGCCATTCATTCCAAATATTGACACCATTTCTAACTAAAAATTTAATATTGGAGTCTCCATTTAAAAACCACAGCAACTCATAAATAATACCTTTAACAAACATCTTTTTTGTAGTAAGCAGAGGAAAACCCTTGCTAAGGTCAAACCTAAGCATTCTGCCAAAAACCTTTAATGTTCCAACGCCAGTCCTATCATTTAGCTCCTTTACGCCATTGTCCAAAACATCCTTAAGCAAATTTAAATATATTTTCATAAAAAAACAATTATAATTATATGTAATCTTTAACAAGAAATGCAACTATTTTGTAAATTATTTTGATAACAACCTATGATCTCAATAACTGAGTTTTCAAAAATTGAGTTAGTTATAGGCAGGATAATCTCTGCTGAGAAAATACCGGGCTATGACAAACTTCTAAAACTTGCTGTTGATATAGGTGATAAAACAATTCAGATAGTTTCAGGTATTGCTAAGGATTACAAACCAGAGGAGCTGATTGAGAAACAAATAGTTGTTGTAAAAAATTTAGAACCGAAAACAATTGCCAATATTGAAAGTCAAGGTATGCTGCTGGCAGCCAATAATAAAGGCAGAATTGTATTAATAGCACCTGAAACAAAGACAAAAACAGGAATAAGAGTAATTTAACCGATATTTATAGCATTTATACAACAGTCAATATCTATAGTTCTGTACAACTATTTTAAACTACAATATTTATGAAAATACCAACAAACAAAAGAACAAAATTCATCTTAATTTTAATCTTAATTTTAGCTTTTATCAGTTTATTTTTTCTAGACATCCAGAAATCAAGAATTTTTCTAGAGCCCCAAAACACACCAAGAGAGGTTGAGCCGCCAGACAGCAAACCAGAGAACAATCAAGATATTCAAGTTATTTTAACAAAACTTAATATACCTTGGGAAATTGTATTCCTGACCAAAGACAGTTTTCTTATTACAGAAAGACCGGGAAGAGTAAAGCTATACTCAAAGAATCAATTATCAAATGAGTATAAATTATCTGAGGTATTTCATATTGGCGAAGGAGGACTGCTTGGAGCAGAAAAGCATCCAGACTTTGAACACAACCAGTATCTATACTTTTACTTAACCTACAAAAAAGGCACAAGTATCCTTAATAAAGTTGACAGATACAAACTAACAAACAACAAACTTCAGTTTAACAAGACTATTATAGACAACATACCCGGAGCAGTATTTCATGATGGCGGCAGAATTAAGTTTGGACCAGACAATTATCTATATATTACAACAGGAGATGCCGGCAATGCTCAATCAGCGCAAGATATCAACCGATTAAGCGGCAAAATATTAAGATTAACAGATGAGGGATCAATTCCAGAAGATAACCCATTTAATAATGCTGTTTTCTCCTATGGGCACAGGAATCCACAAGGTTTAGCATGGGATAGCAATAAACAGCTCTGGATAACTGAACACGGTCCTTCAGGACTGCAATCTGGATTTGATGAAGTAAACAAAATTATAAAAGCAGGCAACTACGGCTGGCCTGAAATAAAAGGAGACGAAGAAAAACCAGGAATGATGAAACCTTTCATACACTCTGGATCAGAAGACACCTGGGCTCCTTCAGGAGCAGTTATTGTCAACAACTATCTGTTTTTTGCAGGTCTTAGAGGATCAGCAATTTACAGACTCAATCTTGAAACCAAGCAACTTAAAGAATTTTATAAAAATCAGCTTGGTAGAATAAGAACTATAGCAGTAGACATTGAAGAAAATTTTTATATTCTAACAAGCAATACAGACGGTAGAGGAGATCCCAAAGAGAATGACGACAAATTAATAAAAATTAACAAAACATTGCTTATCAATAATTAATTATGTCATACAGTGGAGTATCACCAACAGACGACTACTTTAAAAACATTGATATTAAAGACAAAATCAAAATTATAATAAAATACCTTATTATAGAGAGCCAGATTTAATTGCTAAATTTAGTCAGCAGAATAAAAGCAAAATCCTAAAAGTGCCTCAAACTTTTTACCAGTCAGACTGGGACAACCACCTGAAACTTGAGTATTATATCTTTGAAAAAATTGAAGCTGATCCGATCATTGAGCCCTATAAACTTACATCAGAAAAAAAGATTTTGGAGTTTTTTTCAATCTGGCAAGAACTTAAAAAAAGTTTTGTACCAGCCATTTTTCCCAAACCTAAAGTATATGATTCCTACTGGCAGAGATTCAACAAATGGAGAACAATACGACTAAACCATAAACTAAAGGATTTATTAACCATAGAACAAGACGAAAAACTGAAAAAAGTTGCAAAAAAACTTGATCGATTAATAACAATCAAAAACTTAGAGTTCTGCCACAAACACCTATCAATTTACGACATTAAGAAAAAGGGCGAGTATTACTATATTTTTTCAAATCTATTTTATGGCTGGTCATACCCTTTATATGACTCAGTCTTTGCCTTTGAGTGGTATATACTAGGATTGTCAGATTACTCGAAAAAAGAAATTGAAAACCAACTGCAAAAATGGACTAAGACAATACTATTATCAGTCAAATCCAATAAAACAACTCAAGGGTTATACCAAAAAGACATTGAGCAACTGCACAACATCTCAGTAGCTGAGAGACTCTGCGCAGCCCTAAATTTGGATATCTTGGAAATAAAAGACCCCAACAAAATAAAAAAAATGCAAGCAATCTTAAATAACTGGCTTGATGCTTACTTGACTTTATTAAACATTACCTTAGAATAAAAATAGAATTGCTGACAAAAATATCAGTATACAACAGATGGTTGACAGAATTAATGAAGTTCTATCGCTAAAGAAACAATACGATGCTAATAAAGGAATTCCATTTGCAGATGTTTTAGCAAAACTTCCAGATCAACCTGAATACTTAAATTATTTAATTAGTGATCAAGGAATTGAGCAGCTATTTGCTCATTTGGGAGAGTTTTTTGATAGCCTTAATGAAGTCAAAGGAGCTATTATTCAAACAATTAGAGATTATCTTTCCTACTGCCATAATAATTCATTAACACAAGAAATTTCTCCTGAGACAGCAGATTATGTCCTAAACCAAAAGTTAAGCATGCTTTCTGATCTTCTTAACTTACTGTATTTTAATAGTCAAAATCCTAGTGATGAAGAATTAACGCAAGCAAAACAACAAGGCTTTAACCCTAAGATAAAAAATATTAACCAAGCATCAGATAATATTAGAAAAATAACTGACAGCTTTAAAACTATGCGAAATCAAATTAGAACACTGGAAGAAACCAAGGCAAGAACAGAAGAAATTATTGAACAACTTAAGACTCTTTTATACTTATTATTAGCCTTTGTAAACACTACTCAAGAAATAGAGTCAATAACTTAAAAACCTACTAATAACAATGATCATAAACAATGATCAGAGATCTGCAGCAAGCAGAGATCAGCAAATAGCAGAAATAATAGAAATTATCGATGGAATTATAATAAATTACCAAGTTGAAAAAGTTGTCCTTGATACATCAGGCCAACAAAGTAAAACAACGCAAATAATGTACATCTTTAGTGGGATTCAAAAAGCAAAAGTTATTTACAACTTAAAAAGATTACTAAGTGAGGCTTTATCATACCTTAAAACACCAATTTATGCAGAAATTTTTGAAAATGTTACAACAAACTCTAAAGCAGCAGAATGTCTTTACATCGTTATTCAATTTAGTCTTAATATTGAACCAAAAAATCCAATAAAAGCAACTACAATAATTACTGTAACAATAACACAAATAGATAAAGAACAAATAAAAGATTTAGTGGAGAGAAAAAGAACCTTTAGCAATTAATCTGCCTAAGATAACCAATTAATCTTGTATAAAACCTTAAATTATGAATCGTTGCTAATCTAAAAGCTAAAGTCTCATTAATTTTAACTAGATAGCTTAGGTAGGGTAGAGAATAGGTCCTGCAGGTAAAACAATCGCAAAAATTATCTATTTGTCTGTTCTTCAGGTTCTGACTAAGATATTTGGCTCTTTGCAAATAATAAAACCCATAAAAATCATCTTGACCCGATAAAATTTTTTCCAAATCATTGGTTTTGTAAACATACAACCTTTTATGTCTGGCATCTCGTGTGGGCAAGACACAGTCAAACATATGGTAGCCAAAGCCAACACACTTAACTAAATCTTCAGGTTTGCCGACACCTAAAGCAAATCTTAAACTGGAGTCAGGAGTCAGCTCAGCATTAAACTTGCTGATATCATAATCCAATCTACCGTTTTCATCTATAATCCAACCACCAAAACCATAACCATCAAAACCAATCTTTAACAACTCTTTTGCAGATTTTTCTCTCATCTTTTTGTTTCTGCCGCCTTGAATTACAGCCAAAAACAAAGGCCTATTTCCTTCTTCTAATTTACGACATTCTATTTGTTTTTCATACTCCTGCTTGCACCGTTTTGCCCACTCTGTTGTTATTTTAACACTAGTTTCAACCTCATCTAAATTTGCTTTTGGATCTGTAAAATAATCTAAAGCAATAATAATATCAGTGCCCAAATTAAACTGAATCTCAATTGATTTTTCAGGAGTCAATAAAGTATTGCCAAACTTAACTCCTTCTGATGTAATTTTACCTTTGCCTGTTTTGTAAATCAAACTCATAATCTGAAAACCGCCAGAGTCTGACACAAAAACACCGTCAAAGTTCATAAACCTTGAAACTCCGCCAAACTCTGCAATATACTTATCTCCGGGAAATTGATGAAGATGATAAGTGTTCACCAAAACACCCTCAAGTCCACAACCTGCAAGATCAACAGAATCCACTGACCTGACAACACCTCTGGTGGCATCAGGAAAATAAACTGGCAGGTTAAGGATTTTATTCCTAATCTTAATTTGACTCATCAGAAAGATAATATACCATTTTTATACAGTCTATATAACTATCTTTATAATAAAGACCTTTCTTAAGTCTTCCAAACTCTACAAAACCAAATCTTTTGTATAAATTAACAGCAACCTCATTTTCAGAAAAAACTTCTAAAACAATCATCTTTAAACCTGATATTACATTACTTGCTTCTTTTATAACACTTGACAGCATAACTTTGCCCAAACCTAAACCACGATAATCCTTACTAACAGAGATCCCCAATATTCCGATATGTTTTTCTTTTGCAAAATTACTTTTTCTTTTAATATCAGCTACAGAGATTATCTTGTTATTTAACTCAGCTATTAATAACACTTTATTTCCTTGTTCAATTGCTTTAAAAGTACTGCTCAAGTACTCAATTTCTTCATCTCTTGAAATAGCTCTATTATCTAAAGCAATATAAGTATCCTCCTGCGCCAAGTTATTTGTATACTCCAAAAGTTTATCCAGATCCTGCCATCTTGGATACCTAATAGTAACTAACTCTGTATCCTTAAGCAAAATTTGATCTAATTTTTTTCCAGGAATAAACATATTTATTATATAGACTATCAAAACAACCTAAAACTAAAAATGCCCAAAATTCGCATTTTAAGAGACTTTTATAACTTAAGCTATACCAAACTATTACGAACAACTAATACTTTCACAGTACTAAGTACTAATTATAACAGAATTAATTGATAAAAGAACAAGGACAACTTGCGCAAAAAAACCAGAAAACAGACTAGAGCAGAGTTAATTTAAATAAGGTTTTTATAACAATATAAATTAAAAGTACGACATTATCTAAAACAGGACATTAGTTATAGAGAAGTAAAACTTATTTATATTAATAAAATAAAGGCTCTGATTAAGAAAAAAAATAAAATTAATAAAAAAATAGCTGATGATTAAAATTGAACAAAAAGATTCTCCCCTAGCGCAAAATAAACATTATGTCGTAAAAGATACAATTTACGACTATATAAATATCTATTCTCTTAAGGATTTTTATATTTTTAAGCAGAATAACTTCAGAGGACTGTTATTGTCTAATAATTTTATTACCTAAGTTATTTGCTTTACTATTAATTGAAAAAATATTTTTATATTTCTCATAAACAATCTATAATTCTGTTAAGATATTTTAGTCTTCAGCCGAGTTATCCACAAAACCTGACCTCTTCTTCAGATCATGTCTCTTATTAATTTTAGACTGTCACGACAATCTAAATCAACCTAATAAACACAACCTGCATACATATTTAGCTCGATGCAACAATCCAAAACCTCACAAAAATAAAAAAATTCACGAACGAGTAAAAATAATATCCTATAATTATTTATCCTATAATATTCACGATTGTTAATTTAAATTAAAACTCACGACCGTACAACAACTCCCTCTACCCTATTCTCTACTTGCTGTATCGATCTAAAGTGTTTTAGAGGTTTTAATTTTTTAATACTTTACAGCCAAAAACAAAATTATCAAAAGCAGAAAGATAACAATTTTAAACTCTCTGGTAGTCTCTGGGTATAACTTTTGCTCAAGCAACAGATAAATATGCCCTGCTATAAAGTATAAAAATGAGCTAAGAAATATCCCAAAAAACACCTCAGATATAGGTATGAGACTAGCCAACACAGCAACCTCAGTAGTTAGAACAGCAATAATTAGAGCAGTTAACAATTGTCCTAAACCAAAGTTATCTCCAAGCTGAACACTCCAAACGAATTGATAAGCTAATACAAAACTTAACAGAAACACAGCTGTAGCAATAAACAAAGGTCCTCTATATAATGAGTAGATTATAACTCCACACAAAAAAGCAACAACATTAATCAACAAAAAGTTAATCGCAAATCCTGCGCGATATAATTGGATATTTTTCTCAACTGTTGTGTTTAAGATATTATTAGCCAAAAGAATAGCATATATTGACAACCCAAATATCACCATAAAAGGAAACCTTGTTAACCACCTGCCGGGAAATAAAAAGTAAAATAGATAAAAACTTAGACTTATCATTACTGGCATTAAAAACAACATAAACCACTCTATTCCATTAATAGACTCTAAAATAGCAAAAAATGTTAGCAAATACGCTGAAACTAAAAATATAAATAAAAAAAACAGATAATACTCTCTCTGATAAAAGGTTGAGTACAAAAATATCAAAGTTAATAAAACAGAAGAAATAACAACCCTGTACCTTTTTCTAATCTTTAAAAGATTTTTATAAATTAAACTAAAAAATAGGCTAAAATATTTAATCATATTTAAATTGAAACAGCATTGTTAAATACTTTCTGAACATCATCAAGATTGTCTAACTCTTCAGTCAAGCTCTCTATTGTCTTTTCCTGTTCTGAAGTCAGACTAATTGTGGTTAAAGGCATATAAAACAATTCTGGAATACAATCATTTATACCCAATCTTGACAACTCTTGCAGGCTAATCTCCATCTCCTCAAGCGGATAAACAACAATATAGCCGTCATCTTCTGTAATAATATCATCTGCCTTAACCTTTTCTGCCAATTTAAACAAATCTTCTTCTGTAATACTTTCTTTTGGCAAAAATACAGCTGATTTTTTGGCAAACAGATAATCAACAGATCCTGTAACGCCTAATTTGCCTCCATACTTTTCTAAAGTCTTTCTAATCTCGTTTATTGTCCTGTTTTTGTTATCTGTTAATGAGTAGATTATAAACCCTACGCCATAAGGTCCAAAACCCTCATAAAATACTTCAGAAACCTCTGAGTCTGATCTACCTAATGCCTTATCTATGGCTCTTTGGATATTTTCTTTAGGCATACGATTCTGCTTGGCTTTCTCAATTGCCATTCTTAGCTTAATATTCTTATCAGGATCTCCTACTCCTCCGCCCTGAACAACAGCTAAACTAATCTCCCTTGCTAATTTTGAGAAAATCTGACCTTTTTTTTGATCATTTGCTGATTTTTTTCTTTTAATTTGTGCCCATTTAGAATGACCTGCCATAATTAGAATAATTACTAGTTTTTAATTTTTAATCAATGTGAATATATAAATTGCTAATTAAGAATTAATTAACAATTTCCAAATCAGATTTTATTGTCTTTAAATCAATATAATTAAATTTTAATCTCTTTAACCTCTAATTATTAACTCAGGTTAATTATATCTTGCTCCTATTATTATATTATAACTTTTGTCAAAATCAGCAATAACTACTACCTAATTTTCACTTGACATCTTAGACAAAAAAAATATACTTAAACTCATAAAATTAATTAGCCTATGACAACTCAACAATTAGAACAATTGGCAATACAGTCAGCCTTGGAAAACAACTGGAACAAAGCCATAGAGTATAATGAACAAATTCTAAATACTGATCCGAATAATCTTGATGCTTTATTAAGACTAGGATTTGCTGCATTTCAAGCAAACGATCTTAATAAAGCCAAGTCCGCTTACAAAAAAATTCTGGAGTTAAGACCTCATAACCCAATTGCAAAAGAAAAACTAAAACAGATCAATATTCTGATCAAAGAAAAAAAATCAATTTCATCCAATAATCTCAAACTTGACCCAAATATGTTTACAGATGTACCGGGCAAGACTAAAACGATCAAACTAATCAACTTAGGGCAAAAAAATGTTCTGGCCAAACTTAACACAGGTGAAAAACTTAATATAAACATAAGAAAAAGACGAGTTGAGCTTAGAAATAACGAAGACGAGTATGTTGGAGCCTTACCTGACGATTTATCAAAAAGGTTAATTTTGTTTTTAAACGCAGACTCTGTTTATGAGGTATATATAAAAGAGGCCAACCTCAAAGATGTCACTGTTTTTATAAAAGAGATCTCAAAAGGAAAAAAAATAGAAAGATTCATATCTTTTCCTGAAGACCTGCACAAAAATATAGATAGTTTGGAAAGAATCTCTACCAGAAATACTACTGATAACAATGATGATAATGCTATGGAAGACAATGATGAAGATGATGAGGAGTTTGACGAAGCAGAAACACCTGATGAAATTGATGAGATGGTAGAAGAACTTGAGAGCTATGAAGAAAATGAGGATTTATCCTCTACTTTGTCTTTAAAATCAGATCTTGATTCTGACGATGACGATGAATAGATCCTAATTCCATCTTTAAAAAACACAATTCTGGCAATGAACTTTTTTATACTTTTTAGTTTTTTCTCGTCTTTGTAGACCTCTCTGGTAACTTCAATCACAGCTGTCAAAAACGCAATCCCCAATGAGACTGCTATAATCTTTATTGTTCCAGCTATCTCCATTGCTCTACTAAATTATTTAAATAAAACTCAATCTCAACAAAATCATCTTTATTTTGCAGATCAAGCTCATAATCACAGTTAAAGTACTTAACCAAGAAATCTGCTGTTTTTGACCTCTCCTCTACTCCATTGTCAACAACTAGGCAACTGCCAGAGTTTTCAACTGATTTATTCACTGAAAAAACATTAAGTCCAATTCCCTCAAGAACTTTACTGATTCTTTGACCTGCTAAATAATTCCAACTGTAAATAACTATTAATTTATCTTCATAGGATAGATTTGAACTATAAAAAATTCCCTGCAAATCATTGGCTAACAGATCATCTTCAATGACACCTTCTTCGTTAACAAACCTATTCAAAGACAAAAACTTTAAATTTCTCTTATTTATATCAACTAGTTTGCTTAAAAAATAAATTCTCTGAGCAAACCCTAAGTTAGACTTTAAGGCAATAACATCCCAAAGTCCCAAAACAGAGATCTTTTCTTGGGGAAAGTTCCTATAAACCTGGTTAATATCGTTATAAAAATAATAATCAATCGGCAATCCTAATAAGCCTGAAAACGAAGTTATCAAAATATTGTTGTTTTTTTCAAGATAAGCTATTTTACCCACTGACCCAACCTCATAAACTCCAAAACCTCCGGCTACATCAAACTTTAAATTAGTCTCAAGTTTAATCAAATAATCAACATTATTTACAAGGTCATAGCTGTATACATAAAACTGCGGGCTGTATACTATAAAATTCAACCTGCCTTTAGTCTTGTAAAAATTGTCAATCTGCTTAAGTTTTAAAATAAAAAACGATAACAGAACAATCGTAATTGTTGATAAAGACAGCAATAATTTTCTCATTATATAATTGATTATAACCAGTGTTCGATCTTGAGTCTAACCATTTTGTGTTTAATAGCTTCTTTTGATAAATTCATCATCAGCAAAATTCGCCTAACTATTGATAATGAAGCCTCAAACTCTGAATGAATTATGACATCAGCGCCAAGTTGTCTAATTCTATGCATATCTTTTTCTGAGTGCACCCGGCTAAACACTCTAATTTTAGGATTGATTTTTTTTGCAGTAGTAATAATAGTTTCTTGATCAAATCTGCTAGGCACAGCCACAATTAACACTTTAGCTGTTTCAATTTGAAGATAATCTAAAACATCCGGATTAGTAGGATCTCCATAAATTATATTTACTCCTTTAGCTCTTGCCTGCTTTACAACAGAGATATCAGAATCAACAGCTATAAAATCCTGACCAATCAACTGCAGTGCTCTTCCAACATAAGAGCCAATACGGCCATAACCACATAAAACAATATGATTATTAAGCTCAAGCAAATCGATATTAGGGATCTCTCTATCCAGTCTGACAGAAATAAAGTTATAAAGTGATTTAAAATTTCTCTGCAGAAATATCTTAATCCTTAGATAAGCAAAATCCCGATTGTTAATTAAGAAAGGAGTTATTACCAGCAGTATTATAACACTTAAAACTGCTGATGAGTATAAAGTCTCAGGAAGTATTTTAGCTGAACTTAAAATTATAAAAGCTCCCTCTCCAACCTGAAATAAGTTCATAGCCAAACCAAAAGCTGTCTTGGAATGGAACTTAAACAAAAATCCAGAGACTAAAAGAACTGCTGTTTTAACTATAAAAATAACCAAAGCCAGCAGCAAAGCTGTCAAAATAATCTCAGAGAACCCGCTAAATGAGAAACTAATCCCTAACAGAGAAAAAAAGATAATAGAAAAAAAATCTCTAAACGGCCTTATCTCAGAAAAAATATGCTGATGTTCTAAAGTCTGAGCCAAAAGCACTCCTGCCAAAAACGCAGCAACTAAAGCTGGCAAATGCAACCAAGTAAATAAGTAAAGATTAAACACAACAAAGGTAATTGTAAATAAATTTAATATCTCTCTATTCAACTGAGCAAAATAATCAAAAATCTTAGGAACAATTTTCTGACCTAAGTAATAAATCAAGATTATCACTAACACAGCTTTAAGCATCTGCAGAAACACCTGCTGAAAAACAGCTGTCAAACTAATGTTTTCAGCTAAAGACTGGCTTAAAATCAGCAAAGGTATTAAAGCCAGATCCTGCATTATTAGTACACCAATGCTTAAACTGCCTAATAAAGAAGTTTCTTCTCCTTTTTCCTGCAACAACTTCGCAACCACAGCTGTTGAGGAGATACTAAAGGCTGAGGCTAAAAGCAGAGACAATATAACCGAGAAACCAAAAAATAAACTAAACAAGACAAAAAACACTAAAAATGACAAACAAATCTGCGTAAGTCCAATCAGAACAATCTTTTTTCCATACCTTGCAATAAAACCAAGATTAACCTCCAAACCAATTGCAAACAACAGCAGAATTAAACCAATATTGCCCAAGAACTCAAGATTATCAACAGGAAAAAAACGATTAATAATATGAGCCAAGGCGAACCCGCCTAAAATATAACCTAAAATAGGGGTTGTTTTTAATCTAACAGCAACCACTCCACCCAATAAAGGCAGACTTAAAAATAAAAGCACACCAAATATATTTACAGTTTGCAGTTCAGACATTAAATAATCCCATTATAGCAATTAGTTGAAAGTCTTTCCAGTTAGTCTTCCAGCTTATTCATACAGTCTACGCATAGCTTCGCATAAGGAATAAGCTCCAGCCTCTGCTTGCCGATAGGTTTGCCGCACATCTGACAGATGCCATACTCACCTTTTTCTATCAGCTCCAAAGCTGATTTTATATCTCTCTGCAATGATTTAAGCTGTTTAATCTGCGCCTCAATATTCTCATGCTCTAACTCTTCTCTGGCATCTTCATCAGCCTCGTTTTCCAGCAATCTATTCGGGTCAGCAAAAGGATCAGCCTTTTCAAGATCTTTAATATCCTCAGAAACCCTTTTTTCTTCTTCAAGCAGTCTCTTCTTTATTTTCTCCAGTTCTGCTTGACTGAAATTTGTTTTTGGCATAATCAAAAATAAAACTTAAAACCTCAAATATTTTACTCCTAAAATAATAACCAAATATTATACTGGTTGTCAAGACTAAAAACAATGAAATTATCTGATTGAACTTTAAATCCTTACCCAAATACAAACTGCTGTTATCAAAAAAAGAGATAAAATAATTTATCAGAGACACAGACCATAAAGAAAAGATAAATGCCATTCCAACAGGAAAGACTTCTTTTCTAATACTCATTAAGATTTTATAACTGACAAATGCAAAAACAAAGGCTGATACACCAAGCAATACATACAAAGGAATTAGGTTGTTAACTACAGCATAAAAACTATCTGAAACAACTTTGTCAAAACCTGAAAGATCTAGTTCTCCAGACAAGCCCCTGCCCCAAATTAAAAAACCAATTGCTGTAAGAAAACCAACTGAAAGATAATCTAGAACCTCAAAAAAGTTAAAACCTTTTACAACACAGTAAACATAGGCTGTTAAAATACCGCCGAACAATGCTCCATAAAAAGAAAAGCCAGGGTATCCATTAATCAAGATAAATCTTAACAAGTCAAATACTGCTTCTTGACTAAAAATAAAGTAAAAAACTCTCCCCCAGAATAATCCTGAGAAAATACTTAGAAACACAAGATCAAAGACTTTTTCCTCAGAGTATGAGGTTAAGGCAATCAACTGCCAGACAAAAAAAAAGCCCCACAGCAAACCCAGAACAATAAATACTCCTTGGGTAAAGATCTGCAAATTGCCAAAACTAAAAAATACTGGAACCATAACTATTATTATATATTTATTTACTTAAATATGATACAAAAACAAGTTAAACTATTATATTGATAAGATGTGTATAATCTAATTATGGCAAGAATAAATCTGTTTAAAAAATTAATCCAAAGAATATACCACAAAATACACAAGACGAGATCAAAAGAAAAGCTCATTTCAATAAGGTTAACTGCTGTAATTGCAGTAGCTTTAGTCACAAGACTACCTCAGATTAACTGGGATTATGGCTTTTTGTTTCATCCTGATGAACGAATGCTGATGTTTGTAACTGCAGGTTTAAAAGCATTTGATAACTGGAATCCAAATTTTTTTAACTACGGCTCACTGCCTATTTACTTGCTTAGATTCACAGCTGACGCACTGAACCTGCTTACTGGCATAAATTTTAATAATCTGTCTAATTTGGTTCTCTTAGCCAGAATAATGTCTACTATAGCAGATACTATTACTGTAATTGTCATTTATAAGATTAGTTTTCTGATATTTAAAAATATTAAAGCTATAAAAGACACAGATTTTTGGGCTTCTGCAGCAGGATTAACCTATGCTCTGTTTTTCTTTAGCATCCAAAACTCACATTTTTTTATCTCAGATGTGTTTTTAACTCTGTTTTGCGCTTTAACTGTTTACCTTACCTTAAACAACCTTAACAAAAGCAGTAGTCAAAAACCTTCTTTTTATCTTTTACCAGTAGTCTGGTCTGCTGTCTTAACAACTAAAATCTCTGGCATAATTTTTGTGGCTGTATCTGTTGTTCTAATAGTTTTTAGTTTAACCTACTATTATAAAAACAATCCTAAGTTTATCCTAATAAGGCTTTTATTTGTGTTTGCTGTATTTACCTCCAGCGCTTTTTTGTTTATGCCTTTTGCTTTTTTAGACTACCAAAAATTTTTAGCTGATACCTTAACTCAGATCAAAATGAACTCTGATGCTTATATTTTTCCTTATACACTCCAGTATGTTGACACTAAACCTTATTTGTATTACCTTAAAAATATTTTCTACTGGGGAGTTGGCCCTTTATTATCAAGTTTTTCCTTTATTGGAACAATTTTATTTTTGATTTACTCTTTCAGAAAAAAAAACAACAAAATAAGATTAAAAGAACTCGTATTTTTGTTGTTTTATACTGTATTTTTTGCGCTAATCGGCAGATCTGCTGTTAAGTTTATGAGATATATGCTGCCTATATATCCTTTTCTGGCAATAACTGCTGTTTTTTCTTTTACAGCAATTGTTTATAAAGATAAAAAATTCTCTGTCTGGGCAAAGTATCTTTTTTTAATCTTTATCTTTTTTCACACAGTTTTTTTATCAGGTTTTCTCTCAATTTATCAACAACCTAATACAAGACTTTTAGCCAGCGACTGGATTCATAAAAATATTCCTGATAATGCAACATTGGCAGTTGAACACTGGGACGACCTCCTGCCCAGCTATAACTCTGGAAGATACAACTTTGAGCAACTGCAGATCTACGATCTTCCAGACAACACAAGAAAATGGAGAGTAATTGAACAGCAGCTTAAAAGATCAGATTACCTTATTTTAGCTTCAAACAGATTGTACACACCTTTATTAAAACTGTCAGACTGCCAAAAACACATTAAATGCTACCCTAAAACAGCTGAGTACTATACCCAGTTGTTTACAACGAATAAAGTATTTCTTCCGTCTGAAAGTATTGAGTTTCAGCTCGCGGCAGAGTTTGCCAATTATCCTAAATGGAAAATTCCTTTTACCCAAACCCAACTGGTTTTAAACGATCAATCAGCAGACGAGTCATTTACAGTCTATGACCATCCAAGAATTGTTATTTTCAAAATCAATAAGTAAACTTCAAAACTACCACTCAAGTTGCACAAGTTGTTTTTTTAGATTTAAACAGAGTTTTACTAATATACTTGACTCTATATAATACGACCAGTTAAAAATATGCCTTTCTTGAAAATAAAAATTTAAACTTTAACTTTGCTGATAATCTGTTCAAGCCTTCAAGACTATAATAAACTTTTAAACATACAGGGACAAATAAGACTAATCCTGTGGTTAAAAATTGCTGACAAACTACATTGCTTGTTTTTGGGAAAACTCAACAACAACCAACTCAACCTGTCGGTTAGGAAGCAGTATTGAATCTATGATTTTATAGTTTAGATTATTATTACTGATGACAGCAGATAGATCAACAGGTCTGATCACAAATAACTCTTTTTTGTCAAGATTTACAGCAACTGGATTTGAGGCTATTTTGCATTTACTACATTTAATTGATTCATTAAAAAACGAAAACAAAATTAGAGGATTATTGAAAAAATGCGTTATATATAAAGCATCATATTTGTCCTCGTTTTGTTTTAAGATCTCCAGCCCCTGCTGAAAACCATACTGAAACCCCCAAAAATCAGATGAGTATAAAGGATAATCTCTTAGCTTTTTAAAAAGAAATACAGAGTAAAAGCAAAACACAACAGCAAGAAAAACAGCCAGACTTAACCTTAATTGTTTTTTCTTAACAATTGAAAACAGATATAAAATACCAGATGAGGTCAATACTGTAAATGGAATAATACCAAAAGAAGATCTTGTAGCAAAAGGGTTCTCTGTCAAAAGCATTGAGCCGAACGGATAAACAAATAGCATTAGCAAAACAACTATAAAATAATTAAACAATTTTTTATGTTGCATAAAATAAACAAATCCCAAAACAATAAAGATTAAATAAAAAATAGGCAGTTCACCCAGACCTCTCATCGAGTGCCGCGTAATAAACTGACCCGGAAAGTCAATATCACCTTTTAAAAACAAAAACTCCAAGGAAAAATGATTAAAATAAGCCTTTATTAAAGAGCCTAGATTAAGATTAGTCTCAGCGCTGTTGACCTGAAAAAATCTGGAAAGCAAACCTAACTTAATTAACTCTAAAAATAACCAAGACAAAAACAAGCAATAGATTAACAACAAATAAAATGTTTTTTTTCTTGGTTTGACAATAAAAATAAGCGGAAAAAAAACCCAAGACTGAAGCAGTCCAGTGTGATAACTTAGAAATACTAACAACAAACATAAAGCAATCATAAAAAAGATTAGCAGTTCAGATTTTGAGTTTTTAAACTTAAGAATCAGCCAAAGACTTACACTTGACCAAAAGATAAAACTGATTAACTCAAAATTTATTCTTGATAAATGAATGTGCCAAGGCATCAAACCAATAACCAACATTGTTGCCAAACCAGCTTGTTTGGTTTTAAAGATCTCTTTTCCTATAAAATAAAACACAACTACTGTTAAAATGCCATAAACAGCGGCTGTTAATCTTACAGACCAGACCGACAGACCAAACAAGGCTATAAAAGGCAGTTGAGAATAAACCATAACAGGCAACCTAACTGTTCCATCAATATTTCTGAACAAAATCTGAAACTTGCTAAACTCTGGATTATGCAAAACCAAGTAGCCCAGATACCCTATTTCCGCCTCATCAGCAAAAAAACCTAGTGGATTTTCACCTAAATTCCAGACTCTAAAAAAAGTAGATACCAAAAGAATAATTAAGAACAGCCAAAGACTATTTTTGGCAAGTATAAATTTTTTTAACAAAACCAGATGTTTCTTCATAGAAACTTTTTAAACAAAGCCAGCACCCCTTGTTTCCAGCCAACTCTATGAGTTACTCCAGCACCTTTATTTTTGATTTCATCTCTATGCTTTAGATACCATTTATAAGCTCTGATCAAAGCCGATGAGTTAGAGTATTTAGGCGACCAGTTCAATACTTCTTCAATCTTTTCTATTGAAACAAAGGAATCTTTGTCTGCTGTTGCATAAACCCAAGGATAAAGCGGAGACAACTTTAAGTTGTAAAAAAAAGCTAAAAAAAACTTTACAAATCCTGCTGGAAAAGGCAAAAGTCTTGAACCAGTACCGGCAAACTCAAATAAAGCATTCAGATCATCTGCTACAGTTGAGAATTTTTTAGCTCCGATGTTAAACACATCATTATAGTCTTTTTTCTGCCAGTCTTTTAAGAAAAGATAAACAGCCTCAACCAAATCTGCAACATCCAACAACTGATACTTATTTTTACCATTGCCAATCATTGGTATTTTTTTGCCTTCATAGATCCAGTCAAACAGTATCTCAAAAACACCTAACCTAAAAGGTCCAACAAATGTCTTAGGCCTGACTATAGTACAGTTAAGCCCCTTTTGTATAAAACTCTGGCAAAGCTTTTCTGCTTCAATTTTTGAGATGCCATAATCACCAACTCCTACTAAAGGATCATCTTCGTATATTGGGTGTTTCTCAGGTACGCCATAGACAGCTGTAGATGAAATCTGAATTACTCTCTTTATTTTATGCTCAAAACTCAGGCTTAGTACATTCTCTGTGCCATTAATATTAACATCAACTATCTCTGCTCTTTTCCATAAAGGCAAAGCTGCGGCAGAGTGAATCACAAAATCAGATCTGCAGATATAATACTTTAACAACTCCCTGTCTCTAACATCTCCTTTTATAAAAACAGATTTTTTAGGATAATCCTGCTTGTCAAAATCAGCAATATCGTATAAATAAAGCCTGTCTGCCCAATCAAGTTTATCAGCGTATCTGGCAAGATGAAGCCCCAAAAAACCTGCTGCTCCTGTAATTAAAACCTTCATAAGTTTTTCTTGTTTTTAATAACAATTTAATATAATATCAAATAATGTCAAAAATTGATATTATCAGAAAGTTTGATCCAGTAAAACAGGAGAGAAAAATACTTTTTTTTACTGTTTTGGCAATTGCAGTTTACTCTGTAGGCACTTTGTTTTTAGATATCAAAAAACTGTTTCAGATCAGCGCAGAGTTTAACTGGATGCTTATTATTATTCTGCTTTTGCTTTCTTTTATTAATTACATCTTCAGATCAGCACGCTTCTTTTATTTCCTAAAAGTTATCAATACATCTGTTAGTTTCAGACAAAGCCTAATAATTTTTTTGTCAACTTTATCAATGACCTTAACTCCGGGCAAAACTGGAGAGATTTTAAAAGCATATCTGCTTAAAAAAGAGACAGGAGAAAGATTATTTAAATTTATTCCTGTCTTGATCTTAGAAAGATTTATGGATGGAATCGCAATGTTGATCTTAGGCTGTATTGGAGTTTATTATTTTCTAGGCAGTGTGCCTGTTTTATTCATATTTTCTATAGCTCCTTTATTACTGCTTTACTTGGTCTTTCATTACAGAAAAAAAATAGTTAAATTAGTTGAAAAATATGAACACAAACTTCCTAATATTAAAGTGTTAGACTCGCTTTTAATTTTTTTCTCAAACTCTGAAAAACTTATTACATTTAAGGTAATAACAGTTTCCTTAATTTTATCTCTTTTTGCTTGGTTTTTTGAGGCTTATGCTTTATATCTTATTTTAAGCTACTTTGGCTTCAGCGGACTTAAAATTCTGGCTTTTTCTTTATTTATCTTTTCTTTTTCTTCAATCGCAGGCTTCTTTGTTCTAATACCCGGAGGAGTTGGCGTTGCAGAAGGCTCTCTGCTATCATTTATAACAGTTTTTCTTAAAACAGATACAACAATCGCAGGATTTGCTACATTATTATTTAGGTTAATAACCCTCTGGTTTGGAGTAATTCTTGGAATAATCTTTTTCTATAACTTTGTCTTTAATAAGCTGAAAAACAAGACTGTTTAAACCACTTCTTCAATGGCTTTATCTAACTTAGCTATAAGCTCTGACAAATTTTTTCCCTCTCTGTCAAAATGATAAGACTGATCTTTTATCTTGATATCTAACCTTAGCTTAAACACCTTGCCGTCTTTTTCTGCAAAAAACTTTACAGCAAAATCTTTTTTTTGAGTTTTTCTAAACAATCTTTTTAAAAACAGCTCAATAGATACTAATTCTTTGCCTTTAATGTTTTTAATGTCAATGTCAGAATAAGAATTAACCTCATTTTCCAAAATTACTGAGATAATATCTTTAGTAGTGATAATACCAATAGGTTTTTTGTTGTTGTCCAAAACAACAACACTGCCTATCTCTTTATCTAAAATCATTGATGCGGCCAAAGATAGAGTGTCTGTTGGCTTAAGAGTTAACACATATGTTTTCATAAAATTCTTTACAGGCATTTGCCAGTCCTTATGCCTATTGCCTGCCCTGTCTCCATAACTGATTCTAAATTTAGGACTGAGGCTTAAAGCGATAAGATCATAATAGGTTAGAACTCCTCTTAAATGACTATGATCATCAACGCAAACCAGCTTTGAGACTTTATTGGTTTTAAAAACAGATAATGCCTCAGAGACCTGTTGATTTTCATTTATTGTTATTAACTGCTTTTTTTTAGCAAGAACATCTGCTACACTTATATTAAGCAGATTCTCATCTAATAATTTACGCATTATTCTCCTTGCTGTAGCAATGCCAACAAAAGCTCTTTTAGCATCAAACACAGGCAAATAATGAATCTTTGACTCATTCATCAGTCTGACTGCCTCAGTTAAATCATCGGTCAAAGACAGCTTGGGACAATGAAAAAGTACAGTCTCAACTTTGGTTTCCGGCGGATATGTAGTACGGATCATTGTGTAATAAGGACTTACTACTCCTAAGTAATTTTTATAATCCTCTGAATCAAAAACAAACGCCGCAGAGTGCGATGAGGGCAGATTTGCCAATACAGCCGCTAAAGTCTCATCTGCTGTTGTCCTAATGATTCCTGTTGTTTTTAAAATTTCTTTAACCTTCATAATTTAAACTCATATAGTCTACCCAAAACTCAACCGCAATTCAAGCAGACTCAAACTTAATTTTGATATTTTTGTCGCAACTAAAACAAAAAACATTTACTCAAAAATAAAACTAATAGTTTAAGGCTCTAAGGCAACCAGCAAAACAAACATTAATACCTTAAAAATCTTAAAACCAAAAACAAACACCTATCCTATAACAAAAAAACAGCCGTGTTAAACTTTATTTAACAAAATTTCATCTTTATGCTTATCTATTAATTATTACAATAACAAACCAAATGGAACTAATCAAGTTTTTAATGCATTTCTGATAAAATTGGTTTTATATGTTTGCTATCAATTACCAGCAGGAAAAATTAAAGAAGTACATACTAACTTTATTTTTAAGTATTTTTGCATTAGCAGAAGGATTAATTTTGTCTCATCTTAATCTTTACCCATTAAGCAAAACTCTGATTATTAATAATAGCTGGCTGATTATCTCAGCTTTATTGATCTGGATCGCTTTTATGATCTGTGTGCTAATCTTAGATTTTGGTTTAAAGAAAAACAAACAACTATCTTTTGGTTTGGCCGCGGCTTTATTCTCTACTCCTTTTTTGATAAAAACTAGATCAATTACTCTTTCAGCTATTTTATTTATACTATTTTACTATTTATTAAATATAATTAATAGACAACTAAAAAACAGAGCCAGCAATTATGTCAAGATTAATATAATTGAGACAGTTTCTCCTTTGCTTAACTTAAGTTTTAATATACTTTTGGCCTTAATAACATTAATAATTTTTTACCAAACAAATCTCTACACAGCAGAAAGGAATTTGGTGACTGAAGATTCGTTAAAGACAATACTTCAACCCCTAAGACCTGTTATAAATCAACAATTCAACCAAATATTAAACAACACAATAGAAAAAGATCTCCAGCAAAGATTAGATATCCAAGACCGCAAGCAAGCCTCAAAGCTGTTGCTTGAAGAAACTATAGAAACCTTACTAGAAGGACAGATTAGACAAAACTACGGCACAAACAAACTGGTAATTCCTCTTGAGAAAATCTCTTTATCAGAAACAGGGGATATAGATATCTACCCTGCCATTGAGTATATAATTTCAGAGATTATTCAAAGACTAAACAACTTATCAGTTAAGTACAGATTAATAATCTCTCTAATAACCTCATTAATAGTTTATTTCACAATAGCAATAATTACTAAGATTATTTATTATTTTGCACTGCCAATTGTCTATATTGTCTTTAAGTTGCTGTTGCAACTTAAAATTATTAAAATAAAGCTCATTAAAGTTGACAAAGAAATTATAAGTCTTTAAAGTAAGTTAAAACGATGCAGATCATAGCTGCAAAAACCATTGAGCTTATCATAATTTTTTAACTGCTTTCGTTTGTAACAGATTATTATTTTGTTCCAATACTTGAACAACTAGGTAGAAAACTTAATCTATCATCAGAGGCAGTTGGCTCTACCTTAATAGCAATAGGCAGTAGTATGCCAGAGCTGTTGACATCACTACTTACAGTTTTAAGGACAGACAAAATCCCAGTTTAGGCATAAGCACTATTGTCGGCTCTGCAATCTTTAATATTTTAGTTATTACAGGCGCCAGCCTAGTTATCCGAAGAGTAAAACTAATAAATTACCCTATACTTCGCGACACAGGGTTTTATTTAATCACAATATCACTGCTTTACTTTATGTTTAAAGACAACAGATTAACTGGCCTGGAAACAGTAATATTAATACTTATTTATCTTGTTTATCTCTACCTAGTCAAGGTGTGGGAAAAACTATTTAAGTATAAAACTAAAGAACTTAAACTAGAAGAAATAGAAACATCAGCAGACACATCGGTCTTATCAAAAAAACTTTCAGCCTTATTTAATAAAATTGTTAATTTGTACCCAAATTTGTTTTATAAGTTTGCAGTAGCAATTGGATTAATTACTCTATTAACCCATTTTATGATTGAGTCAGCTCTTGTTTTGGCAAAAGCACTTCAGATCTCACCTGCAATCATAGGATTAACAATACTGGCAATAGGAACATCGATTCCAGATCTTTTATCATCTATATCAGCGGCAAAAAGAGGTTATGCTGATATGGCAATAACCAATTGCATTGGCTCAAATATTTTTGATATTCTAATTGGCATAGACTTTCCTTATTCAATCTATTTTTTACTCAACGGCATCAGCAAAAGCATTTATGTAGCCAATGAAAATATTAATGCCAGCATAGCCTTGTTATTTTTTTCTGCGCTCTTTATTTTATTTGTCTTTTTAATTCAAAAGTGGAAAACCAAAAAAAGATCAGGAGCATTCTTAATATTTGTTTATTTATGCTATTTGCTATACCTTATCTTAAATTAAAAACTGCCCATTTTTATACAAAAATATCTTGGATCCATTGTTTAATTCAGCTTCTACAACCCTGTCAAGAGACTGGACAATGTCTGTATGCTCAACAGAGTCGTTAAAACCAAGTTTTTGCCAATCTTTGTCTTTTAGATTTTTAGGATTGCCTGCAAAGCAATCATGGTACGATGAGCCCAAAGCTAAATGCATATTGCCAAAACTGCCGCCGAAGTTTTCATCGTACAAAGTATTTGCCATAAATTTATCAATTTTAGAAAACCTTTTATCTGTTAAGGAAAACTCGCCTACTTTATCTGCGTTTTTTTGCTTAATCATCTGCTGTAACAGCTTTTCATTTTTTTTAGCCTTAGCCTTTACCACTCTTCCTTTTTTAAACTCAAGGTATACTCCCTGCAGAAGATTGCCAAACCTGTATAATGGCTGATCAAAATAAACCCTGCCCTCAACCAACCGCCAATCTGGAGATGTAAATAGCTCAAAAGATGGAATGTTTCTGCCGCTTCCGCCTGCAAACAATCTTTTTTCACCCAAGCCAATGACTAAATCAGTGTCTTTGGCAGTAACTTTAATAGTTTTAATATTTAATTTATTAAGTTTTGTTCTGATTCTTTCCAGATCTTCAAAAACCTTTCTCCAATGAGCTACAGGGTTAGGAGTATCTAAAAAACAAGCTTTTATAATCTGGCTCCAGTAGTCTTCAAGACTCAATTTAGCCTGATCAGCCTGCTTTTTAGTTCCATATAAGCCTAATGTCCAAGTAAACTTGCCGGCATCTTCTTTCTCAAACATTAATCTTTTTAACAATAAGACAGATTTATTGGCAGCCACTAATTTTTCAGCCGGCACTCCTTTTAAATAAAGAGGATCTTTGTTGGATAATATAGATACTCTATGATCTATCGTTTTAACTAACCCTTTATAATACTCATTCGGCGCAAACTCAATCTGATTAATGCTTGCCAACTCAAAAAACACGCGGCTAAAGTTTTCATCATACATTCTGACAATAGGGTGTCCGCCGGTTAGGATAATTCTTTTGTAAACCTCAAGGCCAAGATCTTTTGCAGACTCTTCAAAATCAAGAAAAACTACTTCCTTTGGCTTTAAACCTTTTCCGCTGTTTAAGGCAAAATTAATCAGAACCTTAGCGTAGTTCTCCAAGATTTGTTGAGAAGGTTTATACATTTGTCTACTAAATTTTTAAAAACCAGTACCATCAAACTCTAAAACCTGAATCTCTGGCTTATTGTTGGTTAAAACAATACTAATAACCCAAAGATGTTTTTCAAACTCAGCAAACTCAGGTCTTTGACTTAAAAAAAAATCTACAGCCTTTAACAATCTATTAATCTTTAAATCTGTTACAGCTTCAAACGGCTTGCCTTTAGCAAAACTTGTTCTTAACTTAACCTCGCAGAAAACTAATTTTTTTTCCTTTTTTACTATTAAGTCTATCTCGGAAAATCTGGCAAAAAAATTCTGCTCAACCAAACTGTATCCTTGCTTTTGCAAATAATCCAAAGCAATTTGTTCTCCTACTTTGCCTAGACTTCTCAAAAATTATTTTGATCTATATAATTTTCTCCTAATATTGGAATCAGACAGGTCTCTAACAAAAAATGCTTTAGCACGAGCATAAGTAGACTTTCTGGTCAGCTTAATATAAGCAATCCATGGAGACATAACTGGGAAAATCCTCTCAACTCCAATGCCGGACTTAGATACCTTTCTGACAGTAAAGGTTTTGTTCTCATCCATTCCTCTGACCTTAGTTAGAATCCCTTCAAAGTCTTGAACTCTTTCTTTCTCTTTACCCTTAACAAACTCTTTAATTTTATAACCGACCTTTACTGTATCGCCAACCTGATATGTTTTGTTATTAAATCTTAAAAACCTTGACATACAATGATATTATACACAAAATTTTAAAAATTGTTCTTAAAAATTTAATCGCAGTTATCAGGCTTTATGCTTTTTTAAAAAAAAGTTAATAAACCAAAACCCCAAGATAAGCAATACAGCAAAACCTACTGTAAAAACCTCAAGGTTGTTTGTTAAAAACGGTTTTATAGAAGGGCCAAAGATATGTATACTCAAACCAATGGCAAAAAACCTGCCGCCTCTACCCAACAAAGAAGCGAGCATAAACCGTTTAAAATCCAACTCAAACAGACCTGCGGCAATAGTAAAAACCTTATAAGGAATAGGAGTGAAGGCAGCTATACCAACAGCCCAGACATCATATTTGTTATAAAGCTGTTTTACCTTATACAACTTTTCATCTGATATAAACTTAGATACAATTGGCCTACCGCCTTTGTAGCCAACAAAATAACCAAAACCTCCGCCTAATACCGAAGCAACAGTTGTTAAGGCAGATAAAACCAAAGCCTTATCTGGATTAAGCAAGCCAAGCGGAATAAGCAAGGCATCAGGAGGAATAGGAAAAAAAGAAGACTCAGCAAAAGCAGTCAAAAGCAGGCCAATATCTGCGTACTGAGAATTAACAATAGACTCAACAAAACTATAAACAATCTCTTTCATAATGAAAGATAATTATATACTAAAGTCTTAAAAACTGCAAAGATACTCAAAAAATCAACAAATAATGTTATCCTAGAAAGTTGACAAAACTACCAATATTTGCTACTCTCAAAATATGCAAAATACTAATTTTACTCCAATAGACCAGGAGTTTTTAAAACTAAAGTTCCAGCTTTATGATGATATAAAGAATGCCATTCTTAACGCGCTTGATCAAGACCAAATTAAACAAGAAGAAGCCTCTGATATAGCCTCAGAGTTTTTATACTTTCTTGAACTGGCGGCTACAAAAGATGAGATTTTGGCTGAACTTGAAAGTTTAGCTGGCGACTACAGTTTTTCAGAACCAATATATCAAAAGTATAAAGACAAATTTCAAGATGAACAAAAACAACAACAAATTATGTCAAAGTTAAAACAGTTTTTATAATATATAAGACATGACAGAAACAAGACTTGTTTCCCAATATACAATAGATAGATTATTTGACAGAATTAACCAAAATGAATCAGATAAAGATCACATAGAGAATGTAGTAAAAAGTGCACTTGAAGATGAGAAAAAAAGATTAAGAGCAGAGGTTGAAACTCTTACACAATTGGCACAAGGAACAACTCAATTGGAACAGCTTGTAAATTCACTAGAAGGCGACACAAGAATCCAAGTAGAGCTACTTTTAGAACTGACAAAAGTCTATAATGGAGAAAAAAAAGCAGAAGAATTTGTAGAACAGAGAAAAGCAGACTTAGAAAAAATAGTGATGTCTCGACCTTCTTTGAAAGAACATTACAAAAAGTTAGATAATGAAGATGAAAAAAAACAATACCTCCAAAGATTGGTCTTACATCCAACTTTTAGACAAGCAGTCATTAATAGTGCTGGTGAACTTGCATCAGATGGACTAATAAAAACTACAGAAATACAACAAAATAGAGAAAAAATAAGAGATGCAGAAACTAAGATTGAACTAATAACTGCAACAAGGAATTATCTAGAAAAACTAAGAAATAGTCTAACTTCAGGGCAACAATTAGATACTGCAAAAGATGCAATCTTAGATGAAATTGTAAAAGAAT
The DNA here is from genome assembly GCA_026004435.1 of Patescibacteria group bacterium. Classification (GTDB taxonomy): domain Bacteria; phylum Patescibacteriota; class Microgenomatia; order UBA1406; family GWC2-37-13; genus BPJC01. The sequence continues at coordinate 147,041 of BPJD01000002.1, read as the reverse complement.
TTAATAAAAGACATACTAGTAATCAAATAAAATTCAATCAAAAAACAAAAAAAAATTCAGTTCGGCCTTAACACAAATTAGGAAATTACATAATAATGGGGAAATAAATAATCAAGATTTTACCTATTACTCAGAATTAATTAAATATATAAGTAATATAGAATCTATAACAGACACTAATGATCTTAATAACTATTATGATGAACTTAATAGGAAAGAACAACAACATAGAGATACCATAAATGAAGCCACAACTTCAATTGATACTGCACAACAACAAATAGCAAACAAATTTAGGGTCTCACTAGTATCTGCCGCAGTAGATTTAGAAATCGATGAAATTGAACGAGGAATACAAGAAAAGCATAAACAAAAGAAGGAAGAAAAACAGCAACAAGAACTGCAACAAAAACAAGATGAGGAGGAAAAAAAACTATATCAAAACCAAGAATTCATAGATAACATTATTGCAGATGCAAAACAAGATATTGAAAATGCAATTAAGTTTAATGATGATAAAAATCTTTCTAAAAGAAATGCTTTTAGAGGAATTTATAACAACATTACAGGTCTATGGGCTAGAGCTGTTGCAGGTCACAACATAGAAGAAATTATTAAAGACACTACAACAAAAGATCATATAGAAAAGCTAAAACAGTTAAATTCCAAAGGTTATTTACAAGTACAATCAGAAGTTTTGGCTTATATCTTACAGTTAAAGTTATTAGCAGATAGAGAAGTAACAAAAATGGGATCGTTGTCAAGAATAACCCCAGACATAGCAACAAGGGCTGAAATTATGGCAGTAATCAGAAGAATAGCTATGAATGGCAATCCAGATCTAATAAAACGTGTAACAGAATATTTCCAAAATATTGAAGAGTTGTACAAGAGTCTTGGATACGATCCAGAAAAAGCAAAAAAATCTAAGGTAATAACGAAAGCATCAGTGCTAGGAGGTGCATTATTATTAGCTGGAATTGGAATTGGGCTTGGGGTTAGACACATTTTTTTTAATTGGTGGCAGTAGCAATAAACCATAACAGAAGTTCTTATTTTACTACTAAAAACAGAATTAATAGCAAGTAGATAAAAGGCATAAGCAGTATTTTGATATTTTGATCAGAATCCTCATATTGATTTTTTAGTTTTTTAATAGATAAAAAACAATAGTTGAGTGTGGAGGCAATGCTTAAGTATAAATAAATTAACAGCTAAACTTTTTAGTTAATGTTTAAAAAGCTATGTATGACTAATTTATATTAGATTTCTTATTACTCGCTCTGCAAACTCGGAGCAGGTAGAATAATTCTCTTCATTTATATCCTGAGTTGCTGTTCCTTGCTCAAGGGTTTTATCTAATGCTTTCTCAATTTTTTCCGCAAGCTGGGACTCGCCTAAAAACTTCAGCATTTCTGCCGCAGATAAAATAGATCCTGACGGATTTGCAATGTTTTTTCCAGCGGCCTGAGGGTATGAACCATGAATCGGCTCAAACAGACCTCTTGTCTTGTTACCCAGCTCTCCTATAGAGGCTGAGGCAAGCATACCTAAAGAACCTGTTAAGACAGATGCTTCATCTGTTAGAATATCTCCAAACATATTCTCTGTTAAGATCACATCAAACTGCTTTGGATTTCTTATTATCTGCATTGCGGCATTATCAACATACATAAACTCAAGATCAACTGATTTATAATCAGCTGAAAATTCCAAAATTACTTCACGCCAAAGCCTTGATGTTGCCAATACATTGGCTTTATCAACGACTGTAACTTTTTTATTTCTTTCCAAAGCCAACTCAAATGCTACTTTGGCAACCCGTTCTATCTCTTCTCTGCTGTAACTGCAGGTATCAAAGGCTGTTGCTCCATCTTCGCTTCTTCCTCTTGGCTGACCAAAATAAATTCCTCCTGTCAGCTCTCTGACAACTACAAAATCCACGCCTGACACAATCTCTTTTTTTAATGGAGATTTTTCGTATAAACTTGGATAGGTTTTTACAGGTCTGATATTAGCATATAAATTTAAGGCTTTTCTTAAAGCTAAAAGGCCTTGTTCCGGCCTTACCTTTAGCTTAGGATTTTTATCAAACTCAGGATCTCCTATTGCTCCAAAAAGAATTGCATCTGCAGACAAGCACAGCTTTAATGTTTCTTCTGGCAAAGGCTTACCTGTCTTTTTTATTGCAGCAGCTCCGATCAAGCCTTGTTGAAATTTAAAGTTAATCTTATACTTTTTAGCTAATTCTTTTAAGATTTTAACACTCTGCCTTGTAACTTCTGGGCCAATGCCATCACCCGGCAGAACAGCTATCTTGTATGTTTTCATAAATTAATATTTACAACTTTTAACTTACCTTAAATACTTTCTTGGATCTGTTATCTCTCCTGCTACTGCGCTTGCCGCAACAGTAACCGGTGATGCCAAAAATATCTTAGCATCTTTTGACCCCATTCTGCCTATATAGTTTCTGTTAGACGATGAGATCATCTGAGCTCCTTTGCCTACTACTCCCATATGTTTGCCAAAACAAGGTCCGCAATTGGAAGACTCAATATTTGCTCCAGCCTCTGCAAAAATCTCAAGTATGCCTTCTCTTAAAAGCCTATTATACACTTTTCTTGATGCTGGAATTACCACAAAGTTTACATGGTCTGCCACCTTTCTGCCTTTTACAATCTTTGCGGCTTCCACAAAATCCTCGTACCTGCCATTAGTGCAGGCTCCTAAAAACGCGTCAGTGATTTTTAAGGTATTAACTTTGGCTAAATCAGCTGAGTCTGATCTCTGAGTTTTTTTCATATACTGACGCAGTTTTGTGACCACAGATACATTGGAAGGTTTATGTGGAAAAGCAACACAAGGCTCAATCTTAGATAAATTAACCTCCATAATCTTGGCATATTTTGCATCTTTATCTGGTTGATAAGATCTATACTCAAACTGCGCTCTGTCTTTTAGGTACTCCTCTAATGTGTTATCATAATCAAAGATAGCTGTTCTTGCTCCCATCTCAACACACATATTGGCAATTGTTGTTCTGGCATCCATTGATAAGTTTTTTAGACCAGTACCGCCGAACTCTACAACTTTTTTTACAGCTCCATCTACTCCCAATTTGCCTATTATATGAAGTATAAGATCTTTGCTGTAAACACCTTTTTGAAACTTTCCTTTTAGATTTATTCTAATAGTCTCTGGAACAACAAAGTCATATAAAAAACCAACTGCCATAGCATAGGTTGCATCGGTTGTGCCAACACCAAACGCCAAAGTGTTTAACGCACCATTGGTATCAGTATGAGAGTCTGTCCCCAATACAATCTGTCCGGGACAAATATAACCATCTTCAATTAAAACTACATGCTCAATGCCGTCTCCTTCTTTATAGCACTTAATACCTTGCTCTTGGGCAAATCGCTCCATTAAATCAATCCCTTCTGATACAGCTACTGATGACGACGGAACAGTATGATCTGGAATAAAAAATATCTTTTTAGGATCAAAGACCTCTGCTTTTTTATTATGTTTTTTAAAAATGTCTGTAAAAAACTCCTGGAACTCCTTTATTGCAGGAGGAGCTATAACCTCATTAAAAAACAGAATATCAATCGGCAGTCTTTCAACCTTATCGCCTGCATAAACAGGCCTACCAATGTGATCCGAGACTATTTTCTCAACTATTGTCTGTCCTTTTTTAGATATGACCTTTGCCTTATAATAAGACCTGACTTTTTTGAATCTACCTGTTAGCCTGTCTTCTAAATCAGATCTAACTCTGCCGACAACTCCTCCTTGAGCAAAGATCTTTTTTTCATCATCATTCATCTCAAACTTAATCTTTTTGTTATTGTTTACTATAATCTCTCCTTTTAAGATATCAATCTGCAGATCATCGCCTAAGTTAAAAACAGAGGTATCAGGCAAGACTATTAATACTAAACCATTATTTAAGGCATTTCTATAAAAAATATCCGGATATGTCTCTGCAATTACTGCAACAACATTATTGCCTTGCAAAGCATAGACCGCCTGCTCTCGCGATGATCCGCAGGCAAAGTTCTTTCCTGCCACAACAATATTGGCTTTAGATTTAGCTGATCGCTTAACAAACTCTGGATCATAGTTGTCAAAAGCATACTTGGCAAAAAAACCTCTATCTGTTGATTCCTGAAGCGTCCAAGCAGGAATAATATCATCTGTATTAATATCGTCTGGAAAAATTGATGTTATCTTTCCTGAAATTAATTTGTTTTTCATAATAATGCAATTAAATCAACTTCTAACAAAGCATTTTTTGGCAGTTGCTTAACTATTACTGTTGTTCTGGCAGGCTTATGCTGAAAATATTTTTCATAAATCTGATTTACAGTTTCAAAGTCATTGCTGTTTGTTAGGTATATGCTCGTTCGTATTGTTTTATCTAAACCAGAACCAACTGCCTCCAGTATTGCCTTAAGATTTTTAAATATCTGTTCTGCCTGTCTCTGCAAACCAGACTCTAACTGATTGGTTTTAGGATTAATGCCTATCTGCCCTGAACAAAAAACTAAGTTTTCAACTACCACTGCCTGACTGTAAGGACCTACAGGCATTGGTGCTTTTGTTGTGTTGACTGCTTTCATAGATTAATTTAACTGGTAATATTTGCTATAACATCTTCCATAACTGCTCCGTAATTTGCGCTGGTAACACTCTTGCTGTATCTGTACAGCCAGCCGCGCTTTACTTTTGGTTCAAACTCAGGCAGTTTTGCAAGTCTTTTTTTTATCTCTCTATCAGCTACCTTAAGCTCTAAAACTCCTTTATTGGCGTCGATAAAGATTTTCTCACCATCTTTTATAACTGCTATTGGCCCCTTGCTGGCAGCTTCAGGTGAAATATGACCAATACATAACCCTCTGGTTCCACCAGAAAATCTTCCGTCTGTAATAAGAGCAGCCTTTATGCCTTGTCCTTTTAAAGCTGATGTCGGCGACAACATCTCCTGCATTCCAGGACCTCCTTTAGGACCTTCATATCTAATAACAACAACATCTCCGTCTTTTATTCTGCGTTTTAAAATAGCTTTTAGCGCATCTTCTTGACTATTAAAGCAAACAGCTCTGCCCTCAAAGACCATCATATCAGCATCAACTCCTGCTGTTTTAACTACAGCTCCGTCTGGAGCTATATTTCCATATAAAATTCTTAGTCCTCCTTCCTGAGAAAAAACTTTTTCACCAACTCTAATCACATCACCATCTGGATCAGGAGATGTGTTAATATAATCTATTAATTTTCCTGCTACTGTGGTTTTTTTAGCATCAAACGGAGCTTCTGTGTAGTTTAATACAGCTTTTAAAATAGCCATTATGCCTCCTACTCTGTCAACATCTTCTACATGGATATCTGGTCTTGAGGGTGAAACCTTGCAAACATTAGGAGTTTTTTTAGATAACTGCTGGATTCTTTTTAAGTCATACTTAATTCCAGCTTCATAAGCCAAAGCTAATGTGTGCAGTACTGTGTTGGTTGAACCTCCCATTGCCATATCTAAAATAAAGGCATTATCTATTGCCTGCCTGTCAACTATTTTGCTCGGAGTAATCTTATGCTCAATTAAATAACCAATCCTGTCTGCAACTTTATCAAGCAACTTAAACCTTCTTGGATTCAGTCTCCATTTGAAACTTTTCTTATCAACCCATTCTGCGGCTGGAATTGTGCCATTGCCAGGCAGAGCTAACCCTACTGCTTCAGCTAAGCAGTTCATTGAGTTGGCTGTAAACATTCCTGCACAACTGCCGCAGGTTCTGCAGGCTGACTCTGTAAGTTTTAACAGCTCTGTTTTTTTCATTTTCCCTGCTGAAAATTTGCCGACTCCTTCAAACACTGTAATTAAGTCAGTATTGTCAGATCCAGCAAGCATAGGACCTCCTGATACATAAATCGCTGGAATATCAATTCTAACCATTGCATTTAGCATCGCAGGAACAATCTTATCGCAGTTGCCAATACCAATCCAAGCTGAAGGCGGATGAGCTCCTATAATAGTCTCTATCTGATCTGTAATCAATTCTCTTGAAGGCAAGGAATACTTCATGCCAAAATGTCCCATTGCAATGCCATCATCAACTGCTCCACCTATATTACAGTACCAGACATTAAAACCTTTTTTCTTCAAAGCCTTTACTAGATACTCGCCGAAAATATTAAGGTGAGCATGCCCCGGGATATGAGTTGTGTAAGAATTAACTACAGTAATAAAAGGCTTGTTAACATCTGAAACTTTCTTTATTACTCCAGCTGCAATCATTAAAGAAATATTTGGCAACATATGATAACTTTTTCTAAAAATATCAGGTCCTTTATCTCTAACTGTCTGAATGCCTTCATTGATAAAGTTCTTTACTCTTTTCATTTTTGGTTGAGATTAAACTAATAAATAAAAATTATCATCGCCCGGATAAACCTCCTTGAAACTAAAACCAGCTTTTTTTAGCTTATCATAAATTTTGTCAGCATCTTCTTTTGCAGTAAACTCTAAACCAACCAATGCAGGACCTTTTTCTTTGTTGTTTTTCTTAAGATACTCAAACAAAACTATATCATCGTTATCTCCCAATACTTCATTCAAGAATCTTCTTAACTGCCCAGGCTTTTGATAAAACTCAATAATAAAGTATTTTTTTCTGCCTTGATAAATAAGGGCTCTTTCCATAATCTCAGGGTATCTTAACAGGTCGTTATTGCCTCCGCTGACAATACAAACAATAGTTTTGTTCTGTATATTATTGTCTTTTATATATTTATAAGCTCCTGTTAAGGCTAACGCTCCTGCTGGTTCAGTGATTATACCTTCGTTTTGATAAAGATCTAAAACCTTTTCAGCCACAGCGCCTTCATCTACTACTATTATTTCATCTACTGCCTCCTTTATTATTTTAAAACACAACTCGCCCGGTTTTTTAACTGCTGTACCGTCTACAAATTTATCTAATGTCTTAAGCTCAACTAGTTTGTTCTTTTTTAAGGATTGATACATACTATCTGCACCTTTAGGCTCAACTCCTATAATCTTGATTCTGCTGTCTATTTGCTTTATTACAGAAGCAATGCCGCTGATTAATCCTCCGCCACCGATTGGAGCAAAGATATAGTCTATATTGGCAGACAAATCCTCAATTAACTCCAAACCTATTGTTCCCTGACCAGCGATAATCTCCTCATCATCAAACGGATGAACAAACTTTAGCTTATTTTTCTGGCAAAAAGCTAATGCTTCTGCCTGGGTTTCATCATAACTGCCGCCCACAAGTTTTATTTCTACAAATTCCTTGCCAAAATAAGCTACTCTATCAACCTTTTGTCTCGGAGTGCTGACAGGCATAAACACATAGCCTTTTACCTTGTGTTTAAAGCAAGCATACGCAAATCCCTGAGCATGATTTCCGGCAGAAGAACAGACAAAACCATTTTTAAAACCTCCTTGAATTAAGAAAGATATTTTAGCAAAGGCTCCTCTTATTTTGTACGAACGAACTATCTGCAAGTCTTCCCGTTTTAAATAAACTTTATTGTTTATTTCCTCTGAAATCCTTGGGACATACTGCAAAGGAGATTTTATCACAACTCCGTTAAGCAAAACTTTAGCTTTTTGGATTAGGTTTATATTTATCATTTCAGTTTTTTATTAAAATTTTATTAACAGCATCTAAATATGCTTTAGCTGATGCTACAATAATATCTGTGTCAGAACCTGAACCATAAAAAACTCTGTCATCGTAAGAGATCTGAACATTTACTCTGCCAATATCATCACTGCCGCCTGTTATTGCCTGAACCAGATATTCCTCAAGATGCGGCTCAATTTTTAATGCCTGATTTATAGCTTTATACACAGCATCGACAGGACCATTTCCCTCTGCAAAAGTCTCAATCTTATTACTGCCTTTAGATAATACAACTCTTGCTTGAGCTAATTTTGTTAATTTAATAGATACCTCAAGATACTCTAATGAATAAAAGCCTTGATCTTTGCTCTGCTTCATAAGCAGATATAAATCTGTATCTGTTACTTCCTTTTTTTTATCTGCCAGTCGTAAAAACTTAGCATAAATCTCATCGATATTATTTTTATCAACCTGAAAACCCAACATATTAAGCCTGTACATTAAAGCTGTTCTTCCGCTTCTTGAAGTCAATACTATTGATGACAACTTCACTCCCACATCTTCTGGATTAATAATTTCATAAGTCTCACGCTTGTTAATAACACCATGCTGATGAATTCCTGAAGAATGGGCAAAAGCATTTCTGCCGACTATTGCCTTATTTGGCTGAACAGGCATATGCATTAATCTTGAAACCAGCCTGCTGGTTTCATAAATTCTCTTAGTATTAATTCCTGTGTCAAAGCCAAGCTCAGGATGTGTTTTAAAAATCATAACTATCTCCTCTAAAGAACTATTGCCTGCTCTTTCTCCAACCCCATTGACAGTAACCTCAACCTGTCTTGCTCCTGCTAAAACTCCTGCTAATGTATTGGCTGTTGCCAACCCCAAATCATTATGACAATGAACAGAAACAATGACCTTATCTATTCCTGATACAGTCTCAAAGATATACTTAATTTTGTTGCTCCAGTCTGCAGGAGTGTTATAACCAGTAGTGTCAGGTATATTTAAAACATCTGCGCCTGCTTTAATAGCTGTCTGCAAGACCTTAGCCAAAAAGTCAAGATCAGCTCTTCCAGCATCCTCTGCATAAAACTCAACCTCATCTGCATACTTTTTAGCTAATTTTACAGCAGACTCAGCCATATGCAAAACCTCCTGACGAGTAGTTTTTAATTTGTGCTTTATATGAATATCAGAAACAGCTATACCTGTGTGAATTCTGCTTCTCTTGGCAAATCTTAAGGCTGATCTGGCAGCTTCTATATCTTCTTCTCTGGCTCTAGTTAAAGCGCAGATTACAGGTTGAGTAACTGACTTTGAGATCTCAACAACAGCGTTGTGGTCTTCTGGCGATGATATAGGAAACCCAGCCTCAATAACATCAACTCCTAATTCCTGCAAAGCTTTAGCTATCTGAAGTTTTTCCACCATATTAAGCTGACAACCAGGAACTTGTTCTCCATCTCGCAAAGTTGTATCAAAAATATAGACCCTCTTCATAATACAATTAGTTTAACTTTTAGATTTTCTTGATCTAACTTTTACTATTTGTTTTTTTTCATTCTTAGTTATTGCTCTGACTTCTTGATTTTCAGGTCTTAACTGCCTGACAACAGCTCCTGCCTGCCACATTTCTGAGTTGTGAATCTCTGATAGTTCTTTATTAAGTTTTTCTCTATAATCAGGCTTGCTGTTTTCCTGAATTACTCTTTTTGCTTCTTCTCCTGATTTAACTCTTTGGTATAGCTGTTCAAAAACAGGTTCCACAGCTTTTTTAAATTTATCCTTCCAGTCCAAAGCTCCTCTTTGAGCAGTAGTAGAACAGTTGGCTATCATCCAGTCAACTCCTTTCTGAGCCATTAGAGGTATTAAGCTTTCTGTCAGCTCCTCAACTGTTTCATTAAAAGCCTCTGAAGGCGAATGGCCATACTTTCTTAACAGATTATACTGAGCTTCCATAACTCCTGCCAAAGCTCCAAGCAAAATGCCTCTTTCGCCTGTAAGATCGCTGTAGACTTCTTTTTCAAAGGTTGTCTCAAACAAATAGCCAGCTCCAATACCAATCCCCATTGCCAAAGTCCTTTCCAGCGCCCTACCGGTATAATCTTGAAAAACTGCATAACTGGCATTTATACCTTTTCCTTTTAAAAAATGCTCACGAACAGACCTGCCTGCGCCTTTAGGAGCAACTAAAATAACATCGATATCTGCTGGTGGAATAATGCCTGTATGTTCTTTGTAAACAACTCCAAAACCATGAGAAAAATAAAGAGCTTTGCCTGAAGTTAAGTAATGTTTTATCCTCGGCCAGACCTCAATCTGACCTGCGTCAGACAACAGATAAGCAATTACTGTACCCCTTTTGACTGCCTCATCTATTTCAAACAGATCCTTGCCTTCACGCCAGTTGTCTTCAACAGCTCTTTGCCACGAAAACCCGCCTTTCCTTTGGCCAACAATAACATTAAAACCATTGTCCCTAAGGTTTAAAGCCTGAGCAGGACCTTGAACACCATAACCAATTACTGCAATAACCTCATCTCTTAAAATCTCTCTGGCTTTATCTAAACTAAACTCTTCCCGGGTTATAACATTTTCTTCTATACCACCAAAATTTAGTTTTGTCATAATAGTAAAAATAAACTTTTAACTTAAATTTTCCTTAAATAATCATTCAGCCTTGTAATACCTTTAATAATATCTTCTCTATCACGGCAAAAAGCTATTCTAAAAAACCCTTCACCTCCCAAACCAAACGCAGATCCCGGCACAATGGCAACTCCAGCCTGCTCAATTAGCTTTAACGCGAAGCTGAAATCATCAGTAACTCCCTGAACTCTAAAAAACAAATAATAAGCCCCTTCAGGATAAGCAAACTCAATCTTTGGGTTTTCTTTTAATAAAGACACACACAGCTCTCTTTTTTCCTCATACTCCTGTTTTAGTCTTTGAGTTATTCTATCGCTGTTTTTTAGAGCTGCTACTGCCGCATACTGACTTACAGCTGTAGGACAGGTTATCAAAGCATCATGAACCTTGAAAATATTACGAATTATCTGTTCCTCTGCAACTATATACCCAACTCTCCAACCAGTCATTGAAAATGATTTTGAAAAACCAAAGATAGAAACTGTTCTCTCAAAAGCAGACGGCAAAGAAGCAAAACTTATATGAGTTTTTTCATCATAAACAAACTTCTCATAGATCTCATCTGTTATTACAAATAAATTATATTTTTTTGCTAAATCAAGTATACCCATTAGCTCATCTTTACTAAAAACCTTTCCTGTAGGATTAGATGGATTGCAGATTAAGACTGCTCTGGTGTTAACTGTGATCGATGACTCCAGTTTTTCCAAACTGAATCTCCACTGCCCCTGCTCAAACTGCATTGGCAAAAAAACAGGCCTGCCGCCTTTGCCCGATATGCGTATCTGAGTTAGATGAGAAGCATAATCTGGTGTTATTACAATAATCTCATCGTTTCTTCTAAATAAAGCCAAAAATATTGCCATTAGACCTTCTGCGGCTCCATGAGTAACAATTATATTTTTTTCAGTTACATTGGTTAAGTTATTCTCTCTTCTTAGTTTATCAACCAGCAACTGACGAAGCTCATCTATGCCATAACCAGATGTGTATTTATCAACCAAGCCCTGATCAATAGCAAGTTTTGCTGCCTCTCTAATTGCCGAATCAGAAGCAGAGGCAGGAGTACCTTGTGCCAATGAGACAACATCATCAAACTCTCTGCTATAGTACTCAATCTTTTTAATAGCTGAGACATCAAGATGCTCAATATAATCAGGGTAATTTAAACTAAAATCAATGCTTTTTTTGCCGTTTCTAGGCTTGAGTATACCTACTCTGCCTGAACGCACAATTTCTTTAATGCCATACGGACGCAAAGAATTTATAAATGAGTTAATATCATCTTCACTTCCCTGTTTCTCTACATAAATAGCTGATTCTGCTGTATAAGCAATCTCTGCTTTATGCAGATAAATCAAGTCATCTAAATCCCGCATTACGTTTGGGCTGGAGACATTTACCTTAACAATTGCCAATTCTTTAAAAATCAGATCTTGATCTGAGGCTGAAACCACCTTTAAAACCTCAACAATTTTGTAAAGATTCTTCTCTATCTTTTCAACATTTGCATCAGTACACTCAACTGTTATTGTAAACCTTGAGATATTCTGATCAATCTCAGCTACTGTTAGAGACTGCACATTAATCTTTCTCTTTAAAAAAACATCAGCTACTTTATACAAAACACCTGGTTTGTTTTCACTTAAAACTAAAAAAGTTTTCACTGTTTTTTTACCTGTGAAACTTCTAAAATTATCTCATCTAAACCAGCTCCTGCCGGAACCATTGGAAAAACATTATCTTCTTTTTCAACTACAACTTCTAGCAGATATGAACCTGCAGCCTCTAACATCTTTTTTAAAGCTGATTCTAGATCTGATTTTTTTGTAACTCTATCAGCCTGCATTCCATAGGCTTGGGCAATCTTTATAAAATCAGGGTTTTTCATCTCAGTAAAAGCATAACGCTTGTCAAAAAACAGTTCCTGCCACTGCCTGACCATACCTAAAAAAGAATTATTTAAAATAATTGTCTTAAGTCCAATGTTATACTCAACCGCAGTACCAAGCTCCTGCATTGTCATCTGAAAACCACCGTCACCAACAACAGAAATTACAGTTTCATCTGGCCTGGCTAACTTAACACCTAATCCAGCAGGTAGACCAAATCCCATAGTGCCCAGGCCTCCAGAAGAAATCCAGCTGTTAAATCTGTCAAACTCATAATACCTTGCACTAACCATCTGATGCTGTCCGACATCAGAGACAATACTAGCTTTTCCTTGGGTTAGATTAGACAAGGTATAAACAACCTCAGCCATTAATATGCTATCTGAGTTATTTCTTAACTGACGAGAATAAACCTTTTCTTTTTCTAAATCAAAGCCTTTTTTAAACTCATTAAACCATTTTTTTCTCGGGTTATTTTTTTTCAAGAGTTTATTAATCTCTTTTAAGGCAAGCTTTACATCTGCAACTATGGGCACCTCTGCCTTTACATTTTTATTAAGCTCTGCAGGATCAATATCAATATGAATCACTTTGGCATTAGGAGCATATTTTTCTAACTTTCCGGTAACTCTATCATCAAACCGCATACCTAAGGCAATCAAGACATCAGCCTGATTAGTTAGTTTATTTGGAGCGTAATTACCATGCATGCCTAAAAAACCAACATAATTAGGATGTTTTTTGCTTAAAGCAGATAAACCATGCAAAGTACAGGCAAAAGGTAAGTTTGCTTTCTCAACAAATTCCTTAAGCTCAACCTCTGCACCTGAAATTATTACACCATGACCGACCAAAACCAAAGGTCTCTGACTTTGCTCAATTAGCCTGACTGCGGATCTTATCTGGTTCATATTGGGTAGATAATTTGGCCTGTAACTTTTTAGATCTTCTTTGTTAAAATGCAACAAATCATTAACCTTTGCTGTCTTAAGTTGGGCATCTTTGCTAATATCAATAACAACAGGTCCAGGCCTGCCTGTCTCAGCTATATAAAAGGCTTTCTCAACAATATAGGGTATTTCTTCAGGGGTTGTAATCTGATAATTCCATTTAGTAATAGGAGCTGTTATGCCAATTACATCAGTTTCTTGAAAAGCATCAGTACCAATAAAAGCAGAAGCAACCTGTCCGGTAAAACAGACCAAAGGAACTGAGTCCATCATAGCATCTGCAATACCTGTTACTAAATTAGTAGCTCCGGGACCTGAGGTAACAAAACAAACCCCAGCCTTAGATTTAGCTCTGGCCCAGCCCTCAGCCATATGAACAGCTCCCTGCTCATGTCTGCTTAATATATGTCTAATTTTGTGCCTGTACTTGTATATAGCATCATGCAAAGGCATAACAGCTCCGCCGGGATAGCCAAAGACCAGATCAACTCCCAGATCAATTAATTTTTCCAACAATATATCTGCACCAGTTATTATTTTATCTGCCATAATTATTTTTTAAGACTTACAAAGGTTCTCCAAGACTCTGCTTCTTCATCAAAACCTTGAACCACATTAAAATACAACTCCTGTAATGCTTTGGTTATCTTGCCTATTTTCCCATTACCAATTACTCTTCTATCAATCTCTTTTATCCAAGAGACCTGAACTCCGGTTCCGCAGAAAAAAGCCTCATCACAAACATAAAGTTCTGTTCTATCAATGCTTCTGACCTCTACCTCAATGCCCAATCTTTGAGCTAAAGTTAAGATAGTGTCTCTGGTTATGCCTTCCAGCACATCATCTGACACAGGCGGAGTAATCAACCTGTTGTTTCTAACTATAAACAGATTCTCAGCAGAACCCTCTGCAATATGACCATCCTCAGTTAGGAAAATAGCCTCGTCGCAGTTGTTATCATAGGCTTCTTTACTAGCCAAAGCAGAGTTAACATAAGCACCTGAGATCTTTGCCCTTGATGGGATAGCATTGTCTGCAACCCTTCTAAACGATGAAACCTTTACCCTCAAGCCCTTGTTAATAGACAAGTACTCCTCCAACGGCAACATATAAAGCGTAAAGTTAAAATCTGAATCAACAGCAAAATTAGGAGATAAACCTAAAGAATCAGCATAAGCAAACGGACGCAAATAAAAATTGCTTTTCGAAGAGTTCTTCTTTATTAAACTTACTGTAATATCAATTAATTCTTTAGCTGAATAAGGAAACTTAACTCCCAAAATCTTTAAGGAGTTTAAAAACCTTTTATAATGATCTGAGATTCTAAAAACATAAACTCCTGACAGATCTTTTCTATAATAGCCTCTTATACCTCCAAAAACAGCCATACCATACTGTAAGGCCTTGGTAGCAACAGACACTTTAGCAGACTCAAACTCTACAATCTTGCCATTAAAAAAACAAAAAGGAAAAAAGTTATACTTCATTTAAATAAAAATTAATTTATAAAATAAAAAAACCCCGCCTTTGAAGCGGGGTTTAAGGTTGTTTTAGCTATTAAAGCTCTCCTCCCCGCTTCACGGGATAATAAGAAGAACAATAATAACTAAAACTAAACCTTTAGCCAACATAATCTGCAATTATAAATTAAACAAAATAAAAAGTCAACAATTAATTTTCAGCCTAGATATTCCTCCTCCAAGATGATATCTGTACTCTTGATGCAATACTATTAAATTTCTTGATTAATATCTAACAAATCTTTTAAACAACATCTATCTTTAGATCAACCTTAACCACAGTTTTATTATCACTGCCGTAAATAAATTTTCCGTAGACTTTTTTATTCTGAAGAATATCTAATAAATAGTATCTATTATCAGGCCACATTCTGGTAAAAGGAATCTCGTCAATTTTATACTGAACTGGCTTAATTACCTCTGTCTCAGTCGGACTGCCTGACCAATCTTCAATAAGGTAAGCAAAAACCCTTTGATTCCACTCTGTCTTATAAGGATAAATAAAGTATAACTCGCCTCTTTGATAAAACTTTGTAGGCACAACCTTAACCTCCTCTTTAAATTCTCTGATAAGAGCAGAGTCAGGATCTTCAAGTCTGTCTTTATCTATTAAATCAAGTTTGCCTCCTATACCTGAGATCAGCCCCTTGCCCAACTCTAAGGAGACTTTTTTCCTTAAACCAAGAATTATTTGATTATCTTTAACCAGATAACCAACAACAGCAAGAGTAAAACCTTTACAAGCAACCATTAACAGCTTAAGGAACCTTAATATTTTAACAAGATTATAAATTTTATGTTAAAATAATTCAAGCGGTTTGCGGGGTGGTGTAATGGTAGCACAACTGCCTTTGGAGCAGTTTGTCTAGGTTCGAGTCCTAGCCCCGCAGCCTAACCTTTTGCCAGGGTAGCCAAGGTGGTCACGGCACAGGTCTGAAAAACCTGGGATATCGGTTCGACTCCGATCCCTGGCACAGATAAATGATAGATTTTCTTGCCAAGTTTAAAACACAAATTAGAGATTACCTAACAAAACTGCCTCCTTTATCTAATGAGTACAAAAAATTGATTTCAGAATACCTTTACTACATAACAATAATTTTTTGTATTTATATTGTATATAGCTTAATCTTTGCTACAAGGCTTCAGTTTTTCAATAACTGGCTGCTTAATTTTATAGACTTTACAACAATGATTATCGTTCTAATAATACTAACTAAAAGTCTTGTTAAGCTAAAAGAAAAAAGACAACAAGGATTAGACTCGCTTGTTAACGCTGGAATAATACTTACACTAAAAGAAAGTATTATTGCTTTTATACTGCTTGACTTTATTGGAATAATAACTCCTGTAATTGTTTTCTCTGTTTTTTATTACCTGATCATTCAAATAGAAGAGTTTTACTACTAATCAAAATGAAAACAACAGACAAAAAAACTGTGGGCATTATTGGTTATGGCAGATTTGGAAAACTGCTCGCAGATATTTTAAAAACAGATTTTAAAGTAAATGTACTGCAGCATAAAACAAAAATCAAGCCAACAGACAATGTTATAAAAGTTTATACAAAACCAAAAGAGTTTTATTCTAAATCCAATACAATTTTTTTTGCAGTTCCAATAAATAAATTTAAAAAAGTCGTTCAGGAACACAAAAAATACATAACAGACCAGCACACCTTAATAGATGTATTATCAATCAAAATTTATCCAGCCACTATATTTAAAAAACATTTTAAAACTACAAAGACAGAAATAATTTTAACCCATCCTATGTTTGGACCTGACTCGGCCAAATACGGGTTAAAGGGATTAAGATTTGTTATGTACTCTCTCCAAAACAAAAGATCCTACAGTTTTTGGAAAAATTTTTTTCAAAAAAAAGGCTGTAAAATAATAGAAATAACTCCAGAAGAACATGATTATCTTGCAGCAAGATCCCAGGGAGTTACCCACTTCATAGGCAGACTGCTGGAAAAAATTGAGTTTAAACCTACAAAAATAGACACACTAGGAGCTGAAAAACTAACTGAGATTATGCAACAAGTCTGCAACGATAAATGGGAGCTTTTTTATGACCTTCAAACCCTAAATCCTTACACCAAGGAGATAAGAATAAAGATAGGGAAAGCCTATGACAAATTATACAATCTACTGCTACCTAAAAGAGTATCAAAAAAACACACTGTATTTGGCATACAAGGAGGCAAAGGCAGTTTTAATGAAGAAGCAATACTAAAATATATAAAAGAAAACAATATTAAAAACTATAAAATAAAGTATCTTTACACAACTGAAAAAGTTTTGAAAACCTTAAATAGAGGGGAGATAGATTATGGCCTTTTTGCTGTTCACAACAGCAGAGGAGGAATAGTTTGGGAGTCTGCCAGAGCTTTAGCAAATTACAAAGTAAAAATAGTTAAAGAATTTCCTATTAAAATCAGACACTTTTTAATGATAAGGCAGGACACACAACTAAAGAATATAACGACAATAATAGCCCATCCACAAGTTATAAAACAATGTAAAGAGAATTTGTCAAAAAAATATCCAGAACTTAAAACAACATCAGGCAAGGGAGATCTTATTGATACAGCCGCTTGCGCTAAGGCTCTATATCAAGGAAAACTACCAAAAAACTTTGCTATTCTTGGACCTAAGAATTTAGCAAAGTTATATAATCTAAAAATTATTGACTCAGATCTGCAGGACGACAAAAACAACCTCACATATTTTTTTCTTGTAAAACTGAATAGATAAAATCAATATTTAGATTTATATAAAAACACATAAAACTCAAAAATATTTGAACAATATTACGCAAAAACATTAAAATCGATCAAAACCTAAAAAATTCAAGTTAATAAAAAATTTTTTTAGACTTACTCTAATCTAATAAATCTTGGCTCAAAAATAAAATTATAAAATTAAGTAAAATAAAACTACTCTGATTTAAGCTACTTAAATTAAAATAATTTTGCAATATAACAAACCGCAACCTAAAAAGCAAATAAAAATTTGCAAAAATCGCATATGTAATTACTTTATTTATTCTTCTGACAATAATAGTCAACAATAATTAAGATTAGGATTAACTCTTAATCTAATTAACAAATTTAATTCAAAATTCAATAATTTAATAAAAATAATTAACTAATTTTTAATTAAAATTATATAATTATTAATCTAGAGCTTTGTTAAAAATATATTTTTCAATAAAATATACGAATAATTGATATTTAAAAATATAATTTAGTAAATATTTATTTAATTAAAAGATATATATTATTACTGAGCCCCAACAATAATAGCTATATCAGCAGAGATACTGGCAGACTCAAACTCTGGCATTGTAGTAGTTAAATCTGCAGATAAAAGTTGAGCTATCTGTTTGGCTATATCTTCAAAGCCAGAATTCATAACAACAACTAAAGTATTTTTATACTCACGGTAGTCGGCAAAATCTTTATACACAACATTAATATTGCTATCGTTAAAATAGTTAACCAACTTATCTTCTATGTCGTTTGTCACACCAATTTTTTGAGACCCGTTCAACAATGCCAGATTTACCTTTCTATTATCACTGTCAGGGTTAGTTGTTATCTCTAGGCTGTTATTATTATCTTGTTTAATTTGAGAATCCAAACCATTGCTAGACTGTGTTGTTGTATCTGTTTCTTACCCAACATTTCTCACTGGAGCAACCTAAATAATTTTATCTATCGCAGGTCTATACAAAACTGCCCTTTTTGACTGAGTAAAGATAAAGACAATATCACCGTTTTTTGCTCGCCTAAAAACTCCTGATTTCTAAGTTTACTTTCATCTGTTACTGTAGCTATCGTAGGAAGATCAGCTTCATCTATAAAAATCTGTTTTTTTAATTTAGATAAAAGCTGCTCTTCTTTGGAAGTATTAAATACTGAAAATATACCTTTATTATATAAAACCCAACCGAAAACTACTAGACACAAAATCAATAATACTAAAACAACTAAGGTTTTTATATACGACAATAAAAACAATATTATAGCGAAAAAAACAAGCAATCTTTTAGGTGAAGTTAAGACAAATAGTAAAATCCTTAAACGATTCCTACCAATTAATCTTTTAGCGATTAAACAAGGCTTCATAAACTCAAAGATAGAGATTCTAAAACCTGAGGAAATAGATCAACATATAGTTACTCCATTACAGCCCCTAATTTAACAGGACAACGACCTGTCTGCAATTGCTTCAAAAACTCAAAAATTCTTTATTAATTTTACAGTAATAATCTTTGTTATTATATTGGCATATATCTTTCTGATCCAGAATGGATTATTAATTTTAAACAAAAATTACAGTTTATTATTGTTAACCTGTCTTATCATTGCTTGGTTAGTTAATTTTATAGAAGAAATTGCAAACAAGAAAGTCTTTTAAAGATTCTGATAAATCTCTGTTAAAGCCTCAAGACCTTTCCAAAACATCTCCTCATCAAAATTCTCGTTCGGAGAATGAATATTATCGTCAGGTAAAGTAAAACCAGTTAAAACAATAGGTTTTTTAAACAATCGTTGAAATATCTCAGCAGCTGGGATTGAACCTCCAGAACGATTGTAAATAACTTTGTTGCCAAAAACTTGTTTGAGCACTTTAGCTGTTTTTATGATAACTTCATTATTAACATCTGTATAAAAAGGCTCAGCTTTAGCTAATAAGCTTAGTTGATATTTTATTCCATCTTTTTCTTTAAAATAATTCTCTGTAAAGTTCTGTATTAAACCCTCAACTTTATCTGCCTTTTGAAACTCTACTAATCTACAAGAAAATTTCACTCCTGCCTTGGCAGGAATAACTGTTTTAAATCCAGAACCAGTAAAACCAGACCATAATCCATTTATATCTAAAGACGGGAGTATCTTCGAAGATAAATAAAGATTATCTTTGTTTATATCAACTATCGTAAACAAACCTGTTTCTTTTAATAACTGATCTTTAGTCCTGCAGGCAACTTTGAGCTGTTCGATCTCAGTTTTTGAAAACTTCTTAACATCGTTGTAAAACCCTTTTATCCCAACTTTATTTGTGTAAGGATCTTTTAACTTGGCTATATAGTCTGAGATTATATTTGCCGGATTCAAAGCTAAGTTGCCATACACGCCAGAATGCAGATCTCTTTTGCCAACCTGAATCTCCAGTTCAAAACAAACAATGCCTCTCAAGGCATAGTAAATCTGAGGCTTATTTCTGTCAAACATTCCAACATCTGTTAAAAAAAACGCAGAGACATCTGATAAAACTTTCTTTTGAGATCGCAACATTTGCTCTAAACCTTCTTCGTTGCCAGATTCCTCTTCTCCTTCCAGAATAAAAATATAATTATTTTTGTTTTTTCCAGACCTAACCAAATCTAAAACAGAAAAAATATTTAAGGTTATATGGCCTTTGTTGTCTGCTGTCCCACGACCGTAAAATTTTTTATTCTGATTAACTAACCTAAAAGGATCTGTGTTCCATTCAGTTACCGGATCTTCTGGCTGAACATCATAATGACCATAAATGCCAATAGTTTTTGCCTTTGCTGATCTACTTTTTATCTTTACTATAAGCAAAGGTTTATAATTTTTTAATCTGACTAATCGGCATAACTCTAAACTATTCTTAAACTCTCTTTCAAAAAAGGTCTTTATAAACAATACACAATTTTCAAGATCCTTATTATATGCTTCAGATGTAGATATTGAATTAAACTCAGTTAGCTTTGTAAAAAAATCTAAAACTTCAGCTCTTGATACTTTATTCATAAGAAACTACTGTAATGCATTTATATCCTGCTCAACCTGAGAGTCTTGAGGATTTATCTCATTGGGATTTATTGTATCTAACTCATTTATAATTTCATTAATACTTGCCTCTGGACTACTGTTGTTCTGATCCTCTATTTCTGAAGAAGCTGTTGCCTGCTGATCTTCTACCGCAGAAGAAGCTTGATCAGCAGCTTGAGGCGTGATCAAGTCAATATTTTCAGTAGTTGCAACATCCTCAACAACTGAACTATTATTAACAAAACCTATCTGGTAAATATAAATGCCTAATACTACAGCTATAACTGCCATTACAACTATTAAAGGAATCAAAATCATTGTATAGACTCTGTTATGAGTCTCATTTTTACCATTATTTTGATCAACATTTAAAGGAGTAAAATTACTTGTACCAAAACTCTGCTGTGGATTATAATTGGCTGTTGTTGCCTGGAACTGATTTAAATTTTGATTTTGATCCATAAAATTATAAACTGCTATTACTCAATTGCATTATTCTGGTCTTGGTTATTCTGCAACCTAAAACTCTCGGCTGTCTGCCTTATATTTACAGCTAAATTCCTAATACTTGCTTTGATTTCAGAAATTTTAGATCTTAGCTGAGCATAATCTGCCCTTAACTGAGAGTAAGCCTTAGATAAAGACAAACCTAATGTCTGCTCATCATTAATCTCAATGATGTACTCTTTCTCTCTTTGTATCTCCACATCAGATTTTAAACTTTCCAAATTCTCTTTTATTGTTAAAATCTGTGTCTGCAAATTTACTACATCTGCTCCATTTTCCGCCAATCTATTTACAATACCCTCTAATTTTGCCAAGAAATCGCTTATTTTCTCAACCCAATTAAAAACAGTTTCAGCATGTCTATCATTTAACTCTGCTACTCTGTTTGACACTCTTTCTACAATTTGTTGTTTTCTTTCATCTTTAATTTGCTGAAGTTTTTGTCTAAACTCTTCCATCTTAGCTTGCTTATCTTCCCTTATTTGTTGCATCTGTTCCTGTCTTTTTTGCTTTAACTCTTCTAATCGTTTTTGTTTTTCTTCTCTCATCCTCTCAATCTGCTCCTGTTTTTGCTGTCTCATTTGTTCAATCTGTTCCTGCTTTTGAGCTTGTTTGTCCTGTTGAGCCTCCCGTCTTTCCTCTATGACATCTTTTTTAATAGGAGGAATCAGCGGCCTCTGATTCTTATTAATACTTGGAGAAACTGCAGTATTAATATCCTCTTGATTGTTTTCTTGAGCTAAAAGATTACTGCTTAGTAAATAAGAAGAAAAAATCAACAAAATCAAAAAACCAATAAGAAAAATATATTTATTCTTTTTCACAACAAATATAAAATTTTAACTACAACTTATTATAGAATTATTTTCAGTAGATTGTCAACCCCTGTTTCAATCAGATGTTAAAAAATTTTTGAAACCTTATTTCACACAGATACCAAAAAATTATAGTAGAAAAATTAAGTTACTATTAACTAACAATAAACAAAGCAAAAACACAAAGATTACATTAGTTGCTTAGTATAGAGTTTAAAAAGAATCATTGTTTAACCAGTAGATCCAAACCCACCCCTGCTTTTTTGCGACATTTTAGTTACCTCAATAAAATTAGGACATTTTATACTTACTATGATTCCTTGTGCTATTCGTTCTCCTTTATTTACCACAACAGGCTTATCAGTAAAATTAAGTACCTGAAGCTTTATCTCATCTTCTTCTCCACAATAATCATGATCAATAATCCCAACACCATTAGGTATTAATAGACCTTTTTTAATAGGCAAAGAACTTCTACTTGCCAATAAGAATAAATAACCTTTAGGTACTTTAACAATTATATTCAGAGGAATCAAACAAGGAACAAATGGCTGAACAACAGTTTTCTCACGAGCGTAAAGATCAAAACCAACCGATCCTTTTGTTTGATACTCAGGCAATGGCAAAGTTTTATCAATTCTCTTTATTTTTATATTCATCAATAGTTTAGTACATAACTTCTTCCTCTGATCTTTTATAGTTGTGAATCTCGTCTTTGGTAAACCAAAGAGAGATCTCATACTCAGCTTCTTCAGGATTTCCTGACGCATGTATTAAGTTTTTGATAGGCCTTTTTTTTGCATTAGCAAAAAAAGCAGAGTCAAAAGAAAAGTCTCCTCTTATAGTTCCGGGATCAGCTTTTACAGGCAGTGTATGCCCTACTAATTTCCGAACGATCTCAACAGCGTTAGGACCTTCTAAAACAATTGCCAAAACAGGATCAGATGTAATCATCTCAACTAACCAACCTCTAACAATCTTTCCAATCTCATAAGGATCTGATGAACCAATCTCAGATACAGGATCAACTCCCATCTCTTTATAGTTTTCTAAAGTTTTTTTACCTATTCCTTCAACAAATTCTTGTCTTTCTAAAGGATAATGCTTATCTGCCAAGTCTTTACTTGGTTTAACTAATTTACAAGCAACAATCTTTAACCCAACTCTCTCAAATCTTTTGATAATCTCTCCAATAAGACCTCTTTTAACAGCATCAGGTTTTAAAAGAACCAATGTTTGTTGAATCATAATTATATTCAATTAATTAATAACATTAACTAATTATAACTGAAAATTTTTTTATTGATTAAACAAATTATGAGTTTTTATTAAAATCAGGCAAATCTCCTGTAGCTTGTGGAGCAGTTGATTGCTGCTGTTGATTAGAACTGCCAGAAACCTGACCAGGCTGATTGGAGCCACCTTGATTAACAGAGTTTAATTTATTTAACAAACTCTGTAAATCAGAGCCAGCCTGTGATGCCTCGGGACTGTCACTGGTACTGCCTTCAACTTGTTGTGTTGTTTCACTTTGCTGTGCAGATTGAGCTGTATTGTCATTAGATTGGGTATTTGCTGCCTGAAACTGTTGTTGATTAATAGCTCCTGAAACATCTTGGGTAACACTCTGTTGCTGACTTGAAACAGCTGCCGACGGCACCTGATTTATTTTCTCATCTATTGAACTTCCAGAATTATCCTGACCCTGCAAAACTGACATTATCTGGTCTGACAGAGTATCAGCCGAAGTCTGCTGTCCTGCTCCAGCAATCTCATCTGACTGAGCACTTGCCTGAGCAGGTTGTACATTCTGATCCTGATTTTGTGCTACAGTCTGAACTGTAGTTTGATTGTTTACTTGCTGGTTAATACTACCCTGATCTGATCCAGCAGCAAAATTTCCTACTAAACTAGGACCTGTATATCCTCCTAATGCTGCATCTATTTCTTGTTGATTAAAACCTTTGACAACAACCTGAGAACCATCATCTTTAGCTATAACAGTTACAGGTGTTCCAGCGAAGTTGTTTGACACTTTAAGCATCTCATCCAAATATGCAGGATTTTCTTCTAAATTTTTTTCAATAAAGGCTATACCTTTACCTAACAAATAATCTTTTTCTTGTTGTGAAAAGTTGCAATATGGTACTGTATAAATTGTTACTTGCATATCTAAATTATTAACAAGAAAAAAATATTTGTCAAGTTGTTTTATCTTTTGATGCTTTCTTCCCTTTAAAAGCACCCATTTGTTTAAGCTTCCACATAAATAATGCAGCTTTATTATCAGCGTTAGAGTCTTTTACAAAACTTAAGGCTTTCTCTAATACTGCTCTTGGTAAAGTTTTTGCCAACTTGATATATAAACTTTTTTTTCTCCAATCACCCAAAGTTTCTGCAAGATAAATACCATAAGACTGAAACTCCCTTGAAATATACTTATTTTTTGTTGGATCAAACCCTTTTAAAATGCTTTTTAAGGACTTCATTACTTATGGTATTTAATAATTGAACTAATCTGAGAGTTAGGAATAATAATTAGGTTTTTATCTTTATCTAATAGATAAGTAGATCTTAAAGTAATCTCCTTTACTTTACCTTCATAGTTGCCTATTTTAATATAATCTCCTACATTTATTTGATTCTCAAGAATTATAAAAATTCCTGAGACAACATCTTTTACGATAGACTGAGAACCAAACGAAACTGCTAATCCAAATATACCAGCTCCTGTTATCAGCGGAGTTATATTAAAACCTAAAATATCAAGTATTATAATTGAGGAAATAATAATTACTGTTGTTTTTATGATGTTGTTAAATAAAACCATCACTGTTTTAATCTTCTTTTTCTTTGATTCCTGCTTTATGCTTGAATAAGCCAAACCAAAGACTGTTCTGACGACAAATCCTGAGAATATTTTATAAACAAAGACTGAAAGTAAAAAAATAACTGTTAATTTAAGCATTTTACTATCCAAAAGGAGATTTACATTAATGCTAGAAAAAAATGCATCTGGAAACATAATTTTATTATAAATTAAGAACTCAAGTTATGGGTGGCTGACGGGACTCGAACCCGCAACACCCAGCTCCACAGGCTGGTGCTCTACCATTGAGCTACAACCACCTTGTGCGGAAGGAGGGGGATTCGAACCCCCGTTCCGAATTTTATTTCGGAAACTCGCTCTCCAGGCGAGCCCGTTCGTCCACTCCGGCATCCTTCCTGTTTCTGCAGGCGCGGCAGGACTCGAACCTGCAACCTGCGGTTTTGGAGACCGCTGCGCTACCAGTTACGCCACGCGCCCTTAAACTGCGTCCCTAGGAGGATTTGAACCTCCAACCTTCAGGTCCGCAACCTGATGTTCTATCCAGTTGAACTATAGGGACAAAAACTACTATACTAGACAAGTATATTATAAAATATTGCTATCTTAATTTCCAAATTAGATTAAAATAATATAAAATATGCAATAGGAGGAGTGGCCGAGTGGTCAAAGGCGACGGTTTGCTAAACCGTTCTCGGGTAAATTCCGAGGCGTGGGTTCGAATCCCACCTCCTCCGCCAGTTGGTAAATCCCCTTGCTGGCTCGCCCTCTGCGAGGGCTCGCCAGCCGATTTTAGGCGCAAAATTGAATTTTTTGTCTTTCAAAATAAAGTTCGAGCCGACATTTTTTAGAAATTCCCGGATTTGATAATTGTCGCCCTGCGACAATAGAATTTTGGCTTGTTTTGCTTCAAAAATCATTTTCTTCATCGGTTCGAGCCAATTATTTCCCGATTGTTCAAAATCTTTTATTTTCTGCTCAATATCCAGTTTCTCGTTGAGCAGTTTTTGTTTTTTGGCTTGATATTCCTCAAGTGTTAAAGCGCCGCCGGCAATGTAAAGGTCTAATAGTTTTTCAATTTTCTGCTCAACTTCGGCTTTTTGCTGGCGGAGATTTTGAACAACTAGCTCGCTTTCTTTTTTAGCTTGCTCTTTTTCTTTGTCTAACTCGGCAAGCATATTTTCTGCCCAGTCGTCAGGCAAAGAAACTTTTTGAATAAAATTTCTCATCTGTTCAACAAGGTTTTCTTCCCTTAAATACTTTTCCTCGCATTTTTGCTTTTTCTTGGTGCATCGGTAATAGTTATGTCCTTTTTGTTTTTCGGCGGTTATCACACAGCCGCAGTTCCCGCAACGCATAAATCCAGAAAAAGCAAATTCATGCTTTCTTTTCCTTTTTTTCTTGCCTCTATTATTCATCGCTTGTTGAACAGAATCAAAAAGTTTCTTGGAAATAATTGGCTCGTGTGTTCCTTGATAAATTTCGCCGTTGAATTTGAAAACGCCGTAGTAGAAATGATTTTTAAGCATTCGCTGGACACAGGAAACGGAAAGAGGTTTGTTGCGGTAGCTTTTTATCCCGCTGTCAGCCAAAAACTGCTTTATGGCTTTTAGCGTGTAGTCGCCGGTAGCGTAAAGTTCAAACGCTTTTCTGATAAATGGCGCTTTTTCTTTGTCTAGATCAATTTCTTTTGTTCTGTGATTATTGAGATAGCCAAGCGGCGCGAAGCTGGGCCAAATTCCTTTTCGCAGTTTTTGGCGGTGTCCCCTTTTGATGTTTTCTGAAAGATTGTCAACATAGTACTTGCTCTGTCCGAAAGCGATTGAAAGCATAAATTTTCCCTGTGGCGTATTCTCAAACCAAAAAGTAGGGAATTTCAAATCAAGCAGTTTTCCTGTGTCCAGCAAGTAAATTATTTTTCCGCCGTCTATGGAATTACGAGCTAACCTATCGGGATGCCAAGCTAAAATTCCGCTGGCTTCGCCAGCACAAATCCGGTCTAACATTTCTCCGAAAATCTTTCGGCCAGGTTCTTTGGCGGTTTGCGCCTCGCAAAGCGAGGCGACGATTTCAAGTTTTTCTTTGGCGGCAAATTCTTTTAGCTCAGCAAGCTGAGCTTCAATACTTAAAACTTGCCTTTCCTCACTATCTGTTGATTTTCTGCAATAGATAAAGTATTTCATAATTCTAAATTTAATTTAGAAAAGCCCGCTTCTGGCGTTTTGCTTTGCAAAACAAAGACAAAAAATTCAATTTTGCGCCTAAAATCGGCTGGCGAGCCCTCGCAGAGGGCGAGCCAGCAAGGGGATTTACCAACTGGCGGTGTGTATTTGAAAAAATCCGAACCGATTTCATTAACGGGCTCGGCGGGCGGAATTCCCCCCGAACCCCCTTTCCGCCCGCCTCGCCCTGAAGCGGAAGCGAAAAGGCAAACCGCCAAAGAACCTGAAAAAAATGTCGGCTCGAACTTTATTTTGGCCAGAAGCGGGCTTTTCTTTTTCTTGATTGTTTTACTTTTATTTGTTATCATTATATTGAAAGCAGGTATTGTTAATACTAACAATAACATACTATCAAATTATTGAAAATATGGCAAGAGAAAATAACATTGGAGAAAACATAAAAAAATACCGTACAAAGCAAGGCTTGTCGCAGGAAGATTTTGCTAAAAAATCCGGCGTCAAATACACTACCCTGACAAAAATTGAAAGTGGAGTAATAAAGAAGCCATCGGTTTTAGTAATGGCGAAAATTGCGAAAGCATTAAGAGTAAATATTGAGGAGTTAATAAAATAAAATTATGAATCTAAAAATTACTAATAATATTTTGACTGCAATTGCCAACATCATATCGTTTGGCTCATTTGACTTGAAAAATTATGCGTCCACTTATCTCATAAGAATAAACGCAGTTGGCGAACAGCTGGAGTTTTATATAAAAGACGCTATCGCGAATTCTTTAAACCTGCCACACACTAAAAAAGAGTATTCTTATTCAAAAGTATTTTCGTATCTAGGAAATCAGAACAATCCGCCAGACATGATTATTAAAAATGGCGATGCTTTTGAAATAAAAAAGATTGAAAGTCCAACTTCTTCTTTAGCATTAAATAGTTCTCCACCAAAAGATCGATTGTTATCTAGCGATAAAAGGATAACTAATGCTTGTAGAAATTGCGAGGCAAATAAATGGGAAGCAAAAGACCTATTTTATGTAATCGGGCACGTTAGGGGCGGAAAAATAAAATATTTATTTTTTATACAGGGAACATGCTATGCGGCAGATCATAGCGTATATGATAAAGTTCACGAGCCAATCAAGAAAGAAGTCGATTCTGTTATAGATTCTCTTGGTTTGGAAAAAGGGGAAACAGTTGAGATCGGAAAGGTTAAAAGAGTCGACCCGTTAGGAATTACGGAGTTAAGAATTAGAGGGATGTGGCAAATCCAAAACCCGCTAATTGTATATAAGGACTTTTGCAAAATAGAGGACAAAGAAAAGTTTCATTTATTTGCATTGATGAGAAAAGACAAATATGATTTGTTCCCTGAGAAAGACAGAAAACAACTTGAAAACATTTCAAATTTTAATTTTGCAATAAACGACATAAAAATTAAGTCGCCAAATAATCCCGCAAAACTATTAGACGCAAAGCTTATTAAATTCAGTAAATAATATGAAATTAGTATCTTTATTTACAGGCGCAGGAGGTTTAGACTTGGGTTTTGAAAAAGCCGGCTTTGAGATTATTTGGGCAAATGAATTTGACAGAACAATTTGGTCAACATTTGAGCACAATTTTCCAAAAGTAAAATTAGATAAAAGGAGCATTGTTGATATTCCTTCATCTGAAATACCGGATGGGGTTGGAATTATCGGTGGACCACCTTGCCAAAGTTGGAGCGAGGCCGGGGCCGGACGAGGAATAAAAGATAGGCGCGGACAACTTTTTTATGAATATATAAGAGTTTTGAAAGACAAAAAGCCCCTATTTTTTCTTGCCGAGAATGTGTCGGGAATGCTTTTGCCCCGTCATAGGGAAGCATTCCAAGAAATTTTGAGTCAATTTAAAAGCCTAAATTACAATGTTAATTACGCCTTGTTAAACGCCCACGATTATGATGTTCCTCAAGATAGAAGAAGAGTGATTATTGTTGGGTATCATAAAAAATTAGGAAAAATTTTCCAATTTCCTCCTAAGTCCCCAAAACGCCCAGTACTTAAAGATGCTATTTGGGATTTATGGAAAGATAAGCCAGCTAAACCAGCAAAATCTTATAACAGAGCAAATCCAAGCAAGGATTTAAATGCCCCCAATCACGAATATATGAACGGAGGTTTTTCTACTATCTATATGTCAAGAAACAGGGTTCGTTCTTGGGATGAACCTTCTTTTACAATTCAAGCTGGCGGAAGGCATGCCCCAATACACCCGCAAGCCCCCAAGATGAAGTTTATTGAGCAAAATAAAAGGATTTTTGTTCCCGGAAAAGAACATTTATATCGCCGTCTTTCTGTGCGGGAATGTGCTAGAATACAAACATTCCCAGATGATTTTATATTCAAATACGAAAATGTTGCTGATGGCTATAAAATGGTCGGCAATGCTGTACCTGTTGAGTTTGCACGCCACCTTGCAGTAAAGATCAAATATGATTTGCAAGAATTTTTGAATACTATAAAACAGGATTCTTTGTATGGACAAATTCACAAAAAAGAAGCGGGGCGAGATTATGTCAAAAATCCGCTCACAAAATACTAAAGTAGAAAGACTGGTTTTTAGAGAGTTAAAAAAAAGGAAGGTCTATTTCCAAAAACATTATAAAAAAGCAATTGGAAATCCAGATATAGCGTTGCCAAGCAAAAGAAAAGCAATTTTTATTGATGGAGATTTTTGGCACGGATATCGATTTTCAAAATTAAAACAACGCCTCTCTCGAAAATATTGGTTAGCTAAAATTGAGAGAAATATTGAAAGAGATAAACTTTATAGAAAAGAATTAAAAAGTAAGGGTTGGAAAATTTTAAGGGTTTGGGAGCATGAATTACTAAAAAAGCCAGATAAGGCGATTGATAAAATAGTTGCTTTTCTTTCGGGAAAGCGTAAAAATTAAAAATAATTTGCCGCCAAGCTCGGCAGAGTCGAGCAATCCGCCAAAGGCGGATTAGAAAAACTTGAAATCGTCCTTTTCGCTTCCGCTTTTGGGCGAGGCGGGCGGAAAGGGGGTTCGGGGGGAATTCCGCCCGCCGAGCCCGTTAATGAAATCGGTTCGGATTTTTTCAAATACACACCGCCAGTTGAAAAAAGAGTTTGCTAAGTGTGGGTTCAAGTTGATTAAAGCTAAGAATTGTCGGTCTTTATTAGATTTGGGTTGCGGAGACGGAAGGGATTCAATTTATTTTGCCAATAAAGGATTAAAGGTAACGGCAGTTGATTTTTCAAAAAGCGGAATCGAAAAATTAAAAACTCGACAAAATAGAATAAAAAATAGAATAAATTGTATTCTGAAAGACATTCGAAATATCAATTTTCCAGAAAATTCTTTTGTTGTAATTTATGCCCACTTAAGTTTGCATTATTTTGATGATAAAACCACAAGCAAGATTTTCGACAACTTGTATAAAGTTTTGAAGAAGGGCGGTTTGATTTTTGTAAAATGTAAATCTACTGATGATGCACTTTTTGGTAAAGGTAAAAAAGTTGGTGAAAATATGTATAAAAAGGGCCATGTCCAGCATTTCTTTACAAAAGAATACATGACAGAAAAACTAAAGTTTATCACAAATATAAATCGGCTTTTATCGAAGCGGTTGCGACGAAATAGAATTTGCCGCCAAGCCCGTTAATAAAATCCTATCTGCCACTTTTCTATCAAAAACTTTTTAACAGCTTTTATATCTTAATGCTATAATTTACAAAGACAGTCTCTTAATTACTTTTTAACTTACAAAGTTAATAAACACACTATATGAAAAACAAATCAAAACTAATTCAAATCTTGCTAATATTAGGCATTACAATAGCAGGCAGTACATTCTTAAACGACTTGCTGTTTTTTTACAAAAATGAAAAAACAATACTGAAATTAAAGGGTGTTATTATTAATAATCCCATATTAACTCCTTGTTTTTTAGGTCTTTTAGGATTCATATTTTTTTTAATTTGGTTTAATCACATTAAAAGAAGCAAAAACAAACTCAAACAACTCAGATACTTTTACTTAAGTTTAATTGGTGCCAATGTGTTTGGCTGGAGCAATGTTTTACTAGAGTTCATAACTTTTTATACAAAAAACAACTATAATTCTTGTGGAAGCAGTTTTATAAAAACACCTTTCTTATCACCTTGTTTATTCGGTAGTACCATCTTTTTAATCTTGCTTTTTATAACAAAAACGATCATATCTAACAACTACAAACTCTAATAAGAATCTTTAGAAAGCCTTAAAGCTCTATTTCTTAAACTAATATACTTTGTCTCAAAATCATCAGGATGAAACCAAAGCTGATACTTAAGAATTCTTTCTTTATTTAATTTATTTAACTTAATTTTTAGCAATTGAACTTTGCCTAAAATTAAATTTAGATAATCAAAAATTAATTTAAAAACCATTCCTTGTTCTCTTTTTTTATTTTCATTATATTTTTTATGCCAAGCGCTATAAAACCAAGTCTTAAAATTAGGAAAGTAGCTAAAAACCCATTTGTTATTTTGTACAAACTTAAACCAAGTCTTGTTTTCGTCATATAAAACCTTTAGATTAATAATCTCCCTTGCCACAAACTCAGTTTGCTTAGACTTGGCAATACCTAAAGACTTAAGATCAAAAAAAAGATTTAGACAAACTTTATCTTTTGCCAGTTTTACTTTTCTCTTTCTTTTAAGGCATAACATAAAAGCAAATACATTTAATAAAAACCTAGAAAGCCATAATCTATTCTCCTTAGTTATGATAAACAGATCAAAATCATCAGATTCTTTAGCTATGCCATAAGCTAATGATCCAGAAAGACCAATTAAAGAAACAAAGCCTAACCTTTGAGCTAAAATTAAAAAATACTTTAACCTCAACTGGCTTGTTTTTAACTTAAAGATTCTCTGTTTTTTTAAGAACTGAAAAAATGTCTTTTTATATTTATTAAGCACAACTCTAAACTCACCAGCATCATTTACCAAAGAAATACCATTTATCTGCCTAATCTTAGACAGGAACTTAGAATAATCTACCTTAAAGGGTAAAACCAACCACAACTCTACTGTCGTAGGAAAATAGTTATAAAACTGCCAGTAAACCAATTCTGAGATAACAATTTCTTTGAATCTCATTTAATTAAATACTCGTTTATAAAAACCATATAAAAATAAGATAAAAACAAAAAAAAGAAAAAGCACAATCCGCATTTGTCTAAAGAATCTTTTCGGTTGTATTATTAATCTAAAAAACCACTCCAAACCATACCTTCGCATAAATCTTGGAGCTCTGGGAACAACTTTACCAATATAATCAAAGCCACCGCCAACTCCTACAACAACACAGCTATTAAACAAATCTTGATACTTAAAAGCAAATAATTCCTGATTAGGAGAACCAAAAGCCAAAAAAACAATATGAGGCTTAAAATCGGCAACTATAGCTTTTATATTATTAATCTCTTCTTTTTTTATATTTTTTATATCTTTTATTCCTTCAATTCCAAAACAAAAATGTTTTTTAAATTTTTTATTATAGCAATTAGAAATCTTATCTGCTAAATTAGGCCTGCCTCCAATTAATAAAACTCTAAAGCTACCAAAATTAGCAAAACTCAATGTTTTTTTTAATAAATCAGACCCTGTTATTCTTTTTAACCTAACTCCATAAAGAATTCTAGCTGCTATAACTGCCCCTACTCCATCTGCTATCAAAAAATCTGCCTTTAGAATAACCTTTCTAAACTCTGGATTAAAAACAGATAAGACTATAATCTCTGGATTAATAGATACAACATGGATAAATTTGTTGACAGTTTTATCTCCTTTGTTAATTAAATATAGGATATCTTCGTACTTGCTTAAAAAGTTGTTTTGTTTCAGACAAGAAAATGTTTCAATTAATGTTTTAAACATAAATCAAACACTAATAATTTGATAAACCATTATCTTTGTTCAAAAAATTAAATATTTTTTTATTTTTATTTAAACACAAACTTAAAATAAATTTATTTATTATACACTTAGCAAATAA
This sequence comes from Patescibacteria group bacterium, assembly GCA_026004435.1. GTDB lineage: Bacteria > Patescibacteriota > Microgenomatia > UBA1406 > GWC2-37-13 > BPJC01. The sequence goes on along the minus strand of BPJD01000002.1, from coordinate 114,179 downwards.
TTAAAAAAAAAATTAAAAAAATCTTTTAAATTCTAAGCTAATACTAAAAAACGGCAACACTATTCTACAGACTATGAGCTTAATATTGATTTTTTATAACTATCTAAATGTTCAACAATAATCCCAATACCTTTGATGACACAAAATAAAGGATCCTCTACCACAAATGCAGGAACTCCAGTATAGTATGATATAAATTTATCAATATTACCAAGCATTGCTGACCCACCTGACAAAACAATCCCCTTTTCAACAATATCTGCAGACAACTCAGGAGGAGATTGTCCTAAGACCGATTTCACACCATCTAAAATCGTTTTTAAGTTTTTATCTAAAGCCTTTTTTATCTCATCTTCTGAAATCTCTATGGTTTTTGGCAGTCCAGTATAAAAATCACGACCCTTAACCTCTATTTTTTTTAACTCAGTTTCATCCTCTATAAACGCTGTACCTATCTTCATCTTTATCTCCTCAGCAGTTCTTTCGCCAATTAAGAAATTCTTTTCTTTTCTCAAATACTCCATTATTGCCAAGTCTAACTTTGTTCCACCAACTCTTACAGTCTTATAAGCAACTAACTGACCAAGCGATATTATGGCAATCTCTGATGTTCCACCTCCAAGATTAACAATCATATTTCCCGAAGGTTCAGAAATCGGCAAACCAGCTCCAATAGCAGCAGCTAAGGGCTCTTCAATAAGATAAACATTTTTTGCTCCAGCCTGTTTGCAGGCTGAAACGACTGCTCTTTTTTCTACCTGTGATGCACCCCCAGGAATAGAAATCATTACATCAGATAAAAAACCTCTGCCTAATGCCTTTTTTAAAAAGTATCTAATCATAGCTGAGGTAATCTTATAATCAGCTATTACACCATCACGCAAGGGCCGGTCTGCTACAATATTATTTGGAGTTCTGCCCAACATTTCTTTAGCCTCATTGCCAACCGCCAGAACTTCTTTATTATCTATCCTATAGGCAACTACTGTTGGCTCATTTAAGACAATCCCTTTTTTCTCTAAGTAAATAAGAACATTAGCTGTTCCAAGATCAATGCCAAGTTTATAATTAAAAAACATACTATGTAGTATTATATAGTATAATATAAATTCTATGAGAAGATTATATAGAGTTTTAATATTAATTATTTTTTTAACAACTTTAATAGCGTTCGTTCTTTTTGCAAAGGGATACAGATTTGATTCTGAAAATATATCAATTACAACAACAGGCATTATCTCAATAAACTCCCAGCCAAAAGCCAGCAAAATCTTTGTTAATGATCAGTTTAAAGGAGTTACGGATCAAAACATAAACTTACAACCAGGCCAGTATACCATTAAAATAACCTCTGATGGCTATACCAACTGGCAAAAAGAGGTCAATTTGCAACAAGGCGTTGTCCTAAGTCTGCATGCTCATCTTTTTTCAAAAAACCCCGGACTGAAACCCTTAACCTCATTAGGAATAAAAAAGATCGTTCAACTAGATAATGTTCCACAGTTTTTAGTATTAACAGACAATGCCAACAACTCTGAAACAAAGAATGAGTTAGTTCTTCTTAATTTAGAGTCTCCTATTATTTCCCTGCAAAAAGAGGTAGATCCCATTCTCAATATTGAAGAGCTCTTTGCCACTAACTCTGTGCAGTTGGACAACCTAGACTTTAAATTATCTCCAGATTTTACCCAAGTTCTAATTGATTATAACAATAAAACCATCTTAGCTGATCTTAAGACTAAGGAAATTTTTGCAAATATAAGCAAAGAACAACTCACTACTAACTGGAGTTCTGAAATAGCTAAACAAAGAGATTTAATAATAAAAAGTTTTCCTAAAGAACTTCAAGAGATTGCTTCAAATAGCGCTGATATTCTAAAAGTATCTCCAGACGAGACAAAGATTCTTTACAAAGCTGTAAATACAGCAGAACTACCAAGAGTCATAAAACCATCCCTGCCTATAACACAAGATCATCTTGATAATAGAACCATTAGAAATGGCAAAGTATATATATACGACAAAAAAAACGACAAAAACTACTTAATTAAGCCTTTAGAAAGTATAGATATTAAAAACGAGGCTGTTTGGCACACAGATTCTCAACACATTATCTTCATCGAGGATCAACAGATTAAAGTAGTAGATATAGACGGTGAGAATAAAACTGTTTTATATTCTGGACCTTTTGAACAGAACTTTATCTCAGCATCTCCAAGAGGAAATATTTTTTTACTTATAAATTTTAATAACAACAACAACCCTTATCCAGACCTTTACGAAATTGAGATTAATTAATTCTCTCTGCAAAAACCAACAGTCGCTTCCATGTTGTTCCGGGAGGCCAACAAGTTTGCAAAATCAAGATCTCAGAATCAGTCTCATCAGTTAAATAATGAATCTCATCTGAATTAACAATCTTTTTATCAAACACTCTATACTTATATAACTTATTCTTATACATTACATAGACAAGATCCTGATTCTCAAGTTTATATAACAAATAAAAAACAGCATTGTAAGTTCCAACATTCCAGATAAAATCAGTTGAATGAGCAAACAAAAAGATATTTTTTCCCTCTCCCGGAAAATAAGTTCCACGCGCGTGCGCTACTCCTTCCTGAAGTTTTAGTCTATACTCTGCCTCATCTGCTGTATTTACATTGGCTATAATCTTAGCATTTGCCTGAATCTTAGGAATGACTATTGAAAATGTATTATTAACTGGAGACAGCAACCTAACCTCCTGATTTTGAAAAATATTAACCAACTTTCCAGTTTCCTGAATCTTCTTTTGTTTGTTTTGACTCAACTTATTATTAATATCTAAAGTATCATCAACAACAATAGTTTCTTTTTTATTGACATAATTATTAACATAATACGAAACTTCATAATAAATCGGACGGGAAAAAACTCGCAGGAATAATATTAAGCTAAAATATATAAGAAAATTTCCAAGGCCCTTAAAAATAATCTTTTTTACATACTTTTTCTTAGTAAAGGTTTTTTTAAAAACATCTATTAGCATTATCTGCGCCGGAGGCAGGAATTGAACCTGCAACCTTCCCCTTAGGAGGGGGACGCTCTATCCATTTGAGCTACTCCGGCATATATTTAAAAATTATGCTAATTTTATCATATTAACCAGACTGAATTAAAATAATTTAAATAAAGAATAAAAACTTTCTTATATAAAAAAGAATAACATCCGGAACCAAAATAAACAAAAAACTTGAGACAACAATAAATGGACCGAATGGGATTTTAGCCTTTAAATTCTTGCGGCCAGAAATTAATAAAAAGACACTTAATACTCCACCTAACAAAAAGGCCAAATATAAAACTAAAAAGCCTGACTTAACACCAAACAAAAAACCTAAATTAAAGCCAAGTTTAACATCACCAAAACCTAGACCTTTTCCTTTGGTTATATAAAAGAGAAATAATAATGGCAAAGCTACAAAGAAGCCACTTACCAACGAAGAAAAAAATAGTTGAAACCCATAGAACAAACAACTCTGAGTACAGTTAAATTTATATATAAATGAAAACAACAGCAAAAATAACTGAACTTCATCTGGAATAACATAATACTTTAAATCAGTGAAAAATATTACTATAAAAGAGCTGAATATTGCCAGAATAACGAATAAACGAAAATAATCATAGCCAAAAAATCTAAAGCCAAGAAAAAAAACAACAGCAGTTACAATTTCTATTAAAGGATAATAAATACTTAATTTTTTCCCGCAGTATCTGCACTTACCTAACAATAAAATATACGAAAGTACAGGAATCAAATCCAGCAATCCTAATTTTTTTTCACAAAAATCACACTGAGATCTGCCTAAAATTGATTTTCCATAAGCTAATCTGTCTATGACAACATTTAAAAAAGAGCCAACAGATAATCCTAAGATAACAAAAAACCAACCTTGTAAAACCTCTTGCATCTTTAAACTTAAGCTAAACTTTTGTCAGAAGTAATAACTGCTGTAGCAAACTTTGACATATCTAATAACTGTTGAACTGCCTGAGTAAGATCTTGCTTTGAAACCTTATCTATTTCAGCTAACACATCCTTAGGTGTAACAATTTTATCTTTTAGCAAAAACCTTTTTCCAATAAAGTAAGCTAAATTAAAACTGTCTTCTAAAGACAGCAAAATATTGCCCTTAAGATATTCCTTAGCTCTTAAAAGATCATCAGATGTCAATTTTTTTTCAAAAGAATAAAAACAATCTTTAATATAGTCCAAAACATTATTAACTATCGCTGATTTATTTACTACTCCCGCCCTAACATACAAAGCACCAATATCATCAAAAAACTCTGTTTCTGAATTAACATAATAAGCCCAACCGTTTTGCTCTCTCAAATACTGAAACAACCATGAAGCCATACCTCCTCCAATTACTACACTTAACACTCTTGCTAGAACTTCATAACCTAAAGTAACTTTAAGACCAAAAACAAGATGAGCTTGTTGAACCTTGTCTATAACAACTTTTTTATCCTGTCGTGGATAAAGTGATTTTTCAAGCCTTAGGCTTTTACTCTGAACTTTATTAATCTCTCTTGAACCAAAATATTTATTAAGATAATCTTCAATTGACTCATCTAAACTTCCAACAACAATAACCTTAATTGCATCAGCTGTATACAAACTAGTTGTAAAATTAAAAAAATCTTCAGGCTTTAAGATTGAAACCGTCTTTTCACTGCCTAAAATAGGATAAGCTAAACTTGATCTAAAAAGAATTTCATCAAAAATATGACCAACTTTATACTGAGGCATATCATTGTACATTCTAATCTCTTCGCAGACTACTCCTTTCTCTAGCTCTACATCAGATTGTCTAAATAACGGCTCAAAAATCAATGAAGACAAAACATCTAATGAGTTTTCAATGTATTTAGACTGAGCCTTAACATAAAAACCAGTATAAGAATTTGAAGTAAAAGCATTAATATAGCCACCTATCTTTTCAATAGAAAAACTAATATCCTTGGCTTTTATATATTTCTTAGTTCCCTTAAAAACTAAATGTTCTAAAAAATGGGCTAAGCCGTTCTTTTGTTTAGTCTCATAACGAGAGCCAGCCCTAACTAACACCAGACAGGTAACTGACGGCAAAGTATTTCTATTTATAATTAAAGACTCAATGCCATTACTTAATTTTAATCTGCGAAGATTCATAATTAATTAGTTAAAACTATATTCACTATTTTATTGGGAATATAAATCATTTTATATTTTTGATCTTTAATGTACTTAGATATTTTTTTGTCAGACAAGATTTTTCTTTCAATATCTTCCTTACTCACATCTTTAGTTACCTTAAGCACTGATCTTAATTTTCCGTTTACCTGAACTGGCAACTCAATCTTAACTTCAGATAAATTTATCTTATCTGCGCTTGGCCATTGCTGATTATGAATAGATCCTTTTTTCCTAAATACAGAGCTCCAGATAATCTCAGAAAGAAAAGGAGCAAACGGAGACAAAAGTTTTAAATAATCTTTAGCAGCATCTCTATTTAAGCCTGTTTTATTATGCTGATTAATATAACCTGTCCAAAGATTAAGAAACTCCATTAAACTAGCTATTGCAGTATTAAACTTAACGCTTGATAAATCTTTACTAACTTTAACAATCAACCTTTGAAGCTCTAAATAAACCTCTTCATCATTATTCTCTACTATCCTAGCTGAATTATCATATATCTTGAAAGTCTGATAAACCTTGTTTAAAAATCTTGATATACCGCGCAAAACATTTTTAGACCAAGCAACTTCTTGACTAAAAGGAGCAATAAACATAATACAGACACGAACAATATCAGCATTATACTCTTTAATAATATCATCAGGGTTTACCACATTTCCTCTTGATTTACTCATCTTTTTATGATCCTCAGCTAAAACCATACCAACATTTTTTAATCTATAAAAAGGTTCTTTTTCTGGAACAAAACCAATTTCATACAAAGCATGCATCCAAAACCTAGAATACAACAGATGTAAAACTGCATGCTCAGCTCCTCCTAAATACCAATCAACAGGCATAAGCTTTTTTAAACGGTCAAAAACATTGTTTTTCCAGAACTGAGGAAGATCTAAATTCTTAGTTTTATTAACCAAATCCCAGAAACAAAAGGCTAAGAAATACCAGCTAGATCCAGCCCAGTTAGGCATTGTGTCAGTCTCTCTTTTAGCATATCCTCCACAATTAGGACAATGTGTATTAACCCAGTCATCTATATTAGATAAAGGAGACTCTCCAGTCTCTGTTAGTTCATAAAACTCAACAGTAGGCAACTTTAAAGGCAAATCTGAATAATCTAATGGAAACCAACCGTAAAGATGCTGTTTTATTTTTTTCCACCTATTTTTTATCTTTTCTACTGTACTGGAATTATTTACTAACGAATTAATTTCTTTAATAGCAGCATCAGTATCTATCCAAGAGATTTTTTGTTCTGCGCAGCTCTGACAATAAACCATTGGAATTGGCTCTCCCCAGTATCTTTGTCTTGAAAATATCCAGTCTCTTAATTTATACTCTGTAACAAAAGTTCCAAGGTTTTGCTCCTCAAGTTTTTTAGTAATTTTCTCAATAGCAGATTTAGAGTCAAGACCGGAAAATTCTCCTGAATTCTGCAAAATACCATAATCTGTATAAGGCTCTGCAGAGCCTTGAGTTTTACTAGTTGGGATTACAACTTTTTTTATAGGAATATTGTATTTTACAGCAAATTGATAATCACGATCATCATGAGCTGGAACCAACATAATAGCTCCTCTGCCATACCAACCGATAACATAATCAGCAATCCAGACTGGTATTGACTCGCCTGTTAAAGGGTGTTTTGCATAAACACCAGAAAAAAGACCTGTTTTTTCTTCATTTAAGTCAGTTCTGTTTATATCAAGTTTTGAGTTTGCTTGTTTCATATAATCTAAAATTTTTTGTTTTAAAGAATCAGGAATGTCAGCCTGCAACAACTCCTCTACTAAAGGGTGTTCTGGAGCAACAACTAATGCTGTTGCCCCAAATAAAGTATCAGGTCTTGTGGTAAATACAACAATCTCAGACAACCTAAGGTTGAGATCCTTTTTCTCAATCTTAAATCTAATCTCAGCTCCATCTGATCTTCCTATCCAGTTTCTTTGCATATCTTTAATTCCCTCAGGCCAGTCAAGGTTATCTAATTCTGACAGCAGAGATTCTGCATACTCAGTTATCTTAAACATCCATTGAGGCAACAATTTACGCGTGATCTTCTCCCCGCAACGCTCATGAGTTCCATTAGACAATACCTCCTCCTCTGCTAAACCTGTCTTGCAATAAGGACAAAAATATACTGGTTGATTTTTCTTATATAAAAGCCCGATCTTAAAAAAGATTAGAAACAAAAACTGAGTAAATCTATAATACTCAGGATCAGTTGTAGAAAACTCTCTGCTCCAGTCATAAGACAAACCCAGATCTAACATCTGTCTTTTAAAATTAGCAATATTTTTAGGAACTACTTTTTGAGGTATTGTCTTGTTTTTTAACGCATAATTTTCTGCAGGAAGACCAAAAGCATCCCAACCTATTGGATTTAACACATCAAAACCTTTCATTCTAAAATATCTGGCTAAAACATCACCTGCAGTATAAATACGAGTATGGCCCATATGCAGACCCTCACCTGAAGGATAAGGAAACATTACCAAAACATATCTTTTATTTTTTTTATTTTTGGGCTCTATTTTCAAATCATACAATCTGCTTTTATACCAAAAATCTTTACAATCATTTTCTGTCTTTAAAACTTTATCAGACATATTAAACTATATTTTACACAAATTTTTTAAAATTTAAGATTAACTTAATTTTACTATACAAATTTAACAGTAATAAAAATAAGATGAAAGACAACAAAGATACAAAAAGCTGATCTAATTTCATAGAATTTATGCCGAAGAAAACAGAGAAATACTCTGATAAAACCAGTATTTGAACAAAAAGAGGTGCTAGCAATCCCAAAGCAAACCAAACCAAGTTAGTATATTTATGTAGATCAAGATAACCTATATTTAAAAAGAAATAAACTGAAAGCTGAAGCAAAACAATCAATAAAAAGGAAAGACTTTTAATAATTTCAGCATCATAGGTAAAAGACACTAACGAGATAAAATAAACTATTAAGCCTAAAAAAGAATAAAAGGTAATATCAAGCAAATCTAAATTAGACAAAAGATAATTTTTAGAGTATCTTTTTTTTATAAAAGCAAATTTTGGCACAAAAAAAGCAAATGTCAAAGCAGGTAATGAATCTGTAACTAAATTGATAAAAAGAATTTGTCCTGCGGAAAAAACCTGAAATGAAAAATAAACTAAACTAAACAGAATAACTAAAACCTCCAAAATATTGCAAGAGACTAAAAACTTAATACTCCGTTTGATGTTCCAAACAATTTTTCTACCCTCTTTTACGGCTTTAATAATAGTTGCGTAATTATCATCTGTAATTATCAGATCAGCCGCTGATTTGACAACAACGGTTCCTGTTTTACCCATCGCTATACCAACATCGGCTGATTTTACAGCCGCAAGATCATTAACTCCATCTCCTGTAACCCCAACAACCTCACCTAATTTCTTATAAAGATCAACCAGTCTTTTTTTGTCAATTGGGTCGACCTTGGCAAAAATTTTTACCTTAGGCAGTATCTTTAACAACTCTTCATCACTTTTAGGTATCATATTTTTTTCCAAAACCAGATCTCCTTTTTTATACAAACCTATCTGTTTAGCAATAGACAATGCCGTCCCCAAAGCGTCTCCTGTTACCATAACTGTTTTAATGCCCAAGGCCTCTGCTTGTTTTAGAACAGATTTAACCTCTGTTCTAGGAGGATCATATAAAAGAGCAAAGCCAAGCAATACAGTTCTGCTATTTTTTTTATAAGCAAACGCAAGAATCTTAAAACCCTCTACCATTTTCTTCTCTAATATTTGACTTATTTTACCTTTCTTCTTATTAGTTAAAACAACTTCATTGCCCTGATAATCTAAATAATAATCACAGGCTGATAATACTGCATCTAATGATCCTTTTATTAGCCAATATCTCAATTTATTCTTTTTATTCATTACCAAAACCTCCATTTTTTTTGATTCAGAACTAAACGGCTTTATCTCTTTTAGATCCCAGTTTTTTAAGAATGATTCCTGATAAATCTTGTTTTTATGCAAAAATCTTAATAGAGCTAACTCCAAAGTATCTCCTATCTGAATTAACCTATTATTCTCCTTATATAATTTAGCGCTTTCACACAACGCCATAGTAACAACCAACAAACTATTTTTATCTGTCTTTGAGATCTTAATACACTCAGCTGACAATAAAGACTTAACCTGCATCTCATTATAAGTTAAGGTCCCTGTTTTATCTGTGAGTAATAGACTTATATTACCCAGACTTTCAATACTTCCAAGACGCCTTACAATAGCCCGTGACCTAACCATATTAAACACTCCAATCGACAAGATTGTTGTTAAGATAACTGGAAAACTCTCAGGAACTACTGCTACAGCCAATGAAACAGAATAAATTAAAGAATTAATAACTCCAGTAGTTTTTAGAAAATAAGAATATAAAAAAACCAAAAATGATATAAAAACACCAGCAAAACCTAGTTTATAAGATAAATCCTTTACTTTAACACTTAATGTTGAGTCCCTTTTATCTATCAATTGCAGATTATGAGCTATTTTACCGAACTTAGTATTTAATCCAATCTGTGTAACTTTAATGTAAGCATATCCATTCATTACTGTGGATCCCATAAAAACTGAGTCATCAACTTTTTTTTCAACAGGCAAAGACTCTCCTGTTAGACTAGCCTCATTAACCGCAAAGTTTTTACACTCTAAGATTTGTCCATCAGCTGGGACAAAATCACCAGACTCAAGATAAACAATATCTCCAACAACAACCTCATCAGTTAGTTCTTCACGAAGTTTAGAGTTTCTTATTATTTTTGTCTTAAACACTATCATACTATTTAACTTCTCAAGTGAAGAATCAGCCTTTAATTCCTGAAAAACACTAAAAAGCAGATTCCCAAAAACAACAACAAGAATTAATACTGATTCAAAAACATCATGAACAAAATACGAAACAAGAGCAGCTATTAATAAAAGATAATTAAAAACATTATTAAAATTATACAAAAAAACAGCTAAAAACCCTCTTTTTTTTTCTTTTAAAATAACATTGACTCCATACTTAGCCCTGCTCTGTTTAACCTCAGTATCAGATAATCCTTTATATGCCATAAAATCATTCTAACATAGAGTTAATTCAGTTTAGGCAGATTAATATGCTATAATTTAAAAATATGAACTCGGCAGGCAATTTATTTGATGAGTTAAAAGAAAGAAAACTCATCTACAACTTTATTCCTAAAACAAGAGAACATCTTTTAACACCAAGAAAAATTTATGTAGGAATTGACCCAACATCTGACTCATTGCATATCGGACACTTACTGCAGTTTATAACTCTTAAAAGAGCTATAAGATATGGCCACCAAGGAATAGTTATCATAGGAGGTGGTACTGCTTTAATAGGAGATCCTTCTGGAAAAAACGAAGAAAGACCGGTTTTAGCCGAAAAAGAAATAAAGAACAATATAAAAAGCTTAACTACTCAAATAAAAAAATTACTGCCGAGCGCAATATTTATAGACAATTCTATCTGGCTGAAAAACTTTCGTCTGATTGATTTTTTAAGAGAAATAGGCAAACAAATAAGCATAAACACAATGATTGATCTTGAGTTTATCAAACAAAGACTACAGAATAATCGATACTTATCTTTGGCAGAGTTTACCTACCAGACTTTACAAAGCTATGACTTTTACCAATTGTTTTTAAGAGAAAACTGTACAGTTCAATTCGGAGGATCAGATCAATGGGGCAACATAATACAAGGTGTTGAACTTATAAAAAAGAAAACAGGAAAATCAGTTTTTGCCTTTAGTCAACCCCTGATCATAGATCCTGACACAGGGAGAAAATTCGGAAAAACTGAAAAAGGAAAAGCCATTTGGCTTGATTCCTCTAAAACTTCTCCATTTGAGTTTTATCAGTTTATCTACAATATTAAAGACAACCTTATTATTGATTTAGTATTATACTATTCTTTTAAACCATTAGAAGAACTGACAGAACTTCTTAAACAGCATAAAAAAAACCCGGAAGCTAGACTGGCTCAAAGAGAATTAGCGGAGGAACTAATCAGTTTGCTTTATAGCAAAAAACATCTAGAGACAATAGAAAAACTAAATCTAGCTCTTTTTAATGACAAATTTAATGAACTTGAAAAGATAAGCAAAACTAATTTGAACAAGACAATCAAGACCTATCAGGCAAACAGAAACAACACATTGATTGATTTATTGGTAAAGACTAAACTTGCAACCTCTAAAAAAGAGGCTAACAGACTAATAAAACAAAACGGAGTAAAAAAGTACGAAACAAAAAACTTCATAGTTTTAAAAAAAGGCAGAAAACACTTCTCTATTCTCATCAAATCTTAGATAAAATTTAACTATGAACAACAAACATAATGATTTTTACACTCAAGTAAGCCTATATTTGTTGATTTCATTAACCTTTATTGTTCCCCATTTTATATTAAACAAATTCCTGCTTGAGATTATAGCTATTGGATTTATATTTTTTTACATTATCAAACATATTTTTTTTGGAAAGATTAACCTGCTTAAAATAGAGTTGGTTTTATTAACTTTTTTTATACTAATTTTAATTAACTCCACAGGATACATAAACTCAATCTATTTTTTTGCCATATATTTTTTGCTTTTCTTTTTCTCATATTTCTTAAGTATTATAAACTCTTTACTCTTAACTTTTTTCATTGCTCTGCTTTACTTATTTCAAGCAGACAGATTTTCATACGAAGTATTTATCAGATTAATCTCTATTTTGTCTACAACTCCTTTTGCCATATACATAGTTTATGAAAAGCAAAGACTAAAAAGACTAACCAAGGACCTGCAAAAAAAAACAGAAGACATAATGCTGTTTACTCATCTCAAACTAAAACAAGATCTTAAAAACGCTTTGTTTTATTTAGAAAATAAAAATTTAAAAAGACTTAAGAAAATACTAAAAAATCTTATTAACAAAGTCTCAAATTATGAGGTTTAAAATTATTAAACCAGTCTTAATCTTAGTAACAATCATACTGTACCTATCTAATAAAAACATATTAACAGCTATTAATATGCAGTCGGATCAATACAAAATTCAGTTTGGCAATATTAATATAGGCAGTAAAACACAAACATCTGACAACTATAATCTAACAACAACATTAGGACAAACAGCCGCACAAGAATTTCAGTCTAATGGTTATATTATCAAGGCTGGATTCCAGTATATTTATGCATTGAAACAATTTTCCTTTTCTTTGTCAGACATTAATATTGATTTTGGCACAGCTATACCTAACACACCAATTGAACGAACATTAACCTTGACCGTAACTTTCCCTTACTCTGGAGATTATCAAGTAACTGTCGTAGAGAATGGTCCTCTAAAAACATTGAATAACCAAAATAGCATACCAGACACTCAATGTGATGGAGGAGCAAATAACTGCAATGAGACATTAGCAAAGCCTTGGACATCATCAACAGCCTATGGGTTTGGTTACAATATGACTGGAAACGATATCCCTGGTGATTTTATTGACAGCTCCTACTTTAGACCTTTTCCAGACTTAACAGTAGCAGAATCGCCTGCTGTTGTTATGAGCTCGAGCACTGTAGGCGTAAACAAACAAGCTACAATGACCCTAAAACTAAACATATCTAATCTTCAACCAGCTGGAAATTATCAAACAATTTTAATTTTCAACGCAGTTCCCTCTTATTAACTTGATATAATTTTAATATGAGAAAATTAATAATTATCTTAATAATCTTTTTTGCGGTCGTGTTTTTACTTGGAGGATTCATCTATTTTCAAGAGGTAAGAAGAACCAGAGCAGATATTTTTTACAGTTTAGAACCTTTTTCAGCTGAAAATTCTTATGTTTTTGTTTCTCCAATAAAAGCAAAGGCAAATGGCAATGAACAGATAAGAATAACCATTTTTTTACTTAATGGTCAAGGATTAGGAGTTAAGAACTCAAAAGTTGAGTTAAACTACCCGCCGGAACTTGTTGTAACAGAGACTCAAAACACAACTGATCCTTATGGAAAAGCAGTTTTTGATGTTTCAACAACAACTCCTGGAAAGTATGAGATAGAGATCTACTCACAAGGAAGAAAACTACAACAAACAGCTATTTTAGAGTTCAGTCAAGATTGATTTAGAGATTAGACAGATCAATTGGTACTGCAGGAGTCATACTTAGCTTTAAAAAACATTTAGTTATATTTGATTTGCCAACTGAGTTTATTAATGCCTTAAAATTCTCTTCAATCTGCTCATCAGAAAAAGATTTCTTTCCTATAGACTGATGTATTAATGGAAACTTTGCCTCAGTTTTCCAATGAACTAAACCAGAGTTAAATCTTGAAACAGCCTCATCCATATTGTCTGTTAAAGTACCTTGTTTCGGGTTTGGAAATAACTTCTTTGGACCTAGAACCTTTGCAAATTTAGAAAGTTTAGGCATATAAGCAGATGTTGATAGTAAAACATCAATGCTGTCTAAATTGATTTTTTCCTCCTGCAGATCACTGATAAACTTATCATCAACAACAACTATATTTTTCTTTTTACCAGTACCATAAGGCAAAACAACTTCACCTTTTAACCCTTGTTTTTTAACATTAAGATGAACCTCAACCGTTTCATCAAAATTCGCATACGATATTTTTTTAAGAAGTTTAATTGCTGCTTTAATATCTAATCCGTTAGACTTATTTTTAAGTACTTTATCAACCTCATTTTTAGCTTTTTTCTGCTGTTCACCAACTAGTTTTAACCTAATTTTTTTACTTTGTTTTATTTTTGTAGATTTACTTTCGTCTATACTCGACTGTTTAACCACATTATCATCTTTTTGTTGAGTTTTTTCTTGATCATCTAATCCAAGTGTTTTTATGCGCATTTTTCCCATAGCTTTATAGATTAACTTAATTTATAAAATTACAACTCTACTTCTACTCCCATTGATCTGGCTGTGCCAGCAACAATTTTAACAGCTTTTTCAAGAGAGTTTGTGTTTAAGTCCTGCAGCTTTTCCTTAGCAATTTCTTCCAACTGTTGTTTAGATAATCTACCCACCTTTTCTTTATTAGGCTTGCCAGAACCTTTTTGTATCTTAATAGCCTGCTTAATAGAATCAGCTACTGGCGGAAGTTTAGTAATAAACTCATAACTTCTATCCTCATAAACAGTTATAACAGCTGGGATAATTTTTCCTTTAAACTTGGCTGTACGATCGTTATACTCCTTAATGAATTGCATAATTGGTATACCATGCTGTCCTAAAGCAGGACCAACAGGCGGCGCAGGAGTTGCGGCTCCAGCAGGCAGATTTACTTTGATAACAGTCTTTATTTTTTTTGCCATAGTAATTATCAATACTGAATTTTTAATTTATTTTTTCTAATTTTAATAAATCAACCTCAACCGGTGTTTCCCTACCAAAAATAGACACCAAAACTTTAGCTTTACCTTTATCTTCATCGATCTGCTGAACTGTACCCAAAAAATCCATAAAAGGCTCTTCTTTTATCTTTACAGCCTCACCTACAGTGATCTTAGCCTTATACTTTGGTTTATCTTCCTGTATATGCTTTAAGATAGCCTCCATCTCTTTATCTGAAATAGGAGTAGGATTACTACCTGCTCCAACAAAACCAGTCACACCCTCTGTACCTCTTACAACAAGCCAGCTTTGATCATCCAAAATCATTTTTACCAATATATAGCCCGGATATACCTTTTCTTTAATGCTTCTCTTTTTACCTTGTTTTACAACAACAGCATCTCTCATAGGAACAACAACCTTAAAAATCTTATTCTCCATTCCTAAACTTTTGATCCTCTGCTCCAATGCTGTTTTTGCTTTCAATTCATACCCAGACTGCACATGAACAACATACCATTTAGCTGAGTTTGTTGATTCTACCATTTTTCCAAAAACTTATAATTTTTAAAGCGTTAAAATATTTAACAACTTAACTAAAAGAAAATCTATTATACCTATATATAAAGCAATAATCAAGGACACTGCTATAACTATTGCCGTGAACTTTAATGTTTTTTGTTTATCTGGCCAGCTAACTTTTTTTAACTCTGATTTAACAGCTCCCACAGAGAAATTATTTATCATTGTTTTTTTGTGCAAAGCTAAATTAGTAAATTATTTACAAATTATACCATTAAATACTAAATTAAATGAACATATTTAAAATAGGAAATGAACTTGACAAGAACTTAATTTCATTTTTTAATAAAATTAAGTATGATAAAAATCAAACTAAAGACAAAAAAAATAGTATCTTTAGCAACAGTTTTATTCTTAATCCTGCAGAATTTGATATTTTTGGCTCTGCCAGTTAATAAAGTATTTGCTCAGGTTAACCCCTCACTGCAAAATGCATCTGTGACACTAACAAACTCAAGATTATCTTTTAGAGCAGGCGTAGGTACAGGAGGTATTGCCTCAGGAGCATCTACTGCAACAATTGATTCTTCTGGCAATCCTGATACAGACCTTAATCATTTATTTCCCAACGACCAAGTTTGTTTTTACAGCACAACTGCTCTAGGTTGTATAGATAATCGAGATTTCACAGTTACAGCAATTCTTAACTCAGGATCAGGAGGCTCTTTTCAGTTTGATCCAGCCTTATCTAACTCAGTCAGCCAAAATGATTTAGTTATTGCCTCACAATCAGCCAGACACACAATATCATTTCAGCCTCAGAGCACTGTAAACGGCGGACAAATTGTTGTAAAAATTCCAGCAGCTACAACTAATTACAATGATGGAGCTCCAGACGACACTGGCTTCGATTCTGCTTTACTAACTAACTCAAATATTGATACCTATATCCAAAGTGTATCAGGTATTACCAAAACAGGAACAACCTTAAGTTACAGCTCTGGCTATCATATAATAACTATTTCTTTTTCCAATACAATAACCAGCAGCTCTACTGTTACCTTTACTATTGGAGATGCAACTGACCCAAGATATAGATTTATCAATCCAGCTCCTGCATCTGGACACACCAGAGGCACAGCAGATACATACAGTGTTATAGTTGAAACACAAACCAGCGGAGGAACAACAGTTGACGAAAGCACACTAAAAGTAGCTCCTGTAGAGGGAGTCTTTGTATCAGTAAAAGTGGAAGAATCAATAGCCTTTAAGGTCTGCGGAGTTCAAACAAACTTAAATCCCAGCAGCGGATGCACCTTTACCTCAACGCCAACATCTGTTTGCGGCCTAAACTCTTTAGATGTCTCTTCTCAACCTTATGCTATAAATTATAACAGTATTACTAGCTGGTCAGCATTTTTTGATGCAGCTCAGTACCTTGAGGTCTCAACAAATGCTCCTAATGGCTATGCTGTAACTATTGAAGAAGACGACCAACTCGGGCTTAATGGCAATACTTGTACAGGAACATCACCCAGCTCTGGAACCTATACCTTTGGCTCAGGAACCTGTATTGCAGACACAACCTGCGATAATGGATCCTGCACCCAGACTACAAAAGATGAGTGGAACACAGCAACAAATCATGGTTTTGGCTACTCACTAGACAATTTATCTGGAACAGATGCTGTATTTGAATACTCTGATAGCGATGGAACCTGCACAGGGACATTCTGCGCCAAACAAATAGCTGATACCGGAGAAAGAGAAGGAACAACACAAGAGACTAAACAAACTATTATGACAGCCAGCGCACCAGTAAACAAATCATCTGCATTTGTTTGTTTCAGATTATCAGTCTCAAATACCCAACCGGCAGGACTTTATTACAACACTGTTAAATATGTAGCAACAGCTATATTTTAAAGTCTAAAGAAAAAAATATGAAAGTAAAAATAAACAAAATAAAAAAATACACAACTTTATTACTAACAGCATTAATAATTGGAATAAATACCACTTCAGTAGTGTCTGCACAGTCTATTGATTTATTAGCCTACCCGGCAAGACAAGAGATAGTAGTAAATCCTGGAGAAACCAAAACTGTGCCTGTTGCTTTTTTAAATAGAACATTATCACCAATACAAGGAAAGTTAGGCACAAGAGACTTTATTGTAAGAGGCAAAGACAACATTCCAGAGTTTATTGATTTTCCAACAGAAACTGAGATAAGATACTCTGCAAAAAACTGGATAGAACTACCTTTTGAAAGAGCAACAATACCTGCATCAGACAAAGTAATAGTTTATGCTCAGATCAAAGTTCCAGCAGACGCAGTTCCTGGTGGACACTATGCCAGCATTTATTTTGAGACAGACCCAAGACTTCCGTCTGAAAATGAAACAGGCAGTATTGCAGCAGCAAGCCAGCAAATCAATGCTCTGCTTTATATTAAGGTTGCAGGCGAAGTAAAAGAATCAGCCTCAATAACAAAGTTTAGTGTACCTAACTTTTTAGAATACGGGCCAATAACAATTGATACAGAGATCACCAACACAGGAGATATACATATTAGACCTCTAGGAAGCGTAAATGTATACGACATATTTGGAAACCTAATTGAGTCGCAAAAATTAGAAGAGAAAAATATATTTCCAGCAGCCATAAGCGTATACACAAACAATATTGGGAAAAAATGGATGATTGGAAAATATAAAGTAGAACTTAAGGCTGTTTATGGAGACAATCAAAAAACTCTATCAGCAGTGAGAGAACTTTATATATTTCCCTACAAAGAAGCAACAGTCGTCTTGCTGCTAATAATCATTATAATCTTCTTGCTCAGAAGATTTTATTTAGCTGCAATTGCAAGCAAACAAGCACTAGAGCAAAAATTAGAAGAAGAAACAGAACTAATAAAGGAGTTAAAACAAAAACTGGAAAAAAGAGATGAATAATGAACACTACTCTGAAAATAATAACATTAGCTTTTCTATCGTTAATTATTTCTGCAACAAGTTTATACTTAGTTAAACAAGAAGCAGAAAAGCGATTTACAATACCAACAGAAAAAACTGTATTAGGCACCACAAAATCATCACAAGTTAATATCTCTGCTAATATTGGTCTTAAAACCTATATAAGAATTTATGGCTATACATCACCACTATCATATGTGTTTCTTACAAGCACAGGACTTTCTGACACTACTTTATCTGAACAAAACGGATATTTTAACTTTATAATCAACTATGCGCCTGAAAACCTAAAAGAGGTCTGCCTTAACTCATCTGACCAATTTGGAAGAACAACAAACCTAACCTGCTTGCCTATTCTACTTAAATCAGGCGCTGAGATTGGACCTATTATTTTATCTCCCACACTATCGTTATCAAAACCTATCTATCTAGAAAATGATGAAATATTAATATCAGGACAGACAATACCCAACCAAAAAGTTACGATCAAGTTTTTCAAAGATACAGCTACAAACAACCCCTTCATAAAATCAGTCTTTGCTCAAGAAACTGAAAAGTATGCAGTAACAACTGATGCAGATAATCAAGGCAACTACAGCTTTAGTTTAAAAAAAAGCACAAAAGACAATTTAAGAATAGCAGGTTATACCATCTACAACAATCAAAAAAGCCCATTAAGCTACACACTAAGGATTAACAGCTACAACTGGTGGTATTTAATTGACCAGTATCTTAAAATCTGGCTTAAAATACTTAAAAATCACCTTTTAGAAATATTTTTTATACTGGAGGCTATGTTTATATATTATTTAATAGAAAATAAAGCAAAAAACAAAATTACAGCAATACAAATTTATAAGCCACAACTACCAGCAAAAAAGGCCGCAACTAGTATTCAAAAAGTATCATAGACTAAACTTATCTTTATTTTGATCATAAACTGACTGACGAAGAATACCTTTTTGCAAAAGCTCTTCTACCGAAGAATAAGGCCTGTTATCAATAATTTTTTGAGCTGTCACTTCACCAATGCCAGGCAGAGACTCCAATTGTTTTTTCGTTGCTGTATTAATATTTATTTTTTCCGTCTGCTCTGCAACAACACTCAAATCAGATGGAGTCGGAGCAATACTTGGAACAACTGCCATACTAGAAACTCCTTGGCCATAACCTGTAAAATCAAAGATTCTTTTTGGCTCCTGAATTAGACCTCTGTAAATATCAGATTTATAAGGAACATAGATCTTTTGACCATCATAGACAGGGTAAGCTAAATTAAAGTTGCGGTAAAAAAAATCTTTATCTGCATTGTAAGTAAAACCTCCTGCCAGATCAACTAAATCCTTAATCCTCGCTCCATTTTTAACAACATAGATACCCGGGTTAACAACTGCGCCTGAGACATCAACCACTACTTCATGAACAACTGTTTCCTTTTTAACCTGATCAGATTTATTTACTACTACTTCATTATTCTGAACAGATTTCATAAGATCAAAGTAGATATAAAGATTAAAACCAACAATAAATAAGATCGCAAAGCCAAAAATTAAATCAAACCTATGTTTGTAAAAAAAATCAGTCAAAACCTTAATCTGATTATCCATTATTATTTGATTTATAAAGCAATGATTTTATTTCATTAAATAATTTCCATCCTTCTAAACCAATCCAAGCACTACCTAAAATATTAACAGGCAGACCAGGATCAATTTTTAAAACCTCAACATACTCTGCTATCACTTGTTTAAATTTTTCTAGATTTTCTGCGTTTGTTGATAAAACCTCATACCATTTTTTAAACAAAGATTTATATTGAGACTCAAGGTCATCAATTTTAAAAACTTTTTTTATCAAAACAATCTTATCACCAAATGAATGATCTGCTGTAAAAGCCTGGACATACTGCTCCTCTTCTTTTCCTAAGACTAAATCTCTTAAATTCTCAATAATAGGGTGAGGAGTAAGCCAAAATGATCTATGCCAAGGACCCAGACCCCAACCTTCCATCTCTCTTCTTAATCTGTCTCTTAAATGCCTCTTAACTTCTGGTATCTCATACGAGATTATTCTCCATTTGCCATCCCAATTATCTTTAAGAAATCTTACAAAAGGAAATTTAGTGCATAGAAAATAAAAACCCTTATCTGCTAACTTATAAACAGATCCATTCTCATTACTCTCTACTTTTTCAATATAAGACTCTTTAACTAGAACAGATAAAAAACCTTTTGTTCGTTCGTTCATTGTAAGATCTGTTATTTGGCAAAAGGTCTCATTAAGTTTTACAGCCTCAAGCTTTTCAGAACCCAGCAAAAAAAGACCTAACAAAATCTTTGTCTGATTATCTCTAATACCCATATAAATAAAAGTTAACAAACGATTTATTAATTGTCAAGTTATATTTAAAAACGGATATAAAGTAATTAATATATCAATATAATTTATATCAGATATTTATCCGTTAAGTTATTTACAAATTAAGTTAATATCACGAATACAATATATTAATTTAAGTTGATAACAATATTTCCTTGGATATCTGTTCTTAAGAAATTGATTTTATTTAAGTTTAAATAATCAATCAGATCATCACTAGGATGATCATAAGGATTGCTTGTTCCAACACTTATCAAAACATTATCTATCTTTGCTAAGTTAAAAATCTTATCATCAAAACCTGTTTTTGAGCCATGATGAGGTTGTTTTAAGTAATCAACCTGTTGTACAAGTGAGTTATATTGTTTCAGCAGTGAAACTAGTATTTCTTTGTTAATATCTCCTGTTAGTAAAACCCTCTTATCCCCCTTAGTTGTATAAAATAGCCCTGTGTAGGAAAATAGATTCAGATCAAGGCTTGTATCATAAAAGTATTTATTATCAAAGGCTAAAGCATTACTCTTAACAATGTTTTCATTAACAAAACCTTTGCTTGGCCAGAACAGCAAAAGTACAGCAGAGTCTCCAATATTAATATAATCACCAGAAAACAAGACTTCTTTTTTAATAACAGCTTTACTGTACAACTTTGATAGAAACTGTTTATAACTTTCTGCCTTAGAATTATAAACAGACGGCAAAATAAATCTGTCAATGTTGTACTCATCTAAAATAAATAAAAATCCTCCATAATGATCTTTTTGAGGATGTGTTAACAAAGCCAACTCAATTTTTTTATCCCAAAACGGCATATACTTTCCCAAACAATACAACATATCTCTTCCAGAACCTGAATCAATAATAATATCATTATTATTAACTCTAAAGTAGAGACCATCACCCTGGCCAACATCACAGACAACAAAAAAATCGTTTGTAAAAAAAGAATACTTAACTATATAAAAACATAAAATAAATAAAGAAAACAAGACCGACAAAACAAAGGATTTACTATTAACTCCCTGATCTAACATAGCTTATTTAAAATCAAAAAATCCAAATGGAATATTTGCAAGAACCTCAATTACAAAAACTAAGTAACGCAACAAACCATAAGCTAACCAAGCAAATGGCAGACCAAGATAATAATTAATACTTCCTAAAAAAGCAGATAAAAAACCTAAAATCATAATAGGAGCAATTAAACCTGCAGTAAGAAGGTTTGATATAGGCGAGATCAATGAGAATTCTTTAAAGTATAAAAATATCAAAGGAGAAGTAAAGACTTGGGCTGATAAAGAAGTGCGCAACTCAATCTTAAGGTCACGGATTAAATTATTAATAAAACCATCTACCCTCTTATAACTCTTAGAGAAAAGCACAATACCTAAAACAGCAAAGTATGAAAGCTGAAAAGAGATACTCATTAACCAATCTGGTTTTACTAATAAAGAAATAACTGCAGATAAAAATAAAAGATATAAAGAATAAGTTTTAAATCCATATATAATTGCTACGTGAGCAATAATCGCCATAATTCCAGCTCTTACAATTGGGGCTTCAGGTCCTACAAATAAAACAAAACAAATGATAGCTATTATACTAAACAGACTCGAGATATATCTGCCAAATCTAATAGTTAGTCTTGAAACAAAAGCAGATAAAAGACTTATATTCATTCCTGACAAAACAACAATATGCAGTAAACCAACCTTTTTAAGTTGTAAAAAAAATTCTTCTAAAGTTTTAAGCTCTATGCCAAAGATTATCCCGTTTAACAAACTTGCATAAGGTTGATGCAAATATAGTGTATTAATATTAGCAAAATAATTAACATCAGGCATCTTTACTTTTTTTATTAATAAAAAAAGCTTTTAAGATAAAAAAAACAAAAAAGACTATTGCAACAGCCAAAGCTATCTTTATTGGAAAAACATAGAACTCAGAGTCTGCAAATAATTTACTATCATTATTTTGACCAAAACTTAACTCAGCTCTTAATTTATACCTGCCAAAAATAAGATCTGATAACACATAAGATACTGTTTTGTCTTTATAATCTTTTTTAATTACTCCTGCAGAGTCTGAAGCATAGATTATGCGATCAGAATAAGCCAATACATTTTGGGGCAAAAGAGAATAACTGCTTGTCAGACCAAATAGACCTTCAACAGTTATCAAACCATTAGGCTGAAAAAAGTTTTTTCCAGTATTAGCAACCTTTAGGATAACCGGAATCTCAGAAAAAGAATCAAATATATATATGTTACGGCCGAAAAGATTAACTTTATACTCTGGCAACACACCAAAAAAGGCTATTTTAGGCTTTATTTCAATAGAACCATCGTCTGTTACAGTTATTATTATATTAGCTCCAATACTTGCTTTATTAACAACCGAGGTCGAGTTTAAACCCTGTTCTGGAATAGACTCTACAAGCAAAGTATAATAATAGTCTCCTTCAGGAGCATTAGGCGGAACAGAGATTTTAAGCAATGCTTGTTCTTTTCGATTTTTATCAAGCATAAAAGGTTTAGAGAAATCTATAACAGAGTTTTCCAAATTAAAATTAATTGGACCCTCTAACCCTTCCTTAACTAGAATAGTGCCAGTATCAGATAATGGCTTAAAACTTTTTAGATTAATTTTTAATAAAACAGGATCAGAGTTATTAGTAATAGTAAAAGCAACTAAAACAGATTTTGATGGCTTAATAATTAACTCAACCAAAGGTGGTGAAATAGATAAACTTAATCTTTGAGCATAAACACTTTCTGCAAAAAAAATGAAAAATAATACACCTGAGAAAATAGAAAAAAATTTCTTCATTCTTAATATTTTAGAATATTTTATTTACGAATGCTTAAAAGAGTATAGAAAAATACAAAACAGTCAAACTAACCTTAAGCCTCAAATTAAATTATGAATTAAATATAAATAAAATTATAAATTAAGCCTTTATACTAAGATAACAAATTAATAACAAGAACACCTCAAAAGCCACCTTAAATTTTAATTAAATTAAATTAAATTGTACAAACACAAATCAGATTAATATTTATACCAGGATATAATTACTATAAGTAAATATATACATTATAAACCTCCATAGTGACACATAAACATAATGCGGGAAATAATTTAAATATAATTATATAATACTACAAGCTCTTCTCTACTTTTAAAACAGCACACAGTCGTTAAACTTTATATATCTCAAAATATATCAAAATAACTCTTGACAACTCTATTATTATTGTATTATGATTTGAGTATATGAAAAAAACATCTAATATATCTAATATACTTGGTTTATTTAAGAGTTATCTAATTAACCAAAATAAATTAGCAGATAATCCCATAGCAAAGTCAAGTATTAGAAACTATATTTCTGACACTAAACATTTTTTATATTGGGCTTTAAAACAAGCTATAGAACACAACAGCACTACTGCGCAAGATTCTATCTCTATTTTTAAATGGCTTAACAAAGACCTATTAGAATCATATAAAACAGACTTGTTTGCCAAAAAAGTTCCTGTAAGTACAATTGACAGAAGAATCTCAAGCATAAGAAGATTTTTTCAGTTTTGTATCTTCAAAAATTATATTAATGATAAAAACATAGGACAAATTACTAACCTATCGACAGACCTTCAGATTAAAAAACAACAACTAATGTTTTCAAGATTTCTAAAAGAAAAACACAATTTGAGCGAAGATACTATTAGAACAATCCTAGATGATATTAATGAAATGTTAGCAGTTTCAACTTCTAATTGACAATATGTTAAAAACTAGTAGTTTGCAATTAAAAAAATCAATCAATCTATTTGACAGACCAAACGAAAGTTTAACTGTAACAAAGCCTAAAAAAATCAATTTTGATTATAAAGCAATAAAGTATTACATAACTTTTTCTCTTAGGATTATAAATGATTATTTTAATCCAGCAGTAGAAGGTAATCCATATGAGAAACTATGAAAACTTATTTCTTAGATACATTAACGGCTTGAACAATTTTAAGCTGTCAAAAAAAGAAAAGATTAAGAAATTAACCTCATTAAATTATTATCTAGAGTTTTTACTTGACCAAAAAAACATTTCTGATTCTGAGTATAAGAAATTAAGACAGACAATAAGCAAAACAGTATATGAGTTAAAATATATTTCTTTTCAAAGATTTTTAATTGATTTAAGAACAAGGTACAAAACAGTATTTGCAAACAAAGCTTTTGCCTTATATCTTGGTGGGTTATTCTTAATAATAGCAGGTAGTATAATTGCTTATGGAGTTTATAACAAATTATCAAACAACAACCAGCCAACATTAGCTTATCCTACAGACCTTAAGAGAGCTGGCAGAACAATTTCTTTTCAGGGTAGACTAACTGACTCTTTAGGCAACCCAATAACCACTGCTACAGATATTGTCTTTAAACTTTACGATAGTTCAACTGGAGGAAATGTTTTATACACAGGTTCTTGTACTGGAGCTAATGGAGTTGTACCTGACCAAGACGGAGTAATAAATGTTATTATTGGCTCTGACTGCGGAATGTCTGAAATTGACAACTCTGTCTTTACAGAAAATACAGAGGTTTATTTAGGAGTCACGGTTGGATCAGATCCTGAGATGACGCCAAGACAGCCAATAGCTAATGTTGGTTATGCAATTAATGCAGAAACTCTTCAAGGCCTGCCTCCAGACGATGGCTCTATTGCTGTGCCTTTTATTCCATACATTAACTCAGCTGGAGATATGATGCTGGCTTTAGCTAACCCTGCTATCAGATCAACCTATGAAAGTGCTAACTTTGAGATATCAAGCGCAAATATAGTTACTATTGCCTCAGCTGGCACAGGAGATATTGTTTTGCAGGCAACAGAGAGCGGTACAATAAAATTCCGCACGCAAGGAGCAACAGATACAGAAACAAGAATGATTATTGACAACCTAGGCAATGTAGGTATTGGCACAACCAATCCTAATTACAAATTAGAAGTCAATGGCTCACTCTATGCTACCAGTATGGCAACAGGAAGCATAACCTCTACTGGAGATATAATTGGAGAAAGATTTTTAGACTATACAAATAATACATTTGGTCTTGACCCAGCAGGTACTGATATGGGAGGCTACTCTCTAAGAACATTGGCAGGAGCAATTCTAGCCCAAACAACAGGCAATGTCGGCATTGGGACAACCAACCCTACTGGAAAACTGCATACTCTATCTTCAGGCGCTGTTACATCATCTAATTATGCAGGTATTATAAATAACTCAACCACAAATACAACTACAGACGGCATTAATAAATATGGACTTTATATTACCTCAACAGGAAGCTTTACAGGTTCAACAGGGACTGCTACCAACAACTGGGGATTATATATAGACACAGTGTCAGGAGCAGATAATAATTATGGAGCCTATATTGCAAATAATGTAGGCATTGGAACTACATCTCCAGCTCAACTTCTAGATATTTACCAAGGAACAACAGACTCAGATGCAGTAATTAAATTATCTGTAGCAGGAGGAACAGGCGCAGACACTTATATGCATTTTAGAGATAATGGAGAAAACAAAGACTGGAGTCTTGGAGTTTCAGACAGCGACGATCTGTTTAAAATAACAACAAGTAATCTTATAACAACTCAACAAGTATTCGTAATAGATAGAAATGGCAATGTTGGTATCGGAACGACAGGACCGGGGTATAAATTGGATGTGAGCGGGACAGCTAGAATTACCGATCAACTCGTACTTAATCGGAGCGATTCCTCCTTGGTTATTACATCGAACAATCCCGAGATTAACTTGAATGGGGTAGGTGCGGATTGGCAATTTGGAACAGGCTGGTCGGCTGCAGATAGCTCTAATGGACTCTATTTTTATAGTAGTACTGCTGGAAAGACAGTTACGTTCCCAGCGGCAGGCGGTATCTGGGTAGAAACCGGCAATGTCGGCATCGGGACGACGAATCCGGGTTCTTATAAACTATATGTTAATGGATCTTTATATTCAACCAATTTAACCACAGATTCATTGACTGTAAACAATTCAGTAATAGCAGAAAAATTCTTAGACAAATCTGACCAAAACTTTGGATTAGATCCTGCAGGTACTGATATGAACGGATACTCTCTAAGAATCTCTGGCGGAGCAATACTTGCACAAACAACAGGCAACGTCGGCATCGGGACGACGAATCCGGGGGCGAAGTTGGATGTTCAAGGAGGAGATATAAGGATTAATAATATTTGGCTTAGAGAATATGATTCTGGAACAGCAATAGGATTTGGTTACGGTAGCTCTGGTGCACAAGTATATACAGGAGCGCTAAGTGTAGGATACAACTACGGAACACAGTCACCCTGGGCAGGTTTAACAGTAGCGGGCAACGTCGGCATCGGAACGACGAATCCTAGTGAAAAATTATCAGTAGCAGGTAACATCTGGATTGGTGGAATAGGTATGACCGGTTATGGTGGAATTATTAAATCTGGAACTTATCCATTTGAAACTTACCTTCATTATACTGATGATGGAACGGGCTATGGCCCGGCCTGGATTCATACCAATACCGCAACTGGAAATACCGTACCAACAATGTTTTTACAAACTTCAGGGGATGACGCCAATTTAAGAGTAAACAAAGCGATAGGAATAGGACCAATGACGGTCACGCTTGGCTCCTATCCTTCAATTATTACCAATATTTGGTTAGATGGTTCAGGAGGAAATAGTTATTTTGCGACAGGCAACGTCGGCATCGGGACGACGAATCCGGGTTCTTATAAACTATATGTTAATGGATCTTTATATTCAACCAATTTAACCACAGATTCATTGACTGTAAACAATTCAGTAATAGCAGAAAAATTCTTAGACAAATCTGACCAAAACTTTGGATTAGATCCTGCAGGTACTGATATGAACGGATACTCTCTAAGAATCTCTGGCGGAGCAATACTTGCACAAACAACAGGCAATGTCGGCATCGGGACGACGAGTCCAGCGGCAAAACTGGATATTGATGGATCCTATTTACCTGCTCTAGAAGTAGCAAATACACAAATTCTAAGATATAAGTATGGGCCAACAGGATTTAATGTTACTGGAGCTCCTTTAGTTTTACGTTTTACAGACTCAAAAGCTCTTATGGAAGGAGAATCTCATGCTTCTTTCCTAATTCACTTTAAAGCAAGAGACGACGCAAATGATTATCTAGACGAATTATGGTCATTCGGAGTTCAAGCTCAGTATAATTCAACATGGGCATATTCACTTCAAAGAATTTCTGGCACAAAAAAAGTTAGAGTTTTTGAAATAACAAATACCACAACAAGTCTACAGATAGAATGGCAATTAACTGATGATGGCGCTGGATTTAACGACGGAATAGAAATAACAGTTATGGAGCTCATTGCCGGACACGATGAAGATCACGATGGAACTTTTACAACTGTAACTTGGGCAAATAGAGGAACAGGCACAGAAATAAATAATGGAGGTAATGGACATGCAACATTTGGAGGAACAGGAAACAATTGGTTTATGGGCAATGTCGGCATCGGGACGACGAATCCGGGGGCGAAGTTGGATGTTCAAGGAGGAGATATAAGGATTAATAATATTTGGCTTAGAGAATATGATTCTGGAACAGCAATAGGATTTGGTTACGGTAGCTCTGGTGCACAAGTATATACAGGAGCGCTAAGTGTAGGATACAACTACGGAACACAGTCACCCTGGGCAGGTTTAACAGTAGCGGGCAACGTCGGCATCGGGACGACGGCACCATCTCACAAACTTTCAATTGCTGGAGGATATCAAACAACAGGACTTTCAGGAGAAGCCAATCAACTACATATAGGAGCCTCAGGTACATCTCAAAACGCAGCTCAAATAGTCTGGGGTGATAATACTGGATGGAAATTAAATTTTGGAACACGTGTATCTGGAACATTTACAGAAAGAGTGACAATTTTAGATACTGGCAACGTCGGCATCGGGACGACAAATCCACAAAGAGCTAAATTGGTAGTTGAAGATTCTGTAGTTTCTCCAATTAGTCCTCCTTGGGGTGGAAGCGCAAATACTCATGCTTTCTCAATTATGGCTTATGACCCTTCACCACCAGCTACAGATAAAATTTCCTATGCAATTCAAGGGACCGCAAAAGAACTTGGAACAACAAGTGTGAGTGGACACAGGGTAGGCACTAACGGTATATTAATAAAAAGCGATGAAACTGATTGGTATTTAAGTGGTTCCTTGGGTCAACAATCAGGATCTAACAATAGAGCATATGGTGTGGTTTCCTATGTTAAATCTTGCCCTTCAGGCTATCAATGTTTCTCTGGTTTTTTTAATGGTGGGTCATCAAATCCCTATCCATTTGTAGTAGAAACTGGCAACGTCGGCATCGGGACGACGAATCCCGGGACTTACAAACTATATGTTGTTGGTACTGCCTACTCTACTGGCGGCTGGCAAACATCAGATATTCGCCTTAAAAACAAAATTGAAGATTTAGACAATGTTTTGGATAAAATTAAAAACTTAGAAACTTTTAAATTTACCTGGAAAAAAGATCAATTCCCCAACAAAGGTCTACCTGAAGGAACACACTTTGGAATATCAGCACAACAGATACAACAAGTCTTCCCAGAACTTATAAACTACGATAACGATGGCTACTTAGCTGTAGATTACTCGGGATTATCTGTTGTTAATCTTTCTGCTATCAAAGAACTTCAAATTAAAATAAAAGAATCTAACAGAACATTGAGTCTAAACTCAGAAGGTGATGTTATACTTGAAAAACCTGTTGATCAATATACTTACAACTCCAGTTTAAATTATCAAAACCAAGTCTCTAACTTAAAATCCAAGCTATATAATCTGAAAACAATAACAGGAGACACAATCACAAGAATCAGTGGATTTGCTAAAGTAATTACTGCCAATATAAAAGCTGGACTTATAGAAACAGAAAATTTGATCGTAAACAATGCCCTGCTGACAAAATCTATTGTAGCTGAAAATCTTCATTTAACTACAGACAACTTAACTATAGCTGGCAAGAAATTATCAGATTACATAGATGAAAGAATAAGTAATTACTTGGCCAACCAAAGAGTTATAAACACCTCTGATAATTTTATATCACCAGTAGTAGAGACTGGTCAACTTAATCTAACTAATAAAGACTCTAAAATAAGAACAACAACAGAAAACTCCAAAATACAAATAACAGACACAAATAATCAAACGGTGGCAGAGTTTAATACAGACGAGAAAAAGACAACGATAACTGGTGATCTGAAATTAAAATCAGATACTAACAAAGGCAAATTATCCCAACTGATATTAAACAACTTTGATGGTAAAAACACAGTCGTAATAGATGGCAATGGCAACGCAAGTTTTAGCGGAACGATAACTGCCAAAGAAGTGCAAACAGACACTTTAAAAGCTAAAAAAATCGAAGCAGAAAACATTCAAACACAGATCAATCAGATAGAACAAAGATTAAACCAGATCATAAGCAATGACAACAATAACCAAAGCACTAACGAAGACGACAAACCACTCTATGAAAGAATAAATGAGATTCAACAACTACTAGCTGATGTCAACAACTCTAGCCTACCTGATGTTGGGTATTACCAAAAATTAAATCCAGAGCTAAAAGCTGATTTCATAAACACAAATTATCTAAATGCCAAAAACACTATAACTACCACCAACCTTATAGCTTTAAACTCTTTGGCTGTAAATAACATCTACATTGAACAAAACAAAATAATGACGATAAACGAAGAACTTAACCTAACAGCTGAAAAAAGAATTGTCTTTTTTGACAATCAAGTAGCAATAAGCAAAAACGGTGATATTACAACAACAGGTGTTATAATAGCCAAAGGCATCAAAACTGAATCTTTGGAGTCAAAACCAGACCAAAACTTAACAATTAAGCTAAATGGAAATGAGAATAAATTAAGTATTAAAAATAGCCAAGATCAAGAAGTAGCCAGCATTGACAATCAAGGCAGTGCCAAATTTAATGAGATTAGATTAGAAAAATATATCCCAGCCAGTGACTCTGCAAACTTTATTTTGGCAGATACTATAGATCCTTTATCAACAGAATCAGCGCAGATACTTACAGAAAACCAAACAGCTGGTATTGGCATAATACCTGAAAACAGCCAAACAGTAAGAATCTACTCTAATAAAGCTAACAGCAATTCATTGATTTACCTAACTCCTAACTCAGCAGAGCTTAAAGGACAACTGACAGTATCAAAACAAGAAGAAGGCTACTTTGAGGTTTATATAACTGAAAAGAATAATAAAGAAGTTAAATTCAATTGGTTAATTATCAATTAAAAATGATTTGTTTCTAATTTCTAATTTCTAAATTTCTAGTTCATATTCAATTGCTAATGTTTAATTTTTAATTTTTAAACTGTTTAGTAATTAAGAATTAATAGTTATAATTTGATTAAGAACTAAGAATTAAGAACTAAAAATTAATAATTAAATCTCCAATTTAAGCTTCTGAAACTCTTAAAACCTCCTCAATAGTGGTTAATCCGTCAAGAGCCTTTAAGTAACCATCTTGTATCATCTCCATCATTCCTTGGGATTTAGCAACCTTCATAATATCTTCAGAAGCAGAGTGATTTAGTATTAAATTCGTAACCTCAGGAGTTACCTTTAAAACTTCAAAAATACCAATTCTACCTCTATAACCAGTATCCCCACACTCTTTACAACCTTTTCCTCTAGTTAGTTTTATTTTTTCAGTTCCATCTTGATATTTTTTTGGTAACAGATCTCCTAAAACTGTTTTTATGTTATCTATGATCTCTTGTTTAGGCTCATACTCTTCTTTACAATCCTCGCAAACTCTACGAACAATTCTTTGAGCAATCGATATTTCCAACACAGACGCGACTAGAAAAGGCTCAGCTCCTAAATCCAACAAACGAGGAATTGCTGTTGCTGAATCATTGGTGTGTAAAGTTGAAAAAACTAAATGGCCTGTTAAAGCGGCTTGTATAGCTAATAGCGTTGTTTCTTTGTCTCTAATCTCTCCTACCAAAATAATATCTGGATCTTGTCGCAAAAATGCCCGTAATCCATTGGCGAATGTTAAACCAGCCTGAGGATTGACCTGAACTTGTGTAATGCCTGGAATCTGATACTCAACTGGATCTTCCAATGTAACAATATTAACTGTTGGTTTATTCAGCCTGTTTAACACAGAATACAATGTTGTTGTCTTACCTGAACCTGTAGGACCTGTAACCAAAATTATGCCATAAGGTTTTCTAATTGCTTCCTCAACTAATTTTAACTGTGGTCCTCTCCAACCTAATGCAGGCAAATCTGGTATACCTCCTGTTTTTTTCAAAAGTCTCATAACTACTTTTTCACCGTGAACTGACGGCAAAGTTGACACACGCAAATCTACTTCTTCAGAACCTAAAGAAAAAGCAAACCTGCCATCTTGAGGAACTCTTTTCTCATCGATCTTCATATCTGAAAGAATCTTGATACGAGAAACCAAAGCAGAATGAATACTTCTAGGCAAAACTAATTTCTCAGTCAAAATACCATCTATTCTATAACGAACGCGAGTTCTGTCTTCCAATGGCTCAATATGCACATCAGACGCTCTACTTTTTACAGCAAACTCTAAAATCATATTGACAATACGGGCTATAGGCGCTTCTCTATTGACTGTCTCAACCTTTTTTTGTACATTTACATCTACAGACTCACCCTCAACTTCTTTTAGAGCAGCCAAGACTTCCGGAGAAATTCTCTGGCTGTATGACATATCTATTTTAGAGTTTATCTTTTCCTTATCAGCTAAAACAAACTTAATTCTTTTTCCGGTTTTTTTCTCCAAAAAGTCTTTTAAGGATAAATTTAAAGGATCAGTTACAGCAATAACAATCTCATCATTAGACTGATTATACTTAACAGGCAACAACTCATACTTTCTGGCAATAATCTCAGGAACAAAGGCTATGGCTTGCGGATCGCTTGCCATCTCATCAACATCTACATAAGTAGTGCCCATTGTTTTGGCTATTGCCTGCAAAACCTTTTGCTTATCAAAATCTGAACTTGACAACAAATACTCATCAAGATCAATATCTTTCTTTAAAGACTCTAGTCTGGCATTTTCCAACAATCTGGCATCGAGACCTTCCTGCAGAAGATTATTTATTAAATCATTCTGATTTAATGAATACATATTAATTTATAATACGAAAAAAAACCAATCTTTGCAATTAAAAAAATACAGTACTTTTTTTATGCCTAATCTTAAAATATTACTAAAAGGCAGAAGTCAGATTATAAATCGGCGTAATAACAGAAATAACCAAGAATCCCACTCCCAAAGCTAAAACTATTAAAATAGCAGGTTCAATTAATGATGTCATTGCTTTTATAGCTATTCTAGACTCCATCTCAAAGTATTTAGCAACCCTTTCAAGGGTATCGTCTAAATGACCTGTATTCTCTCCTACCTTTACCATCTGAACCAGCATCGGAGGAAACATCTCTTCCATCTGCATTGCGTCTCCTATGGACACACCTTTTTTTACCTGATCATAGATTCTTTTAAAAGCGTTTTTATAAATAAGGTTATCTGTTGTCTCAGTAATAATATCAAGAGACTCTAAAATAGAAACACCTGATCTAGTTAAAATAGCTAAAGTCCTAGTAGTCTCTACTAATATACCTTTGGCTATTACATCACCCATATAAGGCAGACGTAAAAGAAAACTGTCATAAGCTAATTTGCCTTGTTCTGTTTTTATATAACTTTTAAACATATAAACAGCCAAGCCAACCAAGATGATAATAAAATACCAATACTTACTGCTGAAATCAGAAACCACCATTAAAATCTGGGTTGTTATTGGCAGATCCATCTGAAAATTTTTGTATATATCAAGCAGTTTGGGAATAACAAATGTAATCATTATAAATATTACAGCAATCATAACTACAACAACTAAAACAGGATAGATTAACGCAGATTTAAGCATTCCCCGAAACTCCTGACTTTCCTCTAAATTTTCAGCCAATCTTAATAAGATATCAGACATCTTGCCGGAGGCTTCTCCAGCTTTTACTAAAGAAATATAAACACTGGAGAATGTTCCTTTGTATTTTCCAAGCGCAGTTGACAAACTTAAACCTGATTTTATATCTTTATCTACATCCTCATAAAACTTTAACATACTTTCTTTATACGACTGTTTTTTTAAGATATTAAAAGAATCGACTAAACTCAAACCAGCATTCAACATCATTGCCAGCTGTCTAGTAAAGTTAACAATATCATCAAAACTGATTTTATTAAACAACCCCATTACAGATCCTTTTTTAGTCATTGACTTAATCTTTAAAGGCACAAAGTTATAATCTAACAGAATTCTATTAAGATCAGTCTCATTTTCTGCTTCAAAACGCTTTTTAACTCTTTTATCATCCTGAATACCCTCTACCTCATACAGCATAACTTATTTAATATAATTTCTAATCACAGAGTCTCTAACAGAGTGCTGAAGAGCAACATCTCTGGTTATTTTTCCTTCAGCGTAGAGTTTTGCCAAATACTTCTCAAGCAGAATAAAACCTTCTCTTTCTGATGTTTCAATTATATTTTGCAGATAATGAATTTTTCCTTCTCTAATTGTATTAGCAACAGCAGGAGGATTATACATAATCTCCAAAGCAGGCACTCTGCTTTTTAAATCAACCGTTGGCACTAACACCTGACTAACCACAGCCTTTAAATTCTCTGCCAACTGAGTTCTAATCTGATTCTGCTGACTAGGAGGAAAAACATCGATAATACGATTAATTGTTTCTGGAGCTGTAGATGTATGTAGAGTTGAAAAAACCAAATGACCTGTTTCTGCAATTGTTAAAACCAGGCTAATTGTTTCATAATCACGCATCTCACCAACCAATACAATATCAGGATCCTCTCTTAAGACTGCTCTTAAAGCTCTTTTCCAGCTTAAAGTATCTGAAAAAACCTCTCTTTGAGTAATAATTGACAAATTTTTAGGATAAATGTACTCAATTGGATCTTCAATAGTTATAATATGTTTGCGCTCGCGCATATTAATATGATTAATTAAAGAAGCCAAGGTAGTTGATTTTCCCTGACCTGTTCTACCTGTTACCAAAACTAAACCCTGAGTGTAATTAGTAAGCTTCTCAAGCTCAGCAGGCAAAGACAGTTGATCTAAAGACTTTATCTCAACTGGAATAAGCCTAAAAGCTCCAGCCAAAGCTCCTTTAGTAAAGTAATAATTAACCCTAAACCTTACTCCTTCAGCCTCATAGGAAAAATCAATCTCATGGTTATCAATAAGCTCCTGCCTTTGTTTGTGATTTAAAATTCCAACCAACAACTGCAAAGATATATCCTTGCTTAACTCAGGAAACTCTTTTAACTCAATCAACAAACTGTTTTTTCTTAAATAAGGTTTATAACCAGGCACAATATGAAGATCAGAAGCATCTTCTTTAATTGCTCGTCTAAATAAATCATTTATTGATACAGACATAATAAAACCATTAACTTAATTTAATCATAACAGAAAACTACAGCAAGTTGCAAGATTGAAAAAACTTATCTTAATACACTTAATGGATTGATCCTAATGCCGCTTCTTATGACCTCAAAATGCAGATGAATGCCTGTTGATCTTCCGGTTGACCCCATCTGGCCAATGGTTGAGCCTTTGGCAACAGACTGGCCAACACTAACATAGATTCTAGAAAGATGGGCATACAAAGTTCTGTATCCGTTTTGATGATCTATTATTATATGACAACCATAGCCATAGCCAACACAACCAGCATAGATTACAACACCAGAGTCAGCTGAAAAAATAGCAGGCGCGGATCTATTTGCTATATCCAAAGCCATATGATAAGCCACAGGATACTGAGTTATTCTACCTGAGGTTGGCCAAATAAAACTGCCAGACCCAGGCTGACCTCCTTGAATCTCAGTCTGTTGTGTTGAACCAGCTATATAAACAGGTCTTGGAGCTTCTTCTATAACTCCTCCCGGAACAAAGATCGTCTGGCCAACAGCCAAAGCAAAACTATCATCATCTAAAAACTCATTAAACGGAAAATTAACTATATTTTGAGCATCAACCTTATATTTTTTGGCAATAGTATAGATCGTCTCACCTTTGGCAACAGTATGAACAATACCAACATCAGGAGGAATATCAAGTTCCTGACCAATCTTAATGCTATCTGTTTTTAAATCATTAGCCCACTTAATACTGTTGACATCAATATTAAATTTTTTGGCAATACTTGACAAAGTATCTCCTTCTCTAACAACATACTTAACCACAGATGACCTTGGTTTAACCGAGATATCTGTTATAACTGAGTTTTCCTGAGGATTGTACTCAAAACTTAACAAATCTCTTGCTAAAATTTCATCTTCCTGCTTAAATGGATTATTCTCAGCAATTACTGGAGAAAGAAAATAAACTACCAAAACAATCAAAAAAAACACAGTATTTAAAAAGGTGATAGAGTATTTTCCTCTTTTGGCAATTAAGATTGCTATAAGAATATTTTTAATTTCTTCAAAGAATAGACCAAATTGATACAAACGGTTAAAAATATAAAAAACAAAGAATTTAGAAAACTCCTTAACCTGCGAAAAAAAAGTTAAAGTATCTTTTATCACTGTTAAATTATTATATCAAACTGCAAAACTAAAGTTACTGATTATCTTCAGTTGTATCAGGAGGAGAAGCCGACTCTGGCAGATTAATCTTTTGATCTATCTCATGTTGGGGAGGAGTCGGGATCTGAAGCTGTTCTTGATTCTGCTCTTGCCCCTGCTCCTGCAGACCAGCCTCTGAGGTGGCTGAGCCTTCTTCAGACGACAGCTGCTTTTTAAACTCCTCAAGCTCTTTCTTAGCTTTTTCCAAAGACTCTTTATTAGCTTTGCTATCGCTTTCCAGCAAAGAGACAACATTCTGCATAGCATTAACTGCTTTAGCAAAATCCTTTCTCTGATAAGCCGCCCAAGCCAAGTTGTAGTAACCATTGGCCCAGTTTGGCTTTGAGGCAATAGCAGACTCAAACAATCTTTCAGCATCATTATACTGCTGTAAGGCATAAAACAAACCTCCAAGCTCAATTTTATAACTTGGATTTAAAGGATCAAGCTTGACAGCTCTCTGATAAGAAGAAATAGCCCAAGCATCTGCATTTTGAGCTAAGTTTAAAATATTACGATAAATACCGCCTAAAAATGCCCAGTTCTCTGCTTTCTGATAGTTTAAATCTCTTACTGCTTTAGCCTCGTCTATACTTGCTTGAATAGCCTGATTTAAAGAGTTTCTCAAATTAGTAACAGCCTCTTCATCTGGCTTGTCTTTTTTATTTTCCTCAACCAACTGATTAAGATAATTCTCTGCCAAAGCCATATTAATCTGACTAAAGTTTCTTCTTAATGCCTCAAGATAAGGGAACTCAATTATTGCCCTGCGATGATTCTCAAACACATCAACAGCAGAGTTCGTATTTAAAGCTCTAATACCCTGATAAAAATAAAGCTCAGCTCTTGTATACTTGAAAGTATAGTAAAAAGAAACAAAAATAAAGGCTAAATTTACTCCTATACTTGAAATATAGACTAATGGAATTTCTCCAAAATTAATCTCATACTTCTCGGTTTTGCCTCCTGCTTTAGCAGACAAAACAAAAAGCAGATACAAAGCAATAGGTGTAACAGGTAAAATGAGGAATACAAAAACTAACACATAAAATAAAAAGACTAATCTGGAACTTTTGCTCATCAGTTGTTGATACAATCTTGAAAGATAAAAGATAAAACTAGCTAAACCAAGAATTCCAGTTGTGGTTAAGATATGCAAAAAGAAACTAGCAGAAAGATTAAAACTTGAGACTATCCAAAGATCAGACAAATTATAATCTATTGTCTTAACTTGCGTAAAGATTGAGGAAAAATTATTAATACCAACACCAAAAACAGCAGTTAGAGGAGCTTTTAGTATCTCAACAGCAGCATACCAAGATGTTCTAAATGGAGGCAAAATCAGCCTAAAAGGTTCACCATTTACCTCAACCGGATTTAAAATATTATAAACTCCCAAGATTATAGCAATCAAACAAACTATCAAACTAATAGACTCCACGGCCTGCAAGAGATTATTATTGCGCAAAGATCTTTTTTTAGAGCCAAAAATGTACCCAAAGACCAAATAAAGAAACACAAATCCCAGCAAAACCAGAGCCTCCAAATATGAACCTGTAATTACAAAATAATTATTTTTAATAAAATCCAGCTGTTCAGGCAGAGAAATTTTAGAAAAGACATTAACGAACGACAAAAACAAATTTACAGCAACAAAAAAAGCCGAGATCAAAGCCAGCCTAATAGTATCCAAGTTGGTATAAACAGCTGTGAACAACAAAACAGCCCAGCCTACCCAAACCGCATACGCCTCAACCGAAACAAACAATGCCTGCCATTTATTTGGCGTCATAATAACTAAACTCAACAATGCGCTAAACAAAAACAAATACAAAGGCAGATCAAGATTAGTCTTATGCCAAACCATCTTTCTGTTTAACAGCAGATAAAAAAAATCTAGAACCAAGATAACTAAAGCAGAATAAATAACCAACAAGTTTTTTGAAACACTGTAAGCATCTCTAAAAACAGGCAGAAAAAATAAAGGAAAAAGCAGAAAAACAGCTCCTGCTATATATTTTTTTGCTTTAACAATTAAATTATTAAAACTTTCTAAATCAAAACTATCCATAACTTTTAATATTAAACTTATTTTTCAATTTTTTCAAGTAGCTGTATAAATCAGATATACAAAAAATAGTTTAATCAACTTTTAATTATTATTGTCTTTCTTTAGAGATATTTTTTAAATAATCTTTAATTTATAGACAAAAGAGGCTAACTAACTTTCTTGTTTTTATATGTTTGTATCAAATTTTTTTAAAATTAATAAAAATCTTAAAAAAAATTTAAGACTACAAAAACATTTTCATTCTCAAACATTGATAATGTTTAACAATATTGTTCTAATATTTTATCTATTGGTGTGCCTTGCTATATTTAAAACAAACATCTCCAATTGCATCAACCAACACGATAAAGCAATTATTATCTGAAGCTTTTTCTTGCCCTGATTAGATTCTTAACAGCCAAATCATAACAAGACTCTACTAGACTTAAGTTAGACTTAAGCATATACTCTGCTGTATAAGATACAGCCTTAACCAGTTTTTCTTCAATACCGGTCAAAACCTTATCTTTGCTCCACCAGTAGCCTGATCTGCCCTGCACCCACTCAAAGTATGAACCAATAACTCCTCCGCTGTTTGCCAAGATGCCAGGAACTATAATTTTCCCATTACTGGTAAGGTAATCTAAGGCTGATTTTGTTAATGCTGAGTTAGCCATCTCAACAATAATTTTGGCTTTTATATTTTGCATATTTGATTCATTTATAGCGTTTTCCAAGGCGGCTGGTACAAGCACATCTACATCTAAACTAAAAAACTCCTCAGCTGTTATATTTTTTCCAAACTTAAGGTCGCAAACAGAGCCAACACAGTAACAACCAGCAACCGAGCCTTTTTCTCTTTTGCAGTTTAATGTGGCAACAGGGTCTATTCCTTGCTCAACATAAATATACCCCCTACTGTCTGCAACCGAAACAACCTTGAAACCTTCATCCACAGCAAACTTAGCAAAATAATAGCCAACATTGCCATAACCTTGTACTGCAATACTTATCTTATCTTTATTTTTAAATAAATCCAATTGATCTATTAAAGCTTTTAACACAACAACTCCTCCAAAGCCTGTAGCCTCTTCCCTGCCGTAACTGCCCCCGAACTCAATGGGTTTTCCTGTAAAAGCAGAGAACTCCTTTTTTTGGGTTATTCTCTCGTACTCATCCTGCATCCAGCCTAAAATCTTAGGATTGGTATTCACATCAGGAGCAGGGACATCTTTATCCGGTCCAATGAAGTTGTAAACTTTATCAACATAACCTCTAGACAACAACTCCAACTCCCGCTCAGATAAAGTATGAGGATCAACCACAACTCCTCCTTTAGCTCCACCAAACGGAAGATCTACTAAAGAATTTTTTAAAGTCATTAATCCTGACAACATCTTAACTTCATCAAGATTTACGCCCGTATGAAATCTTATTCCGCCTTTATAAGGACCTTTCCAGTTGTTATGCTGAACTCTGAACCCCTTAAACACTTTTATTTTGCCATTATCCATATAAACAGGTATGGCAAACTCATAGGCAAAATCAGGCTCTAACAACTGCTCCAGCAGACTTGAGTCTGCTTTAACTCTGTTACCTGAGGTTTTAATTAGATTCTGAACTTCCTGCCACATATTAGTTAGAAAAAATTATAACTTTATTGTTATTTACTCCTCTAAAAATCTTTCCGCATCCAGAGCGCTCATTGTACCCATACCAACAGCTGTGCTGGCCTGTCTATAGATGAAATCAACGCAGTCTCCAGCGCTGAAAACTCCTGCAACTGAAGTTGAGGTTCGATACTTAAACTGCCCCTTGCTCCAAATAGATTTTAATCGCTGAAGCTCTGATCTACTAATTACTGAACTAGAGCTTTCACCCAACAACATTTCATAAGCCAGCCTATCTGAATTTATGATATACCCTTTTTCATCAAGCTCAATCTGATCCTGAAAAATATCGGTATCAGGCTTATGACCAATAGCAACAAACAAACCGTCTATACTTAACTCTTGTTCTGTGGTCTTGCCAGATGCGGTTTGAGCCAAAACAACTCCCTCTACTTTAGACTCTCCCAACACCTCTTTTACCTCAGAGTTCCAGATAACTTCAATTTTGTCATTGGCAAAAACCCTATCCTGCATTATCTGCGAAGCTCTAAACTTATTGCGTCTGTGAATTATAAACACTTTTTTTGCAAACTTAGTTAAGGTTAAAGCCTCTTCCATAGCAGTATCACCACCGCCGACAACAGCAACAGTTTTGTCTTTAAAAAAAAAGCCATCACAAACAGCGCAGGCAGACACGCCTTTGCCAATAAGCCTTTGCTCTGATTCCAACCCCAGCCACTTAGCCTTGGCTCCAACAGCTATAATAACAGCATCAAAGTAATACTTAACACTATCATTGTCTATCAACTCAAATGGTTTTTCTGTGAACAAAACTTGAACAATATTTTTTTCAATGATATTTGCTCCAAAACTTTTTACCTGATCAGTGATTTTTGCAATCAACTCAGGTCCTAAAATGGAACGAAAACCCGGAAAGTTCTCCACCTCTGAGGTAAGCATTAGCTGGCCTCCGGCAGGCATACCAGCAAATACAGTAGTATTAAAACCAGCTCTAACTGCATACAAACCAGCAGTTAATCCAGCCGGGCCTCCTCCGATTATGCCTATTTTTTTATTTTTCATAGTTATCCACAAATTGTACACAAAATTACAACTAAAGATCTACAGCTTTTTCTAAGGCTCTTTTCAACTCCTCTTGATCTTTCACATTATTAAGCCTAGCACAAAAACCTGAGACTAAGAACTCTTTAGCAAAGCCGTTTATAGCGCGCTTAACAGCATTTATCTGAGTCACAATCTCATCGCAACTTCTATCCTGATTTATCATTTTCTCAATACCTTTAAGCTGTCCTATTATTCTATTTAATCTTTGGGTCAACCTTTTGTTATCCATAGTTTTAATCATAAATTTATATACCTAATACCAGTATAAGGTATATAATGACTTTGTCAAGAGTTATGTTAAAAAAAGCAAAGCAGGCTAAGCACCAGCAGTTTCTTTAGTTAATTGTTTTTTTCTTAGTTATTACTGTTTTATTTTCCTGATAATCTACGACTATTTTGTCTCCTGGTTTAATCTTTCCTTCTATAATCTGATAAGCAATCTCATCTACCACAACTTCTTCTAAAAGCCTTCTTAGTGGACGAGCGCCAAAAACCGGATCAAAACCAGCTGTCTTAAGATAAGTGACAGCAGCTGGAGACAGCTGAACCTCTATATTCTGCTTTTTGAGTCTTTGTTTTACTCTTTCAAACTGAATCTTTAAGATCTCATCTATCATTGATTTTTGTAAAGCATTAAAGACAACCAAAGAATCAACTCTATTGATAAACTCTGGTCTAAAAAATGAGTAAACCTTCTCCAACACTTTTTTTTCGATCTCCTTAAAGTCTTTGGACTCTTTATAATACTCACTGCCAAGATTAGAGGTCATTATAATCACTGTATTCTGAAAATTGACTGTTCTGCCTTGTCCATCAGTAAGTCGGCCATCGTCTAAAATCTGCAGAAAAATATTAAAGACTCTTGGGTGAGCCTTTTCTATTTCATCAAATAGAATTACTGAGTATGGTTTTCTTCTGACAGCCTCTGTCAACTGCCCACCCTCATCATAACCAATATATCCTGGCGGAGCGCCTATAAGTCTGGCTACTGTATGAGCTTCC
Organism: Patescibacteria group bacterium; assembly: GCA_026004435.1. Classification (GTDB taxonomy): domain Bacteria; phylum Patescibacteriota; class Microgenomatia; order UBA1406; family GWC2-37-13; genus BPJC01. Next base: position 72,058 of record BPJD01000002.1, on the reverse strand, counting down.
TGATACTCGCTCATATCAATTCTAATTAAGGCTTTTTCATCATTAAACAACGACCAAGCCAAAGCCTTGGCTGTTTCTGTTTTTCCTACGCCTGTTGGGCCTAAGAAGATAAAGGAACCAATCGGCCTATTCTCTTCAGACAAGCCAGCTCTTGATCTTCTTATAGCTCTTGCAATTCTCTGCAAAGCATGGTCCTGACCAACAACTCTTGATCTTAATTCATTTTCCAAATGAGTAAGTTTTTCAGCCTCAGACCTTAACAGTCTTGTAACTGGAATACCTGTCCAGCGAGAAACAATCTGAGCAATATCCTCTTCTGTAACCTGTTCTTTTATAAGTCTTTCTTCTGCTGGAATCTTTGCCCAGTCTTTCTCAAGATCAGACAGTTTTTTTTGAAGCTCAGGCATTTTGCCATACTTAATCTCAGCAGCCTTATCAAGCAAAGCCTCACGCTCAGCTTTTTCAAGCTCAGCCTGAAGGTTGTCTAACTCTACTCTTACCCGCTGAAGCTCTGAGATAATCTTCTTTTGCTTTTCCCATTTTTCATAAAGCTGATCAAACTCTTTTTGGAGGTTATTCTTTTCTTGTTCTAACTGAGCCTGTTTAGGTCCGGCTTCTTTATCTTTTTTCAAAGCTGCAATCTCAATCTCCAACTGTGTAATTTTTCTTTTCATCTCATCTAAAACCGCAGGCATAGACTCAACCTCTATCTTTACTGCCGCAGCTGCCTCATCTACCAGATCAATAGCCTTGTCAGGCAAAAATCTATCTGTAATGTATCTTATTGACAAATTAACAGCAGCTATTAAGGCAGAATCAGAGATCTTAATACCATGATGCACCTCATACTTTTCTTTAATACCTCTTAAAATAGACAAAGTATCCTCTGCAGAAGGCTCGTCTACAAAAACAGGCTGGAACCTTCTTTCCAAAGCAGGATCTTTTTCAATATACTTCCTATACTCGTTTACTGTTGTCGCTCCTATTGCTCTGAGCAAACCTCTAGCTAATGATGGCTTTAGGATATTTGCAGCATCGCTTGCTCCTTCAGCAGAGCCAGCTCCTATAATGGTATGCAGTTCATCTATAAATAAAATATACTTGCCCTCAGATTTTTCAATTTCTTTTAATAATGATTTAATCCGTCTCTCAAACTCGCCTCTATAGGCAGAACCAGCAATCAAAGCTGTCAGGTCAAGGCTTAAAACCTGTTTATCTTTTAAGGTATAAGGCACATCGCCATTAACTATTCTTTGAGCTAAACCTTCAACTATAGCTGTTTTACCAACCCCCGGATCTCCGAGCAAAACAGGGTTATTCTTAGTCCTGCGGGACAAAATCTGCATTACTCTTCTAATCTCCTGATCTCTGCCAATAACAGGATCAAGCTTGCCTTTTTTTGCCAACTCAGTCAGATTTACAGTAAACTCCTCTAACGGATTTTTCTGATCTGTAGGTGGTTCATAATACGCTCTCATACAAAACCTAGTATACAACTGGTTAGCAGATTTGTCAAGTAATTGCTAAAAAATCAATTTTAAACACAACTTATCTTTCATAATAAACAATATAAAACCTGATAGAACTGCTAATAAAAATTCTTAAGATACTGGAGAAAATTGTGTATGGTTGCTGCAGGTTTTCCTTCTAACTGAACTTTAGTTATTTTATTATCCTTAGAGACATCAAGAATCTTTAACCGTTTTTTTTCTTTTCCCACAAAGGTAAACAGCCCCGGCCAAGGATGCAAGGCTCTAAACAAAGAGTATAAACCATAGTATCTTCCTAGATTTTCCTGATACTTAAGCAGATACTCCTGTAAAAAATTAGGCAAAAAAGACAATGGTTTGTTTTGATCTCTAGATTTATGCAGAGCCTCAAGGTGCGATAAAGGAACATAGCCGTCAGATCTGCTTAACAGCCTTGTATATGTTGCAAGGCTATGATTTTGTTCAAAAAATTTAAGATCATTTAGGTTTTTATGTAAAAGATCTGAGAAAAAACGCTCAGTAATTTTATTCAACCTAGCCAAAACATCACTGGCAAAATCATTTTTTGATATCTTAATCTTTTCTTGAAAGATTAAAGGCCCATGATCCATATACTTATCCATTTTGATTATAGAAACACCTGTTTGGTCTTCACCTAAAGCTAATGGGTAAACCACTGGTGAAGGACCCCGAAACTTAGGCAGAAGAGAAGGATGAACATTAAAAAAACCGTACCTGGGTAAAGACAAAACCTCTTCAGGAATAATTAAGCCAAAAGCATAAACTAAAGCAAAATCAGCTTGTTTAAGAATTGATTTAATCTTGTTTAGCAACAGATCAGACTTGTTTAACACCTCAAAGACAACAATTTTATTTTTTTGAGCAGTCTTACCAACAGCAGTAGGCTTTGGTCTTAACCCCCTGCCAACAGGCTTTCTGGACTGAGTTGCAACAGCTAAAATATCATAAGAGCCAACTAAAGACTCCAGTAGTTCGGCTGAAAAATCTGGTGAGCCAAAATAAACGATCTTCATAGAAACTCAACAGCATTCAGCAGAGGAAAAACTTTTTTATCTGCTTTAAATTGATACCAGATATTTTTATTAGGATGCTTATAGCTGAAGATAACAAACTCCCCAAAATCTCCGGCAGGCACAACAGCTGAGTTAAAAGAGATCTCAGTATTAGTTTTAATATTCAGGTTATGCTCAACCTTAAAACAAGTTATCTGAAACAACTCCTTGTTATTAAAAGAAACTATTGCTGCCTCCTCTTTTGCTGAAATATCTGCTTCATCGGGCACAAGTATTTTAAGATCACAGTTTTTAAGATCAATCATTTTAAAACTGCTGAAACTATAATTAGGATCAGCCTCTTTGTTTAAATCAGACTCAATCTTAGCTAATGTCTTTAACAAACTTTCATCAAACTCAATGCTTCTGCCGTACTTAACGCCTGAGATAAAAGAAACGATAACAAAAACCAAACCAAACAGTATAAAAAAAGTTTGTTTAACCATAAATTTATTATAACAATAATATATCACTTAATTTTTAAAACAAAAAAATTATGATATACTCTAATTACCCCTTCTGATGGGCGACACTTTAAAGGGCTTTTCTTGACGAAATCCAAGCTTAGGGTAACTCCAGCCCAGGCTGGAGAAAGAAGGGTCTGTTTCAAAAGCAGTACTTTTGAAAAGCCCTTTCCCGTTGAGCATTGGAGAAAAGCCTTAAAATCACCCATCGGAAGGGTTTTAAAAAAGATTTGCATTTACTAAAAACTGTAATATAATTAGTTAAGATTTAAGTTTCTAACTTCTCAAAACAAGAAACTATAGTTTAAATACTTAAATATAACTGAATAATGAAAAGACGAAGTGAAACAAACAGCTTTTTTATTTTTACAAATTAATTATTCCTATGACAAACAAAAAAACCGATCAGCAACCAGATGAGGTTGATTTGATTACCTCCAGTCTTTTAGACGAAGAAATCAAACCAGAACCACAACCAAAAGACTTAAATACAGAACCAAAAGAAAACAATATAGATGAAAAACAAAAAAGATTAGAAGAAGACTTAAAGATAAGCTACCCCACCAAAGGCATCTTAGATATTACCTTTAATAAGTACGGATTTTTAAGAGCAAACTACGGCATAAACCCAGACAAAGATGTTTATTTATCCAACTCACAAATCAGAAGATTTTGGTTAAGAAAAGGCGATGAAATAGAAGGTTTAGCTCGTCCGCCAAAAGAAGGCGAAAGATTCAACAGCCTGCTGTTGATAAAAAAAATTAATGAAGTTGAGATGAACGAAGAACAAAGCAGACAAAGACCATACTTTGACAATCTTACATCGATTCATCCCAACAGAAAAATAAAGCTTGAAACAAAACCCGAGATAATCTCTACCAGAATTATAGATTTATTATCACCCATTGGCTTTGGCCAAAGAGGATTAATTGTCTCCCAGCCTAAAGCTGGAAAAACAACACTGCTTAAAGAAGTGGCAGCAGCAATCGCAGAGAATCACCCTTCAGCTCATATCATAGCCATACTAATTGGCGAAAGACCGGAAGAAGTAACAGAACTCTCAAGAGTAATAAAAGGAGAGGTAGCTGCATCTCATTTTGATGAAAATCCAAAATACCAGATTAGAGTTGCCAACTTAGCTTTGGAAAGAGCAAAAAGACTCGTAGAAATGGGCAAAGATGTAATAATCCTGCTTGACTCAATCACAAGGCTTGCCAGAGCTTATAACCTAACAGCAGGCAATACAGGCAGATCTTTATCTGGAGGATTGGATCCTGCAGCTCTTTACCCTGCCAAAAAGTTCTTAGGAGCAGCCAGAAACTGTGAAGAAGGCGGGAGTTTAACTATAATTGGCACTGCCCTGATTGGTACTGAATCAAGAATGGATGACTTGATCTACGAAGAATTTAAAGGCACTGGCAATATGGAGATTCATCTAGACAGAAAATTTGCTGAAAAAAGAATCTTTCCAGCAATTGATGTAGAAAAGTCAGGCACAAGAAAAGAAGAACTTTTGCAGACACCAGAAGAGCTGACAAAGATAGCAACCCTGAGAAGAATGCTGTCTTTGCTTGACCCTGAAGAAAGACTTAAGGTGCTGATAGAAAAATTAGCCAAAACAAAAACCAATGCAGAGTTTTTAACAACTCTAAACAAAGGCTAAAAATGAACAGATGCATAAAAAAGATTTTATTGCTTGCCATAAGGAGCTATCAGTTTATCATAAGGCTGTTTTACCCTGTTGTAAAAGTTTTTTTTCCGTCTGGCCTTTGTAGATTTAGTCCAAGCTGTTCTGAATACGCCTACTTAGCAATTGAAAAATACGGGATAAAACAAGGCATTAAAAAATCAATTAAAAGACTGCTAAAATGTCATCCTTTTAAGCCCGGAGGTATTGATTATCCTTGAGTAATAAAAAAATTTTGAATAAAGTTATTACTCAACAATATTAATAAACCAGCTAAAACTAAAAGCCACCAAAGACTAATGCCTAAATAAACAAAGATTAAACCAACGATACACATTGCTATAATTCCAGAGTTTAAAGCCAACTCCCTAAAAACAACATAAGCAACTGTTTTGTTTATATCGTTAGAATATGCCTTGCTAAAGGCCAAACGCAGTAACGGCAGGTTTACAAATCCATCAAAAAACCTTCTGACAATATCAAAAACACCAAAAGCAATGGGCTCTAAACAAAAAAACTTTCCCAGCCAACTAACAGCAAAAGCCAGCAATCCCAGAGACTCTAACTTAGCGCTTAAGTCTTTATACCTATCAAGATATTTACCCAACAAATAAACAATAAAACCAGAAAACAAAGATACCACAAACAACAAAAAACCAACAGACGAAAAATTATTTAACGCAGTATATAAAAGCAATGGCCAAATAAAGATAAACAGCCCGTTTTCAAAACCAAAGATCAGATAAATAAAAAAATCTTTTTTATTGCTGTAACAGGTTAAAGCAAGATCTCTAATCTTAATGTCATTATAAACCCTATGAGGTTTAAAACTAAAAACCAAGAGCAGAACCAACAACAATAAAAGAATGCCAATTAAATAGTACAGATCTGGAATATTATTTAGTATTAAACCAGCAAGCAAAGGAGAAAAAGAAACACCTACTGTACGCAAAAACATATCCTTGCCGATTAACTGACCCAGATGTCTTTTTCCCTCTACAGCAATAAATAAAGCATAGTAACTTGACCACCAAAACAAGCTCTCAACCGAGTAAACAACAGCTAAAAGTAAAAACTGTTTAAACTCAAGCAGAACAAACAAAACAATGCTTGTTAAAACACCAATAATCAACCCTCCTCTTAAACCAAAATATTTGTAGGTTAAAAACAAAAAAGGCACAGCAAAAAAAGCAGTCAAGGCATAAAGCAAAACAATTAATAAAGTAAAAGACAAAGCAAACTTTTCTCCGAAAGCTAAGTTTGAGTTATAAATTAAAGGCGTCATAAAACTTAACAGATAAAAAAAAGAAAAACTCCTTAAAAAAATCGTAAAAAAAACCTTGTTTTTTTCTTTTAGATCTGGAGAATGCCAAAGTATAAACTTCATTTTTTTATAATAAAAGGTTTTCCCAAAAATTTCACTATGACTTTAATACAGTATAACCAAAAAGGATCTACTCATTTAAATTTTGCATTATAATCTCTGCTATTTTGGCAAACTGAGGCTTTGACAGTTCTTTTTTATTGGGTAAAAACTCATACTCACCTTTTTGTCTTGGCAAAATATGGATATGAGCATGAGCAACTTCAAGTCCATGGGTAGCAAAACTTACAAACTCTGCTGACAAAGCTGTTTTTGAGGCTAAGGCGATTTTTTTTGCAGTCTCCCAGTACTCTCCAAACTCAGGCACATCATAAACCCAGCGATAATGTTTTTTAGGAATAAGAAGCGTATGGCCCTCAACCCGTGGATTAATATCCAAAAAGGCTAAAAACTTATCATCCTCATAAATTTTATAACACGGGATCTCACCCTGAACTATCTTACAAAATATACAGTTTTTCATATTTAGTATTATAAAATATATTTCTAATCAATCAAAACCAAACAATCTCTTATTATTATAAATAATAGGAACAACTTCCAATACTTGCCCAGTCTCATCTCTTAAGACATATACTCCATTACTTAACTGTAACAATCTTTTTCTTAATCACTCAACAGAAAATCAGGTTGTTACTTTAATAGTCTTTGGATAATTGCTGTAGCTATAGCTGCTGCAGCTGAACTGGAAGATTTATCTGGAGCAATTCCAAAACTTATTGTGTCTATAACAAAGTCCGAACCTACCTCAGGTCTATCGATGATTCTTCTTGGTCTGCTTGTTACTAAAATTAAGTTATTAGGCCAATTGCCTTGTTTTTGCAGATCAGTTTTTAGGTCACAAAAATTATCTCCCAAATTTCCTCCTGCAGCTACAAAAATCTTATCTGGAAAACTTTCTGCTATATTAACCAATGCCAGCAGATTTGAGAAACCATCAGGATTACCTTTATCATAAGGTGGATAATAAATAACATCAATTCTATCTATGCTTTTTTGTTCAATAATCTCAGCCTTCAGCTTACCCACTTGTAAACTCATATTAATTACATTCACCTGAGCATAATACTGCTTTAGAATGTTAATTATCTTTTAGGATCAATATTAAGTACTAGCGTTATCCTTCTTTCATCATTAGTCTTGTTAATATCAAAAGAGATAGTATCAACAGCTCTAGACAACTCAACAGTAGAAACACACCTAAGATCGCCAGAAACAGATTGAAACGAATTTAAAACAAACTCACCGTGTCCCTGATAGGCAAATAATAGAAACCTTACTACCTCAGGTTTATTTTTCGGATCTTGTTCTAAAGAGTCTAAAAACTTCCTAATAATTCGTTTCCTCAACTCAACAGGCGACAAATTCAATTTTGATACTGCCTCTTTATCAACGTAATTTAACAAATTAGAATTTAACAAATTGGGATCAAATTCATTAAAAATATCTATAACTAACACCTGAAAAGCGCATTCTTCTGGAATTACTATAAACAAAGCTGCCGCAAGCCTGCAAAAAAAAGAAGCCAACATAAGAAGGCCAAGAGTGGAAGAGTTTAACTTGTGAACAATAGCCTTCTCAAGACTTTCTCGAGAAAACACTTTGTCCTATAACATATCACAAACCCTTATTTTTCAATAGTTTTTTTAAAAAAACATTTTGTTCAGAAAAAATTTTGTAAAATTAAGGTTATGCTTGATGTTTTCAAAATCATAAATTTTATAAAAAAACAGTTTGGGCTAAAAGATCTATTGATCATAACAGCAATACTAACGCTCTTTTTCTTTACCAGATTAACCAATCTTACCGATCTGCCAATCTTTGGTGATGAAGGCATCTACATCCGCTGGGCTAAAACTGCCTGGCAAGACGCCAACTGGAGATTTATTTCCTTAACAGACGGCAGACAACCTTTGCAGACTTGGCTAACAATTCCTTTTTTAAAACTTTTTCCTGAAAACCCTTTGCTAGCAGGCAGGCTATTTGGTGTTCTTTCAGGAAGCCTAAGTTTAATCGGAATTTTTTTTTGTTTGTTTTATCTGTTTGACAAAAAAACTGCCTATTTAGGTAGTACTCTTTATACAGCAACACCCTACTTTTTATTCTACGACCGTATGGCTCTGGCTGACTCTATGGTAAACGCAGGCTTTATTTGGCTGTTTTTTTTATCTTTGTTAATTTGGAAGACGCAGAGAATTGATTCAAGTTTAATCTTTGGTTTAGCTGCAGGTTTTTTTATGTTGGCAAAGTCTTCTCTAAGACTGGCTTTAATAAGCGCTTTTACAGCACCTGTGCTAGGTATTAATCATCTCTTTTCAAAGACTAAAAATAAGTTTATTAAAAAAACAATCAATTATTATATACTAATCTCATCAGCTGCAGTTGTTGCTCTAATAATCTATAATATTCAAAGATTATCGCCCTTTTTCCATTTTGTATCTCAAAAAAATCTCACTTTTGTAATGAGTTTTGAAGAGTTTTTGCAGAACCCTTTTTCCCGTTTTCCTACTAATATAAGATTAATTCCTTACTTTATCTTTTCAGAAACAACCGTTGCTTTTGCTTTTTTTGTTATTCTTGGATTTATAAAGTTGTTTCAAAAAGATAAAGGCTTATTTTTCTACTTGCTAATCTGGTTATTTATTCCAATTACTGCTATTGCTTTTTTTGCAAAAGTATTATTTCCTAGATACCTATTGTTTACAGCAGGGTTATTGCTAATACCTTCAGCTTTTTATTTAAGTGAGAAATCTTTATTTAAACGATTTGCTTACATTAAATTTGCAGTTTTGTTTATATTTATCTTTCAGGTCTTAAGGTTTGATTATGCTATCTTATTTGACCAAAAAAACATTCCTTTCCCTCAGATAGATAAAGGACAGTATCTAACAGGCTCAACCGCAGGCTGGGGATTGACAGATATTCTTGACTTTGCCAGAGAAAAGGCAAAAGAAAAACCTGTAATAATCTTGGCTGAAGGCAACTTTGGCGTAGTAGGAGATCAGCTGGAGGCTTTAAAAAAACCAAACGATAAAAACATCAGCATAAAAGGCTACTGGCCTTTTAATAAAGAATCTATACTTGAAAACCAAGACAAATTGAAAGACAACTATGTTTTCATAGTTCTGGTCTACACTAAAGAGATACCAGAAGACTGGTCAGCAAGACTATTAAAACAATATAAAAAACCAAACTCAAACGAGAGAACTACTTTATTACAACTAATAGACAACAGTAATTAAAGAATGTTAAATATTTTTAAAAATCAGAAGATTAACAGAAAAATTATATTTATTTGGTTAATTATCTTTATTTTTTTAGGTCTAGTAATTAGAACAATTAAGCTAACTAATCAACCTTTTTATGACTGGGATGAAGGCATCTATGCTCAGGTGTCTAAAGAAATTATAGAAAACAAGACAATCAAGACAACATTTAATGGAGAAATATGGCTGAACAAGCCTCCTTTACTGCATCTGATAACAGCCGCTGCATTAAAAGTTTTCAACTACTCAGAAACAGCGGCGCGATTAATAATAACCTTTTTTTCTTTTATTGTAATCTTATTAACTTATAAACTAACCTTAAAGACAATTAAGAACAAACAGTTAGCCATACTTGCAGTATTACTGCTAGTAAGCTCAAAAAACTATATTGAACGATCGAGCATATTAAATACAGATATTATTATTGGGCTTTCTTGGATAGGATATGTTTATTTTATAGACAAATTTTGGATCAAAACTTTGTTTTTAGTCTTTGGAGTTTGGTCAAAATCTTTAGTAGGCTTTTTTCCCCTAGTCTTTGAGATTATTTATTTTTTTCACAAAAACAAAAATATAACATTAAAAAAACTGCTTAACTTTGCTCTTCGGCTATTGCTTCAGGTGTTTTTAGCAAGTCTATGGTACATCTACGCTTATCTGAACTTTGGAGATTATTTTCTAAAAGCTCATTTTTACGATCAGATTTTCAAAAGAGTTATCAAACCTATTGAGTCTCATTTTGGCAACAACTTAGGTATTCTCTACTACCCTTATTTGCTCTGGACCGACTCAAAAATTTTAACAATCCTGTTCACCGCAGGCTTTACAACAATATTTTATAAATTAGCCAGAAACATACTAAATAATAAAGATTTAAAAAGAACATTTTATCAGCTTAAAAGCATTGAGTTATTAAGTTTGTTTTTTGTGCCTTTTCTGGCACTGCTTATAATCAGCAAAAGCAAAATATATTGGTATATTGTTTTTATTTTGCCTTTTTTATCAATTATTGCTGTCTATTTATTAGCCCAGATAAAAAACAAACTAATTTATAAACTGAGCTCTGTTTTTGTTTTTATACTTGCTATAAGTTTGTTTATCAAACAAACCTATCTTTATCAACATAGACTGCAAACAAACGAACGAAGTTTTTTGGCAAAGTGCGTAAAACAAGAACCAGAAAAAAAGATTGCTTATCTTATGAAAACATCAGATAGAGCAAACTATAGATTTTTAAGAGAAAACGACCTAGACACAGAGACAACATTTATCTACGGAGGCTCTCCCTCTTTTGTATATTACTCAGACAAAAATCCTACATTTTTTTACGATGAGCAAGAATTTATTGAAAAATTTAAAAATTATCCTATCGTGATAATTCAAAAATTAGACTATATTAACTTAGGCATTGATGCCAATGATTATGATTTAAAATGCGAGTCCCAAGACAAACTTGACCATAAAAAATGGTTAGTCTTTACTAAAAGATAAAATTGACCCGATCTAATCCATCTTAACCTTATTGTTGACATTAAAATAAAAGTTATTTAAGATTTATTTAAGATTTATTTAAGATATTGATTTTATTATTGTCAACTTAGCTCTGCTGTTAATATTTACCATTTTCTTTTTAGCCAACCTTGTTGTTATAATCAAACAATATGAAAGAGGCATAGTATTAACCTTAGTAAAATACTCTTATACAATTAGCCCTGGAATCAACTTTATTATACCCTTTGTTCAAAAAGTTATTAAAGTTTATGTAAGAACAACTACAGCAGATATTCCCCAACAAGAGGTTATCACTAAAGACAATGTGCCTGTTGGCGTCAATGCTGTAGTTTAGTTTTAGGTAACCAAACCTGAAAGTGCAATACTAAAGATTCAAGACCACTTCTACGCTATCACCCAGTATGCTCAAACAACCTTAATAGATGTAATCGGAGGAGTTGAGCTTGATACTTTATTAGGAGAAAGACAAAAAAATAGCTGACGAAATAAAAAGCATAGTTGATCAGGAAACAAACGATTAAGGAGTTGATGTAACAGCAATAAAGATACAGGAAATTGAAGTGCCTGCGATATGAAAAGGGTTATGGCCAAACAAGCAGAGGCAGAACGAGAAAGACGGGCGACTATAATAAAATCATAAGGTGGGTTGGCTGCTGCTGAAAACCTAAACAAAGCAATGCAGATACTTAAAACATCTGGAGCTGTTTCACTGCGAACACTTCAGACCATTGAGTCAACAACTGCAAATCCAGCCAATACAGTTGTGTTTGCTGTGCCAATAGAGATTATTGAAGGCTTTAAAAAATTATCAAAGCAGAGTTAAATTAAATAAAACAAACTTACTTAATTACTTTTAAAAACTCTTCTGCTAACTTACCTGTATCATCAGTTACATGATAGAACTCTTTCCAAACAACAATTATATTAGCTCCATTAAACACTGCTCTTTAAACTTCTCGAATTGTATCTCCTCCTGCAACTGAGATCAAAACACCATAAAAACTTAAGATTTTATTTATCTGAAGATAAGGAATTGGTTTGTTTTTATTAAATGATTCCTCATCTACTTCACGATGCAAAAGCACTACACCTGGAATGTTTTTTAATTTCATAAGAATATTATTCGGATAATCAACATTCATCATATCAATCATACTATCCAGACCATACTTTCTACAAGACTCAATAAACACATCTAAGGTCTCAATAGGGGCTTGGCCAAGAGCAACAACAGCCGAAGCTCCAGCCTCTTTAGCTAATCTAACCTCAGTCTCGCCTCTATCCATAGTCTTAAGATCAGCAACAATATAAGGCTTAAAAGACAAGCCCTGCCTAATAAGGCGGTTAATCATATAGCTTTTTATCTCTGAAATTACTACTGTTCCATACTTTTTAATTAGAGGAGTTCCAGCTTTCTAAGATTATTCGTTCATCAACAGGCAGTTGACGAAGAATTGAGACAGCATCATCTAAACTTGAATTTAAAGCAATCTGAAGATAACGTTTTTTCTTAGACAAAATCATATAATTATTATATACATAAAATATAGCAAACAACTCAACAACGCCAAAACTCAAACATTGTCTAACTAAATGGTTAATCTTATTGTTAAATAAAAAAACAAATTTAAGTTTATCTATGCTATAATAGTTAGTTGCAGTTTTACATTTTGGGCCCGTAGCTCAACTGGTAGAGCAACGGCCTTTTAAGCCGTTGGTTCAGGGTTCGAGTCCCTGCGGGCTCACTGGAGTTTTTAAATTATACTATAATACAGCTAACTTAACGAACGAACTTTTCTAAATAAAGACAACCAACCTAATAAGCCTGCAAAAGATAAAATTAAATTAAATTTAAACTAAATAACTTTAAATTTAACCACTTCAGTCTAAATAATTTTTGCAATTTGGTAAAATATTGGTAAAATTTTTTTTAACTTAATCTGCGGCGGTAGTTCAGTGGTAGAATGTCTCCTTGCCAAGGAGAAGGTCGCCGGTTCGAATCCGGTCCGCCGCTCATTTTTTTATTACAAAAGCGCTGTTATACTGCAAAAATACTAAAGGATCGCTAGCTCAATTGGCAGAGCAACCGGCTCTTAACCGGTAGGTTCGGGGTTCGACTCCCCGGCGATTCACCCTGATAATGATTTTGAGCAAAAATTAAATTCAACAGATCATTCTTAAAACAGGTATTTGTTTTTAGTAAAAATAAAAGGCTTATCATATGCTATAATTAAATTCTCTATTAAACTTAATTAGTACCTTAAAATGCCGGGGTGGCGGAATTGGTAGACGCGCAGCCTTGAGGAGGCTGTCTCCGTTATTGGAGGTGGAGGTTCAAGTCCTCTCCCCGGCACAACAATCTGCATTAAAAGCAAAAGAGTTATTAATTAAATTATCTTGCCGGGTGGTGTAATGGTAGCACAAGCGGCTCTGGACCGCTTAGTCTAGGTTCGAGTCCTAGCCCGGCAGCATTCCACATAGAGTAGTAGATTAGAGGATTTTCTAACTTTTCAAAAAAATAAAATTACTTTTGAGGTTTGCTTTTAGGGGATTCTATTGCAGAGACTGCAAATTTGTCATTAAAAGGCGGATATAAACCTTTCAACACTTTAAAAATTTGGTCCTTGGACATTCCTGGTACAATTTTTTCAGCTTCCTCATGCTCTAACATTTCAAAGAAAGTAGGATACCTTCTTACATCTTTAATTCCAATCTCATGCTCTTTGTTTAAGAGAAACCTGATGCCAGATTTTAATTATTGGATATTCCTGTAGCCCACCCGAACCTCAACTGTCTTTTTGCCCTCAACAATCTCCTCAGGAAATTGTCTTTTTATCCAGAGTATTTTAGGTCTTGTCTTCATAACTTGAAGTCTATTTTACTACCCTCAAAAATTGTTAACTACAAATTCTAATAATTTTAACTTTATTCCTTCAGGAGAAACAGGAGAAATATCTGATGTATCAAGAGTGAACGACCTTTTTGCATAAGAATCAAAAACTGCTGCAAATTGACTTCTCTGCTCAAAGTATGTCAAAACTCTTGTTCTATAGTGTTCTTGTGTCTCAAGTCTACCTTCGTTGGTTAGTAAGAATACTCTTTGTAATCCAATATTTTCTCTAACAACTAAATACAAAGCCAAGTCTATTCGCACACCATTTTCTCTAGCCCATTAGATTAATCTCTCTGCCTCTGTTATCTGTCTTAGTAAACCATCCAGTACAAATACCGTATCTTTCGCCCTAAGAATATACGGGCAACAATACTTATCAACTTATCACAAACTCAGCTGACCAGGGTTTGCTGTATTCAAATTGAGATCATTAAACATTTCTTTTGGTATTATTTTTTTTCAGGTACTTGTTAAGCATTTTATTTGTCGAAGTCATTGAATCTCATATGGAGCAATGGTAACCCTCTTTCCTTTCGCCATTCCTGAAAAAGAGTATCTATTTTCACAACTATAAGAACCAAGTTAAGAATCCCCTCTAAGCAATAAAAATATCTTGATAAAGTATCAGCTGTGATTTTCTGAAATAAAACTTTCTTAGAGTAAATCGGCGTCAAATTGCTTTAAGCTAACTCTTTTAGCAACATACTTCTTTGCTTGCCCGAACCTACATTTATTTGATGTGGCAAAGTATAATTTTTTCATTTTGTTATTTATTTAACAATTAAATTCAGTTAGAAGCTATAAAAACATAAAGTCCTAGAGTCAACAACAATGGCACAAGATTATATCATCTCCTCTGTAATCGCCTCTGTAGGTTATAATAAGAACGGGAGGTTTTAGGCAAAAACTAAAAGTTGCTTTGTAGATTTAAGGATTAGATCTGGAAATTCCAGGATGCCTAACCAGCTTGCCCACCTAAAATCGCTCCACTTGTCCTGCATAATTAGTTCTTGATCTACTAATAAAAAAGTCATCTTAAATTTTTATAATGCAAATTAAATGTATAAGTTAAGTTTTACTTTACCTTTTTCTGTTTAATTGATTATCCAATTGAACATATAAAGAATCTTTTTATTAATTGTAAACCTTCATTATGTTGTTTGATTAACTTTTGTAAACAAACTGGCTGGCTCCTTTTGATTTTTTCCAATCAGACAGGCTCAGTCCGTTCTTATCTTTATCAGACATAATTGCTTTGTCTTTTAACTTAAAAAACTGATCAACCAATTTTTCGTCTGCCAAACTCCAGTCAATACCATTATCATAAGGATTAATTCCTGCCTCTGTTTCAGGGCTCCACCAACCAGTACAAAAATACTCTATTGCAGACTCCTGCAGATAGTAGTTTCCATGAACAAAGCCAACAGGCACCCAGATCCATTCGCCATAATCCTCATCTAATCTTGCCGGCATATCATACATTATTCCCTTACCAAAGGTTGGAGAACCAAGCCTGACATCAACCACTAAATCAACCATATGACCGTATAGTGTTCTTACCAACTTTCCCATATAAGGATTCCACTGAATATGCAAACCTCTAACCACATTAGCCTGAGATCTGCTTTCGTTTATCTGATGAATCTCAAAGTCTTTTAAAAACTCCTCCTTAAACTGAAACTGACGATAAGTCTCAGTAAAATAGCCGCGGTGATCAGAGAATCTTTTATACCTTATTACCTTGATATCTGGAATTGCTAAAGACTTAATTTCCTGAATAACCATATTTTTCCCTAAAACTATTAACTTGATGTTGGTGTTGGTTCTGTTGTTGGTGTTGGTGACGGAGACACTGCTTCAGTTGCAGAGGCTTCATTTTCTGAATTTGACCCTGATGTTTCAGATAAACTCTCTTCTTTTTTCTTACAATCTAAATATTGCTTTAAGGTACAACCTCTGCCTAAATTGGATCTAATCTGATTACAACTGGTATAGTTACACTCCTTAACTTGATTAGAGTCTGATTCTAACTTAAAACTTTGATACGGTGTAGGCGTTGGTGTAGGAACTGATTGAGAATTATCTGAATCTGTATTACTTCCATTAGCATTATTAGGAGTTGGACTTGGAGTAGTCTGATTGTTGCTTTGAGTCTTAGACTTTGTAGTAAAGCTCCAAGGAACACCAGCATTATCATAGATAGTATCGCCGACTCTGATCTGAAAATAATAAGTAGTTTCAGGAGATAATAATGTTAGATCTACCTTATGGTCAGTAGTTTTTTCGGTCTCTGGAGCAAAAAAGTTCAATGCTGTTGGCGTAGTGCCATACTCAACAACAGACTGCACAGCAATAGCTGTTTTCCAAGTTATCTGAGCTGACCCTTCAGTAATATTGGCAATTACAACATCTGTTGGTTTTTGGTCACCAGCCTTAGTAAAACCGCCGGTATAAACAAAAAAAACAATTCCCAAAACAGCTAATACAGCTGCTAAACCTATTGCTACACGAACAATTTTTTTGCCAGAAAAGATACGCACCTCTTCAACTATATGCCCGGCAAAACTAGGCTTTGCTGAACTTTGTCCTGCAGGTTGATTTAATCCTGAACTTCCAGTTTCCATTTTTTAAATAATTCTAAATATTCTAAATAAAGCAAAACCAATAATAAAAAATAAAATTACCTGAAAAACAGACAAATAAATTGTCAAGAACACTGCAGCCAACGATAGTATCAAAAAGTTTTCATTGTGCAAAGCAGGCAGTAGACCTTTGGTTAATAAAATCAGAATCAATATAGTTAATAAAGCAGATGAATCAAACCACCACAACTGCCAGTTAAGATACCTTGCCAGCACAACCAAAATAGTCGCTAGTATCAAAAATATTTCTTTGGTATCAATAAAAAAAGGACCAATATACATATACTTTATTTAATCAAATTTTTAAGCAAATTGCTATTATTTTTTTTCTGATCCATAAGGATCTATAATAATCACTTTCTGACCGTCTAACTCACCCCCAGTAACTGAACCTTCAGTTAAATTATACTCAATTATTATAACCTGGTCATCTTTTTGTATAGCTTTAGCCGAATCGCCAACTGTAATAATTTTTGGCTCTTTTTCTGTTTTAGCAAAATACTTATCTATTAAAGCCTGAAAACCAGGAGTCAACGAACCTGAATAAGGTGTAAACAAATAAGTTGTCAGCAGTAAAGTAAAGATTAATAACAAAGTCAAACAAATTATTGCCAAAACTGTTTTCTTACTAAATTTATTTTTTAAGTTAAACATAGTTAATATTAAAAACTAATTTTTTGTGACATTGTCTGAGACATAAGCACCCTCAAACACATATTTTGTTTTATAACCAATCTGACCCAAATTAATATAAATTGTTGAGCTAGTGATTGAGTTTAGAGTTATCTGCTTATTAAATTCCAGTATTAGAAATAAGGAAAACTGGTTATTCTCTGTAGCATCTCTTGAGTTTGGGTTGATTCTGTATTTGTCAGCAAGAGTAAAGTCAAAACCATTAATATTTATCTGAAAAGAATTAGATCCAGGCTCATATAAAGTTAAAAACTTAAGGTCTTTTTTACTTTTTTCATCAACTAAAATATAAGACGCCTGAATAAAATTTAATATTTGTTCTAGTTCCCAACTGTTGGTCCCCCTAATGACTATAAGTTGTGCCTTTTCTACTCTTAAGCCTTCTGGGAAACTACCATCTTTTATTAACTTAAGAACATAATTTTTAAACTGGACATTTATATCTCTTTTGGTTTTGCCACAAAAATTGCTTAAGGAATCTTGATTAATATATTTTTCAAAACTTCCGGTACAGTTATTTAAGCCGTATAAATAATAAACCTGATTATTGTTATTAGTAAGTAATTTTGTATATACAGTAACTCCTTCATCTTTTTCTCTGCAAACAACAGCAGAGCAAAGATTAGGTTTAGGCACACAACTGTAACTTCCCCCTGATCCAGACTCGCAACGCCTAACAGCAGTCTCAACAGTTTCAGAAGACTGACAATTTGCTCTGCAAGTACTCAAGTTATTAATCCTCTCATTTTGTTGCCTCAAAGTAAAGACATTACCCAACCTTGCAGGAGTAGGCGTGGCAGTTGGCTGCTGTCTAGCTGAAGAACCAATCCTATTAGAGGCTGACTGGTCAGAACGACCAGAGTTATTATCTGATCCGGACACATTAGTCTGTGAGCTGTTTTGTTCGTCTTGTCTTGCATTTGCATTTGCTGTCTCTTCATTATCTGCAGTATTAACTCTAGATTGTTCAACTACAACTTCTTTAACATAACAACCATCTCCAGAAACAACCGGAGTACCTGATCTGACTGCAAAAGTACAGCTGACAATATCTTCCTGTTCTGCATTATTGCCTCCAACACAACCATCAAACTTTCCTTTCCAGTAAATAGTTACACTTGAGTTGTCTGATCTGTCTAAAGGAAGTTTTATATTTCCACCTGTCCACTCTGGAGAGTAGTTAAATTTTGATGAATCTTTTGGCCAGACATTAGGTCCGGCAATATGTTTATAAGAGTTGTTATTACTGCTTCTTTCCAACTTTATGCTTCCTCGATTCTTTAAACTTAAGTCATCGTTATTAAATTTAATATGTGTTGAAAAAATGCAGTTATTTCTATCTTTTGTGCAATCAATGTAAATCTCTGCTGTATTGTAAAAACAAAGCTGAGCAGTATTTGTTGCTGACGCAGGAGTTGGGGTTGGATTAGATAAAGTATTACCTGCAGTTGAATTTAAGCCCTGATTATTAGCTGGAACAAGTGTTGGAGTCAAGGTTGGTGCAGACTCTGAATCAGTATCAGACTGTGAAGTAGAAGTAGGCTGTTGCGGCCTTACTTTAGACAAACAAACACTCTGATCATACTTAGGAGTTCGACACAAGTTTACATAACCTGTTTTATCTGCAGGCAGATTAGGCGTTGTGCCAGCACGATTAAACAACCACCTCCAAGTATCAGTACAGTTCTCTGTTTTATTTATTAGCCAAGCATCCCAAGGCACAGACTTATCTACCTGACCTGCCTCTCTGTTTTCTCTTTGAAAACACATAAACTCATTATTATTATAAGAGTTGAAAAAAAACAAAAAAGGAGGATTAGAAGAGTCTTTATAAAAGATCACATCCTCCTCTGCTTTAGGCAAAAAAAATAACAAATCATTGCTTATAACAGCAATAAAACTAAACACTAAAAAAACAAAAGCAATAGGAAAAAACAAAAGAAGAAACAACTGCTTGTCCTTATCTAAATCCATAACGAAATTATATACAGAAAAAGGCTTTAAAGTAAAGACTCAAAGACAAATTCACCTTACAAACTCATAATCAAGCAATAATGCTTTTAGATATGTTTTGTCTTTCCATTTGTCTAAACTCAAAGTATAAGCTATATCCAGCTGATCATCTCTGTGAACCTTAAAAAACAGCTCCTCGTTTCTAAAAGCTAAAGCCTCAATCTGCGCAGTGCCATCTGTTATTAATAACTTCGTATGCTCATTATTTTTGCCAAACAAACTTGCAGAAACAACCTTAACCCTTGAATAAAAACTAGGTCTAGGATTGCCTATTCCAAAAGGTTCTAGCTCCATAATCTTAAAAAACAAAGATTCAGATAACTGATCAAGATTAATTTTAAAATCAACGACAGTTTTTTTTATCAGCATATCAGCTTGTATCTCTTGATCAGCTAAGTTAATCAATAATGACTTAAGCTCTTTAAACTTTTCTTTGGCGACTTTTAAGCCAGCGGCCTGGCTATGGCCGCCAACCTCAACCAACAGCTCACCTGATTTTCTTAAAAAATTAGTAATATGAAAATCCTCAACAGATCTGGCAGACGCTTTTATAAATCCATCTGAGTCTGTAAAAACAATACTTGGACGATAAAACTTCTCAACTAATCTTGAAGCTATTAACCCTATAATACCCTCATCCAACTCAGAGTTATACTCAATAATAATTTTAGGCAGTTTGTCAAGATCAGCATACTTTGACTCAACCTGTTTAAAAAACAACTCAACCAAGTCCTGCCTATGTTTATTTAATTGTCCTAACTTATAAGCCAATACAGCAGCTCGCTTTAAACTTTTAGTGCAAAGCAGCTGCAAAGCAGTCAAACCAGACTCAATTCTGCCTGCGGCATTTATTCTTGGAGCAATAATAAAACCGATCTCATACGGAGAAATTTTTTTATTATCAATGCCTGAGTTTTTCAACAACTGTCTTAATCCTACTCTTTTTACTCTTGAAAAATTAAACAAGCCTTTTTTTACCAACAAACGAGAAAGTCCAACAAGAGGAACAAGATCAGCAACAGTGCCAATACTGGCAAGAACAGGGTAATCAACCTCAAAGTTATTAATTACTTCATCATTGTTTTTTTTAGCAAACTTTCTCATAATAGACCTTGCAGTAAAAAAACTCACGCCAGAACCAGAAAGAAAATCCATATGAATTACTGCTTCTGCTGAATCTGGCAAAGACTTTGGCTTTAGATGATGATCAGTTACAACAATAGGAATCCCAAGTTTGGTTTTAGCATACGCTATCTTTTCCTTTGCAGAGATTCCATGATCAACACTAATTATCAAACCCGGGTCATACCTCTTTTTTATATACGCAAGACCCTGAATTGAAAACCCATACCCCTCAGTTTTTCTATCAGGCACATAAGGCATAACATCAAACCCCAAAAGATATAAAGTCTCCCACATTATAGCCCCTCCTGTTATACCATCTGCATCATAATCAGTATAAACAACAATCTTTTTATTCTTTTTTTTTACAAATGACAACAACTCAAACAAAACATTTGCCTCAGACTCAAAACCAAGACTTAATAAATCAGCCTCCTGAAAGTCTTTATCTGACAACTCCTGAAGATCCCTTAACTGAACCAACTCCTTATAAACTAACTCTGCAGACAGACCGCCAACTACAGATAAATCTTTTTTCCAAAGAATTTTTTTCATTACACAAACTAAGCTAAGATGACTTCAACTGAATAACCTTAATGCCATTATCAATTGGCACAGGAGATAAAAACTGCTTATCTCTTGTAAAAAACTTATACATAAAATAAATAAACAAAACTAAGCCGATAACCAACATCACAAACTTAAGCCTTGACAACAATAACATAAGCATACTAATCTAAATTAACTTTTTCTTTTACTAAGTACAAAGGTCTTTCTTGAACCTCTTTATAAATTTTACCAACATACTCCCCTATTATACCTATGGCAATAAGCTGAACGCCTCCCATAAACATAATGCTGACAAACAAAGCAGTCCAGCCAGTAACCCAGTAATGAGAAAAAACAAACTTGCCAATAACAGCATAAATAATACCAATAAAGCCTAAAAAAGCGCTGATAAATCCTAAATAGGTAGCCAGCTGCAAAGGCCTTGTAGAAAAAGAAATAATTCCCTCAAAAGCAAAAGACAGCATTTTTCTTAGACTATAATGCGTTTTGCCTGCAGACCTTTTTTCTCGTCTGTAACTGACTATTGCAGATTTAAACCCAGGCCAAACTACTAAACCTCGCAAAAACCTTGACCTTTCTTTTAATCCCCTTAAAAACTCAACGACTTTTTTATCCAAAAGCCTAAAATCAGCAACGTGCTGAGGAATCTTTACATCAGACAAATAATTCATAAACTTATAAAAAAAATCAGCAGTAGTTCTTTTAAAAAAGGAATCAGTTTGTCTGTCAAGCCTCTGGCCATAAACAATCTCAAACCCTTCCTGCCACTTGGCAATCATTTTATCAATAACCTCTGGCGGATCCTGAAGATCAGCATCTAGAGTTATAACACAATCTCCCTTAGCAAAATCATAACCGCAAGACAAAGCAATTTGATGGCCAAAGTTTCTTTGAAAAGAGATCAGCTTAACTCTTTTATTAGACTTAGCAATATTTTTGATAATTGCATCAGAGCTGTCTTTAGAGCCGTCATTAACAAAGATCAACTCATAGTTATACTTTTCAATAACAGGCAGTAAACGAGGAAAAAGTTTAGGCAAAGCCTGTTCTTCATTATAAACAGGAATAACAATACTAACTAAAAAATCTTTTCTATTCATACTCAAACTAATATAAATTATACAAACAATTGACAAAAAATCACAATAAATATATAATAAAGATGAGTTCCTAACTCAGAGCTCTTGCGGTTTCCCGATCCGCATTTGCAGATCGTTGCCTTTTACTGCAAGAGCTCACAAAAACTTAAAAAAACTGATGCACGACAAATTTAACACATTAGGATACAAACTGCATAACAAAAGACTCCAGATATCTCATAGAGCTATAATAAGAAGCATTAAATACCCTATTACGCCATATGACAACACAAATAAAGATCTAACAACAATCTCAGAAAAAATAATAAATGATGACCATAAGATAAGAGGATGTGTTAACCTAAACGACTATTATGACTACTATGTTAATAAAAAAGATTTTTACACAATAATAAATTTCTGGATAGATTCATTAAAAGCAGGCGTTATTTGGCAGTCATCATTATTTAACCTAATATACTTTGTCCAATCAAAAATAAAGCAGGAAAAAAGCATAATTGACAAAATCCTTGAAAATGCTAAAGATGAACTTAAAATTTTCGAACCCAAACAAATCAAAAACAATCTTATCCTAACAGAAGAAATAAGAAGCAAAACAACAAAAGCATCTTATAAGAAAAAATTAGAGGAGATGATACAAGAGCAAGCTGACAAAAAATTAGCAGAAAACACAATTAACTTTATCCTAGAGGCCATCTTTGATGAAAAAGGCCAACTAAAACTAAACCAAAATCAACAAATAAACTTTTGGAAAGAGTATTTTAATTTAGACAAACAAAAACTTTATGACTATATGCCCAGAAAGCCTTTAGAGAAATTGACATTCGTAATAGTTCCAGATTTAATCGAAGACCTCAACAACGACATAACAGTAGAGGAACTAATTAATAAAAGAAAACTATGGTTGCAGCAAAAACTAAAAAAAACAAAAATTAAAGAAGAACTTAACAACATATTACTCACAGACAAAAACTTTAACGGTTTATCAAACTATTTTGGAAAAATCTTAACATTTCTACAGCAAAACAAATTAGAAGACATATTAAAAGCACTAGATAAAATCTACAACTATAGCGATCAAGAAAAAGACAAAGTAAAAAAAGCACTTGCTTATCTTGCAGAAAAAGCAAAAAAACTTGGAAAAACAAGTATGCCAAAGATTAAAAACTGGAGTAAATACCGAATGAACTTTGGGAAAGTACAGAGCTGGTTTTCAAATATGTCAGAACGAAAGGGACAAATAAGAAATCAGATTGAAATTTTTAAGGAAAACTTAAAAAGTTTAATAAAGGAGCTGGAAACCAACAACGATCAAGAAGCAAAAGAATTAATAGAAAAAGTCCAACAAATCCAAAATATAATTAATAAGAACTCCGACATGTTTTTAGAACCAGAAAATAGTCAAATAATTAATTCTTTAATCGGAGATTTTAAAAAGCAAATCAATTTTTATTTTCAAAAAAACCTAAAAGACAATGACAAAGCCAAAGAAAAAATAGAAAATTATTTTAATAGAATATACAAACCAATGACATTTTATGGTCAATCAATCTACAAAAGAAATGAAAGAATATTTAAAGAAACTATTCCAATACTTAAACAAGGTATTGCATATATCCAACGACAAATTAACTTTCTAAAAAACCACTTGGATAAAAACAAATTAGCAGACGAACAAGAACTCAGAAACACATTAGAATTCATATTAAACAAAATTAAGACAAAATCAATAAACTCCAAAGAGTTTAACGAACTTTACGAAGAGATTTTAAAAGGAATTAACCCTGAAATTATAAAAATCATCAAAGAAAACAAAACAGAAAAATACTCATTTATACAAAATCCGTATAAAAAAGGCACTCAAACTGTCTTTAGCATAACCAAACAAAACCTAGAAAATTATTCAGAAATATTAGAAAAATTAATAAACCAACTAAACACACAAGAAGCACAACTACTAACAAACAAAAACCGGCTTTTAGATTTTATTGATTTATCAAGACACATAATAGCAAAACTTGCAAAACTAACCAAATTAAACTCGATCCCAAAAGATAACATTCAAATACCTAAACTCTTTACAGATGCAAAGAAATACATTGAATTACTCAATGATAATAAAATTAAAATGTCAGATTACAACTATACTAATCAGGCATTCATACTTTCAGCGATAAGGGGCTCTGCGACTATTTACACTCAAGAAAAGTATTTAGCTAAGTACACAATCCAGTCTATTGCCACAGACAAAGACTATCCAATATACCTAACCTCAAACCTAATTAAAGAAAAACTAAACAAGCAACTATTACCCCAGATCATATCAAATCAGCACAGATATGTAATTAGTTTAGACAAAAACAACAGCAAAAGCACAAAAATCAATGTAATTACTCTCAAAAAAGACAGTTACCAACTTAAGGAAATAGACTTATCTGAGCTAAACAACTCATTTGTAATCAACTCTTCATACTACCAAACACAGTTTTTAGACAACTTTCTATACAAAAGCAGAAAATGGAAAACCAGCAAAATAAAATTAGGAGAATGGAGCTTTATATTAGAAAAAGAATATAAAATAAACTGGGACTTGCACACAGGACTGCCTCAATTTAAAGAAACAAACAGCAAAAAAACAAAACTTTACCTAAATATTCCTTTTAACTTAGAAAGCGACAAAACAACACAGTCTCTAAAAGAACTACAAGAAGACAAAAATTCGTTATCAAGGCCAATAATTGGTATAGATGTTGGAGAGTATGGCTTAGCTTACTGCATAATAAAAGTCGAAGAAAACACAATAAATATCTTGACATCAGGTTTTATTCACGAACCAAATATAGCAAAAATTAAAGATCAATTTTCAGAGATACAAAAAAAAGCAAGGAAAGGCTACTTCAATGTTAAAACAAACACAGTAGCAAAAGTCAGAGAAACAGCTATTGGTTCATTAAGAAATAAAATTCACAATCTACTGATAAAATACAAGCCCAGCTATATCATATATGAATACTCAATCTCAAATTTTGAAACAGGAAGCGGAAGAACTACAAAAATATACGCAACAGTAAAAAAATCAGATGTATATGATGAAAAAACAAAAACAAACATTTACCATGATCATATTTGGGGCAAAAGAGCTCCATACCCAGGCAGACACCTAAGCTCATATGCATCCAGCTACACTTGCAGTTACTGCAACAGAAGTCTTTATGAGATCTCTATATCTGATTTAAAAGAAGTCAACATTACCAGGCATCAAACCAACAAACACATACTTGAAATAGAATTTAAGTCAAAAAATATAAAACTTTATGCTTACAGTAAAACAGTTCCTAAAATAAAAACATCAGAAGATTCTCTAAAAGAAATACAAAAAATTATAAAAGACTTTGCTCGACCTCCGATAAGCCAAAACTCAGCTGTTCTAAATTTATTAAGAGAAAAAGGAACTGACATAACAAAATTGGAGCAAATAAGAAAAACAAGAGGAAACAGCGCAGTATTTGTTTGTCCTAATTCAAAATGCAACAGAATATCAGACGCAGATAAGCAAGCAGCATTTATAATGGCATTAAGAGGGTATATTAACATAAGCAAGAAAGAAAAAAATAACAGCATAAAAGTAAAATACTTTACAGAAACAATAGAGATGTTAGAAAAATTCCAAAAGAAGAACTTAAATATGTTAGAAATCTAAATTAAAATAAACTTCCTCAAAAGACTTAACAAACTGTTTTGTGTTCGGCCAGAAATTAGTAATACCTGCATTACCACCATATAATTTATAACCTGCATTAATTGGCCGACCACCCTTTGGTTTAGATGGCATAGGAACAATAAATCTTTTCGTATTGCTCAACAAATAAGTTCTCAATGACAAAACAATACCATGCAAAAGTTCTTTAAATCCAACCACCTGTCTTGTTGCAGAAACATAAACTTTATAAGACAAAAACTCTTTAATCTCATCAATTGACGCTGACAAAGCTTTATCAAGATTAACTCCTGACTGTTTAAACTTAACAAATACATTGAAAACGACCTTATCAAAGAAACCCCTATAAGGTTCTATCAAATCATAAACTAGAGCCGGATAATCAACAGGTTTATGTAAAAAACCATGGTAAGGACTAAGATTATGAAAAACAATCCATCGTAACATAATACCAGACAAAAATTTTGAGACAGCATCTAATGTTTTTTTATAAACAGAGTCATTTATCCTGCGATTAACATTAACTCCTAATAGCCTAAAAAATTCTCTCCAATACTTTCTGGCATGATAAGCCTCAAAAGCCATCATCTCATCAATATTAAAAACTTTATACAAATAATCACTTCTATAAGGGACTAACCAAGACATACTTTTGAACTTTGCCAAAAGCAGCTTTTTTGCTATATATGCTTTTTTCTTCTCATTATTACGGAATAAAATTTGCCTGCTTAAAATATTTTCAGAATCTCCAGATAAGTTAGAACAAATAAAAACAGCCCTAGAAACATTTCTCCTATGGACAACAACAGGAATTTTATAAAAACAACACTTATACAAAAAATCACAAGGCAAATCAACAGAATGACCATAGATCATAACAGAATGAATCCTAACCCAATCAATATTAAGCTCACCTCCCTTATACTCAAAATAAACAGACTTAGGATAAACCTTAATATTACTCAAATAAGGAAGCCAGATATAAAATTTAGCTATTTTTACCAAATTAAAAAAACAAATGCTAAAGATCAAAAATCTATCTAAAATTATATAAATAAAGACAGAAAAATTTCAAGTCAAAGTTGCAAAACAGATTGAAAATATGCTAAAAATTTGATATACTCATCGAAAGTTAGGAACTAAAAGGCAACAAATGTACGATTATTCATCGAAAGTTAGGAACTAAAAGGCTAACAATATAAAACCACATCGAAAGTTAGGAACTAAAAGGCAATTTACAATGTAACGCATCGAAAGTTAGGAACTAAAAGGCTACAACCGTAATTTCACATCATCGAAAGTTAGGAACTAAAAGGCATACTTGGAGATTTTTCATCGAAAGTTAGGAACTAAAAGGCTTAATTTAGAATCAATTGCATCGAAAGTTAGGAACTAAAAGGCAGATAGTTCTATGACTTCATCGAAAGTTAGGAACTAAAAGGCAGTTAAATTGCCGAGTTGCATCGAAAGTTAGGAACTAAAAGGCGCAAAGATTAAGTTTGCTTCATCGAAAGTTAGGAACTAAAAGGCTTTAATCTTAAATTCAACTCATCGAAAGTTAGGAACTAAAAGGCATATTCCTTAAAAGTTTGTCATCGAAAGTTAGGAACTAAAAGGCAATTATTTAAAATGCCCTCATCGAAAGTTAGGAACTAAAAGGCCTAATTAAACTATCAAATTAAAGACCAAAATAAAAAAATTTAATTAATGTTAAATAGAGTTAATCCATTCTCTGTAGTAATCTCAATTAATTTTTCAAGTTTTATATCTTTTAAATAAGCGCAGATTTTGGCAATGTGAATCAAATTTGCAGGTGTATTAGGAAACCTAACCTGTGATCTTACAGGCTCTGGTGTGATAAAAGGAGAGTCTGTTTCTATTACAAGCAGATCCAAAGGAACTTTTTTTATAAATGCCTGTTTTCTAGGATCATAGGTAACATCTCCATCAACACCTATAAAGACTCTGTGCTCAATAGCAAAATCAAGCAGATCTTTGCTTGCAGGGCAACAGTGAAAAACAATCTGCTTTTCTAATTTTTTGTCCCACAAAGAAGCTAAAGCTTCAAGCAGATCCTCCTCTGCTTCTCTGCAATGAATAATTAAACTTTTGCTTAACTGCAGACTTAACCTTAACTGTCTCTCAAACAAAACTTTTTGATAAACTAAAAATTTTTCAGTTACTTTATAATCTTGATACTTGGTTTTTTTATATAAATGCTTGTCAAACCCAATCTCTCCTATAGCCTTGACAGAATCAAACTCAGAAAGCTCAGTTA
The DNA here is from genome assembly GCA_026004435.1 of Patescibacteria group bacterium. Classification (GTDB taxonomy): domain Bacteria; phylum Patescibacteriota; class Microgenomatia; order UBA1406; family GWC2-37-13; genus BPJC01. Next base: position 44,153 of record BPJD01000002.1, on the reverse strand, counting down.
TAAATCCTATAACATCAGCTTCTGCAATACCAATATTTTTTTGAACAAGATTGTAGATATGGTGCGGATGCAAACCTACAGAACAATATGCATTTTTATACTTTAAACTTATTTGCACTGCTTGTCTGCTGGTTTGCTCATCAGTGCCGGGAATCATAAAATACCTAACCCCATAGTCTGCAGATTCTTTAATTACTTGATCTAAGTTATTACTAAAGACTTTGAAGTTAAGATGGCAATGCGTGTCAAACATAGATATAATTATACTTTATGAAAACAGCAATAGTTCATGACCAATTGCTAGAGTTTGGCGGCGCAGAAAGAGTGTTATGTGCCTTAATCAAGATTTTTCCTAAAGCAGACATCTATACCTCAACAGCAGACTTAAACAGATTAGGCAAGCATAAAAACTTGTTTAAGGATCTAAACATTACTGAATCATGGTTTGGCAGACTGCCAATTCTAAAGTATTACTACTCACCCCTAAGATTTCTAACACCCTTAATCTGGGAAAGCTTTGATTTTTCAGAGTATGATTTGGTCATCTCATCAACAGGATCTTGGATGTGCAAAGGCATAATTACAAAGCCTCAAACACTACATATTTCCTATATCCACCACCCTCCAAGATTTCTTTATTATTACCAAACAGCTATAAACTGGCAAAAATACGCTGTGGTAAAAGTTTATGGATTAATCGTCAACCAATTCTTAAGACAGTATGACTTTCTTGCCTCTCAAAGGCCAGATATATTAATAGCAAACTCTCGTGAAACTCAACTGCGTATAGCCAAGTTCTATCGCAGAGAGTCTGAAGTAATCTACCCACCAGTTAACATACCAACTAAACTTAATGCTTCAAAAACCGAAGACTATTACCTTACTGTATCAAGGTTAGCTAAAGCAAAAAACATTGATCTAATTATTAAAGCCTTTAACAAACTTCAACTAAACCTAATCATAGTAGGCATAGGAAAAGATCTAAAGTACTTAAAATCTTTAGCCAAAAACAATATCGTTTTTGCAGGCAATGTCTCAGACAAGCAACTGGAATCTTTATATGAAAATGCTAAAGCCTTTGTTTTTGCCAGCCAAGACGAAGAGTTTGGCATTGCACCAGTTGAGGCTCTAGGAAGATCTCTGCCAGTTATAGCCTACAAATCAGGAGGCGTAAAAGAATACTTAATTCATAATCATAACGGTTTATTTTTTGAAAAACTTGAGCCAGAGTCTTTAATTGAACAAATAAAAGCCTTTCAGACACTAAACAAAGATAAGTTAACCCAGATGAAACTTAATGCCAGAAAAACAGCTGAAAAGTTTAGCTTTGACAATTTCAAACAAAACATATTAGAACTAATCTCAAAAAAGCTACAAACCTAAAAGATCAGGCCTTATCTTTACAGTTCTTAAAAAAGCTTGCTTAACCCGCCATCTTTTAATTTCTAAATGATTTCCAGACAACAACACCTCAGGGACCTTATCTCCCCTAAACTCCTGAGGCCTTGTAAAGCTGGGGTAATCTAACAGTTTAACCCTAGTCACTCCTTTAGCCTGCAGTTTTTTCAATACTGTATTCTTGCCAATTATATTTATTAACTCAGCTACCTCAACCTCAAAAAATGAGTCATAATCAGAGGAAGAACTATTGCCTAAAACTCCGGGAACCAACCTTGATACAGCATCAATAACAACAGCAGCAGCCAGCTCTCCATTGGACAAAACATAATCTCCAATAGAAACAGTTTCATCAACATATTTTTCTACTCTAGCATCAACTCCTTCATAATTGCTTGAGATTAGAATTAAATGCTCAAGCCCTGAAAACTCCTTTGCCTTGCTTTGATCAAATCTGTATCCAGCTGGAGACAACAAAACTGTCTTTTCTTTATCTAAACCCAATTTTGCTGACTGCAGAGCCTCAAAAACAATATCTGGTTTAATTACCATTCCTGCTCCTCCACCATAAGGCGCATCATCTACTGTTCTGTGCTTATCTTTGGCAAACTCTCTTAACTGAACTAGATTTAACTCAAGCAAACCTGAGTCAAGAGCTCTTCCTAACACACTAAACTTAGTAAAGTTAGCAATAATTTCTGGGAAAAGAGTTATAACAGTAAAACGCATAAATGCTAAATCTCGAATTTTTGCTGTAACCTTATTTTATAAAGACCTTCAAGAAAATCTGTACCAGCGTAGCCTGCTAAAAAAGCAAACTCCCAGCTGTGATTAGCAAAAACTCCTGCAAACCCCCCAACCAAACCCGCAGTAAAAAGAGAGAAAAAAAGATACCACCAGTTGATTTTACTGTTCTTCTGGTTCTTCTCAAAATACTTAACAATTCCAACAACTCCTCTGATCAGCCCGCCTAAAATGCCTGCTAAAAAAGCATTACTAAAATCCATCTTGTTCTATAATTTTAGGTGAAAAAACTTATTTTGTCAATTAAGATTTAACCCTTGACAACTCCAATAAAAGTATGATAATGTATGATAGTTGTAATTTTAAAAAATTAAGTTTAAGATTTAGTTATTAAAAATTAATATACAAACTATGACAGATATTTTTTCTCATATTGAGTCCTACTTAGGTTCAGAAACAGACAAGTTACTCAACCACACCTGCACAACAATACCTAAAGAAAAATTAACTCTGCCCAACCCAGATTTTGTAGATCAAGTTTTTGGCTTATCTGACAGAAACAGCCGAGTTTTAACCAATCTACAAAGAATTTTTAGTCACGGTAGATTAAAAAACACTGGTTATTTATCTATTCTGCCTGTAGATCAAGGAGTTGAACACTCAGGCGCATCTGCCTTTGCCAAAAACATTGATTACTTTGATCCTGAAAACATAGTCAAGTTGGCTATTGAAGGTGGCTGTAATGCTGTTGCCTCAACTCTTGGAGTTTTAGGACTAGTCTCTAGAAAGTTTGCCCATAAAATTCCTTTTATTGTCAAGATAAATCATAATGAGCTTTTGTCTTATCCTAATGTCCATAACCAGACATTATTTGCCAGCATCGACCAAGCTTATAACTTAGGAGCAGCTGCAGTAGGAGCAACTATTTACTTTGGTTCAGCTGAAAGCAGAAGACAGATACAGGAAGTGTCAGAAGCCTTTGAGTATGCCCACGAGCTTGGTATGGCAACTATTCTCTGGGCTTATTTAAGAAACAAAGCATTTGTAAAAGATGATCAGGACTATCATACATCAGCTGATCTTACAGGACAGGCAAATTATTTATCAGCTACAATTGAGGCTGATATTATAAAACAAAAACAAGCAGACAAAAATAATGGCTACACTGCTTTGAACTTCGGCAAAACAGATCCTTTAGTTTATGAGAAATTAACAACTGATCATCCAATTGATTTAGTCAGATGGCAGGTAGCTAACTGCTATATGGGAAAGATCGGCTTAATCAACTCCGGAGGAGCTTCTGGTGAAAGCGATTTAGCAGAAGCTGTAAGAACAGCTGTTATTAATAAAAGAGCAGGCGGAATGGGGTTAATCTCAGGCAGGAAGGTCTTTCAAAAACCATTGGCAGAAGGAATTAAGATTCTTAATGCTATTCAGGATGTTTATCTGGAGAAAAAAATAACAATTGCCTAAAAAGATGTTTGCAACTCAACAACACAAACTAACAAGTTTTAATGAGTTTTTGCTTTTAAACCAAGAGCCTTTAACTAAAACCAAAGGGAACTATTCGCTGATTCTAAATTATATTCAAGACTGCTGCAAAACTATCTCAGGGTATGTAAGAAACATAGGTTTAGCCGACCTGTTAGGTTATAACACCAGCCTTAATGCCTCAGGCGACCTTATGGCAAAACTTGATGTTTTTGCCAACTCAGTCTTTGGCAAGGCCTTCAAAAACAGCAAACTGCTCTATGCTTTTGCTTCAGAAGAAGACGAAACAATTACTTATCTTAACAAAGACTCAAGCTATATACTCAGTATAGATCCAATTGACGGCTCAAAACAATCTCAGATTCACCTGCCCTCCGGAAGCATTTTTTGCCTATATAAAAAGACAAAAGACAATCAGCTTTCAACTGGAAACATAGTCTGCGCAGGCTACTGTCTATACAGCTCAGCCACAGTGCTTTTGTATGTTGACAAGGTAAGGTCTGCACTTTTTCTGCTTGACTCTGCCACAGGCAATTTTTTTCTTGCTAAAGAAAACTTAAAACTGCCTGATAAAGGAACAGACTACAGTGTCAATGAGGCTTATATTAATGATTTTTATGACAAAGACAAGACATACCTTAATAAGCTAAAACAACAAAAATACAGCTTAAGATATGTAGGCACTCTTGTTGCTGATATGCACAGAACAATTCTCCAAGGAGGTGTTTTTCTTTATCCTTTTACTAAAACCAATCAAACAGGCAAACTTAGAGTAGTTTTTGAGATTCTGCCTTTTAGCTTTATAATTAATAAATTAGGAGGTAAAGTCAAAACATCAGCAACTAAAATAAAATTATCAAACAAAACAGTTCATAACAAAGCAGATTTTATGGCAGGAAGTATCAAGGAGTTAAATTATTATTAGTTTCAACTTAAAAAACTATGAAAAAAATTAATGTTGGTCTTAATGGATTTGGCAGAATCGGCAGAGCCTTTGCCAGAATTGCTTTTTCTGGCAATTACAATTTTCAAATTACAGCTGTAAACACAAGAAAAAGTCAGGCTAAAGAACTTGCCTATCTGCTAAAATACGACTCTGTCTACAGGACCTACGATAAAGAAGTAACTGTTGAAGATAATAAGATTATTGTAGATGGAAATGCTATAACTGCGTATAATTACTCTAATCCTAATGAAATTCCTTGGCAAGAACATAATGTTCAGATAGTGGTTGATGCCACAGGAGCATTTACAACATCTGAAGCTTTAAAAGGACACCTTCACGGAACTGTGCAGAAGGTAGTTTTATCAGCTCCTGCAAAAGATAACGAGACACCTCATATAGTTTTAGGCGTTAATGATAAAGAGCTGGAAAATAATTACCAAATCATCTCCAATGCTTCCTGCACAACCAACTCTGCCTCGCCTCTTTTTTTAGGACTTGATTTGAACTTTAAGGTAAAAAAAGGCTTTTTAGTAACTGCCCATGCTTATACCTCAACTCAACCATTGCTTGATGATGCCGGCAAAGACGCAACAAGATCAAGGGCCGCAGGTCTAAACATCGTACCTACAACAACAGGAGCAGCCGAGGCTGTAGTCAAAACACTACCCCACCTTAAAGGAAAAATTGATGGCATGGCAGTTAGAGTACCTGTACCAACAGTGTCATTTACAATCATAACAGCAGAGGTTGAAAAACCAACAACTGTTGAAGAAGTTAACCAGACATTCAAAACTTTATCAGAGACAACACTTGCAGGCATACTCAAGTATGAGGATAAACCTTTAGTCTCAAGCGATTACATAGGCTCATCCTACTCGTCGATCTTTGATGCCAATTACACCAAAGTTGTTGACCAAACTCAGATAACAATCTGCGGCTGGTACGACAATGAGTGGGGCTATTCCAACCGTTTAGTTGAGCTCGTAGACAGATTAGCTCAATCGTTATAACAGTTTTATGAAGTTTTAGCAACTATGGCAGTACAATATATTGACCAAACAGACATCTCAAACAAAAAAGTCTTGCTTAGAGTAGATTTTAATGTAACGCTTACTAAAGACTTTCAAATAGCAGATGATTATAGAATTAAGCAGAGTCTTGAGACTATTGAGCATCTGTTAAGAAGAAACAATACAATTATTCTGGTATCCCACCTTGATAGACCGGAAAAACGAGACCCTAAATACTCACTAAAACCAGTAGTAGAAAGGTTAAAAGAGTATCTGCCTAATACCAATATTGAGCTTATCAATGATTTTCTAACAGAAAAAAATAAAATAAAACATCAAAAAGAACCAACAATTTATGTACTTGAAAATATTAGATTCTACAAAGGAGAGTCAAACAACGATCCTGGTTTCAGCAAGAAATTGGCAGAACTGGCAGATGTTTATGTCAATGATGCTTTTGGCGTAAGCCACAGAGTCAATGCATCAACTGTTGGAGTTACAGAGTACCTGCCCTCATACGGCGGTCTGCTTTTAAAAAAAGAAATTGAAACAATAAACAAGTATGTCTTTACAGAAAAACACAAACCTTTTACAGCCATCTTAGGAGGAGCAAAGATCTCAACGAAGATTATGCTTATAGACAAACTACTGGAGATCTCTGACTATCTGCTTATCGGAGGAGGCATTGCCAACACCTTTCTGTCTGCCCAAGGACTTAAGATAGGCAAAAGCCTGTATGAGTATGACTTTGTAGAGACAGCAAGAAAAATACTGTTTAAATCAGCCAAAACTAGAACAGCAATTATTCTGCCTGAAGATGTTGTTCTAGGTTTTCCAGATGACAGCAAGACAGCTGGAGAAGTAGTTAAAATAGAACAAATAAAACCTACTGAGACAAGATCTATTTTAGATATAGGACCAGAAACAAAGGCTAAATTTGGATCAATAATAATGCAGTCAAAAACTATTGTCTGGAACGGGCCTGTAGGTTATATAGAAAACCCAAACTACAGACAAGGAACTGACTTTATCTATTACTCAATCTGTGAAAACACACCAGCTGTTACTATTGTCGGCGGTGGAGACACTTTAGCGGCTATATCAAAAAAGGAGTATCTTGACAAAATAGATCATATCTCAACCGGAGGAGGAGCAATGCTGGAGTTTATTGAAAAAGGCAGTCTGCCCGGCATCTCTGCTCTAGGATTTTAAACAGGCGAGCTAAAAGAAGACAATAAAGACTGCACCTGAAGTTTTAGAGACACATACTTGTCTGCAAAGACTTCTTGAGCTAAATCCGGCTTGTCAACAAAGTCTTTTAAAGTAACAACACCTTTGGCAAAGGCTTGCTGAAAAACAAATTCATCTATATCGGAAAAAATAGTTATAGGATGCAAAAATTTTCTCTCAATAATTTTGGCTAAATTATTCTTTTCAGGATAATTCCATGAAGTCAGCCTGAACCCCTTGCAAAGGGCATATTTTACAGCATCTTGGGTAAATTTTGTATTAGTAAAAATCCAGGGGTTAAGAGCCTTGCCATACCACCTATTAGTATTCTCAGAGTTCTCAGTAAGATCAAGATAACGGGCATAAATATACAATGTAGTTTTTACATTGGTTTTAGAGCTGGCTGAGTTATGAAACTTTGACTCAACAAAAAACACCTTGTCTTTTTTCTCTGCCAACACATCAATCTCATGAGACACGCAACTGCCCTGCAGAACAACATCTGTTTCAACACTATAACCATAACTGGATAAAACCGAGGCAACGAACTTTTCAAACGGATAACCTGTAGGACCAAGACGAAACAAAGCAGTCTTTAAATTGTAATTCAGATGCAGACCAAACGACCTTTCTTTTACAAGATCATAAGCCAGTTGATACAAGGCTGATGAAGTTATAGTTTCTCCAGACAACCTTTGTTCAATCTCTTTAGCAATCTTGTCAGCCAGATCTCTTTTAACTCCGGAATTGATTAAAGACTTAATTAGCTTGCGTCTTTTATACCTTTGTTTGCTTCCGTCTGATTTAATGATCTGAATGCTTTTCATAAAAACTAAAAACTGCAAACATAAAACAAGACAAAGATACACCCAGCAAACTGCCTCCTATAACATCACTTAACCAATGCTCTGCCAAACTAACCCTACTGTAGAGCACTGCTAACATATATAACAAAGATAAAAAAACGATAGTGAATCTTAACCCAGTTGACTTAATATAAAAAAAACAGCACCAAATCACCAACAAAACCAGAAAAACAGTCCTCATAGAATGACCAGAAGGATAAGCAAAACCCGGATGAAACTTGGCACTTAACAAATGAAAAGGAAAATTAAACCTTAAAAACTCGGACGCAGGTCCGGGATGATGAATAAAGCTTTTACTAAAAATCTCAATAATATGGCCAAGTCCATAAAGAATAAAAAAATAAAAACTCTGAATAATTTTTTTATAATAAACAAAACTTATTAATGCAATTAAAGTATAAACCTCAAAACTTCCGATAACACTCAAAAAAGAAAAAAAAAGATCAAAAGAAACCGGAGTAATGCTCTGAGCTGCAAATAAAGCAAACCAATCTAACTTAGTTAATAAATCAAGATGAACCAGCCAGCTAAAAACTAAAAACAATAACAGAAAAACCAGTCCAAAAATAATATAATAGTCCTTCAATCCTTTTGCCAGACAATACTTTAAAAAAACAGATGGTTCTGTTAAAAAAACTTTAATCATAAAATTAGTATAACAAAATCAATAAATTAGTATAACAAAATCAATTTTGGATCTAAATAGACTAAAACAATCGCTTGACAAACTTAAAATTTAATAGTAATCTTTAATCATAAAAAGTAGATCTTTTTAAAATGATAAAGTTAACAAAGAGTCCTAATTTAAAGAGGTGCCACTTAATTTATAAATTTTTTAATTATGAAATTTTTAAAAATAAAAATGTTTAAAAACAAAAAAATTGGTTATCTTATCTTAGGCAGTTTACTATACTTTCTTGCAAGACCAGTATCTGCAATAACTGTTGCAACAATAGGAGCAACAGGCGTTTTACCTGAGATTAAACTTGTCAGCGTATTATCATTTGCAATCAAGCTGTTTTTTACTATTGCCGCTCTTGTTGCTCTCTACTACCTGATTATGGGCGCTTTTGAGTGGCTCTCCTCCGGCGGTGATGATGATAAAATCTCTGGTGCCAGAAAAAAAATAACTGCTGCTGTCATTGGCTTGATTATGATCGTTGCTGTTCTGGCTATTGCCTGGACTCTGGAACAAATTGTGTTTCAGCAAAATATTTGTTTTGGTATTTCCTGTGATATTAAGATCCCGGTTCTCTGGCAAAATAGCCAATAATTAGAATAAATTAATATAATATCAAAATGAACAACACAGCACCAACTGAATTAATAGAAGGAATTCCACAAATTAGTTTGGTTACTATTCTTTCATTTGCTGTTAAGCTATTTTTTACCATTGCCGCTCTTGTTGCTCTTTACTACCTGATTATGGGCGCTTTTGAGTGGCTCTCCTCCGGCGGTGATGATGATAAAATCTCTGGTGCCAGAAAAAAAATAACTGCCGCTGTCATTGGCTTGATTATGATCGTTGCTGTTCTGGCTATTGCCTGGACTCTGGAACAAATTGTGTTTCAGCAAAATATTTGTTTTGGCATTTCCTGTGATATTAAAATCCCGGTTCTTCTTGAAAAAGGAGCTATTAACTGGGAGTCATAACAATAGAAAAGATATGCTATAATAGAGAAATGTCCAATCAAGCTGATGATCTTTACAAACTAAGACACTCTACTGCCCATCTGCTTGCTTATGCTGTATTAAAATTATTTCCCGGAGTAAAGATTGCCATAGGACCTGTTATAGAAGACGGCTTTTACTATGACTTTGATTTTTCATCAGCAGATCTATCTGTCTTAAAAAAACAAGGCATTGAAACAATCAATGACAAGGTTCTTGAAGTAATAGAAGCAAAAATGCAGCAACTTAAACAGGGCAATTACAAAATAACACAAGACTGGATATCAGTAGAACAAGCCAGAGATATTTTTAAAGACCAGCCCTATAAATTAGAACTAATACAGGAGATCCAAACAGGCAAAAGAGATGACTTTGGAAAAAAAGACAAAGTATCAGTTTATACAATGGGAGAGTTTATTGACTTATGCAAAGGCCCGCACCTTAACTCAACCGATGAGATCAAGGTTTTTAAATTAACCAAGATTGCAGGAGCCTACTGGAAAGGAGACAGCAGCAGACAGATGCTTACTAGAATCTACGGCACAGCCTTTCAGTCCCAAAAACAACTAGATGAGTATCTTACACTTATTGAACAAGCCAAAGAAAGAGACCACAGACACTTAGGCAAACAACTGGATCTTTTTGTTTTCTCAGATCTTGTTGGGCCGGGACTGCCTCTTTGGACACCAAAAGGAACAGTTATACGAACAGAGCTTGACAACTTTGTCTGGAACTTAAGAAGAAAATATAATTATGAAAAAGTTGAGATTCCGCATCTAACTAAAAAAGCATTGTACGAAATCAGCGGACACTGGGATAAGTATAAAGATGATCTTTTTAAGATTATAACCAGAGAAAAAAATGAGTATGCAATCAAGCCAATGAACTGTCCGCATCATATTCAGATCTTTGCAAGAAAAGAAAACAGCTACAGAGATCTGCCTCAAAGATACTGCAACACAACAATGGTTTACAGAGACGAACAAAGCGGAGAACTGCTAGGACTGTCCCGAGTTTTGTGCATAACACAAGATGATGCTCATGTTTTTTGCAGAGAGACACAGTTAGAGCAAGAGGTTGATATAATCTGGAATATAGTAGAGGAGTTTTATACAACCTTTAACTTTCAACTCGAAGTCAGGTTGTCATTCTCTGATCCAGAAAAACCAGACAACTATTTAGGAGAAAGATCAATCTGGGAAAAAACAGAGGCTCAACTTAAAGCTATAGCTGAAAAAAAACAACTAAAACACTATACAGCCTATGGTGAAGCAGCTTTTTACGGACCAAAGATTGATTTTATGCTGAGAGACTCACTTAAAAGAGAGTGGCAGGTTGCTACAATACAAATAGACAGAAATATGCCTGAAAGATTTGGTTTATACTGCATTAACGAAGCATCAGAAAAAGAACCAATAGTTATGATCCACTGTGCTATTATGGGCAGTATGGAAAGATTTATCTCAATCTTACTTGAACACACTGCAGGAAAACTGCCTTTTTGGTTAAGTCCTGTTCAGATTAATATACTGCCAATTTCAGAAAAACAAGCTGAGTATAGCCAAGAAATTGAAGCTGAACTAAAAAAACACAACTTTAGGATCTTTAACAACCTTAAGAACCAAACTTTGTCAGAAAAGATCCGCAATGCTGAGCTTGAAAAAGTTCCTGTTTGTCTAATACTAGGACAACAAGAAGCTGAAAATAAAACAGTAACAATAAGATTAAGAGGAGGCAAACAAATGAAAAATATAAAACTCCCAGAAGCTATAAAAAAATTTAAAGACTTAAACAGAACCAAGCAGTATAATCTGACCTAAAAAGACTAACAACAACCCTTAAAAAAAGCCTTAACAATCTCATCAAATACTTTTTTGCTTGAAAAAACAACAAAAGAGCTTATAACCTTAGTGTAACCAATTAAGCGACTAAACATAAACCTAATTAAAGTTGTTATATCTAAAGTATAGCAGAACAGATCAAATGCTAACCATCTCAAGTGCCGCGGGTGGGAGTCGAACCCACACTTCCTTAACGGAAATAGGTTTTTGAGACCTACGCGTCTGCCATTCCGCCACCGCGGCTTAAACTATTTTAAAAATAGACTTTTGATATTATATCCTATTTTAACTGGTTTTCATTTATTAATAAAACAAGACAGTGTAGTTTAAATACCTAATCAGTTGGGATTAATTAAATTAATCTGCCAAAGCTGTTCTGGATTTTCCAAGAAAAGCAGACCTATAACTCTAATTATCAAAAAAGAACCAAGATAAATTAGCAAACCAATAAAAGCAAACTTTAGCGTAGAACGAGCCTTTGACATCTTATCCTCTGATCCAAAAGCAGTAAGATACTGATAGGCGCCGATTACAATCATAACAAATAAAGCTGTTAAAAACACCCAACTGCTAAAAGAAACTATCTTGCCGATTACAACCTCCAAACAGGCTAAAGTGGGAATCTCACCATTTATTAAACATTGGTCCCAAGTCATACATCTACATTTTATAGTATGAATTAGATTAAAACAAGAAGTTTTTGTTGCGGGGCTAGGAGTCGAACCTAGCCTAGGAGATTATGAGCCTCCTGTGCGCCGTACACTACCCCGCAAAGCAGTTTAATTATATATAAAACAGATTAAAAATTCAACAAAAACTGTCAAGCAAAGCATCTAGACTTAGATAAGCTGCTCCTATTACCTTATCTGCACCGCCGTAGAAAATATAGACTTTATCATCTATAACCACTGACCCACAGGGAAATACTACATTGGCAACAATACCTTCTTTTTCCCAGCTTAACTCTGGTTCAAACAAAGGATAAAAGGTCCTGCCTAGTATCTTCTCCGGATCATCTGAATCTGCCAGAACAGCGCCAACTCTATAATGTCTATCATAAGTTGATACTCCATGATATAAGATAACCCATCCTTTGTCTGTTTTAAAAGGAGTGCTTGCCAAACCAACCTTTTCTGAGTCCCAACTTCCAGATCTTGGATGCACCCAGATCTGTTCTTCCAAGAAAATGTTGTTTTTAAAATCATCAAAACTGTTATGATAAGACAGATCCATATCAATGCCGCCGCTTCTATGAATTATTAAAAACTTGTTTTTTATTTTTTCAGGAAACATAGACACATCCTTATTGGAGACATTTTTATAAGACAAAATTAATGGATCAGACCAGTTCCAATTGCGGTTTAAAAAATCCTGAACCGAGATAGTAGCAACAGCTGCTCTTGGCTCTTCTTTTCCGTTATAAGCTGTATAAAACAAATAAATAGTATCATCCAGCAAAACTAATCTGGGATCCTCACAGCCCGAGTTGCCTCCAGGAATAAATTTTTTCTCATACTCAGTTCTTGGCCAATAAATTGGCTCCTCAGATCTATACTCTAACTTAAGATCCTTATTATAAATAGCCAAACCCATTGTAGATGTGTTATCAGAAGACATAGCTCTATAAACTATATAAATTTTGTCGTCTATTAATAAGGACGCAGGGTTAAAAACAGCCTGAGACTCCCAGTCATAGCCTGATCTTGGAGTTAACAAAGGTTCATCTGAGACTCGTTTAAAATACGGCCGTTGCTCTTTTGATTTAAACAGCTTATTTAACAGAAGGTTTTTATTTACAAACGCAACTGAGACACCTGTATCTGCAGAACTGTAATATAGATAAATACTGTCTTTTTTATCTAAAGCTCCTGAAGGAAAAACAACATTAGGCACATAACCATAACTCTCATAATACTCCTCAGCAGTTAATAACGGATACTCAAGTTTGTCCAAAAGAACTGACGGATTATCTAAAGACAGCAAAACAGCTTCAACAGCAAAGTCTGGCTGATCAGTAAAGTAATTGTAAATATATGAATAAAATATTAACCAGCCCTTTTCTGTCTTAATAGGTTGTGATCCAACCTCTAAATGGTCATTGTCTCTTTTTAACAGGTTTAAGGTATATCTTTCTTTATTATTATAGATTTCTGTCCAAAAATCAGTATCAAAAAACTGATCAAGACTCTCAAAACCAACAACACAAAAACGCGCTGGACGGCTGTCTGTATCTAAAGTTAAAGCTGCCCAGATTTTTCCTCCAACTCTTTCAGGAAATAAAGTCATTGCCTTAGCATTAAAAGGCGTAACTAGTTTTTTATACTCAATACTTTTCAGGTCAGAGCTGACAGCGCAACCAACCTTAATATTTTCTTTTGAAAAAGGATAACCAGACAAGGCTGTGTAAAAAATATAATACTTGCCCTCAAAAAAAGTAACTCTAGGATCTTCACAGCCATACATATCAAACTCTGAGTCTGGAGTAATAAACTCTCTTCTTTTTTCAAAATTAAGGCCATCAGAGCTTTCAGCCAAACCAATGCTTGAGATCTCCATCTCCAGATTTGTCAGATTATGAAAATGCTTTAATGATAAAGCTCTATACAAAATATAGATTTTATTGTCTTTTTGGATTGGAGAAGCATTAAAAACGCCTTTACCTTCCCAGTAATTGGTTTTATCAGGTAATAAAATCGGGTTGTGTTGATATCGTGTTACCAGCATATTTTGATTTTTTTAATAACTTATTAGACTCTATTTTAGGTTTTCTATACCTTAACAGATCCTGCAAAAAACTTTCAAGATTAGCAAAAGCTATAGCAATATAATTATCAGAAGCGCCATAATAAATAATTAAGATGCCTTCAAAAACAACTGCAGCAGAAGCATAAACAATTCCGGGCTTATTGCCATTAAGTTCATATAAAGTATCAGGCTCCAACACAGGAACCGGAGATCTGGCTATTATGTTTTTAGGATTATTTAAATCAAGCAGCATAGCTCCTACTTTATACTTATCAGGATCTTTATTATCCATTGCATGGTAAAACACCAACCAGCCATACTTTGTTTTTATCGGAACAGGTCCAACAGCCCTGACTCTAGTCTCCCAGCCTCTGGGAGACAGCCATGACCTACCTAAAGTAGTATCATAATAACTTGAGATATACTCATTTTTTCTGAAAAACAAGGTTTTTCTGCGATGCAGTACAATCTCCGGCGTAATACTGGTTAGAAAAACATAATAGCCATTTATCTTCTCTGGAAATAAAACCCAGTTTTTATGAACCTGATTAGGCGGAGAAAGATATATCGGTTTTGTCCACAACCACCTTTGATTTAGGAAATCAGAGACTGCTATTGAAGTGAAACCAACACGCAAACCATTGTATAACGCAGTATAAGTCATATAGATTCTATTATCTTCCTTAAAATAAACAGGTCTTGGATCTTCAGCTCCTCCCAATGAACTTCCAGAACTTAAAGAGTAGTTAATATAAGAACCACTGCTGGAGAAATCTTTATGCTCAAAAACAGGGTAACTTAACCTGTTTTGTATAGTAAAACCATCATTTGAAACTGCATAACCCAGCCTGGAGACACCATCTGAACCTACAGCTCTATAGATTATATGAATCTTATTATTAATATTTACTACTCCGGGATTAAAGGTCTGCCAACTCTCCCAGTCATTATCACTCGGTTCAATAATTGGGTTCTGATTAAACTTGTCCAGAAACTTGATCTTGCAGATAAAACTGCTCAAGCCTGTCTTAGTCTCAATCAGTTTATTTTTTTCTTTTCTTATCCAGTCTTTTAGCAAGGCAAAGTACTTAAAGCTAGAGTTGTATCTATTTTTATCTTCAAAAAACATACTACAGCTATTTATCTTACTAAAATATTAATTTCTTTGTAAGCGCCATTGACATTTAAGTTTATTGCATAAACCTTGATATCATATCTTTTGCCAACTTCAAGATTATTAAGTCTTATATTATGCGTTTTGCTTAGCCTGTCAACAACAACCCTATAAGTCTGACAACTAGAACAGTTGCTCTGTCTATACTGAACCTCTGCAATGCTGAAACTATCTGTGGTAAAACTCAACTGGCCTGAGGTGTTAGTTAGTTTTCTGTAATTTAAGTTCATAATATTTCCTCTATAAGGATCATTGGTTAGTGTCTGCTGGTAGGCCATCTCTCTGCCCACCTTTAGCAATACCTCTCTATAAACAGAGTTGCTTCTTATCATCTGGTTATACTTGTTATCTATAGCTACAGAGGCAGTATTACTATCATAAAGTATGTTGTTTAACTCAAAAGGATCTTTAGTCAAATCATAAAACTCCATATCTTTACCTGAGTAGCTGCCTCCTTGAGTGCAAGTTTGATAATAATCTAATCCTTTAGCACAGAGTTTGGGAATTGATGTAGCAAGATAATGAGTAAATTTATAACCATCGTCAGTAACAATGCCTCTCATAGGATACTTGCCATGCACCCAGTCCTGAAACTCCAACAAAACCGAGTCTCTAACCTTAACTGACCTGCCCTCAAGAACTGGTTTCTGAGAAACACCCTGCATAGCATTTGGCACAGTTAAGTTCAAGATATCTAAAACAGTCGGAGCAATATCTATATTAGAAGCTAAAGCAGAGATTGTTCCTTGTCTAAACCTAGATCTTAAACTTGGCGGAAACCAGATAATTAAAGGTGTCCTAACAAGCTCTTCATAAAAAGCAGGACCTTTTAGATACATACTATGCTCACCAAACAAGATGCCATTATCACTAAAAAAAACAATTATTGTATTATCAAGTTTTCCAGATTCCTGCAGAGCCTTAAACAAATCGCCAATTCTTGTGTCTAGATTGTTAACCATCTCATGTGCAACCTGATAACGCCTTTTAATATTATTTTTTTCAATCTGATAGACTAAAGCAGGATAAGAATCTCTTTGGATTATTGGTTTATCTGCCAAACCAGCATTAAAACTTGGAGGCTGGTACAGATCATTAATCTGATATCTATAGCCAGCAGAGCCTCTGATCTTTGTCTGTGATTTAATATAAGGAGGCAGATTATTAGTATTTTCAGAGGCTTCATCTTCTGTTCCAAAATGCAAGGCATGAGGAGTTACATGAGCCAACCACATCATAAATGGCTGGCGGGCTGTTCTAATCTTGGCAATTGCCTCATTGGTTAAGAAATTAGTAATATAAGCTCTTGCTTCAGACCCCATTGTAGCAGGGTTAATGCTTTCGGCCGAGGCTCCATTTCTGGCAACTTGATAGTTATACCAATCAAAAACATAACCTTGATCTGGAATTAACGAAACAACATCATCAAAACCTACTGACTGCAAAAATTTAAATATATCAGCAGGATTCTGTCTATTAACAGCTTGACGACTATTTGAGGCTCCTTCATAATAATCTGAGCCTAAATGACATTTGCCAATAAAATAATTAAAGTAGCCATTGTTTTTTAGCACCTGAACCAAGTTGTCTTTGTTTCTTTGAATATTAAAACCTGAAGTATTGGAATCAATGCCGCTCATATGAGCGTATTTACCTGTTAAAACAGCTCCTCGGGACGGCACACACTCAGGCATTGAGACATACATTTTATTAAAATAAACTCCCTCACGACTAAGTCTGGCTAAATTAGGAGTCTGAACAGATACCTGATACCTTTGCTGTTCAATATTGTTATCAATCCAAGGATTATCTGATATATTATTGTAGACATTAAATAGATTATAAGGCATATCATCGGCAACTATAAAAACTATGTTATATCTGCTAGAGTTGTTTGCTGTTTGAGCAGAAGAACTTTGATCAAAAGATTGTTGTTTATCTGATAAAAACCAAGAAGCAGAGATTACTGCAAAAAGGCTAAACACCAAAAACAAAACAACAAAAAACAGCTTTGTTCTAGTCATATTATGACTATATTAAAAATTAAACAAAAAATCAATTACTAAACACCAAACTCAGCCACATTCTCCAGACTGATTTGCCAACATCTTGCTCGTTTGTATCTTTAATCTCTGCTAAAAAATCATTGTAATTTATAACAACAACCTTCTCTCCTTTTTTTGTATACTGCAGCTGTTCTCTTGCTATTTTCTCAATATAAAAAGGGTTTTCCGCAAACTTTTCCTGCGTCTTTAGTTTTATATTCTTTTCCTGTTCTTTTTGATAAATTAAGTTAAGCGCTTCCAGAACATTTTTTCGATCAAAGTAGACAAAAACACCTTTAATTAAGGAATAACTTAGAACACAAAACATAAAAATAAAGAAAAACAGCCAAAATTTCTTTTCCATTAGACAACATAATAACTAAAAAACAACTGCAGATCAAGACCTTAATATATTGCAAAGAAAAATAGGCAGATATACAATTAAATTATATGTCTGCCAATAACCCAATATCTAATATTAAGGAACAAGATCTTAGAGTAACGATAAAAAACCTAATCGCAAACGGTAAAACAAAAGAAGAGATCTATCTTCAACTGTTAAACTCTGGCTTAAAGCTAAATATTATTGACAAAGCATATAAAAACAGTCTAAAAGCCAACAGATACGAAAACCTGCAAAATAAATTAATCAGCATCTTTGGTATTGTAGGAGCTGTTTTTATAGGAGCAGGAATATTTCTGCTTATAAGCTCAAACTGGCAAGCGTTAAGCAAGACCTTTAAGGTTATCATACTAACTTCTTTGCTGATCTTGACTAAATACTTAGCTTGGTTTTTTGAAAAAAGAACTCAGTATAAAAAACTGGCTGATTCTTTAATTTTATTGGCAAACATTGTTTACGGAGCAAACATCTTTCTTTTAGGCCAAACCTTTAATATAAACACAAACTGGATTGACGGCTTAAATCTTTGGTTTTTAGGCATCTTTGCAGCTGCTGTCATTACTAACAAAACAATTCTGCTGAAGCTAAACACTGTAGTTGCGGCAATAACAAGCACAGTATTTGGCGCCAATGCAGTTACATTTTTCTTTGAGCCAAATTTTTTAACTATAGACAACAACACCTTATACCTGACAACTTTGAGTTTTGCTCTGCTTATCTTTACAGTTTTTTATCTGAACAAAACTACTGATGATAACAGCAAAATCAATAACTTTTTTGTAAAACCAATAAATATTCTTGCTTGCAACCTTTATCTTTCATATTTGTTAATAAATTTGTTTTTACTTTACGATCTTCACATTAGTAAAACCACTTTACTGCTTGTG
Organism: Patescibacteria group bacterium; assembly: GCA_026004435.1. Lineage (GTDB taxonomy): Bacteria > Patescibacteriota > Microgenomatia > UBA1406 > GWC2-37-13 > BPJC01. Next base: position 25,702 of record BPJD01000002.1, on the reverse strand, counting down.
TTTGTTATCTACAGTTTTTTCTTTACTCATCTGACAAAGTCAAGACTAAACCAAGTTTTTGCTATAATACTCTCATTTTTCTGGCTGTCATTAATTTTTTCCAATGAACAAACTCTAAATAACACAACTGCAACAATTAGATATTATCAGACAAACGATATTTTGATTTATTTCTCAGGAATCCTTTTAGGACTTGTATTTTGGCAGTTAGGGCTACTGCTGAAAAAGTCAGATAGACTGCGGCTGTTTTATTTAATCTTTTCAAACCTGATTATCTTTACTCTATTGTTTAAATTATCAAGCTTAGATACTATCTTTAGAATACAGATGTTTTTAAGGGAGAAGTCTATATTTATGCATTTAGCAAACATTAGAACAACGCTTATTGTGCTGTTCGTCTTACCACTAATCCTAAGTCTGTACTTAACAATTAAAAACAGAATCAATGTTTTTAACTTTATTATTACGCTTGTTCTTTTATTAATAATTGCCTTAATCTTTTTGTCTCCAGAAACAACTGTTGTAGTTAGAAAAACCTATATTGATAGATCTTTGACTACCGCTGGATTAATGCTGTATTTAGTCCTTAATATTTACTTTTTTGCCCACAATATTTTACTGTTAATTTTAGGTTATATTTATAAAAACAATCTGCTGATAAACCTAGCTGTGATTCTATTATTCTTAGCTCTTTTTATAAAATACTTTACTTTATTTGAAAGCTTAATATCTAGAGGATTATTTACTATCATAACTGGGTTTGTTTTGATTTTATTAGCCTTTATTATGCAAAAAATTAGAGTTAAGTTAATAAAACAAGTTGAAACCAATCAAAATGTCTAAAACTAGGCTTACATATAATCAAAGGTTTGTTATTGCTGTGCTGATTCAGCTAGCGATTATATTAGCTATCGTCCTACCTAAATTGATCTTAGCAACAAAAACAACAATCTACCTTAGGGCAGAGTTGGTTGATCCAAGAAGCCCGTTAAGAGGAGATTATCTTGTTCTGGAGTACCCAAACTTGTCTAAACTATCTGAAACATATTATATCTCTAAACCAACCAAAGAAACAATTGTAGACACACGACAAAAAACATTAGATTTAAAAAGAAAAGATACTGTATACACAAGACTGATAAAAGTTGGTGGAGAGTGGCAGGCTGCTGCTTTTACCAAAGAAAAGCCTGACCCTAATGAGTTTGTTTTTATTAAAGGAATTATTAAAGACATAACTATTAACCAGATAACAAAAGATTATCAAGAATATATCTATCATATTGAGTACGGTATAGAAAATTACTTTATCCCTGAAAACTCAGGAGAAAAATACTCAACAAATCCGAACAAGTATCTTTTGGCAGAGATAACTGTTGATGAAAATGGAAACAGCCTGCTGAAAAACATTAAAATAATTAATGTTAAAAAATAATCAAAAAGGTTATACTTGAAAGTAAGAAAAAATTAGTTTATTAAAACAAAAACTTTCTAGATTAGCCAAAAAATTAACAATTACTCTAATGATATAATCTGCAAGCCTTTAGTCTTAATATCCTTTTCAGGCCAAAACAGATCATTAAGTTTAAACCTTAAAACATAAGTTACTTTTTTCTTTATTTTCCTGCCTGTGTATGCTTTTTTTTGAGGATCCCATTCTTCTAAAACTAATATGTCACCGGGCTTAACTTTAAAGTCATTAAGACGAAGCTCAAACTTTTTTCTGCCAGAAAGAATCATTTCAAAATACTCCGGCCAACACTTTTTTCTTATAACTTTCATAACTGCAAAGTTTGGTGCCGCGGGTGGGAGTCGAACCCACACGTCCTTAAGGGACACAGGATTTTAAGTCCTGCCTGTCTACCAATTCCAGCACCGCGGCTTAAGCAAACAGATATTTGAGATTATACCACACTAAAAAACATTAGGTTTAAGACTCTGCAGAATCAAGTGCCTGATTAACCAACAAATCCGCATCTTTATTCTGAATCCTAGGAATATGAGTATACCTGATATTAGTGTTAAGTTGTTTTTCCAAGAATCTAATCTTTGCAACAAGATTCTCAAGCTGTTTATCCTTTATTTTATATAAACCATTTAACTGATGGCAGACTAACTGCGAATCTAAAAAAAACTCAATCTCAAAAATACTTTTTTTGCCAAGATTATCCAAGATCCATCTCAACGCTGACAACAAGGCTGTGTACTCAGCTTTATTGTTTGTGCTTTTTCCTATATACTTGCTTGCTTTAACTAACAGCTTATCTTGATTGTTGCTGTTTTCATAAATTAAGAACCCCACTGCCGCAGGACCTGGATTGCCGCGGGCTCCACCGTCAGTAAAAACCTTTAACTTCATACCAGACGAATCAAAAAGACAAACAAAGCATAGACAATTAATAAAACAGCAGCCTCAGATCTCTTAAGCCTTTTCTGAGTTAGAGAAAAGATATAAAAAAGCACCATAATAAAAAACAAAAACATTGTCATTAAAGTATAGCTTGTCAGATCTACTAAAACAACTTGATTTCGCAAAGCAGACAAACCAACAACCAAATTAGCATTTGTTACCAAAGAACCTAAGATCTCCCCAAAAACAATATCTGCCTCCTTTTTGCGAAAAGCAGACAAACCAACAAAAAACTCAGGCAAAGAAGTACCAACAGCAACCAAAACGGCTCCAATCTCAAGATAGCCCAAACCAACCTGATCTGACAATACTCCGGCTAATTTTACAATTACATATGAACCTAAAATAAGAGTTAAAACAGAAAAAACCAAAACAAAGACATCCTTCCAAAAATGCTTTTCAACAAAAAGGTCCTTAATTTTTTCTAAGAAGGAAAAAATACCAACTTTTTCATTTTTATAATAAAAAATATAACTAGAGTAGAGAAAAAACATAATAATAAGAAAAAAGGCATCCATTAAACTTAGAGACCTGTCTAAAATTAAAGAAAACGGCAAAACTGTTGCTGTAAGAACAAACAGAGAATGCCTAAACGAAAAAGACTCTAAATCTATCCTTAGATCCTTATTAATAATAAGGACAATCAAAGGAATTATCAAACTAAGATTGGCAATATTAGAGCCTAAGGCATTGCCAATAGCCAAGACAGGGTATCCTGCAACAGTTGAGATTACTGCAATGAAAATCTCTGGCAAAGAGGTTGCTATGCCAACAAAAAATGCTGCTAAAAAAAACTTGCTTAACCTGGTTCTTTTAGACAAATTTACCAAAGCCTGCACAAAAAACGCAGCTGCTTTATAAACAACAAAAGAAGTAAGAAACAATAAAACTACATTTAAAAAAACTTCACCCATATTTATAAAGATATATTTTTTCTTTGTTGATGTCAAGAGTTGATTTTTTAATTGAGTTAATAATACCCATAAGCCCAAAAACAAAAGTCATTTACTCCCAACTGCTCAATTTTTTTTCTTTTGTTTGCTACAGTAGACAGGTCATCAAAGTAGAGGAGCTTGCGATAAACATAATCAGGCTCATCAGGCAAACTTATGTTGCTTAACTCAATTATTTTTTCGTAAGATAAAGGATCCTCCCTGAGACTGCAGTCTTTATTGGCATCACAATTTACGACATAATTTTGGTTAATCTGCTTTGCTGTTAAAGCTTTTGCTTGATTTAAAGGCCTATTCTCATCATCCACCACCCACTCGTAGCCAAACAAGCCAAAGATTACACCTAACTTTTCAGGCTCACTCATACTGTTCTGAAACTCAGTTACAGCTGTAACAAGGTCATAACCATAAACCTCCTTGCCTAACAAAGGAAAGTTGGGGCCTGGCAAACCTGTTTTTTTGGAAAAATCATAAGCCATAATCCAGATTTGATCAACATTATCAGCTATAACTGCAACATCATACGGCCTTTGTCTGTAAAAGTTATCAGCAAATAAAATGATCTCAAAACTTAAGTTTTGTTCCTGAGTCATTTGTCTTAATTCTTTTACAAATAAAGAAATATTTTCTGACAAAAAATCGTAAAAAACAGGTGAAAACTCAAGGTCTAAAACAATCCCATAAAACTCCTCATTAAATGTCGTAAATTCTTTAAGGCTGAAAACTGCTTTTTCCCGCAAATTATTATCCGATAGAATTTTTGCGCTCACCTTTTCATCAAGCATTCTTACTACTATTTTTGGCTTTTTAAAAACACTTAAGTCAAGGCTTTGAATTTTATTGTACCCAGAATCATTCAAAACATTTCCCGCAGAATCAAAAGCAATTCCAAAATAAAAAACCTCTTTTTCAGACAACTCCTCTCCCCTACTGGGATTTATCCAGTAGGGGAGTAGCAAACACTCTCTTTTTTCATTGTCTTTTTTAGTTTTTCTTACAGAAGAAGTAATAGTTTCTTGGCTGTTACCAGAGATTTCTATACCTGAAAAGTCCTCCCTACTACTGGAGTTTAAACTAATCTTTTTTTCAAAACCGCTTAACCAAATAAATAAAAAAACTGATAAAACTAACAGGCTAATCAGCAAGTATGTTTTTTTCATTAAGTTTTTGTACAATTTATTAATGCAAATTATACCTGCTTTGCTTGAAAAAAATCAGAAAGATTTAACAAAAAAACTCAGACTTTACACCAACATTTTCTCTGTACTGCATATTGATATTGCTGATAATACTTTAGTTAATAACACTACTCTGCAACTAATAGATCTGCAAAAAGTGGAACTTCTAAAAAAATTTAGATTAGATCTGCATCTTATGACTGAAGAAATTGACAGAAACCTTAAACAAATCAACAATCTAAAAGACTCTGGTTATAACATAAACAATATCTTTATCCCCTTTAAAACTTTTCCTGATTTAAGCGCCTACAAAAAGCATTTTGGCTTAAAACAGATTTATTTGTATCTTGACCCAACTGATGAAATAGAAAATGTTCTTCAGCTGTATAAAAAACAAACAGATCTTGAAGCAGTTTTAATCCTAACCGTTAATCCTGGGTTTCAAGGTTCTCCTTTTATTCCCTATGTATTAAACAGTATCTATAAACTTCAGGACAAATCAAAGCCTAAAATTTTTTTAGACGGCGGTATAAATGACAAAACAGCTGCTCAGTATCTGTCTGAGTTAAAAGATCTAATCTATGGTGTTTGCCTAGGCAGTTATTTTGCAGACTGCAGAAGCAAGAATGAAGTAAGAAACAAACTAAAAAATATAAAAAAACTTTTAGATTAAGTACTAATTAAAAAGGCATCCATCTGGCTAAGGCTTTTAAACTAAAAAAGGTCTTGGCCAAATCCAAAACCTCAAAAGCTCCGTCTGCATCAAAGTCTAATGGCAGCAAAGATTTAAAATTAACCTGCTGTTGATCTGTTCTAAACACAACAAAACTCTGTCTTGGCAAATAATACTCCTTTAAAACAACTACCCTATACTGTTTATCATACTCAATATTAAAGATTTGATCAACAAATCCTTCTCCCTTAATAATCTTAACAGGTTTCTTTTTAAAAACTAATGTATCGTTTGTATCAAAGATCTGCAGTTCTACCTCTGTTGTTGGTTTATAAAACTTAGGAAACAAACCTAATGAAATTAACAAAGAAGGAGATCTTGCTACTTCTAATGACCAAAACTCTGTTTTTGCAATATTAGTATTTTTGCTATCCCTTAAGACAAGCTGAAGGTCAAACTTTACTCCTGATTTTTTTGTAACCAAGTCAAGATACACAACTGAACTCTGATTAGGTTCAAGATTTGGAATTTTAGTAAATCTATAATCAAAAAACTCAGAGAGATCCTGTCCATCTTTAGAAACTAAACTTAAAGCATAATCCTTTAAATTCCAAATCTTCTGACCAGTGTTTGTCAGCTCAACCTTAAATCTATAATGAGAGTTTGCTATTAGTTTTTTTCCAACATAGCCCTTAATCTGAGCAGAATCAACAATCTCAGGCTCCCCTTTTTCTTTTGGCAGGTTTAAGATTTTATAGTAGAACTCATAAAACTCAGACTGATTAGGCTTCTGCCAAGAAAAAGAGGCAAAAGGCTGGGTATGGTAATTTAAAATAAAAGGCGTTACAGCAGCTACACGACTGTCAGGCAGCCATACCTGGTCAAAGGCATACTCATAATACTCTGACAACAAAGACTCAGTAATGCCTGCACCCATTTTCCAGCCAGTTTCTGTTATAAAAACAGGCAAGTCTTTATCTATTCCCAAAGATCTTAATAAATTAAGCTCCCAGTTATAGCCTTGTATGCTTAATCTGCCGGTTTTGTAAACTGTTGCTGAAAAGTTTGGATTTGGATAAGAATGGCTCGACCAGCCTGAAAAGTATGTTTCAAAATTATCCTTGCCTATCCGCTTAATAACAGCTGAGATAAATTTTTCTGCAGACATATAGTTTGGCATAGCATCAGGAGCTGCCAGATCAATCCCAGCCAACATTATAAAATAGTTGTTGTCTGCTTGTTTTAATTGTTTAGCAAACTCCAAGGCAGTATCAGCATAATCCTGAGGATCAACTCTGCCTCCCCATTCTGCGGCATGGTTTGGCTCATTAAACAAAATAATGTATCTGTCTTTAACAACCCAGTTTAAACTATTGAGAAAAGCAACCCAATCAGCCGCAGATTTTTTATCCGGTTTTTTCCAAACACTTCCATCTGGCTCTTCAGCCAGCCTAACAATTGGAATTAACTTATTTCTTCTTAACTCATCAAAAAAACTCTGCCAATGAGCCTGATCCAACTCATTCCTTTGCATAACAACAGTAACATAACCCCACTCTCCTCCTGATCCGTTTACTAATCTTGCTGCTTTAGCTGCTTCTTCAGGCTCTGGTCTTGCCAGATGTATACCAAACTTGTTTTTTGACAAACCTAACACAGGCCCGGTTAAAACAAAAAACAAAATTAAACCAAATACAAAATGCCTAAACAACTTAACCATTATTTAAGAAAAAAAATTATGTTTTCAGGCAGAAACTTAAAGATTAACTCTTTAATATAATTATCAATTCTGTTTGCAATTTTTTTGTCAAAAGATATTGCAGCATCTTTGGCTTCTTGAACCTTATTGATTCCAGCATCAACAGGAGCAACAACTTTATAATCAATCTTTAGACTGACATTTACCTTTTCTTTTCTCTGTTTTAGATACTCTAACAAACTTCTTCTGGGTTTCTTTGTATTTTTAACAGGAGTTGGACTAAGTTTAGGACTTGAACCAGCCTGCTGCTGATCTTGATCAAAAAACCAGCTTGGTATACCGCTTGTTTTTTTAGCAGGAGTTGGTGTTGGCGTACTAGTCGGCTGTATAGTCAACTGGGTAGGAGTTGGATTCAAACCATAAAAAACCTCAGTAGGCACTGGAGTTAAAGTTGGAATACTGTAAACAACAGTAACATAAGGTCTGCTCTCTGTCGGTATTGGAGCTTGTGTAGGAGCTAAAGTCAGCGTTGGTGTTGGCACAGCAGTCGGAGTTGGCAGATTTATTCGAGTTCCATAACTGTATTTTCCTGACAATCTATCTTCTAATGGTAAAGCAGGTCTTTTGCCGCAGTAAGACTTAAAAGCATGACCACACATACAACTGCCGCCACACTGATCATCGCTTGCGCCATTATCTCTGGCAGCATCACACTGATAAGGAGAGCACCAAAGCCTTTCCCAGTAACCCACGCATTTGGTAAAGTCTCCTGTTCTGGCAACCTCATAGCAACATAAAGGCACCCAACCATCACAGCCAAATCTATTATTACCGTCTCCCATACAAGCCTGAGGATTAGGATAAGGCAGTTCTGCTGTTTTATCATAACCATAACCATCGCAGTTAGGAGCTCTACTGCAAATAGGCTCATTTGGAATCTCATAATAACCATCCTTGCAGTAAGGCTCTAAAGACTGAGCTGAGACTAAAAAATAACCAAACAAAAAAATTACTGCGCCAGAAAAAAAAACTAGACTGTTTTTGAGTACCATATTAAAGCTACTGTTAAATACAAACCAACAGTGTAAGGTGAGAAAAACAAACTTAAAAACAAACCTATTAGCATTATGTAAAAGTACTTATCATACCTTATTGCAGAAACCAAAGAGCGAGTAAATAACCCAAACAAGACAACAACTATTAGTGATCTATTGTCAAAAGGACCGGGATCAATCTTTAAAAGATTAAAAAAAATTACCACAATAGCAAAAACAAGCATAAAAACATCTTTTTCATCGAAAAAGAACTTTAAAAATTTTATATTCATATGAGATTTAAAAATTTTAATAGTAAAAAAAGACTTCTTTCTTTAATAAAAAACCAGTCAAAAACAAATAAGAACGGCAACAGAATAATTAATTGTTTTGCTAAAACTCTAAAATATCTGTACTGCATATATATTGATTTTAATACATTAACACCTCAATGTAATACCAAAACACATAGTTTTAAAAAAAATACTTTACAAATATATAATCTTTGTTATACTTATCTAGGTATGTCAGTTGTAAAGATAACTACAGACAACTTTCAAAAAGAAGTCATAGAATCTAAAGTACCAGTTATTGTAGATTTTTACGCAGACTGGTGCGGACCCTGTAAAATTACAGCTCCTATATTTGAAGAATTGTCAGAAGAGTTAAAAGACAAACTTAAATTTGTAAAAATTAATGTTGACGAGAATCAGAATCTAGCCCAACAATACTCAGTAATGTCAATCCCAACCTTTATGATCTTCAAAGACGGCAATAAAGTCGCTGAGTTTATAGGAGCAAGAGATAAAAACGGATTCCTAGAAGAAATAGAAAAAGTAATCTAATACTTAGTGAATTTAGTTAATCTGACAATACCCGAACAACCTTTCCATTAACTTTTTTTAGCTTGATATTAAACTTTTTCAATATATAGACCACAAACTCTGAAAACCAACGCAAAGATGAGTTTACAGGAGCATGCAAACCTTGCCAGATCTTATCATCACTAACTCCAAAATTAAGATTGTTTGATTGATTATCTTCAAACTCAACCTTTACTGGTTTTAAACCAAATTTTGTTAAGCTGTCATCTACTTTAATCTCTTCTTGTCTAACCTCTACTCTATTTTCTATATTAAGTTCTTGCTCTACACTGGAAGAATCAGCAGAAACCTCTTGTTTAGAATCAAAAGGAGCAAAACCTTCTTTACCGCCAGCTGAGACAGCATAGAATTTTTCTTGTATCTTTTTTACATCAATGTGTGTATAGTTTACCATACTTAATAAGTATAATGTTTGAAGAAGAACTCAGCAAGTTAAATTTCTCTAGTCAATTCTGTTTTTTCTTCATCATACCAAACAGCAACCGCAAAGAAAAAATCTGACAATCTGTTTATATAAGATAAAATCAACAGTTTAGTCCTGTTGTCTATCTGTTGATTTTTTTTAAAAAAAGAGACCAAAACTCGTTCTGTTTTTCTTGCAGAAACTCTTAAAAAATTAGCTTCAGCAGAAACAAGACTAGTGTTAAACAATAAAAACCTAAAGCCTAAATTCTTTTTTGACAAGATAAAATCTATATTTTGTTCAATCTTATCTATTAACTCCTTTAACTCAACTATAGGTCTTTTGTCACCTGCCAGAACTGCCATTATCAGATAGTTTGTATGCTGAATCTTAAGCAAAATATTTTTAAATTTTTTAAAATAGTTTTTAGACAAACCTAAACTTATTAAAGCATTAAGTTCATCTACTTGTCCTAAAGCCTCAAATACTCTATCTGATTTACTCAGTCTTTTTCCAGAAAACAAACTGCTTGTGCCAGAGTCTCCTGTTTTAGTATACAGCTTTGGCATAGCAAATTAACACTCACTATGTCCGCAGGAGTAACATTTTTTACAACCTTCTTCATGGACAAAATTAAACTCGCCGCAGCTTGGACAAAGGTCAAAAGAGCTCTCGTTTTTAATTAAACTCTCCTGCGTTTGTGAGTTTACCAACAAAGGCAAATCATAGTTTTTAGCAGAACCATTTGCCTTAATTTTATAATGAGTTGATAAAACCTTAGCAACAGCATCCGGCAAACTTCTTATCTTGTTCTGGCCAAAACCTAAAGCCCGAGCTCCACCTATATCCTTTAACTCCTTAATTAATTCCTTAACCTTTTCTTTTGGCTCAAGTTTAGACGATGATCTTAAGAATAAAGAGATAACTCTGCCTAATCCTTCTGCCATTGCCGCAACATCTGATCCAGCTTTCCCTACATTAATAAAAATTTCCAATGGTTCAGATTCATTATCAGGGTCTGTGTTTATAGTAACAAAGGCTGTGCCTACAGGTGTATTAACTTTATAAGTTGTTCCAGATACAACCATTGGCCGTGGCTTAATCTTTGGCTGGTTATCCTCTTTTTTCTCCTCTGCTTTTTTGTCAAGTCTTTCTAAAACAGCATCTCTTGATCCTTCTCTATAGAAAGTAATACCTTTACAGCCCAGATCATAAGCTAAATTATAAAGTTTTTTAACATCATCTACAGTATAGCTGTTGGGAGCATTTACTGTTTTGGAAATAGAAGCATCTACATATTTTTGAATAACAGCCTGCACTCTAACATGATCTTCTGGCGTTAAGTCATTTGATGAAACAAAATAGTCAGGTTTTGCTATTTTTCCAGTGTCATAATCTTGTTTATGTTTGTTATACCATTTCTCCCATAATGGGTGTCTTATGATATGTTCTCCTAATCTGTCTTTGCGCAAAAACTCAAACTCAAAGACAGGCTCAATTCCAGAGCTTGTAGCAGCAAATAACGAGGTTGAGCCTGTAGGAGCCTGCATTAACAATAAGGAATTTCTAATGCCATTCTTTGCAATTTCCTTTTTAATCGAGACTGGCAGCTGCTTAACAAAACCTCCTTTGAGGTACTTTTCTTTATCAAATTTAGGAAAACTTCCCTTTTCTTTAGCTAATTTAGCAGACTCTCTGTAAGCCTCATCTCGTATAATCTTATAAACTTTATCTATAAACTTTAAAGACTCTTGTGATCCATATCTTATTCTAAGTTTGATTAAAGCATCAGCCAAACCCATTGTGCCTAATCCAATTCTTCTCTCTCCTTCAAGCTGAGTCTTTCTAATTCCTTCAAAAAAATAATTATCTAGATCAATAACACTGTCCTGAAACCTAACACCTATGCGTACAATTTTTTTCAACAAATCAAAATCAAACTCTGCCTCAGAGTTAATGCCATCACCCTTTACTAAAGCAGATAAGTTTACAGAGCCTAGATTACAAACTCCCCAGGCTGGAAGTCCCTCTTCTCCACAAGGATTAACGCAGATTACTTTATTCCAGTACCAATTATTATAAAGTTTATTGTATCTTTCCATAAAAACAACTCCAGGCTCAGCAGACTTCCATGCCGCCTCTGCAATTAGATCCCAGATCTTTTTAGCCTTTACTGTTTTGTGAACAATTACTTTTTTGCCTAATTTTTTCCACTTTTCAATATCTCCATCCCAAAGCTCATCATACTCTGGATCTGTAGTGTCCGGAAAAACTAACTGCCAGTCTTGATCTTTTCTAACAGCTTCCATAAATTTATCTGAAACGCAGACAGATAAGTTTGCACCATTAATTCTGTTTAGATCCTGCTTTACAGTTATAAACTCTTCAATATCTGGGTGCCAATCCCACAACATTAACATTAAAGCACCTCTTCTAGAACCTCCCTGCTGAATAATATCTCTTGTTGCCAGAGAAAACAGCTCAGCCCAGTTCATAGGACCTGAAGAGAACCCATTAACCTTTAGAACCCTTGATCCTCTTGGTCTTAAAGTAGATAGATTAATACCAACTCCTCCACCACGAGACATAATCTCAATCATATTCTTTAGACAATCAACTATACCTCCTCGCGAATCTTGGGGTGATGGAATTACAAAACAATTGTAAAAAGTAACGCCATAACCTGTTCCTGCTCCTGTTAATATCCTGCCTCCTGGAACATACTTAAAGTCCTGCATTGCCCAGTAGTAGTTTTTTTCCCATTCTTTTCTTAGTTTTGCAGTTTTTTCATTACTGGCAATTGCTTTGGCTACTCTTCTCCAAAGTTCCTCAGGTGTTTTCTCAACAGGTTCTCCTTTTGGATTCTTAAGTGAATATCTATCTAAAAAGACCTTTGTTTGTATATCAGATAGTTTCATAAAAAATTTTTTTAATTTATAACTTTTTTATTTCATTGCTTAAGTCCTCTATATCTACAAATCTTTTAAACACACTGGCAAATCTAATATAAGCTATTCTGTCTTTTTTCTTCAACTCCTCTGCAATTATCCTGCCTATCTGAACACTTTTTATCTCAGTTGAGTTGCTCTGCCTTATTTTATTCCAGACCTTATCAACTATCTCATCTATATCTTCATTAGTTATCTGAGTCTTTTCACTGGCTTTAATTATTCCCTGCCTTATTTTTTGCTCATCAAACTTTTCTCTTCTGCCATCTCTTTTTATCACCAAAACCGGAGAAACCTCCAGCCTTTCATAGGTCGTAAACCGTTTTTGGCACTTAGTGCATTTTCTTCTTCTTCTAATAACTAAACCATCATTTATAATGCGCGTTTCCACAACCTCAGTAGTTCTGTTTAAGCAAAAAACACATTTCATATCTAAAACTTATTTAGAGTTCAAACATAGAATAAACCACTACACCTTGTGTGTCAAGCAGTAAAAAATATATAAAAATAGAGCAACTAATTGAAGGAGGCTATAAAACAAAGAGATCAAAACTCTGTATAAAAAACTAAGATTTAGCTATATAATTTATTGAACAAACTAATCAGATTCTATAATAATAGAAGCATAAAAAATATGGTTACAAAAAAATTATTAGAAGCAAACTTAGATAATCTCTTATACAAAAGTAAGCAGTCTGAAAGCCCTGTTTACTGCATTGACTCAAACCCTGTAACCTTGTTTGAAAACAACCTCCAGCTGCTGTTTCTCGGAGGTGATCTAGGAATATTTTTTAGCCTAAATAAAACCATAGACAGCTATGGTTTTGAGCTTGACAAAAACAAAATAAAGCAAATTTACACAAGCATATTCGGCAAAAATCTAATAACACACAACCAAGACACTCAATGTTGTTTTATCAATTTAATTAATGCTAGTTATAAAAATTACAAAAAAGATCAATTAATTTTAACACCAGACAAATTTTACTCTGACCCGCAGTTTGCTCAAGTTTTTAATAAATTCTCAGCAATTATAATCAACAAAACAGAGTATGTAATTTATCCAATGATCAAAGATCTCTATAAAAAGACTTTGTATCTGTTGATTTTTAATCAAAAGTTGTTATTTAATAAAATTAAAAGTTTGTCTAATTTATTATTTGGCAAAAAAGCTATAAAACCACTCTACTCTGCTGATCTTGATGAAATCTTTTTTTACCAAATGCTAACAACAGAGGTTGATTTTATCTTTTGGGAAGCCATAACCAATAAATATAAGAAGTTGCCGATCTTTGAACTAAACCACAAGCACTCAAGTAAATCACCCAGTATTGAGTTCTTAGGACAAATAAAAAATGATAAAATATAGTAATGAAGAAATTCGTAATTGATACAAACATTTTATTTAACTTAGAAGAAATTAAGGATTTAGGCTCTAACACAACAGAGTTGTTATCAAAACTTAATCCTTTAATAGAATCATTAGCAAAAAAACAAAGAGCTGAGTTTTTTATACCTCACTCTGTCTATGAAGAAATAAACAGTTTTTTTGAAGAAAAACCTGAAGAACTAAAGACTTTTTTTTCTCTTGTAACTATCAAAACTCCGGAAAGAGAAAAAATTATGATTCCTGGCAATTTTATCTATGAATTAATTAAAGATATCAGAAACAGAACTTTTAGGGCTTTAAAAGTATCTGAAGAGCAAATTAGGCAGATCTTTGAACTTGCCTTAAACCAAGAAAACAAATTTGACAGCAAAGCAGAAAAAGAGCTTTTTCTAGCCCCTACAATCAATAAATTAAGAGATCGTTTTAGAAAAGCCATAAGAACAAATTTCTTAGACAGCACAACAGATGTTGATATACTGCTATTGGCAAAAGAACTTGATGCTTATCTGACAACAACAGATGAAGGAGTTCTTACTTGGGCTAAACGGTTAGGCATAAAAACAGTTCCTGCAGAAGAGTTTAAGACGAAGCTACTCGCTTTGATGTAGCTTGATTATCTGCAACTAACTCCTCAAAGAAATCAAGAAACTTATCAAACAAACTGCGGTTTACATTCTTCTTATAAGGCAAGACACTTGATAAGATATCAACTATTAGGTTCTTCTCTTCTTCAGACTCAACAACCAACATAATTTTGGTTGCTACAGGAGAGTACAAAAACAAATTTATAATGAAAAAATCAAACTTTTTTTCAACATAAAAAAAACTAAAGTTCTCCCAGTGCAGAATTAAATCACCTGTTTCAATGCCAAATAAGGATATTCTGTTTGTAACAGCAGGAGGAGGTGTTATTAAAAAAGCAAAGATTAAAAATATTACTGTTATAAAAGTCAACAACAGGCTGTACGCATTAAACAAATAAAACAACAAACCAATAAGCAAAGTGAAGGCTAAAAAAAATCTTAAGACCTTGAAGTTGAATCTTTTATAAGGCCTTAAAGGAGCTCTCCACTCATATAAGACTGACCCCAACTGTTGTCTCTTATTAGTTAATTCATCTGCCTGAGTCTTATTGATCTTATTTGACTGCTCCGACAAACTTTGTTGTTTTGCAGTTTGATCATTGTCAGACAACTCAACAGCTGACTCTCTCTCCTTTTTTTCTTTTTGATAATCCTGGCTTAATTTTTTTATTTTTTCCTTAAGCAGTGAAATATTATCCATATTTATATTGTGGCTTTTTTTAAAAAGATGTCAAGATCAAAAATTGCATAACTAATTAAGATAAAAACAACCTTTTACTTAAGGTTAAAAATAAACTGCATTTAAAAATTACAATAGGTCAAAAAATATATTGTTTTTTTAATATTTGTATGTTATATTATAGGCTGATATTATGATACCTGAGACACCAGCAAAAATTTTGGACAAATTTATAAAAACACTGCAGGAACAAGGCAAATCAAACTTTACTATAATTGCCTACAAAAAAGATTTAGAGCAGTTTATTGGGTTCTTAACTAAAAAAGAGATTGAGGATGTAAGAGAAGTTAAAAAAACTCATATTGAAGAGTTTATTAATGAACTTATAAACAACAACTATACAAAAAAATCAGCCTCAAGAAAACTCAACTCAATCCGAACCTTTTTTAAGTTTCTAAAAAACGAGGGTATAATTACATACAATCCTGCACTGGATGTAGCGCACCCAAAACAAAAGATAAACCCACCAAGAATCTTAAGCAAACTTGAGTATATGGCATTAAGAGACTATGCTAAAAAAGATACAAGAACTTATGCTATGGTCGAGCTAATTCTGCAAACAGGACTTAAGATAGGAGAGCTGGCTAATATTCACCTTGATGACATAAAAGAAAACACATTAATAATAAAAAAGTACGGCACAACTCCAGAAAGAGAAATACCTCTAACAGAGCCTGCAAAAAAAGCTATTGAAGAATACCTTAAAGTCAGACCTCAAACAAAAGATACTCACTTGTTTGTAACCAGAAAAGGAACACCACTGCTTATTAGAAACATCAGGCAGATTATCAGCAGATGCTTTGATGATGTTGGCATAGAAAACGCAACAGTCAATGACCTAAGAAACACATTTATAGCTCATCAGTTATCTAACGGAGCCTCAATTGAGTATGTGGCTCAAATCGTAGGGCACAAGAGATTGTCAAGCACAGAAAGATTTTTATCTCATGTAAAACCAGCTGTTGATAAAAAAACTCGAATCTTTGAGTTGTAAAACTGCTTAATACTTAAACATTAATTTTTACAGGCATTATAATGTGAATAAAGTTTTTATCCTCTTTTATTCTAAAAAGGGCAGGAGCCTGAGACGAAACAATATTAATCTCAACTATATCTCCTTTAATGTTATTTAAAAAATCTAAAACATACTTAAAGTTAAAGGCTATTTTTAAAGGCTCTCCTTTAACTTTTGCTGACTGAAAAACCTCACCGTCACCTTCTGACTCATCGCTTCTTGGATAGATATTAAAACCATTCTTGGCTATATCAAACACAACAACATTTGAAAAGTCTTTGGCAAAAACAGAGGCAATCTTAATATTTTTAATAAAGCTTTCCTTATCAACCTCAACAAACAGATTAAAGTTTTCAGGAATAACCTGCAAAAAAGGAGGAAAGGTCTCATCTATAATACGAGTATAAAAATTATCCTCCTCTACTCCAAAATAAAACAGTTTTTCTTTAGAATCAAAGCCAAGCTTAACTTGCTTTTTTTCTTTGATTCGCCTTAAGACTACTGATAAAAACTCAGCTGGTATAACAACCGAGTCCTGAGACAAATTTGAAAAATCAAGATTCTCTGCTGAAAAAACTGATAACCTAAAACCATCAGTTGAAGCAATAAGGAGTTTATCATCCTGTTTTGTAAAATTGATACCTGTTAATGCTGGTTTTGTATCATCATTTGCAGAAGAAAACAAAACAGACTCAATACTGGAAACAAGATCTGCTGTTTTATAATCAACTGTATTTTTTATCTCTGGCGGCTGGGGGTACTGATTGGCTGTAGATACTGGAAATTTTGCCTTAACATTGCTTGATTTAAAGGATAAATATTTATCATCTAAAACAAAACTTACTTGATCATCCTGAACAAAAGATAAAATCTCAATAAGCTTTTTTGGATCAAACACAACCTCTTTTGGTTCTTTTAAATCAGTTTCTATAGAAACAGATGTTGTATAAAAAGAAGATAAGTTGCTGGCATAAATAAATAATTTATTTTTTTTAAACACAAACATAATATTGCCTAAGCTTGGTTGTATCAAAGAATTTTTGGTAAATAAACTGCTGAACTGAAGTTTGTCTTTTAAGACATCTTTTTTTATATTAATCGTCATATTTATTAATTAGAATTAGTAGTATGATGTGTATAAGTGTATAACATAGAGATTAGATTGTCAATTTAATATTTAAGCAAAGTGTTTTTATGTTTATAAGATCGTGGATTATATGTTTAAGATTAAATTAGATCTAAAAGAGACAGAATCTGATCAATTTCTTTTTTAAAATTAGGGTTTTTTATTATCATTTTTTTTATTTTATCCACGCCGTGCATTATAGTTGTATGATCTTTTCGTCTTAAGGAAACAGCTATATCTTCGTATTTATAATTTAATTTTTCTCTGGCAATATACATTATTACTTGTCTGGCTAAAGAAATCTCTGAGATTCTGCTAGAGCTTTTGATTTTAGTTGCAGATATGCCGTAAAAGGCTGTTACTGTTTTTATAACATCTAAGATGTCTGTTTTTTTTACGACCAAGTTTTTATTTAAGTAATTGCTGACAATCTCAAAAGTTATAGTATCCTGTTGGTATTTGTTTAGCACTTGAGCATAAATAGAGATTAAGGTTCCCTCAAGTCCTCTTGTGTCTTGAATATTCTCTGCGATTAGTTTGGCTGCTTCAATATCAATAGGTATGTTTTTTTCACGAGCTTTTATTAAAACTATTGCGGTGCGAAGCTCAAAATCTGGGTTTTGAATGTCAACAATAAGTCCTCCCATAAAACGAGATCTTAGTCTTTGTTCAAGTTTTTTGATCTCAGAAGGAGGTTTGTCTGAGATTAAAATTATTTGGCCTCCGGCAGATACTATTGAGTTAAAGGTATTAAAAAACTCTTCTTGAACAGCTGTTTTTCCAGCTATAAACTGGACATCATCTATTATTAAGACATCCAGCGATCTGTATTTATTTCTAAAGTTGTTGGTAGATCTATTCTGAATTGATTGAATTAATTCATTGGTAAACTGGTCTCCTGGAGAGAAAAGGACTTTTTTATCTTTGTGCTGTTGAATAATTTTAATCCCTGTTGCCTGAGCCAGATGGGTCTTGCCTACTCCAACTCCGCCGTAGAGAAATAAAGGGTTATATACTTTTCCGGGTGTCTCGATAATAGACTGGCAAGCAGCATAAGCAACCTGATTTGTCGGTGCTACAGCAAAGTTCTCAAAGGTAAATCGTGGATTTAAATTAGCTTTTACTAGTTTTGCTGATAATGAGAGTGAGTACTCTATCAATGGAGGTGTTTTTTGCTTTGTTTTGGCTTGTTTTTTGTTTTGTTTTAATGTAAAGTCAATTTTGTAATCTTTATCTGAAAAATTTTTAATCAAAAGCTCGATTTCTTCTTTTCTCTTTTCTAAAAAATAAAGTACGCCTTTATTGTCTGTCTGTAAAAATAGTTTGTTTTTCTCAATTTTTACTGGTTTAAGCTGTTTTAGAATAGGAAAAAGTATAGGATGCTGCTCCTTTTGGTTTTCTAGACTCGTTATTAGATCAGTCCAAAACGAAAACATAATAAAAAGTGGATAACTTATCCACAAATAATAAACATTTACACTCTTGTTGTCAAGCAGTTGTTGTTTTGTCTTAATCTATTTTGCCAATCTCTTTTTTTATTTCTTAATAAGTTTATTAATTTAGATAAGTATTTTTGCGATGGGTTTTTACTATAGCTAGTTTAATTTAATGCCAAGAGGTAAAAAAAGACTCTAATTTAAAAAGTTAAGCAAGCACTGTAACATCTTGTTCTAACAATTGTATGTCAACATCTGGGTAAAACTTTATTTTTTTTCAATATTATAAAGACTATTGCGAATTGAGATATATCCAGGAGCTCTTAAGTTAAAGATTGTCTTAAACTCTTCTCCAGAAATGCTTACTGTGCCTCTATCTGTTTGTAGGGTTACACTGCCTGTGTATCCTTGAGAATTAAAGGTTACAAATACACTGCTAATTTTAGAGTAGGCTCCGCCCAGTTGGTTGGCTTTGTCCTTTAACTCAGAGATTGAAAAGGGATTGTCTTGGACTGAAAAATCATCAATTGGACAGTCTTTTATTGTTACAGGTAGTATTCTGGCTACATCTTGTTCTGATCCTTTGTTTCTTACGACCCAAGCGTTTAAGATATCTGCCAGCTCTGTTTCTGTCAGCCAAGGATGTGATCTGTTGCAGCTGGAAGATGAGGTTAAATAAGACTTTCTATACCAAGCTTTATAAAACCAAGGACTGCCTGCTTTTTTTTCATAAGCTGAGTCTGGCCAACAGTTTTGGCTGCCGCACTCTGTGTCCCAGCCGCTTGTTGTTATAAATCCTCCTGTTGTTGATGAGTAGTAACCTATCTCACCTTCTATTATCTGGCCTTTTGTTTCTGCTACTGCTTTTTTCCAGAGTTCTGGAGGGTTATCTGCTTTTGATCTTAAAAATACTTGGCAGGACTGTGTGGTGCAGATGCTTGAGCCTGAGGTTTTGTATCTGTAGGCATAGGTTCTGGCTGCTACAGCCTGAGCTTTTAATGCCTCAAAAGGAAAACTTGCTGGCATCTCAGCAATACCCATAAGATAATAATTTTCAAAATCTAGATCTCCTTGGCCTATTACGCTGATACTGCCTCCTGTATCAACTTCTTTTGGTTCTTTGCCATAATAGGCTTTAAGTATGTCTTTGTAGTTTTGTCCTGACTCTGCTCTGCCTTTTGCCCCATACTGACTCATTCCTTTTCTGTGAGTATAGGCTCCAAAGGAAAAAGCGGCAAAGGCTGGTGAAAAACCCGGATTAAAGTTTGGACTTGAAGCAGGATCATCTGATAACGGCACCTCTCCAATGCTTGCGGTAAAAAAACTTCCAGATCTTGCTGCTAATAATTCTTTTTGTCTTTTGCTTAATTCTGCTATTTTTTTCATTAGGTCAGACTGAAAGGCTTTTGCTTTATTAATCTCTTCTGCTAAAAAACTTGATTGTTCATCTAGTCTGTTATTAATCTCTGTTAATCTGTCTTTCTGTATGGCTAGGTGCTGTTTTTCTTGCTCTATTCTTTTGATTAAGTAATAAAACTTAATAATCTCTGTTTTGTCTTTTTCTATTAGTTTATTTTGATAAAAATAAAGTCTGGCAAACTGGCTGAAGTTTTTACTTGAGAAAATAAAAATTAAAGGATCGGTTTTGTTTAGGTTTTTGTACAGCTGATACACTTTTTCTTCTAGTTGTTTTTCTTGGTTTATCAGCTTTAGTTCTGCTGTTTTAATATCCTGTTCTTTTTTATTAAGTTCTGTTGTTATGGCTGAGACTTCGTTCTTAATTTTTTCAAGATTTGTTTGGATCTGACTAAGCTGTTGCTGCAATGGCTCAGTTGCTTGTTTTGACAACTCTAACTGTCTTTTTAGATTATCAAGCTGTTTGTTGATCTCATCAAGTTCATCAGCCTTTACTAAAGGCTGAGTTGTTAAGACAATTAATAAAACTGTTGAGAACAAAAGAATTTTTTTAAGATTAATCATATATAATTTTTATATGCACAAAAACTTAAGTGTTTACATATTCTACCTTTTTTTAGTTTTGTTGTCTGGATTTTTTGTTTTTCAGATTGTTAATGCTCAGGAGATAGATCCTAAAGCAACTTGTGATTTTTGCGGTTACTGCGAAGGTGTTAGTGGCACTCAAGTGCCTAGTGATTGGAAAAGCTGTGCTGAGTGCCTTTACGCTGATGTCTACGGTGGCAATGTGCCTGATGAGCCTGATGGAAAGACTTTAATTATAGACCAAGAGACAAAAGAGCCTCCTGCCAGAAAAAAAGGAGCTATCTATACTTTCTTAGGCTGTATTAATACTAATTTATCCTCGTTTGAAGAGTCTGGAGCTGCAGTAGAAGTTGTTGGGTCAATTCTTAATATTATCTTCAGACTTGTCGGAGTTGCTGCCTTTGTTTATCTAATTTATGGTGGTTTTATAATTCTTACCTCATCTGGAAACCCAGAAAAAATCAGTTATGGCAAGCGGATTATTATCAGAGCATTAATAGGCTTATTTATCTCTTTGTTCTCTGTGTTTATAGTCAGATTTATAGGGCAATTATTAGATCTGCCGATGTTTTAAGTTCATAAGGCTTTAAATTAAGATTAAAATCTTATTATCTTTGCTCTGGTATCAATTAGCTAGATTATCTGCTAATGAGTTGTTTTTAAAAGGTTTTTTAGGAAGAAAGCCTTCTAAAATATACTCCTAAACTTATTAATGCTACTGTAAGCAGGAGTATATAATTTTCAGGTCCTGTATCAGGGTATTGATTTGTTCCCTGAACACTTCTTTGTGGAACTGTTGGTGTGGGGCTTTCTGTATCATTATCTGTGTTCACTATAATAGTTTCAAATGGAGTTGGTGTCGGCGTTGGTTCAGTTTGGTTCTGAAAAACTTTTGGCAATTGGAAGTTTGCTCCTTTAAATACATTTGCCAAACGGCTAATTACAAAAACCAATATAGCTATGGTTATTATGCCGCCCAAAATAATGGCAAATATTTTGTTAAAATCTCCCATAGTTAATAATTATAACATTTTTAGTTAATAAAGCAACCTCTAAGAAACAAATAATTATGATACTCAAGTCAAATCAGCAGATTTAGTTTTGTATTAATTAGTTGAATTGATAAGGTTTAAGTTTTAGGCATAATTTATGCTTTTTTAAGTTATTTATTTAATTTAGTCTCTACTAGTCTAACTTTGTTATAATTGGTTTATGGTAAGGATTATTGCTGATCTTCAGATTCATTCAAAGTATTCCAGAGCTGTTTCTTCTAAAATGGATCTTTTTCATATTGCTGAGTGGTCTGAGAAAAAAGGCATTAACTTAACTGCTGTTGGTGACTGGACGCATCCATTATGGTTTAAAGAGATTCAAAAAAACCTTGAGGAGGTCAGACCGGGGATCTTTGGTTTCAAACAAAGGGTTCTGCGGGAAAAAAATTTAATTTATGGCTTTAAGGCAAGGTTTATTTTGTCAACAGAGATCTCAAGCATTTATAAGCAGGCTGATAAGGTTCGCAGGATTCATACTTTGTTGATTGTGCCTTCCCTGCAGTCTGCAGATAAAATAAGAACTGAGTTTATTAATCGAGGTTGCAATCTATTCTCTGATGGCAGACCAATTGTTGGTCTGACAGTTCAACAGATTGCTGAGATTGTGCTTGAGATAGAGCCCAAGTCTTTGATTGTTCCAGCTCATATCTGGACACCTCATTTTTCTTTATTTGGATCAATGTCTGGATTTGACTCTGTTTCTGAGGCTTTTGGCAAGTATGAAAAATATGTTTATGCTATTGAGACAGGTCTTTCTTCTGATCCGATTATGAACTGGCAGATTGCTGATCTTGATCACAGAAGAATTTTGTCTTTTTCAGATGCTCATTCTGGTCCAAAGTTAGGCAGAGAAGCTACTTTTTTTCTTGCTAAAGATTATGATTCTTTTGACTATTTTGATCTGTACAAAACCATAAAAGGCGAGCCGTCAAATCTAAAATTAAGCTATACTATTGAGTTTTTTCCTGAAGAAGGCAAGTATCATTTAAGCGGCCATAGGTCTTGTCAGATTAAGTTGGAGCCAGAAGAAGTAAAAAAACATAATGGTATCTGTCCTAAGTGTAATAAGCCTTTAATAATTGGTGTTAAAGACAGAGTATGGAATCTTGCCTCAAGAGTTATTACAGAGTCTGATTTAGAGTTTAGGAAAAACAGTAATGGAGTGGTGTTTGTCAGAGATAAAGAAGGAAAGAGGCTTCCGTTTGTGTCTTTAGTCCCTCTGCTTGAAGTTTTAGAAGAAGTTGAAAGATCAAAAACAAAAGCTTTTGCAAAGTACAATTTAATGCTGGAAAACTTTGCTGATGAGTTCTCTATTTTGCTTGATAAGAGTTTATCTGAGATCTCATCCTTTGCTGGACCGGTTTTAGCTAAAGCAATAAGCAACTTAAGACAGCGAAAGGTTAGTTTAGATGCTGGTTATGATGGAGTTTTTGGCAAAATAAAAGTTTTAGATCAAACAGATCGTGAAACTGCGTCTGAAAATCAATCTGGCTTATTTTAAACAAGTATTGTTTTATTCATCTATTATTTTTTTGCCTACTCAGCTTAACAAATACTTTTTTGGTGAGTATGCTTTGGTTAATGGCGTAAGAAAAGATCTTCTAGCAGTTCAGTTATCTTTGTCCTTGCTTATTATTTTGCTGTTTATTAGTTTTTATCTGAAACAAATTGCCTCTTTGGCAAAGAAAAAACAGGTTTTGTTGTTTGTTTTTTTTTCTGCTGTAAATCTTTTTTTTTCAATAAACAAAGTTACAACAGCCTATAGATTGTTTTTAATCTATGCTTTAATCTGCTATATTTTTGCTGTTCTGCAGTTTAAAAAAGAAAAGTTGTTAAACCAAAGACTGTTGTTGATCAGTCTTCTTTTTATGCTGGCACCTCAGCTGTTTTTGGCAGTTTATCAGTTTTTGGCTGGTAAAAGTTTTGGATCGGTTTTTTATTTTTTAGGTGAAAGGGCTTTGTCTTTGACTGGAGCAGATACTGCTTTAGTTTATTTTTATAAAGAACTTCGTCTAAGGCCTTATGCCACCTTCTCGCACCCTAACTCAATGGCTGGGTTTATGCTGATGCTGGTTGTTTTTCTGTTGTATAAGATAAAGCCTGAGACTGGTTTTGATTCATTACTAAGAGTTTTGTCTGTTTTAATAGCTTCTGGGTTAGTTCTAATAAGTTTTTCCAAAACAGCTATTTTAGGCTTGGTTCTACTTCTTTTTGTCTACTTTATCAAAAACTTAAGCTGTTGGTTTTGTTTTATTTCCAGAGTTATTGTCTTGGTTATCTTTAGTTTAGTTTTTTTGTTAACTCCTTTTTTATCAAGTTCTGTAGCTGAGAGGTTGGTTTATGCTGGTGATAGTTTTTTAATTTTAAAAACTTTTTTTTGGTTTGGATCGGGCTTAGGAGGCTATCTTAAAGCATTAGCTAATATATTTCCAGAAAGATCTACTGTCTTCCTACAACCTGTCCATAATATCTTTTTTTTGTTCTTGGCAGAGACTGGATTTGTCGGTTTTTTATTTGTTCTGTTAGAGTTCTGGTTGTCTAAAAAGACTGTATTTTTCTTTTTGAAAAAAAACCTTCCTTTTGTTTTTATAATTGGGTTTTTAGGTCTTTTTGATCATTATTTCCTGAGCCTTAATCAGAATCTGTTTTCTTTAATTTTTATATTTTTGTAGCTTCTGTTGAGTTTGTTTTAATCAAATTAAGTATCTTTGAGACTAATTCATTGTTTTCTGACAGTTGGGAGTCTGCTATTAACTGCATTATAACTTCTTGGTGTTTTTCATTGCTGAGTTTTACTTTGCTGGTAAACTCAGGGTCAGTTAAATTATTCTCATTTATTTCAGTTAATAATTTGGCAAACTCTTCTTCTGCTGAGATTGCTGTTTTGAGTGATAGCTTTACTTTACCCCGTTTCATAAGCTCTTTTGCCATTGAGATTTTTTTGTCTGAGTAAAGCAGTAGTTTTTCTGCTTTTGGTTGTCCTTTTGCTGTGAAAAACAGACTTATTTTATCTCTGATTTGTTTTAAAAAATAAACTGGGTTGTCTGGAAGTACTCCAGGATAAGGCAGTTGGTAAAAAACTTTTCTAGACAACTGGCTTATTGGTGTTTGTGCTTTTAAACTATTGAGGCTTATCAAAAAGACAATAGTTAAAAGCAAGACTGTAATTGTTTTTTGCATTGGCTTTAGTTTAGGTTTTTTTATTATAGCATAAAAAAACCTCTACAGAGCCTGATTTTGCTATCTGTAGAGGTTTTACAATGTTATTTGACTAATTTCTTTAAAGCTTTTCCTGCTGTAAAGCCTGGAGTCTTTGTTGCAGGGATTCTCATCTCCTCGCCTGTTTGAGGGTTTCTTCCTTTTCTAGCAGCTCTAGATCTGACTAAAAAGGTTCCAAAACCTGTAACAACAACTTTTTCTCCTCTTTTTAAAGCGTCTGCAACAACATCAAAGACTGCGTTTACAGCTTCTTTAGCGGCTCTGGCTGTAAGACCAGTTTTTTTAGCCACTTGTACGATAAGGTCTGATTTAGACATTTATTTGTTTCACCCCCTTTCTTTAATGACAATTTTTAATTGTCATATAGCATACATCAAATACCTTGTTGTGTCAATCTTAACAAAAACTATCCTTTTGTTACAATCTGTATCAAATCTGGGTTACTGCTTCAGCTCTAAACTCTCGTATTACTGTTATCTTAATCTGACCCGGAAAGATATCAAATTTTTTCTCTAACTCTTCTTTTAGTTTTTGGCTTAAGATTAGAGCTGAGTTGTCATCTAGATCTTCAGGTTTGACTATAACTCTAAGTTCTCTTCCTGCCTGCAAAGCATAAGCATCTGCTACTCCTTTGAATTTTCTGGCAGTCTCCTCTATTGTTTTGATTCGTTTTAGATAATTTTCAAAGTCTTCGTGCCTAGCTCCTGGCCTGCCTCCAGAGACTGCGTCTGCTATATACACAATTACTGCTTCTACTGACGGAAAAGGAATATCCTCATGATGAGCCTCAACAGCTGATATCACAGCCTGCGGCATATTGTGTTTTTTTAGTATTTCAACGCCTAACTCAATGTGAGAACCCTCTTTATCTGTAACGACTTTTCCTATATCATGTAGCAGACAGGCTAATCTTACAACTTGTACATTTGCCTTAAGTTCATGAGCCAGAGCAATACCTATT
>BPJD01000001.1 GCA_026004435.1 Patescibacteria group bacterium | reverse complement strand
ATATAAGGAGTATTGGTGGGAGTTGCAGTTGGCTGATTCCCTTGACTTATTGCGACAGCGTAGTATCGGCAACCAAAACTTTGATAACCAGCATGTATTTGTAGGAGGTTGCAGAGTCTTAAACATAGAGTCATAGTAGGAATTAAAGAATGCATGAAGATCTGAATAGTTCTGCTATCTCCAAAGTTGTAAGACAGAAGCTACCAGTAATTAAAGTTCAATCTGCATACTATGACTACTGGTGTTTACAGTAACAAAATAGAATTTCTCACTATAGATCCTGGTAGGCTGACCATTGTAAACCAAATCATACTTTAGGTGCTATATAAGGCACATAAAAAACGACTTTTAATATCAGATGACAGAGCCACATCGCTTACCAATAATCGCCTTTCCAGTTGAGTGAGATCCCTCCCTCAAAGCCCAGCGTGACATTCCGGTCAATATATTCTGAGTTGGAGTATTAGTAGTTATCTTTACCCATCCAAATCTATTATTATTTGAACCAAAATCTTTCCACTGTTGCAGTGTAAAGGTGTTCAATACATCTTTTGGAGCTAATGTATAATTAAATCTTTTGGTACTATATAAATTGGATCCAGTACAATGGTACGAACTCAAATATGAGATTCATATTTCTTGAACTACTAAGATTAGGTATTACCACATCTGTCCATTGAGTTGTGTTCTGATAAGCGACCTGGTTCACCAAAAAAAGCTAAAGGGCACATATAAAATATTTGTTAGGCTCTGAAAACTCAACATCATTTATCGCCATAGGACTTTCCGTTATAATTTGATCCCTCTACAATTCTATTTCTGGCTAAGCCTATAACATCATAAGAAGATGTAGACTCAACTAAGCATAACCACTTTGAGGTTTGGATCTGACCATTGCTATCCACTAAACAAATCATACCATTTATTGTCTCCATAAGTTCCATAATAACCATAAGGGCCTATATTAAGTTCTAGTCTCTTTGTTTGTATGGCTGAATTAGATCCAATTTTACCTACAAAATCAATCTCAACTCTAGCATTATTCCTAGTAACATTAGCTATAACTAAATCTGTCCATTGCGTATCATTATTGTTGCTTGTTGATTCTTTAATTACTACAAACGGAACAACCCAGCTTGCCCTTGCTTTTGTATGAAGATTATTTATTTCATTATCAACAATTTGTCTTGAGGTTTTGGAAGTATCTATTAATCTCCATTTATTAATACCTATTATTTTATGATTACTGTTTGCAGTTACGATCTTTGCCCACATTAACCTACCGTTATTTCTTCCAGAAAGTAATTCATTCCATTTGGTTTGATACTCATTGTTATTGTCTAATCCAAGTCGTGAGTTTGGATTCATGCTTATACTAAAAACAGAAGGATTACCAGCTCCATTAACATTAGCGTCATAGAACATAAAACTAACCGAAACTCTTTCATTATTTGGGTTATACAATTCAAAACTTGACCATTGTTTTAAATTCACGCCTCCAGTCCAGTCCCTTACAACTAAAGGATAATATAAGACACTGCTTGGTTCTGCATTAAACTGAAAGTCATCAGAGTCGTATAAAATTTCATCTGATCCAGAAAGATAATTTACTTGATATCTATTAAATCCAATTGCGATATTGCCTGTACCTGTTCCTGTCCCGGTAGCTCTTGTCGGAGATGGTATAGCCGTAGGTGTATTTGTAACTGCAATAGTTGGAGTGTTTGTAGGCCTGCTAAGACAATCTGCATCAGTGCTACAAGTTCTTGTATTTGCAGGTGGTGTTCCTGTACGAACAACGCATCTGTTATTATCGCATGTTCTGTAAAAACTTGTTGGGACTGCTGTTGGTGTATTAGTTGGATTTACAGCTAAAACAGATACTTCTCCCCAACCAGTATAGTTAATCTGCTGTAAAGAAGAATTAGAGTAAAAATTAAATAGCCCATATGCTGAAATAAGTAAATTATTAAAATTATAATTTGATCCAGACAAGGCTAAATTTAGTCGAATTACATTTTGATTAGTATTTATTACTACAAAGTTATATTTTTCATACTGTAAAGACCCAGAGGCAATCTGTTGAGGTTGAGATGAAAAAGGAACATAGGTTTTTCCTTGTATTTTTGAGGTTAAAACCATATCACTAACAATTCTCGCGCTATTTCTGGATTCACTGCCAGACCTCAATGTCCATCTGGCCATACCGACTAACACAGCTTGATTTAGTTGATCAGAAGTTATTTTTATCCAGCCATATTTTCTTCCATTAGCGGCTAGATTCAACCACTCAGTCCTTCCGTAACTATTATACTGACCTTTTGGTTCGATATTAACGCTAAAACTACTCTTATTTAGATTTTCGCCAGTTAAAGGAATATACTCAAAATTTACCTTATTTGTCTCGTCTAGCAAATTAGAAATTACAATATTTGTCCATTGAGTATGATCTGGCATTCCACTTTCATAACCAAAAAACGCCAAAGGCACATATAACTCCTTCTGTGGTATAACAAGATTTTCATCATTAACATAAATTAACGGAGAGTTATAACTTTGTCCATTTAATATTCTACTTCTCGTTAATCCAATGATCTCACCGTTTCCGCCTATAACATCAACCCTTGCCCAACCTGTTGCAGATTGAATTTGTCCATTGTTGTCCTTAAACAGATTATACCAACTTTGATCTCCATAGGTGCTGTAGTAACCGTATCTTTCAATTGTTTTTTCTATTCTTTTAGTCTGCACTGTATTATTTTGTCCAATTTTGCCATTGAAGGTTATCCTTATCCTTGCTTGATCTTCTTTTACATTTACCACTATAATATCTGTCCACTGGGTTGCATTGCTCATTGTTGTGCTTCCTTTAATTGTAATTAAAGGAGCTACTAAGTTTTTTTCAGACTTAGTCTGCAGATTACTTATATCAGTGTCTACAATAGGAGCATTAGTTTTAGTACCATCTACTAGTCTCCATTTGTTAATACCCAAAAGCCCATTGTTAGCATTTGGAAAAAAAATCTTCACCCAAAAAACTCGTCCATTGGGATAACCTGAAATTAAGTTATTGAATTCAGATAAATCTTGTGATCTTATATAACTTTTGGCCGGAATAGTTACTGTAAAAGCAGAACCTTGATTGTCGGGAGCAACACCATAAATAAAAACCTGAGCATTAACCGGATTATTATTAGGATTATACAATTCAAAACTTGACCATTGTTTTAAATTACCACCAGCTGTCCAATTTCTAACCTGCAAAGGATAATATAGCACAGTGCTAGTTTCTGTATTTAATTGAAAATCATTAACATCTATTAAGCTGTTAGAATTAGTGCCTCCTAAAAATGTCTGATGCCTAACCAAACCTGTGATATAATTTTCAGATTGATTATTTGCTCTAGATTGAGAAAGATAACTATTTATGTACCAACCTATGACTATTATGGATACAAAAGCTATAAAGATTAGCAAATAAAGTTTAATCTTATTCATTATTGTTTTAAATATTAAAGTTTATTATAAAAAATTTAACAAGCAGTTACAGTATTGTCAAGAAGCAAAAACTCTGTTAATCTAAAATTACGCTTTAGAAACTATTATGTTAGATATTTTATTATGAAAAAGATATTAACGACATTATTTTTTGCTTTAATTTTAATAAAGCCTCATTTTGTTTATGCGCAAATCCCTGATATTAAAATCGGATACGAAACTACCTATTATTTGCAAGAAAAATCAGAAGAAACACCAACATCAATCAAAATCGTACTGAAAAATATGAAATCCGACATTTACCCA
The DNA here is from genome assembly GCA_026004435.1 of Patescibacteria group bacterium. GTDB lineage: Bacteria > Patescibacteriota > Microgenomatia > UBA1406 > GWC2-37-13 > BPJC01. The sequence continues at coordinate 205,119 of BPJD01000001.1, read as the reverse complement.
AGCACTTTTGGCATCTCGATTCCTAAACACTTTACAATCTCACAAATCTCTGCTTTAAGCAATGGCAAACAAACAGATGTAAACACTGAAGATAATGAAAGTTTTTATAAAATAACTGTAAAAATACAGGATCCTCAAATCGGTAAGGGTAAAGAAAACATAATAGTTTTAAACCTAAGACAAAAAAATATAATCAAATGGCTAGGCAGAACTTGGGAAGCTATCTTTCCTACAGTAAGCGATAATAAAGAATCTCTTTTATACTATAACATCAAAGTAGTTTTGCCAGATACAAATCAAAACAGGAAAATCACAGTAGCAAAACCAACACCAGACTATATTGAAAAAAATACTGTTTACTGGAACAATGTAAAAGCAAAGGTTGTTTATGCTGTTTTTGGAGAAAAACAAGTTTATAAATCCAATATAAAATACCAAATTAAAAATGATAGAATCAACACAGTTTACACATATATAACCCTACCTCCTGATACCAGTTATCAAAAACTAATTATAAACAAATTAGAACCTAAACCAGCAGAGATTAAAATAGATGAAGATGGCAATTACTTAGCTAAATACTTTATGCAACCAAAACAAATGTTAGATATTGATCTGAATGCATACATAGAAACATATCCTTTAGGCAGAAAAGATATGATAAATCTAGAAAGAAAAAGATTCAACAAACAAAAAAACTACCTGTTGTCCAACCAGGGATACTGGCAAATTGCAGATATTTCTGGAGTAGATATAAACCCAGAGTTAGAATATGATCAAAAAGCTAAACTAATCTATGACTTTGTTGTTAATTTTTTAAGTTATGACTTCAACCGACTTAATGATAAAGACAACTATGGACGAATGGGCGCTGTCAAAGCTGTATCTAACCCTAACAAGGCTGTATGTACTGAGTACACTGATTTATTTATATCATTAGCTCGAAGAAATGGTATTTACAGTAGAGAAATTCAAGGCTATGGTTATACAGACGACCAAAGATTCAGGCCCCTATCGCTTGTAATAGATGTTTTACATACATGGCCAGAGTATTATGATGTAAATAGACAACGCTGGGTAGCAGTAGACCCAACATGGGAAGACACCTCAGGCATTGATTATTTTTCATTTTTAGACCACAACCATATTGCTCTGGCAATTCATGGCAAATCAGATAAAACTCCTTATCCAGCTGGAGCCTTTAGAGTCAACACGAGCAAAGTTATTGATATTAACCCGACAACATCAGAGCCAAAACTAATCTATAAACTAACAGCAGAGATAAAACTAACAAACCAAAACTCAATTACAGCCACCACAGAACCAACTCAAGCAGAACTGCTAATAACCAACCAAGGAAATTATAGTGTGATAAATAAAAGTTTAGAGATTAATTCAACAAATTTGGAGATTGATACAGACAAAATAACAATAGATTATATTGCTCCTTTTCAAACTATAACCTATCCTTTGACAATCAAAACTGAATCATCCGCTGACAAATTTGGAACAATAATAGTTAAAGATGATGACAACATTTTATTAGATAAACAAATCGAGATAAAACCAATCTGGAAAACTTATTTTGATATAATAAGCAAATACTGGATTTTAGTAATTGGATTTATATTTCTTTTATTATCTCCTTTATTGTTAATAAAAAGATGACAACTGTCTTTAAAACATTCAAACTAACAGAAGTTGATAATATTCCCAACTCAATAGGAGTGTATTTATTTGAAGATAAAAACAATAATTATTTATATATAGGCAAATCAATTAATCTTAAATCAAGAATTAAAGCACACATAAAAGCTGGTTATTCTGATTCTAAAGAAGCAAAGATCATTGAAAACTCAAACAAAATCAAGATCTGCGAAACTAATGATGAGTTTTCTGCTCTTATTTTAGAAGCAAAATTAATAAAAAAACACAAGCCAAAGTACAACAGTATTTGGAAAGACAGTAAAAGCTATGTATATATAACTGTAACTAATGAAGATCTGCCCAAAATCTATGCGGTCAGAGAAACAGATACTAGAAAAAACGATTATGTAATAGGCCCTTTTTCATCTGTCAGAACTACTGAAAAACTGCTCAGAACGATCAGAAAAATTATTCCTTTTTGTAGTCAAAAAAAACTCTCAAAAAAAAGATGTTTTTACGCAAAACTAAAGCTGTGCAATCCCTGCCCTAATGAAATCAGCAACACAACAGATCCTACTTTAAAAGCAATGTTAACAAAAATTTACAAAAGCAACATAGAACAGATTAAAAAACTGCTCAATGGCAATATCTCTGATTTAGAACAAGAATTTGAACAAAAAATTAAGAATTATAGCAACAAACTTGATTATGAGAAGGCATTAAACTTAAAAAACAGACTAAATCTTCTGCAAAGGCTTAAGCATATTAGACTAATAGAAGATTACAGTCTTAAAACAGCTCAATCATACGAAAACTTAAAAAAATTCTTTTTAGAACAACTGAAGATAAAAAAGCTAAACAGAATCGAGTGCTATGATATAAGCAACTTGGGCAGTAAATTTACAACAGCATCAATGACTGTAATGATAAATGGCGCAATTGACAAAAACGAGTACAGAAGATTTAAATTAACAAACAAAAAACAAAATGATTTTGACAATCTAAAAAACATATTAAAAAGAAGACTAAAAAACAACTGGCCCAAACCAGACTTAATTATGGTTGATGGAGGAGCACAACAAATAAAAAAAGCTCAAGAAGCAGTTGCTGAAGCAAATGAATCAATTAATGTAATTGGCATTGCCAAAAATCCAGACAGGATCATAATTTTAAAAGACAAAAAACATGTGTTTAAAATTACACCAAGAAGGCCATATTTATTTGCACTAGCCTTATTAAGAGACGAAGCTCACAGATTTGCTCAAAGCTACCATAAACAATTAAGAGCCAAAGAATTCCTAAAAAAATAAATTACTCACAGCAAGGGTCCTTAAAACCGCAGTTTTTACAAACAGCATCTCTTGTACCGGGCAAAGCACTTATAAACGAAGAGCAAACTGGGCATCTCTGAAGCGGTATGTGCTTGCCTTTATACTCTTTAGGCTTTATACTCTTACTGTTCATCATTTAATATTATACTAATCATCTCATTTATATCATACTAACTCGAAGCTGAGGAATATTTTTTTAAAGCATATCTCCAAAAAAGTAATGATAAACCAAAATAAAAGAAAGACACAACTGTTAAAACAATTATATTTTGCAAACTAAACAACCCAATTAAGACCTCAACAGGCACTGCCACAATAATCCCAACCGGAACAACATAGGTTAAAATAAACTGGAATACAGGCTTATAAAACCTGAGAGGAATCTCTGCCATAAACTGAATATCACGATAAATGCCTATAAGATGATCAACCTCAAAAAAAATAATCCCAAAAGCCATAACACTAATAAAAAATGCGGCCTGAAACATCATTGCTAAAATAAAACAAACAAAAAATAACAATAAAATATAACTATTAACAGAAAAATTAAGAAAAATAAACACAGCTAAAGCAGAGATAAGCAAAACAGCAACCAAAAGATCTAGAGGATCGGCTCCGGTCAACAGACAACTAAATAAAGGGGATACTGGTTTGGTCAATACTTGATCTAGACTACCAGAAATAACTTTAGATCTAAACTCAAAAACTGATCTAAATAAAAACTCAGATAAAGTAACTAAAGTATTGTAAACTAAAAAATAAAGAATAATCTCATTCAGTCCATAACCATTTACATTAGTGTTAAGCCTGGAGAAAACAGAGAAGAAAAATGTAAAAGCTATTATTGTTCTTGCTAGCTTGCCGATAAGAAAAAGGATAGATGAAAATCTATTGTAAAAAGAGGTCGAAAATGACTTTTGAGCAAAGCTCCACCATAACTTTAGGTAAAACACAACAGTTCTGATCATAAGCCATAGGCTGAGTAATTTTTTAAACCTTTTTTCCACATAAATGAAGATAAAGCATAGAACAAGAAAACCCAAACAAAAGCAATAGCTACTTTTGTTACAGCCAGATCAAAGTTAATTTTGTTTTGAATAATCTGCATTGGCAAATAAATCAAAACAGAAAAAGGCAAAGCATTAACTACTCTATATAAAAAATCAGGCAGAATATCCAAAGGGAAAAAAGCGCCACTAAAACCCTGAATAACAATAAAAGAAATAAACCTTGGCGCCCAAACGCTGTTTGTCCAAAAACCCAACAAACTAATTGATAAATTAATAAAAAAATACAGCAGTATACCAGAAATTAGAGCTAGTAAAAAAATGATTAAATAATAAAAACTAAACTCAATAAAGATCTGAATCTTAAACAGATAGACAAACAGCATTACCTCAACAATAGAAAAGATAACATTAAAAGCTTTATCAACCAGTTCTTCAGCAACTACCAATTTAAAGACTGAAACAGGATAAATTAAGTATTTACTTAATAAACCTGAGTTAATATAAGCAGCCAACTTAAACACCTTGCTTGAAAAAACAAGATCAGATAAAAAAAAGCTGACAATAAAATAGAAAAAAATTTCCTGTTTATTGTAATTTCCAATTTGTTTTTGATAAGTATAAACAGCAGACCAAAAATTATAATATAAAAAAAGATACAAAAAATTCCTTAGCCTCCAGAGGATAAAATTAGTTCTATAAGACAAATACTCAGACACTGTAAGCTTGCAGGCTGTTAGAAAGGTTTTCATTTTTTAGCAGAAAAAACTTGTTTTACAACATACTTAATATCTGGCTCTTTAATATCTAAGTCTAGAATACTGTAATTATCAACTAGCCATTTTATAAACCCATTAAGTTTTGATCTATTAATCATAAGCTTTGCTGTAGTTTGGTCACAGCTGACAACTCTGCCAAACTGCTCAAGCAGCTGCTTATTTAATTTATCCTTTAAGTTTATCTTAACATTAACCTCTTTTTCTGTTACGAACTTAGAACTTAAATCAACCTTTGAACCATTATATATTAATTTTCCATTATCAATCATTAAGATTCTATTACAGATAGAATCAATATCTTCCATATAATGCGAGGTTAATATTACGGTTGCATTATTTCTTTTATTGTAAGCTAAGATAAACTCTCTTATAGCATCCTGCATCACAACATCCAAACCAATAGTTGGCTCATCTAAAAAAAGAATTTTTGGCTTATATAATAAATTGGCAATAATCTCAGCCTTCATTCTCTGACCTAAAGACAATGTTCTGACAGGTCTGTTTAAAAACTCTGAAAAATCAAGCAGCTGACAAAGTTCATCTAAGTTCTTTTTAAACTCTGTCTCAGACAATTGATAAATATCTCGAATTAATGAATAAGTCTCAAAAGCTGGCAGATCCCAGTAAAGTTGAGCCTTTTGTCCCATCACAAAAGCTATTTGTTTTAAAAACTCCCTTTTCCTTTCAAAAGGCTTGAAGCCTAAAACAGAAAGCTGACCGCTGTCTGGATACAAAAGTCCAACCAAGCATTTTAATGTAGTAGTTTTTCCAGCTCCATTAGGACCAATAAAACCAACCAGCTCTCCCTGAGAGATTTCAAAAGATATATCTGAAACAGCCTCTACTATCTTTTTTTTTCTATAAAAAAAAGATTTAATACTGCCCCAGAAACCAGATTCTTTATCATAAGTCGTATAGGTTTTTACTAAATTAGCAACCTTTATTACTTCTGTCATAAACCTAAACCAACTGCAGAATTTATCTGAGAGACTTTGTTATTGGAGATCTCAATAGCTTTTTCAAGTCCTGAATTTAGCACATAAGCAAGATAATCCTTATTATTGCAATACTCAAAATATGCTTCTCTAATAGGTCTGATTATGCTTAATACCACCTCAGTTAAATCAGATTTAAACTGAGAGTAGGTTTTTCCTCTGTATAACTCCTCCAACTTAGATATTGGCTTATCCGCCAATTCTGAGTAGATACTCAACAAATTTGAGATTGCTGGTTTGCTTTTAGGATCAAAAACAATCTCAGCTCCAGAGTCAGTAACAGCTTTTTTTATTTTTTCAGCAACTGCATCATCATCATCAATCAGATTAATCCTTGATCTGGCATCAGGATCTGACTTGCTCATTTTAGATAACGGATCCTGCAAACTCATAATTCTGGCAGAGTCTTTTTTTACTAACACCTTTGGCAGTTTAAAAATCGGTTTATAGGTCTGATTAAATTTTTTAGCGATATCTCGCGTTAACTCCACATGCTGAACCTGATCATCACCAACAGGAACTAAATCTGTATCATAAAGCAAAATATCAGCAGCCATAAGAACAGGGTAATTGAACAAACCTGCTGTTGTTTTGGCCTCACCTTGTTTTCTGGCTTTGTCTTTAAACTGTGTCATTCTTGTCAACCAGCCAAAGTTTGTAACACAATTAAGCACCCAAGCGCAGTAAGTATGGTCAGGATTAGCAGACTGCACAAAAACAATGCTTTTTTTGGGATCTACTCCGCAAGACAGATAAATCGCTGCGATCTCAAAAATTTTTTTAGACAAAACCTCAGGCTCCTGATATACTGTAATTGCATGAAGATCAACCACACTAAATATGAGTTTGTGATCCGGCTTTTTTTGAAGTTCAAGCCATTGCTTGATAGCTCCGATATAATTTCCAATATGCAAATCTCCTGAAGGCTGTATGCCTGAAAAAACAATTTTCATAAAAAATAATTAACAAAAATCTTTTTAAAGAAAAGATAATTTATTTATGACTAAAAAAATTTGAGCGGCGGACCGGATTCGAACCGGCGACCTTCTCCTTGGAAGGGAGACATTCTACCACTGAACTACCGCCGCAAACTTCACTTAAAATCTAATCTCTAATTATACACAAATTTTATTCTAATTTCGTCTAAACTATCTTTCAATCAAATTCATTACGCTTAAGATTATAGTAAAATGCTATTTGTTTTTATTGATCTCCTTATCTAACAATCATTAGAATTTTTGAAATAGCAGTATAAGTCCTTCGATTAAAAGTAAACACAATTTCGTCATTATTAGAAACTGAGCTTTCATCAAAAAATTTATCAATTTTGCTAAAAACAAACTCAAAATCTCTTTTTAACTTCCAGCTTTCTTCTAGATTATCTTTGCTTGCTAGTACCACAAATAGCCTGTTATCCGCACCAAATCTTTGTGCACCTTGGTTTTCGTATAACCAAATTATTAACTCTGTGGGATTTTTTAGAGCTTCTTCTAAAGCATAATTCCTAGGCAGATAAGTAATTTTTAAATCAAATGGTTGATCATCAAAAAAGATATCAACTCCTTTATAATTTTTTAAGGTTGGCACAACTCTTGGATGCTGACTTATATGATCTTCAATCAAAACCGTGGTCCAGTGATTGAACCATGTAGCTATTACATAATGAGTAATATCATCGTGAAGTTTGCTTTTTACTCCTTCAATTAAATCATTATATCTTACAAATCTTCTTACATATTCGGTTTGTATCTTTTGATCTAATTGTCCTTGTACTACTCCCCATCTAAATTCTTTGATTTTCATCAATTCTTGTTTCAACTCTTCATCTGAGATTACCCTTCGCCTTTCCTCTACATATTCTTGATACTTCAACTTTATAAACTCGTCGATTTTCTCCTCTGGTACATCAATCAATCTCTTGATAAGATCAGATGCTTTACCTTTTGAATCAATCCCTAAAGATTCTGCTAACTCTCTTAGCTCTTGTGCTCTAAGTGAATTTAACTTTAGGTTTATTAATTCTTTCTTTGAAACCAGCATATTATTTTTTTTGAAATAATAAGATATATTCGTGTCTAAATATATAAAATCCCCCAACTAAAGCTCGGTAGCGCCAGAGATGCTCTTGATTTCTTTTTGCTCGATTATTTACCATATTTTTTACTAATATACTTTTGAGTCTCAAATCGTTTCCTCCTCGTTTAAGCGTCTCTTGCATTACATAGAATCCCAACGGAATCCACTCCGAGTTTGTATATTTATCTCCAATAACAATAGCTAAATAATGTTTTCTTTCCAGTAAATCAATAAAATTAGAAACGACATCGCCAAATAATTTCAGGAACTCTTGTATAGATTTGGCATTACTCAAATCATCTGGTCTATTGCTAAATTTAATAATGTCGTGGTAAGGAGGGTGCATTATAATAAGCTGAACATTTTTTCTTTTATACATTTTTAAAATCTCATCAACTTTTTTTCTTGTTTCTTTTTTGGTGCTGTCAGCAATTAAAATTTCTGTAAATACCTTCTCATCAAATAAAGATTCTTGGTTTATTCTTTGTTTTGCAATCTTAGCAACTTCTGGCAACAGTTCTATTCCGATCCCATTTCTTCCTAATCTTTTACATTCTATAAGGGTAGTACCGCTTCCTAAAAAAGTATCTAAAACTACATCACCTTTCTTTGTAAATCTTCGCATTAACTGATTAGGAATTTGGGGAATAAAATTTCCATGATAATCACCCCGGTGAGCTCCAGATTTGTCTCTCTCCGGAATAATCCAAAGACTATCTGTAATTAGATCTTGATACTTTTTCCAGTTATCAAAATTTAAATCATTAACTTTAACCATAATATATTATTCTAACATTTTATTTGTGTTTACCGACAAATATTAGTAATTTTAATTATTTTATTGAATGTATGAAGCTTTAATGTAATAAAATTTAGTACTAATATTTTTATCTATCACTTTAAGATACTAAAAAAACATATATGAAATAGTTTAGATTAATTGATTGTAATACTAATGTTATTTTTTTGATCCACTACATAAATATTAAGTTTATTTTTGTTGTAATTGCAACACTGCTCAAACCTAGTTTGAAGACCATCAAGTCGGGAAGGCGGGACTCGAACCCGCGACCCCACGCTCCCAAAGCGTGTACTCTAAACCATCTGAGCTACTTCCCGTAAACATTATGTATTATATCACAACATCTTAAACCAATTAAGTTTAACAAACTTAAAAAACAACTTTATTTGATTTAAATGTTATAATTAATGTATGAAAAAAATAGCCAGAACATTTTTGTTTACCTTGATCTCTGTTTACTTAACAACTTTGTGGAACACTGGATTTAACATCTCAACTAATTTAGAAAATCTAATTTACATCTCTGTAGTTTTAACTATTGTTTTCTTAATTATTCAACCAATATTAAAGTTAATTATTTTTCCAATTAACTTTATGACAATGGGCATACTTGGAGCCATACTTAACTTTATTTTGTTTTATTTTGTCTTTAATACATTTTTAGGAGTTAATATTTCTGGAATAAATTTATTCGGCATTTATTTCTCACCATTGATAAATCTAATAATTGTTGTTTTATCAATAAGTTTTATTAATAATTTGCTTGATAAATTTTTATGAAAGAAACCCTGCTTATAATAAATTTAATTTTGTCAATTGTAATAACAGCCTTAATCTTAATTCAAGGCAAAGGAGCTGGATTAGGCAGTGCTTGGGGAGGCGGAGGAGAGTTTTACCATACTCGTAGAGGCTTAGAAAGCGTGATCTTTAAAACTTTAATTATCTGTGTAGTTTTATTCATGATAGTCTCTGTAGCTAACTTTTTTTTGTAAAATTAACCTAAAATGAATAATCTTAAAAAAAACTTAAGATTCTTAGTTTGGTATATTTCTGATTATATCAAGACTCACTTTGTGTTGTTTATTGTCGCTTTTTCGCTTGTGTTTATCAGCATAATTTTTTTGGCTTCGCTAAAAACTGTATTAAACAGAAGCATTTTTGGAGAAAAAAGAAAGATAGGCAAGATAGGCAGTTATCGCTTTGACAACCCTCCGGCTGAGGTGCTTAACCTAATCTCAAAAGCACCATTTGAGATCAATGACAAAGGTCAAATTATTCCAATCTTAGTTGATCAATGGGAGATGAGAGAAAACGGCAGAGTTTTTAGAATTTTTTTTAAAAAACACTTGGTTTGGAATGATGGAACAAACTTTAAAGTCGATGACATTATTTCAAATCTGCCTCAAGGAGGCAAAATACAAAAACTTGATGATTATACAATTGAGATTGAGCTTGATAAACCAACAATAATTTATCCTTATTACTTAACTAAACCAGTGTTTAAATACCCATTGATTGGTATCGGAGGCGATTTTTTAATAAAGGATATTCAACTGAATAAAAACAATACCTTTAAACAAATTATTTTAGTTAATAAAACCGATCCAATTACGATTGAGTTTAATTACTACAACTCAGAAAAACAGTTAATCAATGCCTTTAAACTGGGCAAAATAGATGAGTTTGAGTCTCAGAACGCAGATATTTTGCAGACTCTATCTGACTGGAAAAACATTACAATTGAAAAAGGCATAAACTACAACCAACTTATCACCTTGTTTTTCAACTTAGACTCAGAACTGCTTAAACAGGAAAAAATTCGACAAGCAATTGAGTTTTTACTGCCTTGGCAGGACCTAAACAATTATGGAGAAGTTGCCAAAGGTCCAATACCACCTAGTTCTTTGTTTTACAATAAAAACCTGCCTCAAAAAGAACACAACCAAGAAAAAGCCCAAGATCTTACCACAACAGTAGTAACAGAACTTCAATCCGCAACAGATTCTGCCAAAGTCTTAGAAAAATCACTAGTAATAAAAACAGATTACAGACTTTTGCCAATTGCTGAAGATTTATCTGAAAAACTCAATCAGCTAAAGATCAAAAACCAAGTAGAGATAGTCAATAGTATCACAAATCTTGATTTCGATTTACTGCTGGTGCCTTGGACAATACCTCTTGAGGTTGATCAGTACTTTTTTTGGCACTCAACACAGTTTTACAGACAAGACGCAGGTGGAGAAAAAAAAGCAAACATAACTCATTATGTAAATCTAAAAGTTGATCAGCTTTTAGAATCATCCCGCTCAACCCTACAGTTCAGCGAGCAAGCAATTTCTCTTTTTAAATTCCAAGAAGAAATTGTTAAAGATAAACCTGCAATTTTTCTTTACTTTCCTTACAACTATAAAATAATTCGAAAACAAATCATTTAAAATAACCCTTGATTTATTTTTTTCTAAAGACTATATTTATTAATATGACTAAAAAACATATTGTCTGGTTTGAAGAAGTTGATAAAGAAGATGTAGCCTTAGTAGGGGGTAAAGGAGCAAATTTAGGCGAAATGATTAATGCAGGACTGCCTATACCTTATGGCTTTATTATTACATCAAAAAGCTACTTTGATTTTATATCTTATAATAACTTAGAGAATAAAATAAGAGCATTGTTAAAAGACTTAGATTACGAAAACACTGCTGAATTAGCCAAAAGAGGAGAAAAAATTCGAACTCTGATTAAACAAGGAGATTTTCCTCCAAAATTTTTAGAACAGCTTTATACTTTTTACCTTGATCTTGAGATAAAAGAAAAAAAGATCTTTAATAAACTCAATATTATTGCAGAATTAACCCATCACTTTAAAAAATTAGTTAAACACCCATATGTAGCAGTAAGATCATCAGCAACAGCAGAGGATCTGCCAACTGCTTCATTTGCCGGACAACAGGAAACCTTCCTAAACATTGCTGGAGAACACAACCTCGCTATAGCTGTCAGAAACTGTTATGCTTCTTTATTTACCAACAGAGCAATCTATTATAGATTTCAAAAAGGATTTGATCATTTTAAGGTAGGCATAGCTGTAGTAGTGCAAAGAATGATTCAATCAGATGTTTCTGGAATTGCTTTCTCAATCGATCCAGTAACAAACAGAAAAGATATTATGGTTATCGAAGCCATTCTAGGTTTAGGTGAGTATATTGTCTCAGGCAAAGTTAATCCAGATCATTATGAAGTAGACAAAAACAGTTTTGTTATAGTTAAAAAACAAATCGGCAATCAGCAGGTAATGCTTAAGAAAAAAGGTAACAAAAACATTGAGCTTAAACTCGCTAAAAAAGAAAAAACAAGCCAGAAACTGGCTGACAGCAAGATCTTGGAGCTGAGCCTTTTAATTAAAAAAATTGAACAACACTATTACTTTCCTCAAGATATAGAATGGGCAATGGAAAAAGACCAACTGTATATTGTACAATCAAGACCAATCACAACAACAAAAACAACAAACAAAACAGTAAACTTAGCAACAAATGAAAAACCAATAGCAATAGGATCGCCTGCCAGTCCTGGAGTTGGATTTGGCACTGCAAAAATAATTCTAACTCCAGCAGAGATAAACAAGATAAAACCCGGAGATGTTTTAGTTGCTCCACAAACAAACCCGGATTATGTTCCAGCAATGAAAAAAGCCTCTGCAATTGTTACAGAACATGGCGGCAGAACTTCTCATGCGGCAATAGTTTCGCGAGAGTTAGGAGTACCTGCAGTAGTCGGAGTAAAAAATATACTAAAAACAGTAAAAAACAACCAGAAGATTACAGTTGTTGGAGACACAGGAGAGATTTACAACGGCATAATAAAACCCAAAAACATAAATAATACAGATAAAGAAAACCTTAAAACAAAAACTAAAGTCTATGTTAATTTAGCCCAGCCAGAACTGGCAACAGAAATTGCCAAAACCAATGCAGATGGAGTAGGACTTTTAAGAGCTGAGTTTATAATTGCTGATATTGGCATTCATCCTAAGTACGCAATAGAGCACAATTTAGAAGAAAAGTATATAGACAAATTATCTCATGGAGTTTTAAAAATTGCTCAAGTCTTTTACCCAAGACCAGTAATTTACAGAGCAACTGATTTTAAAACCAATGAATACCGTAATCTTAAAGGAGGAAACAAATATGAAAAAATAGAAGAAAACCCAATGATAGGTTATAGAGGAGCGCAAAGATATATAGCAGACCCTATGGAGTTTAATTTGGAGCTAGAGATGATAAAAAGACTTCATAAAAAAGGTTTTCATAACTTAGGATTAATGATTCCATTTATCAGAGCTCCTTGGGAACTAATTGAAATTAAAAATATGCTAGCAAGAAAAAAGATTCTACAACTTCCAGAGTTTAAATTATGGATTATGGTAGAAACACCGGCAACAGTCTTAATGCTGGAAGACTTTATAAAACTGGGTATAGACGGAGTATCTGTTGGAACCAATGATCTAACTATGCTGACATTAGGCGTTGACAGAGACAATGAAACCATATCGCATCTGTATGATGAACGATCACCTGCTGTTGTTGAATTTTTAAAAACAATAGTCAGAATATGTAAAAAACACAAAATCACAAGCTCAATCTGCGGTCAAGCAGCCTCAGACTTTCCTGAAATAGTTGAAACATTAGTTAACGAAGGAGTAACCAGCGTATCTGTCAACCCAGACGCTGTGACAAAAACAAGAAAAATGATATTTGAACTTGAGCAGAAAATGAGGTAAATTATATAATTATGTCTGCCATCAAACAGTTTATAGCCCAAGAAATCATTGATTCTTCAGGTTACCCAACCCTTAAAGGTCAATTAATCTTAGATAACAACCTAAGTGTTGAACTTGAGGTTCCTTCTACAATCAACTATGAAAACAGTTCTGAACTTAAATCCTTAAGAGATCAAGAAGACAGATACTTAGGCTATGGTATGCAAAAAGCAGTTGAGATAATCAATAAAGGCATATCAGAAAAACTTAAAGGAGTCTCAGTTTTCCAACAAAAAGAAATTGACATCTGGCTCAACAAAGCAGATCCATCTGAAAAAAAAGAAAAACTTGGAGCCTCAACCTTAATGCTTGTCTCATATCTATGCGCTTTAGCAGGAGCAAAACTTAAGAATCAACCTCTATATCTTTATCTTAATCAGATTTACAACAACTACTATGAAAAAATTAAAATAACAACAATGCCTACTCCAATTATCACCTTAATTAATGGAGGCAAGTACTCAAACAATATGCTTGATTTTAAAGAGTTTTATCTTTTATTTTCTTCTAAAGTAGATTTTTCAAAATCAATTGAAATAAGTGTTGAAACTTACCACAGACTTAAAGAAACATTAACCTACAGAAAGGTCTCAACCTCAATGGCAGAACAAGGAGGTTTTTCGCCGAATCTATCGTCAAATTTAGACGCTTTTGATTTAATGCTGGAAACTTTTATAAAAGGCAATCTAAAATTAGGGTTAGATGTGTTTACCGGCATTGATGCTGGAGCAGATGATTATTATACAGGATCTGGCTATAAATTCACCAGCGAACCTCAAGAAAAAACACCATCAGATTACTATAAATTTTTAAATCAATTAATAAAAGACTACCATCTGCTTTATTTGGAAGATGCTTTTTCAAAACAAGATCTAAAAAACAAAAGCAAATTTTACGAAGAAATTAACAACTTTGGTTATATTGCTCAAGATTACTTTGATAATTACGGTTTAAAAAGCATAGAGAATGAAATCAAACAAAGAGTGTTTAACACCTTAGTTCTAAAAATAACCAGATACCCAACACTAACAGATGTCTTCAGCATAGTTGACCTTTGCAAAAAAAACAATATTACCTATGTCATAAGCCAAGAAGTATCAGAGACCAACCAAACTTTCAGTGCAGATCTCGCAGTTGGTCTTCAGGCTGAATTTGTCAAGTTTGGAGCTCCTGTAAAAGGAGAAAGAGTAGTAAAATATAATAGATTATTAGAAATCAGCAAGGAATTAGAAAAAAACAACATATGATCAATTATATACAAGGCGAAATCACAGACTTAACGCCAAACACAGTCACATTAATTACACCAGCAGGACTAGGTTTTCAGATCAATATACACAACAGAATTTACAAACAACTGATAAGCAAAAAGCAAGCGCGATTAAAAACCAAGCTGATTATTAAAGAAAACAGTTTTGCATTTTATGCTTTTGCAGATTTTCAGGAAGAGTATTTATTCGCTACTTTAGAAAAGATTCATAAAATAGGCCATAAAACTGCCTACAATATAATAAGGTTCTCAGAACCTAAAAAGATTATTGAAAAAATAAGAAATAAAGATACTGATTTTTTTGAAAAAATTCCCGGAGTAGGAAAAAAATCAGCCAGAAAAATAATAATTGAAACAATAGATAAAATTGACAAAGATCCTGATATAAAAAACCTAATAGTCAACGAAGAAGATGCGTTATTAATCTCAGCCTTAAAAAATCTTGGATTTGACTCAGCCAAAATTAATAAAGTTATTACCAAAATAACTGAATCTGAGTTTGAGTCAAGATTAAAACAAGCATTACAACTCCTAAACAACGACAAATGAGAATCTTAGGCATTGACTGCGGCTATGAAAAAACTGGTTATGCGCTATTAGAATCAAAGAATGGCAGGATTGCTGTCTTAACCTCAGGCTTAATCTACACTCAAAAAACGCTTAAGTTTTCAAAAAGACTAATCAAGTATCAACAAGAACTTGAAACAATAATTAACCACTACAAACCAAAACTTGCCTTTATAGAACAATTATTTTTTACCAATAACAAAACAACTGCAATTAAAGTTGCCCAATTCCAAGGTGTTTTAATCTTAATTCTATCTTTAAAAAAAATTAAGTATCAAATTATTAACCCAAAAACAGTTAAAAAAACAGTTGCAGGATCTGGCAATGCAGACAAAAAAGCAATTGCCAAAATGCTTAAGTTAGAACTGTCATTTGCAGAAGAAAATCTAGAAGATGATGTAACAGACGCAGTAGCTATAGCTTATACCGGATATCTGCTAAACAGATCAAATAAATAAGCGCCGGAGAGAGGATTCGAACCTCTGACCTTCCGCTTAGAAGGCGGATGCTCTATCCTACTGAGCTACTCCGGCTGTTGCCGTCAGATCTGATATTAAATCTAACAAACTGAGCCGCCTCAGGGATTTGAACCCTGGACCTTCCCGTTACAAGCGGGGCGCTCTGGCCACTGAGCTAAGGCGGCTTAAACACTAAAATTATAGCAATTGATGGTCAAAAAGACAATTTTAATTATATGATCAAAAGTTTTTTAGAATAATTAGTTAACTAAAATATCTTTAACTGTTTACTTTGTCTTAGATGAGTCTGAGCTTTATCTGTGGCAACTCTTCCTCTTGGCGTTTTTTTCAAAAAACCAATCTGAATTAAGTACGGCTCAACAAACTCCTCAATTGTTTTTTTATCTTCAGATAAAGAAGATGATAAAGTTTCTAAACCAACAGGCTTGTTGTTAAACTTTAAAACCAATGTTTCCAAATACTTTGAGTCTAGATAAGTTAAGCCAACATTGTCAATCTCAAGCAAACTAAACAACTCAAACAAAACATCAGAGCTTAATTTCTCAATATTATGAACACTCATATAATCAACAGCTCGTTTAAGTATTCTATTGGCAAGTCTGGGAGTCCCCCTTGATCTTTTAGCAATTTCTAATACAGCTTGACTGTCAATATCAATCTGCAATAACTCTGCGCTTCTTTTAATTATTTCCTGCATTTCTTCAACAGTATAAAAATCAAGCCTTAAAGTTAGACCAAACCTATCACGCAAAGGAGCAGACAATAAAGCCAACCTTGTAGTTGCTCCAACAATTGTAATTTTTGGAACTGCTAATCTGACTATTCTGGCTGTCGGACCTGAACCAACAACAATATCAAGAGAAAACTCTTCCAAAACAGAGTAGAGAATCTCCTCTACAGACTTTGGCAACCTATGAATCTCATCAATAAAAAAAACATCATTGTCTTTCAAATTAGTTAAAATTGCAGCCAGATCACCAGGCTTTTGCAAAGCCGCGCCTGATGTAATTTTTATATTACTCTTCAGTTCATTGGCAATAACATAAGCCAGGGTTGTCTTTCCAATTCCAGCCGGACCAAACAAAAGGATATGCTCAACTGCAAAACCTCTTTTTTTAACAGCTGAAACAAAGATCTCCAAACTGCGAACAACCCTTGATTGTCCAATATACTCAGAAAAAGTTTTAGGCCTTAACTGCCAGTCATTTTTTTCTTTTGACTTTACTTGACTCATATACAAACATTATATAATATATAAAACAAATAAAATGTTGCCAGTAATTCTTATTACAAACTCACAAATACAACAAAAGCAGTATTTGAAAAAACTTAGTCTAAAACAAACAATAGAGATCTATCCTGAAAATAATTTAATTAAGATTGAAACCATAAGAAACCTAAAAAAACAGATTCCTTTACTAAAAAAAGAAACAACTAGAATAATTATTAACAACTTTGATCTAGCCAACATCCAAGCCCAAAACTCATCACTAAAACTTTTAGAAGAAGCATCAAGTAAAATTGAGTTTATCCTTACAGTAGAAAACATAAATAAGATTCTGCCTACAATACAATCAAGATGCCAGATAATAGACTTGCGGCAAAGAAACCTCAGCCATACCCAAGCTATTGATCTTAACTGGAGCAATTTTACAGTCAAAGACAAACAAACAGCAGTTGAAAAAACAGATCGGTTACTAGAGACAGCTTTTAACTCAATTAAACAAAATTATTCACAAAAAAAAGCAGAGTTTATCCATCAACTGCTGGAAAAAAGATATCTTCTTCAAGAAAACAACTTAAACCCACAGCTAACACTTGATTTCCTCTTGATAAATGCAAAAAATAGTAATATTATTTGAATGATGAAAAATAATCTTTATCAGGGTTTTTCTTTAATAGAGTTATTAGTTGTTATTGCTATGATAGGTTTTTTGGTAGCAGTTGGAGTAGCCAACTATAATCAGGCAAGAAAAAAAGCCAGAGACTCTAAAAGAATGAATGATTTAAAAGCTATACAAACAGCCTTAGAGCTATACAAACAATCTGTGCAACCGCCAGTCTACCCAGCCAACTTTGCGGCAATCACACCTTGTCAGCAATGGACAGGCCCAAATAATGAGCCATTAATGAAATCCTTTCCAGCCGATCCAATGGGCAATGGTTGTACTTATAAGTATTTTTACAATAGGCCAACAACACTGACATACACATTAGCAGCTTGTATGGAAGCTAACAAACAAGGACCTAATATTACAAGTTCACCTCCAGCAGGGTTTAGCTCTCCTGAAGGAGCACAATGCCAAGCATATTATGTACTTAATGAGCCATAAAAAAAACAAACAAACAGGATTCACACTAATAGAGCTGTTAGTAGTTATAGGCATAATAGCTGTACTAACAAGCATCTCAATAGTCTCCTATAACACTGCTGAAAAAAAGGCCAGAGATGCAAAACGATTAGGTGATATCAAAGATATCCAAAATGCATTAGAACAATACTATGCTATCTGCGGCAATAGCTATCCTACTCCAGTTAGTAACAGGATTAATGCGATAATCTGCACTAATCCATCGGCAGGTATTATGGTAACAGTTCCTTTTGATCCCCAAAACACTCCTTATTCTTGCCCAACAACTCTCTGCACTGGAAACGCATACAGATTGTGTGCAGGTGGTATAGAAGTTGGGCCAACAGTTTGTGTAACAAATAAACAATAAAAAAGCAAAATGATTATAAAACAATTTCTAGTTAAAGCTAAAACAAATTACTCAAATTATTTATTTAATAATTAATATAAAATGAAACTAAAAAACAATAAAAAAGGGTTTACATTAATTGAGATGCTAGTAACTATAGGTATAATAAGCATTATAGCTACAATAGCAATAGTAAACTACAATAATGCTATCCTGCGTTCTAGAGATGAAAGAAGAAAAGTAGATTTAGAAGCCATCAGATCAGCTTTGGAAATGTATAGAGTTAACAATGATTATTACCCAACTAACATATATACATTAACAACACCAAATCCTAGTCCCTATATTGGTGCGATACCAACAGATCCAAAAAGCACCCAGTACAAGTATGTTTACCAACCAGTATCTTGTACAGGTAGCCAATGTTCTGATTACACCCTAGGAACTATTCAAGAAATTCTTAACTCTAGCTGTAGCGTAATACTTAACTGCTCCAGCACAGGGACAACTATTAATTGCAAATACTGTTTGGGCCCTAATGGGAAAAAATAGACCTAACAAAGCCTTTACATTAATTGAGGTTTTGTTTGTTATTATAATTTTAACTGCAACAACCGGACTTGCTATTGCCAATTACAGAGGGTTTACTACTACCAAATCAATTGAGACCGAGTTGTTAAAGTTCAATAAAGCTGTTGAGTATGCTTCACAACTTGCCAGAGCAGAAAGCACACAGGTCTGCAGTTCTCAAACAATAACTGTAAGACCAACTGTCTACTTGCTTGAACTGTATCAAGTTAATAACCAGTATAAAGCCTATAGAATTACAGCAGCTTGTGCTAATAATGGCATTTTAAATATAACACCAACTCCTATTAATTATTTATTAGAAAAAGGAGTGTTTACACAAAGACCATTCAATACATTAAGATTTGAGATTAAAACAGGCAAAATAATTGAAAATATAACAAATGCCTGCTATAAAATTCAGTACAATAACATCACAAAGTCATTAGTTTTTAATAATAAATATGGCGGAGCAGAGATTAAATCAGAAAACTGCAACTGACAATTTGGGCTTTAGCTTGATTGAACTGCTAACCTTTATTTTGCTAATCTCATTAATTTTAATTGCAGCAGCCGGTCTGATTATTACATCGATTAAAAACACAAAAAACACCCAATACAGAGCTTTAGCGGAGTATTATGCCAAAAGTTTAGAAAACTGGCTAACAAACGAAAGATACAAAAGTTGGTCAGACTTTCAAGCTAAAACAGGCAGCAATAATGGCAGTAGTTCAAGCAGAAATTATTGTTTTAATACAGAAACAGTTTCAAACTGGCCTGCTGTAGGAAGCTGTAATAATAATTATTCATTATCCGGCAGGTATAAACGCGATCTAGTTTTAAGCTATGATTCAGCAACCAAAAAAATAACTGCCAATATAACTGTAACCTGGAAAGGCATTTCCGGCAATGATACTGTTAATATCAAACGAGATTATTCCAGATTTGAGTATTAAATTATGGAGCTGGAGTCAGAACAGCATTTGGACTACCGTCATAAAATCTGCATAAACAAGGTTGGTTTGATCCACTTCTGGTGCAGTAGTATTTATTACTTGAGGAGCCAATCTCATAATAACCACCTTGAGAAACTCCCGGAAATTCGTCCTGATCATTCTCAATTGTTGAAAGTATATAAAACTCTCCATTATTTGCATTTAAAACATACTTATAACTACAGTTAGATTTTGGATCCTGAGGGAGCTTTTTCATATACACCTTGCCATTGTATTCCAAACTTGAGCCAAAGGCAACATAAGTAGGAGTAGGATAGAAATTATTATCAGCATAAAACATCTCAATTGCATTTTTAATTTCCTTAATATCACCTTTTCTTCTGGCATCCCTGCTTTTTTTCAATGAGTTTACAAAAGTATTTGTTATCAAACTAGCCAAGACTCCCAATAACAGTATTACCAACATCATCTCAATCAAAGAAAATCCGTACTCAGAAGATTTTTTTCTTATTAGTTTAAGCATATAATTTATTATATACTATAATTCAGATTTTCAAAATCAATAAGAACTGTGTTTTCAAGATCTGTTTGTGTTATATTTATTTATTCTTAAAATTATGCTAAAGAGTCTAAAGATAATCAAAATAAACCTTACAACTCTAATTTTTATAGCCTATATTCTATTCGTGTTTTGTTATTTTTTTTATAATAAAGTTGTCTTTACTCCTGACTTTGGACAAAGCGATGCCTACTATATAAACTATATGTACAAACATTTTATCTGGAAAAACCTACACAGCTTTCGTTTACCATTTTGGACAGACCAGCTTCAAAATGGTTTTCCACTTTTGGGCGAATCTCAATCTGGTTTATTGTACTTGCCTAATTTATTGTTGCTATCAATCCCTGATTTTTATTTAGGTTACTCATTAATCTATGTTTTTATTGTGTGCACAACAGCAATCGGAATATACTTTCTTTTAAAAGAACTTAATATTGACAATAAATTAAGTCTAATCATTGCTCTAAATTTTCCCTTGGGTTTTGCTTTTTCATTAAAATGGGTACATTTAAATAGTATTGAATCATACTGTCTTATTCCAATAACAAGCTTCAGTTTAATAAAGTTGCTAAAAAATAAAGATCTAAAGTGGTTTTTAATATCAACTGTCTTAATCCAACAATCTGTATTTACAGGTCATATTCCAGCCTCATTTATAAGTATATTCACTGTAGGATTTTTTATTACAATCTTTGTAGTTACAAACTCCAAAAACTTTGTCAAAGATTTAATAATAGTTTATCTTAACCTTATTGCTGGTATGTGGCTAACCCTGCCTCATATACTTCCAGTTATCAAATATCTGCAGTTTACTGGTAAACTTACAACTATAGATTACAACTATGCAGTTTCTTTTCCTTTTACTCCTAAAAATTTAATTGAGTTTATACTTCCGTTTGCCAATGGAAACCCCAAAAATGGCAGTTACCCTGTTTTTAACAGCACCTTTTGGTCAACTTTTTGGGAAAATGGCAGTTATATTGGTTATATTTTTTCAGTATTATCACTTACAACTATACTTAAATTTATAATAAGTTTAGAATTTTTAAAGAAAGATACAAAACTTGCAACCTATAACTTGGGTGGAATAGTTTTTTTTCTCTTATTAGCTTTAGGAAAATACTCCCCGCTTTATTTTCTGTTTAATCTGCCTCCCTTTATTTTTTTTAGAACACCAGGCAGATATCTTATACCTACTGTCTTTTTTTTAACCTTGTTTACAGCTATTATATTAAACAAAACTATCAATAAAAATCGCCTACTGAAACTATTGATACTGATATTATTTGTGATAAACCTTTTTATTTTAACAATTCAGATTAAAAACTATCATTTGCTAATATCAAAAGACAAGATTCAAACCACTCCTGAAATACTTAAATATATACCAAAACAAGCTAAAATCGCCTCTTTAGATATGCCAAAGGAGTGGAATAAAGTTTTTAAGACAAATGGCTGGCAATCAGATTTAGAGACCTCAGCTTATCTGTTTTTTAGAAACTACATATACGCTAACTCATCACTAATCTATGATCTTCGCGATTACACCATAAACTCAGGCGGCTTAAAACCAATAAAAACAGTTTATTTGGAGTCAATTCTAACAACACTTGTTAATTCAAACGATTGCGAACAACTTTCAAAATATCTGCAAATTATAAATGTAGATTATTTCATATCTAGCTCGAATCTAAACTGTTTGAATCATATTAAAACTTTTAATTTTGAAAATAATAAATATATATTTACAATTCATTTATATAAAACAAAAAATAATAAAGACATTGTATATGTTCCTGATAAGATCAAAACAGCAATTTATTTTGAAGATCTTAATCAAATAATATCAGACCAGTTTACAGACAAAATAGCTATATTAGAATTAGAAAATTTAAACAAGGATATTATTAATAAAATTGATTACATTAAAGTTATTAGCAATACTGACACCTATCTAGAGTTTAAAACAAAAAACAACCATCCTGGCTATGTAATAATTGACAAATTATTAACTCCAGAGTGGGATATTTTTGTCAACTCAAACAAATCTAACTTTGTTGAAGCAAACCTGATTCAATCAGCTATATATCTTCCATCTGGAGAAAATACTGTAAAAATTGTCTATACAAACAAATACTTCATAACAGGCATTGCAGCAGGACTTACTGGTTTTATAATAACTCTAATGCTCTACAAATTTTTCTTTAGCAGGACCCGATACTATAAAGGTGTTTTTAAAGCATTATCTAAATAATCTTTAATTTCATTGTATTTATCAGAACCTTTTGGAAAGCATTTATCACTTAACTTTGCCAAAAAATTAAGATAAACCTCATCATTAGGTTTTTTATCTAAAGCTGATTTAATCTTTTTGTAAGAAGCTTCACAGTTATTTTGTTGGTAGAACAGTTCAGCATATAAATAATAAATGTCTGCATCGACAGGATAAAGAACCTCAGCTTTATTTAAATACTCTTGAGCAGTTTGATAATCTTTAGCCAACAACATCGTATAACTTGAGTTTTGTAAACCAACTGCATAAATACGACGAATATCATATAAGTAAAGATTTCTAAATATTTTTTCATCTGAATCAATGAACCTTAAGATTTCGTTGACATAAGAATTATTCCAAAAGCTTTTAGTCAGTCCAATTTGATCTAACTTCTCATCTTTTTTAACCAATTTATAAAGGACACCTATATTTACCCAATCGTAATCATCAGAGTTTAATTTGTACCTTGAGTTTGAGTAAATATTAAAGTTCGTTTTGTTTTCTAACAAAAACTTAGTTAGATCAATATCTTCTGGCAGGACTATTTTTTTATACCTAGTTTTTATATTATTTAAATAATATTTAAAAGGTAAGCGAAAAGAAGACAAAACAATTTTATTTTCCTGATTAAAGTATTTTCCTTCATTAGCAAAAAAATAATAAGATCCACTAAACGAAAGAGTGTCATTGTTTAACAAGACTATAGAGTTGTTGTCAATAAAATCTAATAAATCAGCAACCATTTTCTCAGGCATTAACTCAATTCTTAAATACTTTAAAGAAGAATAATTTCTAAATAATAAAAATAAAAGCAAAACTATTAAAATTAGATTATAAAAAAAAACAATAAAGATCTTTGAAAAATTAGAACTAAACTTAATTTTAGAAATAAATTTATATACAACGACAATGCCCAAGTATAGAAAAAAAATAGATATAGCATAAAACAAAAACAAAAATCGCTCCATCACAGCAAACATAAATGCCTCAAGCAATGGAAAGTTAGCATAAAAAACAAAGAAAGGACCAGTTAAGATAAAAGCTAAAATTAAAGCATAGAAGTAGAAACTTCTTAAAGTAAAAGCAAAAATTAAACCAATAATAATAAAGATAAATCCAAGATAAGTAAAATCCGAGATCATATAAATAATTAAGTTTTTCAGCTGAAGCAATCTATGATCTAAAATATTTAAAATAAACGGACCCGCTAAAAATGTTCCGTAAGCTTTTCTAAAAAACAACTCAGAAAAAGAGGATAAATTAGTCACATTACCCCAGTTAAACACAGAATTATTATAAGATGCCCAAAATACATATAAATACGGAGATAAACCCAACAAAAACCAAAATAAACTTAATAAAAATAAATTCCACCGTAAACTAATACGCGTTCTAAAATAAGATTTAAACAATATAAGAATTGAAGGTAAGACTAAAATAAATGTATGATGATGCGCAAGACCCAGTCCAATTAAAAAAAAGATTATATATAAATACCTTAATTGCTTAAATTTAAGATAATGCAGAGTAAAATAAAACAAAGCCAAAACTATAGTTGTGTTTAGCGCAAAAACTTCAATTGTAATTGAGTAAAGCCAAATAATATAATTGAAAACAAAAAAGAGAATAGCTAAAAAAGCAAATAATCTTTTCTCAATTTCAGATAAAAACTTAAAACCTTCAGATAAAATTAAAATAATCTTAAATAATAGATAAACAGAAATAGTAGTTGCTATAGCAGATATTAAGGAGATTTTTTCTACAAAAGAATAAAATGGCAATTTGGCAAAGATGATACCAAGCATTGTATAAAAAGGATAACCAGGCGGATGAGCAAAACTTCTGGTAAGCACAGCAGAGCCGAAATCTCCTGCATCACCGCCATAAATAGTCTTTGACAAGGTTGCAATATATAATATTAATGGAGTTGCAAAAACAAGAACTTCAATAGGATTTTTTAAAAATTTTGATTTCAAGTATTGCTTATAAACCCTAGAAAACATTCTTTAATCTAACCCAATCATTTGAAACAATAATAGCAAGATGTGGAGTTAGGATCAGGACACACTGATGTTGGTTGAACAACACCAAATTGATTGTACTTTGTGTTTGCATCATTTCTAAAGGACTTTGATTCCGGTTGGAAACAAACAACTAGCTTTTGGGAAGTCTCATAATATAGTGAAATTCTAGATAAATTTCCTGTACCAGCTAATTCAACAAAATCTTCTTTTAATTCTCCAGCATCTGCCATTAATGAAATTGCTTCAGTTAGATTATTTAAACTAGTTACTGTACCAGTAGCTAAAGGTGTAGTAGTTTCATCCCAAGCAAACCTTGATCTCTGAGCGTAGTAACGAATAGATGCACCGTAAAATTCAGCAGCTGTGTTTCTTGTTGAGGTATCTCTACCTTTTTTTAATTGTTCAAAAGGATCAACTGCTGCCAGCAAACCAACTGCTAACGCTCCAAGCAAAGCAATAACTATTAAAAGTTCAATTAATGTAAAACCTTTTTGATTATTTATTTTTTTCATCATATTTTTACTATAAAGTCTATTATCAAATTTGTCAAGTACTTGTATAAGTCGGTTACATCGGTAACACTCTCATTAGCCTATAATTTTCATTATACCATTCAACTGGTGATTGATAATTAAGTGATTGCTGATATCTTATAAGATTGTAAAAGATTAACTATTCGGTTAATCTCTTGTTTGCATCTGTAAGGTCTGTCTCTGTTAATAAATCTTCAAAATATTCATCCTCCTGCATAAACTTCTTCTGTAAGCTCCTAGTAAATTTTTCATGTACTTTTTGCTTTGGCAAAATCAATTGTTTTTCTTCTTCTTCTTTTCTTTGGCCTTCTAGAAAGCATCCTTGTTTTGGTGAAACTTTTAATCAAAAGTCCTGGGAGACTATATCCTGAACCGAACTTGTTCTGGTTTAGGATTATATTGTATAGGTAATGTCCCTGCATCTTTTAATGATCCTTTACCTAATTCCATATCGTTTGATGATATAAGTTGATATAGAAGTGTTACTTATGTATCTCAACTTGCGCAGTACTTTTTTTGGTTAATGCCTACATAGGTACCAAGATATTATAAGATGAAAGATCGTATAAGAGCTAATAAAAGAGTAAAAACAGAAAAAGAAAGCCTCTTTTTATCCAAGTTTATATCAAAACAACTTGAAGAAATTGAAGAGTTATTAAGCTATATCGACTTTAGCCCTTTATAAAAATAAAAATTAAAAACAAAAATATTATAAATGCTATACTTATGCCATATGAAACAGGGATATAAAATTTATTTTCTGAAAGATAAAATTACAGCCGAGCAATGGCAAAAGGTTTTTAAACAACTAGAGAAAGTTTCTAAAAGATTTTCTTTAATCTTTGAGTTCAAGGAAAACAGTTTAAACTGTAATCTTTTTGTTGAAAAAGATCTGCCTCCACTTATTGAAAAGATAGGCTATGTGCTTTTGAAAAAAAATGAAGATATTGATCCAAAACCAGCCATTGCAAGTAAAGCCAAACCGGCAAAAAACTTTAAGTTTACAAAATACAAAAACTTAAACGAGCTCTTGAGCAAAACAAGACAAAACAAAAACTTAAAATTCTTGGTAATAGAAAAGGGCTTTTTTTTAAAACTCTTTCCTTTTTTTAAACTCTCAATTCTTTGGGAAGAGAATGGGGAAATCTTTGTCTTAAAAAAAACTGTCTTTTCCAATATAGAAAGGTTTTTAGAGATTGATTTTGGCAACAAATACCTTTTGCAAAAAGAAGAGTTGCCAATCTGCCTTGATATTACAAAAGCCTATGAAATTTTAGGAGAAAGAAATGATCTCTCTCTACTTGAGATAGAAGCCTTTCCCTTCTCAAACCGTAAATTTTATCTAAATCTTTCCTCCTTTGATTTTTTAAAAC
This sequence comes from Patescibacteria group bacterium, assembly GCA_026004435.1. Lineage (GTDB taxonomy): Bacteria > Patescibacteriota > Microgenomatia > UBA1406 > GWC2-37-13 > BPJC01. The sequence continues at coordinate 178,357 of BPJD01000001.1, read as the reverse complement.
ACTCGCTTATTGTCGGACAAACAGGAGTAGGAAAATCAAAATTCATCCAGCTTTTTATCGAAAAGCTTTCTCATTTTTCGGATGAATACAGCGTTGTCTTGATCGACCATGCTAGCATAGAAAAAAACCTTCAAAACATCTCAAAAGAAAAGATCAGCTTTGATTTTGTAAACTCCTACTGCGAGCTTTTTCCAAGCCAAAGCGAGCCCAAAATCTCAACCGAACTTACGCTTTTGCTTTTTAAAACCCTTCTTTCCCAAAGCTTTAACAGCAAGCTTGAGCGAGTCTTAAAGTACAGCCTCTATCTTTTGTTTAATCAGGAAAAGATGAATCTGGAAGCCTTGAAAAAATTCTTAACTGATATCGAGTTTAAAAACAAACTACTTGAAACAACCCAAGAGGATTTTTTAAAGCACTTTTTCTAGACAGAGTTTATGGAGATTATCACAAGCTACTATGACTCTGCAATTGTTCCGATTCTCTCACTAATCGATGAGATGAGCTTTATTCCGGCTTTTTCAAAAGAGCAGACAAACGCGCTTAACCTTGAGGAATCAATAAGCAAAAACTTTCTGATAAGTATTCCCTTAGAGAGAATCTATCTGGGGCAGAAAGCAACTCAGCTTATCGCAGGTCTGATTATCCAGCAGGTATTTTTAATAAGCCAGAAGCGGCGGATAAACAAAAAAATAATTTTGATTATTGATGAAGTTTCAATAGTTGAAAATGAAGCTTTAATCTCGATTCTTTCTGAGGCAAGAAAATTTAATTTAGGGCTCTGCCTCGCCCAGCAGTATCTGACTCAAGTCTCTGAAAAACTTCTTAAAGCAACCCTTTCCAATGTTTATAACTTTTTTGTTTTTAAAGTCTCGGATGAAGAAGCAAAGATAATCAGCTCAAATCTCGAGCTTGAGATACCAAGGATCATATTTGATAACCAAAAACAAGAACAGGAGCTAAAAAGACAACTTTTTATAAACCTTAATCCAAGGGAGATTATTACAAGGGTTTTTGCAAAAGGAAAATTCTATCCTGCAATAAAAGGAAAGACTATTTTTATCAGTTAAATTAGAACTATGACAAAACAAACAGCCTTACAAACAGCTTTTAAAATCTTAAAACAATTTTTTCCCACGGTTGATGAAGCAACGCTTAAAAACCTTACTCTTAAAAAGATAGAGGAAGAATTCAGCTTTGATATTCCAAAAGCTGAGGAGAAAATTTGTGCTTTAACAGGCGAGAAAACCTATGCTTTTTTCTCAAAAGAAGAGAGAGTAGCCTCACAAAAGGCAATAGCCGAAGAGTTTAAAAAAACAGGCTGGATGAGAGAAAAAAGATCTTTAAAATCAATAGAGGATATTCTAAAAGCCTGGGAGGAAATAAAGATTTACACAGCTGAAAAAAATATAAACAGCAAAGATTTTGCAAAATCCGACAGTATATACAACTCAAGAAATGTCTATAAAAGTGTGTCTATCTTTGATAGTCGAGATATCATTTTCTGCTACAAAATTTTTAACAGTGCCTTTATGCTGGCAAGCAGAGATAGCTCAAACTGCAGTTTTGGAATAAGAGTAAACGAGAGTATAAACTGCTCAAACTGTTTTGAAGTAAGCTGGAGCAACAAAGTCTCAAACAGCCTGTTTATCCACGACTCCTATGATCTTTATGAATCTATGTTTTGCTCTCATCTTAAATCCAAAAGATACTGTATAGCCAATATGCAGTTTGAGAAAGAGGAGTATTTTGGGTTGAAAAGAAGAGTAGAGGAGTGGATATTTGGGTAAAAGAAAAAGATAAATTCCACCTCCAGGATGGAATTTGGAGATAAAGAAGATTTTAAAAGCTTAAACTCTTAACAATAAGTTCAGCCTCAGAGTAAATTTTGGTAAAGTACTCTTCTTGAATCCAACCTTCTGAGTAGGCCATCTTACTATCTTCGTCTTTACCAAAATCCTGAACAATAGAGTTCAAATAAGCTTCGCACTCGGATTTTTTAGTATCATCCTCAATAAAATCACAGCGCAGTCTAAAAGCAACAGGAAAAGAAAAAATTGCTACCTGATTTTTTTCATAATCTGGAATAATGTAATAATTATAAGCTGCGGAGCTACCTTCATTTTCAGCCTTAATAATGGAGTTGCCAGAGATTGTTTGTGAGTAAACGGACAATCTTTTTTTATAATTAAAAGAATCCTCTATCCAAATACCTGTCTGGCTGTCATAGACTATGCTTTTTATTTGGCCGCCGATATTAACTGAATCAAAATCTCTTATTAACCAAAAATAAGCAATAGGAAAATAATCTGTGTTTATCTCTGAAGAAATTAGCTTTAATGAAACAAGACAATTTTCTTCTTTTGTAGCATCAACTAAAATCCAACCGCATTTTTCCTCTGGGCTTAGAATAAAATTTTAAGGATATTTAAAACTAAAACCATACTGATTGTTTTTATAAATGTTAAACTTTTCCTGATTTTGAGAATTAGATTCAACAGAGGGAACTTATTCTTTTTCTGGTGCATAATTAATTTTATCTTGTTCAGGTTTGTTTATCTTTGCTTGTCTTATAGCTATAAAATAAAAAGCAGCAAATCCGACTGCAAAAATTAAAAAGAGTATAAATATTATTTTTCTCATTTGGCTTAACCTTATTTTCAATCCCTTTTATTTATTATTTTATACAGACAAGATCAAAAATAAAGTTCTGTTTCTTTAAAATTAATATATAAAATTAATTAATGTCTAAGCAAACCTTCTGGTAAAAGTTTTATGAACTGCCATTGAATAAAATCCCTGGTAAAGAACTCAATTTGATTGTTTTAGAAATCTGATTGATTCAAAAAAGATAAGGGGAAAACAGTCTTAGATTTAGGTTGTGGAACAGGAATAAAATCAATATATCTAGCAAAAAAAGGTTTTAAAAAGGTAATTAGAGTAGATATCTCTTCAAAAGCAATAAAGTAGGCCAAAGAAAATTCTAGACAAAACAGGACTGAGAAAATCTGTCGCTTTGTCCAGACTAATTTATTAAAAGAATGGACATTTGTAAAATCCGCTTAAACTTTTAATTTCATTCTTGATTGGGCTACTATTCACTGTTTACCTTTATCAAAAGTTAAATCTTATGCTCAAAAAATCTTAAAGTATTCTCGCTCTAGAACAATTCTTTTAAATCCGCGCTTTTTATCATCCGCAAGGTAGAAAGTTTTTTGTTGCAAAGCTTGAAGATTCAAAGCAGCGCATTTACTTTTATACTTATAAAAATTAAAAGAGCTTCTTCCAGATTTTAAAATTCTCAAGACAAACTTTAGCCAGCCGAGAACTAAAGAATCATTTAATTTTATAGAAGTATTGATGAGAAAAATGATCTGAAAAACAAAAGCAGTTATTAATTATCAATCTATAGGAAAATCAAGCTCTTCCTTTGGTATTCCTAAGGATAAACCATACTCTATAACAGGCTTCCAAGTAGATTTGTCATCATAGTTAAACTCAAATTTTCTATCCTTAAAAACTGCAATTACATCTTGCTCTTGCCAAAAATGCATATACCAACCCGGCTTAAGATATTTAGAAAGTCTACCAATTTCATCTTTTGAAACCTGCACAGTATAAAGATGCCATCTATCAACTGGATTTTCCTACTCTGATATCCTGACCCCAATAATTTTTAAATTATTAAGAACTCTATTATCTCCTAAACTTTCTTCAACAATTATTCCTTTATAATCCTTCATATGAGTTTATTTTGGCAGATTCTATTTTGATATTTTTAAAATCATTTTTAAAGACTCTAAATACCATCTAAAAAATCTTTAGTGAAAAGCGTTGTAAAACTTTTTCTCCTTTAAAAAAATGCTTAACAAAGACTTGCCACCACTATTTAAAAAAACACCCGGAAAATTAGTCTCAAATTCTATCTTTAAACCCACTTGCCGAAGGTATGTTTCCAAACCTCGGTTTATAAAAGAATAATAGTCTTTTGTTTCATAAAGGGAAGTATATTTCATATATTTTCCACCTGGGAGGTGGAGTTTGGGTTTTATAGATTAAACTTTTTGCTATACTTTCTCTTGACATATGAAAGATTGTTCATATATAATATTTTTTCTATGTTAACTCAGAAATTGTGCTACTGCCAGATAGAGCACAAAAAAATCAGTTTAAAGTTTTGTGAAAAACTTGAAAAAGAGCTTAAAACAATTAGCTCAGCCTCAAAAACTGCCTTAATTTTGGCTTTAGAAAATCCTCATTGTGTCTGTGAGTTAATGCAATTAACTGAGTTATCGCAAACTTTGATTTCCCATCATTTATCAGAGTTTCAAAAACAAGGAATTGTTTATTTTAAACAAGAGGGAAGATTTAAAAGATATTTTTTAACAGAAAAAGGAAATAATCTTTTAGCAATTCTTAAAGAATTTCAAAATTTATAAGTTTTTCAAATGCCTATGAAAATAGCTGTTTTAGGTTCTGGTTGTTCTAATTGTAAAAGGTTATATGAGATTACTCAAAAAGCAGTCGAAGAGCTGGGTCTATCAATTCAAGTAGAGTATATAACAGGCGATGAAGGATTAAAAAAGATTATGGAGTTGGGATTGATGCAATCTCCAGTTTTGACAATTGATGATGAAGCAGTAATGGTGGGATTTATAGATGATACAGAGAAAATAAAAGAGATAATCAACGAAAAATTAGGATAAGAGACTATTCAATTGTAAAGTTTTTAAAAATTTATAATGGATATTTTTTACCCCTTGCAACAATTTGCTAACTGGGTAAGTTTCTCAGTCTTAAAACTTACTCCTAAAACTCATCTGGCCGAAGCATTAAATTTTTTTATCTATGACTCTTTAAAAATATTAGCTCTTTTAATTGTTATTAACTATTTGATGGCTATTATCCGCTATTACATTCCCACAGAAAAAATTCGTGATTTTTTAACCAAAAGAAATTGGTATGGCTTTGATTACTTTTTAGCCTCTTTTTTTGGAGTAATTACACCTTTTTGTTCCTGTTCTTCAATCCCTTTATTTATCGGCTTTTTGTCTGCTGGAATACCTCTTGGAGTAACTTTAGCTTTTTTGATTACCTCACCGCTGGTAAACGAAGCTTCAATTGCTATTTTTATTGGTCTTTTTGGGTTTAAAATAACTTTATTTTATGTAGCAACAGGAATACTAATTGGTGTTTTAAGTGGAGTAATTTTAGGTAAAACGGGATTAGAAAAAGAGATTGATGAGTCATTAAGAGAAATTATAGAAAAATCAAAAAAAAAGAATTCCTCAAGTTTTTTGCTTAAAAAAAAACCTTTTTTTTGGCTTTTAAAGAAATTTTGGCAAGAAGGCTGGAGTTTAACGAAAAAAATTTATGTTTATGTTTTAATAGGAGTTGGGGTAGGAGCATTGATTCATGGTTTTGTTCCTGTAGGTTTTTTTGAAAGATATTTAAAAAATGGCAGTTTTTGGACTGTCCCTTTGGCCACTATTTTGGCCATACCTTTGTATTCAAACGCAGTTGGAGTAATTCCGATAATGGAAGCGTTGGTTTCCAAAGGCATTCCTTTTGGTACAGCTTTGTCATTTATGATGGCAACTGTCGGACTTTCCCTTCCTGAAGCTATGATTCTAAAAAGAGCAATGAAGACAAAACTTCTTGTTTTGTTTTTTGCTTGTGTTAGTTTGGGAATAGTCTTGATTGGATGGTTTTTTAATCTGATAATGTAAAAAAATATCAATATATTATCTGCTCTCTCTTATTTCCCAATTCTTATCTTATGCAAACTTGCCAATAATCTTGACAGTAAATTTGAATATTTTTATAAGAGTAAACATTTAATTTAATATCTTTTCTTTCTCAGAAACCAAATTCCATCCTTTTACCTCAGGAGTCTTTTTAACTTTTACAACAACATAAGGATAAGAGATTACCTCAGCAGCCATTCCGATTGGTCTTATTTTTCTAAGATATATTTTTCCAACTTCTCCTTCCTTTTCTATTCTTTCAACCTTTACTTTCCAACCTGCTGTTGATACCGGACCAGCTGAGATAATCAAAACAGTAAACTGAGAGTAATCTAAAGACTCTATAATCTTTTTTTGATCTTCTGATAAGAAATTTTGAATAGCTTTAACTTTTTCTAAATCTTGAAGATTATAAATTGGCAAAACTTGAGAGAGAGGTAAAGGGTTATAAACTTCTCCTGCAAACAGAATATCAAATTTCATTTCTTTTTCTGCATTAATTTGTTTTACATCTTCTTTTCTAAAAGGAGATATCCTGTTTGCAGAAAGAGATATTCTGGGTGATATTCTATCAGATTGGCTTTTTCTAAGAGTTTTCGGTGATTTATCAAAAGGTTTCATAAAAAAGGGTTTACAACTTCCTCCAGCTAAAGGATTTTCACTTTCTTTGCAATAACTTCCAAAAGGACATTTTATCCAATAATTCCAATCTCCTCCACAAGGAACAGGCTTAAGTTTTAAAAATACCAACAAACCTGTTTGCCAAATCAAAAGGATAAACAAGACTCCAAAAAAAATAGCAACAATCAATTTCTTTTTGTTAGAACTTTTCGCCCAACCTTTTTTAAATATTTCCATAAAATTATTTTAAGAACTCTGTATTTTTATAATTCTAACTTAATTAAGATAGAGTGTTAAAAACAAATTGCTGCTCCAACCTTGGATCTTAAACCCTCAAATTTTAAGCATTTTCTTAAAAGGCACTCTTTGTTTCATTGGTAGGAGGATTAACTCCTGCTATGAACCAAATTATCAAGTTGCTTGATAAAACTCCTTAGCTCTTCCGAATTCTCAAGCCAAGGAGTGATTTCAACAGCTTCTTTTATACTAAAGCACTGTGCCTTTTGGATTTTATCTTTGGGTTTTTCATCTTCTCTCTCTTGAGGAAATAATTTAAGTTAATTGGAAAAATAGGGTAGTTTTAAAAAATACCTGATGCAAATATTTATCAATAACTTTACCCCGCTTGATCTTACTAACCACATAATAACCAAAGAAACTCAATTGATCAGCAAAGGGCTGATATCTAAAGAAGTTTCCTCAAACACTTGGCGAATCAAGGCTTTTGTTAAAGATTCGCCTTTTCGGGGATACCCGCCAGGAAACTGCCATTTTTGATCGCTTTTTAAGACAAGAATAATTTTTTTATCCGTTGTGTAAATCCAACAATAGACCTGAGTTACTTTTAAATTCTTATGGGCTTTTTTAATTGTAGAAGATTCAACCCAATCTGATAGGATGTTTTCAAAGATTTCATTAAATTAGTCTTATACCACTAAAAAACCACAAAATCTTTCACAACCCAGCAAACCAATAGGCAAGGAAAAAAGGAAATAAAACAAATCTTATAAACCTGTTTGACATTGCAAAAATTATTCCTTTATAATTCTAACCTATAAATATAAAAACCGGGCTAAAAATCGGTATTATCACACGAACTATTCTGATTGTTATTCTTGGTCTCCATATACACATTCAAATGAGCCTTTTTGCTCAATCTTTCTTTTCCTAATGACCCTATCAGGTCTTGTTATTTATATTTATGCGATTTTGAAGAAAAATGAGATAACCTAATCCTGAAGACCAAAATCAAACATACCATTTTGAAAATCTATCACTACCTTATTATGATCATCCATTATCAGATCGTGAATTGTTAGAGTTGATTGAAGACATTTTAAGAGTTCCAATAAACACTGTTGAAGCAGTTACACAACAATTTTCCCAAACGTAATTAAAGAAATATGTGAGATCTTCTATCATTATGGACAAAAAAAAAGAAACCTGCTATTTATAAACGTACAGGGAAAAGAAACTTTAATAATATTTGCTCCTCAAGAATTACAAAGCGTTGTTTTAAGGAAAGAAGGAACAAGTAAATTAACAGCTATCAGACATATTTAAATTAGCGGTTCTGGTCATTCTCAGCCTAATAGAATTAGGTAATTGCACCTGAAATTATTAAAAATCAATTAAAATAAAAGGTGCAATTATGTTTAAGTATACCAAACTAACAAAAACTCAAATCAACAAACTCATAGATTGTTTTCTTTTAGGTATACCAGCATTACAAACAGCAAAATATGTCAAATTACACAGAAACACAGTTAATCGTTTTTTCAAAAAAATAAGAATAAAAATAGCCAATTATTTAAAAAAAGAAACTAAAATCTTAAAAGGTGAAATAGAATTAGATGAATCATATTTTGGAGGAAGAAAAAAGGTAGAAGAGGTAGAGGAAGTAAAAATAAGAAAATAGTGTTGGGAATACTTGAAAGAGAAAGACAAATTAAAACAATAATTGTTGAGAATAAAAAACCCTAAAACTTTAATGAAAAAAATTATTAAAAACACAAGAAAAGGCTGTGTTTATTATACTGATAAATTTAAATCATATAATTCTCTATCAAGATATGGTAAGCATTAAAAATTGATCACACAAAAGAGTTTAGAAAACAAAAATACAATCATATTAACGGTATTGAGGGATTTTGGATTTATGCAAAAAAATTCTTATTAAAGTATAATGGAATATCAAAGAAAAACTTTTATTTATACTTAAAAGAAATTGAATGGCGATTTAATAATAGAAAAGAGCCTAATATCAAAACAAAGTTGTTAGAAATTATAAAATCTTAGGTGCAATTACCAACAAAAAAATATTTTACATTCAGTTTTTATAGCTGGAAGTTTACCCAATTGATAATCCCTCAGAACAACTTTTGATAAAGTTAAATAACCTTTTACTAGAATATAGAGATATAAAACGAATTCTTCGCTTTGACACATTAGTAATTGATTATGTTGACGTTGGCGCAGCTTTGTTTGATTTATAATAAAAAGAATATCCTTTTTCGACGATAGGTACCAAAATAAAAATAAAAGAGGAGTATGGAAACTTGCCTAGTAGACAAATTATCGTTTCTACCTCATAAGTAGAATTTGGGTAAACTATTATGGCTAACAACTAAGGTCAATAATTTTACACTCCCGAGGTGAGTCTTGGACACTCTTTTGGTTTACATTTTCTGAGTATTTTTAAGATGGGGTAGGGAAAAGTCTTTTACAAAATTTATCAGCAGGTCAAAAACTTTTTTCCTAATTTGAAAAGCATAGGTTACTGATTTGGAAGAAATAAATCTTATAGGGATCAAAAGATCAGATTCTATCTCATAAAAAGCTTGAATTAAACTAGAAGCCAGACTTTTCCTCCAAGCTCTCTGCCCCTTTAGATAACCATAGTCAGAAACAACTAAGCAAGTATTTTAGACCTTTTAAGAACCAAATCAAAATCACCTTTTTCGATTAAAAAATTAACTCCTGTTTTTTCTAAATTGTTCTTAAACTCAAATGTTCCTTGTTTTAAAAATTCATACTGCCTTAAATTTCCCCACGCAAACTCTTTTAAGACAAAATAGACCAAAAGAGGTTTCTTTAACTCATTTGCCTTTTCAATAGCAAACTTAAGACTATAGTTATAATTTACTCTTAAGCCTGTCTGAACCCAGTAAAGAACATCCCCTTTTTTTAATAGATTTCTCATTAAAATAAGAAATTCTTTTTGTATGCATTAAATATTGATTAAATTATACAACTGAAACTAGACAATATAAATAAAAAAGCTATAGCGAAAGAAGATATTCCTTTAAGATAAGGTAAAAATCCTCAAGGCTTTGAATATCAACCCATTCCTCCTCGGTATGATGGCCTGCACCAACAGGACCAAAGGTTATTCCTTCGCACCCGACTGCATTATAATGCCTGATATCAGATCCTCCGTGCTTTACAACAATCCTTGATTTTCTGCCTCTAATCTTCGTAGTTGCCTTTTGGAGCAGAAAAATATTAGGATCTGTCTTGGGAGTAAAATGTTCAGGTTCTTTCAAAACTATCTCCAGATCAAGTTTGTACTTTTTAGCTAAACTTTTAAGATCTTCCAAAACCTTCTCCTTATCATCAGGTATATAGCGAATATCAAGCAAAACAAAAGCTTTATCCGGCACTGTATTATAGGAGGTGTTCTCTGTTTGAATGCTTGCTACATTCACAGTTGTACTCCAAACCTCAGATCTGGGAACAGGATAAATTTTTAAAAGCTCATCAAGAAATTTATTTATTATTAAAATTGCATTTTCACCCAGCCAAGGATAAGCTCCATGCGCAGAAACTCCTGTTGCATAAACCTTTGCCCAGATGATTCCCTTTGCCGCGTTATTAATCTCTAAGTCCGTTGGCTCTCCTGCAATTACAAAATCAGCCCTGACTCCTTTTTCAATCTGATGCTTTGTTCCGGCAAATCCACCAACCTCCTCATCTGTCACAAGCTGTAACCCAATAGGGTAGGGGAGTTTTTTTGCAAGCTCTTTAAACACCAAGATCTCAACCGCAGCTGCTGCTTTCATATCATAAGCACCTCGTCCATAAAGCCTTCCCTTATTCACCTTAGGCTTAAACTGCTGCGGCCTGCCCGGAACAACATCCAGATGAGCGTTTAAGATTACTTTGAATTTTTTAGGTAAACTAGCAGAGCTATAAACCAAAAGGCTGGGAGATTTAGATTTTGAAAATGATTTCACAAAAAACTTATCTACCTCTTTTTCAACCTCTGCAAGAACAGCTTTTAATCCCTTATAGTTGCTACTTACAGATTTTACTTTAATTAATCTTTCTGATAATTTAAGGATTTCTTTCCGCTTCGCTTTCATTTTTCATTTGATTATATAATTTTTCTAAATGATTTTTATAAGCAACAGCTAATTCCCTTAGAATCTGAATGCGAGCCTGCTCACCTTCAAAACCTTGTTCTTGCAAAGCTTTATAGCGTTTTCGGGCTATTTCCGAAACAGTTCCTACAGCATAAAGTTCTGATTCAGGATCTAAATATTCCTCAAAAGTATCAGCTGTTCTGCCTTCTAAATGTTTTCCTATTATATATCTCAAATAATTTAATAGCTCCTTCTCTTCATTGGAATCTTCACTTAATATACCGGATTCTTCAGCTTTTGTCTGAACAAAATCAATAAAATTAAGGATTATTTCTCCAACGGTTTTAAGCTCTTTATTAATTTTAATCAACCCATCAACACCATATGTTTCAACAAGATCAGATAATTGTTTGTACTCTTTATCATTAGATAAAAAAGAAAAAAACAAATATTTCTTACCATCGTCAATTCCTTCCATTAACCAATCTTCCTTTCCTTCCAAAACAGCCTTATCAACCACTGTTGTAAACAATGACAATAAACACTCCAAGGCCAAAATTTTATCTACATTAGGTTCAATATCAAAGGCTGTAAACTCATTTCTGCCCGACTGTTTCTGCCTTCCCAAAGGATTATGCACGCCTCGGGCAGGTTTACCCTCCTCATCGCAAAGAGAAGCCCTTTCCAAAGAAGGAGCTTTACCTTCCTCAAAAGCTGTGACAACTTCCTCATCAAAAAGTCGACGCACCCTACCCACCCTTGCTGTTGGAAGCTCGGCTCTGTGAATATCACGATAAGACAATCTTTCTAATACTAAAGCTTCTGCAGACTCCAGATTACCGCTTAAGGTCAAAGATTTTAACAAAAAAGAAATAGGAGAATGTGTTAACTCAAAAACCCTTTTTAATCTTTCATCCCCCACAAAACCATTTTCATCCTTTTTTAGATTTACAGTAATGTGCAAACCATTAACACCATATTTAGCTAAAATATCTGCGGCTTCTTCAAGATCTAATTCTCTCTCTAAAGAAACTTCCAAACCTTTAGTTAAAACATTCCTTACATGAGGATTTTCAAAATTTGGTTGGCCAATACCTGAGTAGGGCATAACCCCTGTAGGAAGCAGATATGTATCAAAAGGTCCTAAAGTTTTTGAAATAACTAAAAGTCCTTTTACCAACACTTCTCTATGATCAGAGAATGACGAATACGTGCACTTTGGTTTAGAAGGATGTTCAAACTGAGAAAACCAACCCTCGATAGAAGCCGAAACTCTAAACTTTTTAAAATCATCTAAAACATATTGGATATTAATAGGAACAACCTTATTTCCTGTAAATTTACCAACTGCAAACTCCAGCTCACATCCAGCAGCTTCTGATCTTTCTGGCGGATTGACCAACTTTCTCTCAACAGTTAAATCTCTTGGAACTACATCTATCGGGTAAACAGCTGAATCTGGCACTAAACCAGGTTTTTCAAACCTTTCATGTGCAACCCTTGGATCGCACCAGTTTGGATGTTTTACCAACCAAGGTCTACCTTGCTCATCAAAGTAAACACAACCTTTATTATTATCTCTACACGGACTCTCTATCCATTCAGAGACCTTTGTCTCCTTCTGCCCATTTCCATTTCCATTTTCATATGGATCTTCAGTAAAAAGATCTGGATAAGATTCTTTTAATCTCTTTAATATCTGTTTAGCTTGATCAGGAGAAATAACATAATTAGGAACCCTATGCTTTGAATCTTCTGCAGGCCATTCAGGAATCCTTACAGGCAAGTTAGATAAACCATATTCAAGATAACCTGATCCTTTTTCCATATTTAAAACTTTGTAAAACTTATCAATAAAAAACCCCGCCTTTAGGGCGGGGTATTTTAAAGATTGGTTTTTATCACCTATCATCCTCCCGCCCGCTTTAGGCAAGGACAAGAATAAAAAGGACTATAAGTGATAAAACCAACTTACTTTTCATGGCAAAACATATTTTACTATAAGATTTTATATTTGCAACCCGATTTAAATTTTTAACCTATATACAATAAAAATATATTAGAGTTGTTGCGCAAGTTGAGATACATAGCTAACACTTCTATATCAACTTATATCATCAAACGCTATGGAATTAGGTAAAGAATAATTAAAAGATGCAGGGACATTCTCTATACAATATAATCCTAAACCAGAACAAGTTCGGTTCAGGACATAGTCTCCCAGGACTTTTGATTAAAAGTTTCACCAAAACAAGGATGCTTTCTAGAAGGCCAAAGAAAAGAAGAAGAAGAAAAACAATTGATTTTGCCAAAGCAAAAAGTACATGAAAAATTTACTAGGAGCTTACAGAAGAAGTTTATGCAGGAGGATGAATATTTTGAAGATTTATTAACAGAGACAGACCTTACAGATGCAAACAAGAGATTAACCGAATAGTTAATCTTTTACAATCTTATAAGATATCAGCAATCACTTAATTATCAATCACCAGTTGAATGGTATAATGAAAATTATAGGCTAATGAGAGTGTTACCGATGTAACCGACTTATATATTTTCTTGCATATTTTTAATAAAAATTGGTAAACTAAAACTAATAAATAGACAATTGTAATGTCGTTTATGATTATATATATTAAGTTGGTATAATATGCAACTAAAAGGTCAGTATTGTACAAACAATTCGTATAGAAAAGAGTTGTACGACATATTTTTCTGAAAATTTTTGAGAAAAAGGTGTTGAAGGATTAAAATAAAGGAATGAAATTTTGATTTTTTTACAGAAGTACGCTTGAATTATAAATAAATATGGAAACTAACGAATCATCATTAAATCATACTTCAATGAGTACACAGGCTCAACCTCAACAAGCCAGTCCAGCCAATAGTAGGCCTCTAATCTTTATTGTCATTAGTGTGTTACTGACAGCAATGATAATAGGACCAGCTGTCTACTTTTGGCAAAAATCTGCAAGTGAAAAAGCTATCAGCAGCCTAGAACAAAAGATTACTTCTTTAGAAAAACAAATTTCAATGATAAACGAAACAAAATCAAATCCTCAACTATCTCCAACATTAGAGTCGTCACCAACACCGACAAACGAATCCTCCGCAAATCTGAAGACGTATAGTAACGGAAAATATAAATTTAGTTTTAGTTATCCTCAGAATTGGAAGATCAACGATGTTTATCAAGACCCAGATGCTCCTATATTTTTTCTGTCCAATATAGCTAATGGGCATACAATTAGTATTCATGTTTACCGTGTGACTGGATTCGGTTATTGTTATAAATACGGTGAACAGAAGGAAATTTTTGTTGGTACTAAGGTTGCCACAACAGCCGATGGTGTCGGTCCTTCTGAAATGTGTGATAATCCTGAGGAGTTTACGAACCGCGGCAATACCTTTGTTTTAATCCCGCTTGAAGATAAACCCGAGGGTCTACTACCAGCTAATCAAATACTTATAAGTTACGATTATCCATTAGATGATATTAACCTTGCAAAATCTAATCTTGAACAAATCCTCTCAACCTTTAAATTCACAGATTAATTCAAACAAAAAAATCAAAATTTCAGATAAAAAATCCTTCAACAAATATAGATAAAAATTTTCAAAAAAATACACTGCGCCTCCGCTACGCCTAAGGGCTTGCATCGTTGCGCTCTCGCTCCCGATGGTCGCTCGGGTCGGACAACAGCGTATATCTGGCTCGGCTCTTGCAGAGCCTCAACCCATATCCCACTTTATTGTAAAATTATGGAAAAGCGGGACATCAGATATACGCAAACGTTGTGCGAAATTGCGAGTCCGCCTCGAAAGATTTATTAATACAATGTTATAATATTTAGTTTCTTTTTTTACTGTCATGCTAAATTTATTTAATTATCGGCTTTTGTAATAAATCTATTTTACTACTCCCTAATTCATTTTTGGATATTGTTGTAAAACCTGATCTAAAACCCAATAATACAATTCGCCAAAGACGCCACTAACTTGATTAGTAAAAAGATCATTATAGATTGGGCCAAAATGAGCTAGTTCATGCAAAAATATTGCAGCAGCATAGGGTAATGGCTTATCCAAAACAGAAATATCAACTACGAAATATTTGTTATGAAAATATCCATTTGCACCAATATCTTTTTTTGGAATTACTGATAATCCAAAAAGAGCGGCAATTTTTCTAAGTTGGTCAAGGATTTTTTTTTGTTTTTCAGTTAACAATTGCTCATTAACATCTTTTTCATCACGTTTACCAAAAAAGGAATTTGCAACCCCAACTCCTTGATCTATATCTATAGATCCTGGTTGTTGTAATAAAGTGGTATCAATGCCTAAATCTATTTTTCCATTTGTGGTATAAATGCCTTGTAAATCTATTTTTCCATTTATTGACGAAGATAAACTAGATCTTACTTGTGGATCAAATTTTCTTCGGTAAATTTGCCGTAATTTTTTGGTTCTTTTAACTTTGTTTATTTCAACAAGGAGATTTGATTGTCGACCATCTTTTAAAGGAACTTTAATGCGAACAATAACCATTGCCAATCTGCTGGTAACATCAAAAGGCTGATTTAAAATGTTAAGCTCCTCGTAGTTTAAAATCTCACCACTGTTTAGTTTCCTTATTATTTCTATTATTTTTTTAACATCAGAGGGGGAAAGAGATGAGTATTGAGGATTAATAAACCAGTCATCTGGAAAACCTTTTGGTTTCCAGATTATTTTTGATACTCCTTGAGCGATTCTTTGTCGAAAGTTTTGAATAAGTTCTTGAGCGGCCAATTTGATTACCATACCGGCAATTTTTCTTTTTAAAGGTTCAAGCAGATGTTCTTCATTGGCAATTCTACTTCTATCTTTTATTAAAGGTAAAGACGAAGGAAGAATAATTGAGATTTTTTTGTCTTTTAAAAGTTGTTTTAAATCTTCAGGAACATACTCAAGATACATCTCATTCAAATCGCTCATTCTTAAACCGATTCCATGAGCAATGGTTGGAGGAAGAGAACTTTCCACTAAAATAATTGGGCCAAACTCCATAAAGTCTTCTTCTAATCGTTTTTCTTTTTGAAGATGAAGAGGTTCGTTGTTTAAAGAGATTTTTATTGTTTTGCCTTCTACTGTTTCATCAGCAATTAATCCGGCAAAAGCAACATAGTCATCAACAATAATTCCTGCCTCAATTTCTTTAATTGTGTCTTCTTTTATCTTTTTTATTCGTCTGATTGAGGTGCCTTTTTCTCCTTGGTGATTAGGAATAATTTGAGATTCAGTAATGACGAGATTGTTGTTTTGCCATTCAAAGCGAAAGTAAAAAGTGTTTTTGCCATCGGATGATAAAATATCTACTCTATCAGACCCTTCAAATATTTTAAAAGCACCGCTGCCAAAAAAACCTTCATCACCTTTAAGTTTGGTTGTTTCTCCTGGGATAAAGAACTTTACCCAATTTAAAACACCGGTACCATTGTCAGAAAATTCTTCAACCAAATACTCCTCCCCGTCTTTTTCAGCTATCCTTATTTTAATATCAATTCTTCCTTCACTGATGTCATCTCTTTTTTTTATGGCATCAACGGCATTTTGAATCATTTCTCGTTTAGCCACTCCTTCTTCAATTGCCTGTCCGCTAACTTCTTTGATTAACTCTTGACGAAAAGTTTCAAGATTGAGAGGAGTGGAAGCTTCTTGATTAATTTTCTCAACAATTGCTTGCCAATCTCTATTTCCTTTAATATGATACTGATAAAAAATTTCTGTAAGTGGCACTTGAGGACGAGCAAAAAGAGAAGAATTTTTATCATTTATCCCCCATTCACTATCAAGACTTTCAAAAGAAGCGGTTTCTATGGCAATTGCGCCCTCTTTTTTTAGATACTCAAACAAAGCACGACCCTTGATGGCTTTATCAATTGTTCGCTGAGAAAAAAACTCTTGTATTTTTTTTTGGTTATACTCTTGAATAGATTCCAAATATTTTTGATAGTTAGGATTGTTTTTTATCTTAAAAAGTTTTTCTAAAAACAAAGCTCTTTTTTGAGGATCTTTTTCCCAGGCAAAAAAACCATTGATAAGATAAAAATATCTTTGGTGTTTGAGCAGATTTTCTGAAATTGGGAAATTGTTAATAATTTGTTCAAGATTATCATAATCAAAATTAGGATTTATTAGGGAAAAATCAAGAAAGTAAAAAAGTGAGCTGTCGAAAATTTTTTCCTGCAATAATGAAGAAAAATTTTTTTCTTTTACGGCAAAAAAGTAGGCGTAGAGAGTGTTGGTTATTATTTGGTTTAGAGTTTTTGTTCTTTCTTCATCATTTAACCACTCGGAGATTTGAGGAAATTGTTGTGTAAGTTGTTGAAGTTTTTTTAAAGTTTCAGTTTCTTTTAATATCTTGACAATTTCAGTAAGCAAATTTTCATTAATTTCATTTTTTTCTTTAACAAAAAACTCACAAAAAGCATCAACGATTGTCTGAGGTGATGAATAAAGATCATTTAAAGCTTCAAGAAGACTGCTAGCTTTTGAGAAAGTAAAATTTATTTTATAATCAACAGTTGCTTCATAGACTTTACCACTTTTTCCCGCATAAACAATCTTTTGTCCATCAGGAGAAAAAGAGACAGAATTAACCCAACTTCTATAATCAGCAATAGACTTTGATTCTTTTGTTTGAAGATCATAAAGATAGACTGTACCATCGGTGTCCGCATAAACAATCTTTTGTCCATCAGGAGAAAAAGAGACAGAATTAACCGAACTTCCACAATTAGCAATAGACTTTGATTCTTTTGTTTGAAAATCATAAAGATAGACTTGACCACCGATAACCGCACAAACAATCTTTTGTCCATCAGGAGAAAAAGAGACAGAAATAACCCAACTTCTATAATTAGCAATAAGCTTTGATTCTTGTGTTTGAAGATCATAAAGATAGACTGTACCACCTTCTCCCGTATAAACAATCTTTTGTCCATCAGGAGAAAAAGAGACAGAATTAACCCCACTTCTATAATCAGCAATAAGCTTTGATTCTTGTGTTTGAAGATCATAAAGATAGACTGTACCACCGCTGCCCGCATAAACAATATTTTGTCCATCAGGAGAAAAAGAGACAGAAATAACCCACCTTCTATTTCTATAATTAGCAATAAGCTTTAATTCTTGTGTTTGAAGATCATAAAGATAGACTTTACCATCTTCTCCCGCATAAACAATCTTTTGTCCATCAGGAGAAAAAGAGACAGAAATAACCCAACTTCCATAATCAGCAATAGACTTTGATTCTTTTGTTTGAAGATCATAAAGATAGACTTTACCACTTTTTCCAGCATAAACAATCTTTTGTCCATCAGGAGAAAAAGAGACAGAATTAACCGAATTTCCATAATCGGCAATCTCTTTAATACCTTCAAAGGTATTTTTTATTTTTTCTTTTTGTTCAGAAGTTAACCATAGTGGTAGTTTTGTTTCTTGTGATTCACTTTCTTCTTGGATTTGGTCTTTGAAAACAATTATGTTCTGAAGATTTTTTAAGGGTTCTTCATAAGGATCGTATGAGGTTGAAACCGGATTAAGACGAAGATTTAAAGCAGTAAGTAAAACCTCAAAATCTTGTGGCGATTTTTCTTTCAAATCTAAAAGCTTTTGCCATACTTTTTTATCGATAAAAAAACCGTTTTCATAGGCGATAATTGGTGATGGTGCTTCTTCTTTAAAATCAGCGAGAAAAAGTTTTTTTCCAGTTGAACTTTGAAAAATAGACGGAGGAATCTGTTCAAAATCAGGAATTTTCTGCGGTTTAAAATAAAAAAGATGAGAATCAAGAAAGATTGTCTTGGGGTCAGTAGATATTTTTAGATAAGAAAACTCAGGATTGTTAGGAATAAACCGATAGCCTTTATGAGTAAGATCTTCAATTAAAGGAGCGATTTTTTCTTGACAGTAAGTAATGATATCTTGGGTAATAAAGAAAGTTTGTTGTCTTTTATCGCCTAACTTTTCTCCACCTGATTTAAGTAAATAAACGGTTAAAGTATTGAGTACCTGAATTTTGGTTAGTGATTCAGTCTCACCTTCAACAACCAAATCAATTGTTTTTTTAATTGCCTCTTTAAAATTATCATTAATTTTTATTTGTAATCTAGCATCAGAACTTTCAAGAAGAGGACCAAGTTCAAAAAATAGCGGTTGGTTAAAAAGATTAAGTTTATCATCAAGTCTAATAGAAAAAATTACCTCTCGGTTGCGACTAAAGTAAATACAAGCTTCTTCTTTTTCTGGACGAGTTTCTTCATAAAAAACCTCAACCAGAGGTAAAAATAAATGACGATTATCTTGGGTAATCTCAATAAATGGTTTGCTACCCAGATTAGGAATAAACATTGATAAAAGTTGATCAGGTGTCATCCCACTACCATTATCTTTAATAGAGACTTGATTGGGTTTTAAACTAATATCAACATTGCCTAAGGTTTTTTCTCTTTTTAAAGGTTTATTGGTTGAAAGATTGATAAGGTTGGCGTAGTCATTAATCGGTTCATCATTAATTTTTATTTCAACATCAGGAGTAAAACGAAATCTTGTTTTTAAATTTATTTTAAGTAGTTCTAAAAAATCTTCGTCTAATGGTTGTTTTTGTAAGGTAACAGTAGTACCGGTAGCTTCTTGTTCTTCTTTTGGTTGGTCAATTTTTTCTGATCGAAGATAAAATCTGCCATCACCGCCTTTTTTAATCTCAATCTGCCAGGTTTGATTGTCTTTTGTAGTTGTAACAACAATTGAATCTTGAGGATGATCAAGATAAGCGGTTAACATTTTAATTCCTCTACCCCATTGGCCAATAGATCTTTCAATCCCTTGTTTAGTTAAGATAGCATCAATAGAGTTTGAAACCGCTTCAGCAATTGATTGTTTTAAAGGTTCAGGTGATTGATATTGACGGGTAATTTCTGCCCTGCGATCTTTTGGAAAGTGAGTAATTTTTCTTTCTGTTTTTTGCTCAAGTTCTTCTTTGATTCTTTTATTGGATACCTGGCCATTTTCTCCTAAAAGTTTTAAAAAATCTTCCAGTGAGATTGAACCTGTTCTTACTTGCATCATAAGTACTTTTAAAAAATCAAGATCAACAAAGTAGGGAAGATTATAAATTATTCTTATTCTTTCTTGTATTTGGGGGGCTCTAAGTTCTCTTAAAAACCTAATTAATTTTTCTGCAGATGTAATTTCTTTTTCTTGTAATTCTCTAAATAAGCATTGAAACAAAGCTCTTTTTGAAGAAAAAGATAGACTGTTTAAAAGAGAAGAAAGAGTTGGATATTGATCAAAGTTTAAAACTTTTTGTTTGTCGCCATTGTTTCTTAATAAATCTGCCCATTGTTGACGAAAACTAGAGGTAGGATTTTCAACAAGGGTTGTTAATAGAGTTTTTATTAGTTCTTGTTGAAGAGATTGAATTTTTATTTGTTCTTGGCTTTCCATTATTTAATAAAATAACAGATTTTTGTAATAAATCTATTTTATAATTTTTCCACCTATTTTTATATCAAAATCGCAACCAAAAGAAACAACTAAGCGGTCTGCCGGAATATAACCAAAGCCGCCTTGACGTTTTGTTAATCCTTTTTTTCTTTTCCATTCAAGGGAGGGATCCATTGGAAACCAAACTTTATTGGGAAGTTGAGTTTCAAGCCAGGCGTGCATCATTAAAAAATCAAAATTCAAAATGCAAAATTCAAAATTAGAAAAAAATTTTGTAAAAAGATTTTTTTTAATTATAAATCCAACTACCAGCCGGCAGGGAATGTTTAATGGCTGTAAAAGAGAGGATAAAAAAGTAGAAAAGCCACCGCAGTCAGTGATTTTTTCTGTTAAGGCTTGTTTGTATGAATAAAGTCCTTCTGTGGGTTTTCCATAAGTTAGATAGTCTAAAGTAAAGTTATAAAGTTTTTGTTATTTGAGAAAGAGTTTTTTCTTCACCAATAATTTTTTTGCAAGCGATTTTATTCTTTTTTCCTCCCCATTGATAAAGCGATTATTAATAAATTTAAGTTTTTTTGTTTTGTAGTCTTTTAAAGAAAAATTTAAAGGGATACTTTTTGATAGCGGTTGGGGAAAATTTTGAGGTCGAGGGTGGGAGGGGATGGTTGATGTCGTTTAATCTAAAAATTAATACCTCATTCCTCCAATCCTTTTCTTTGAGAATTTGATAAGTTTTTGGGCTAATTTTAAAATTTTTTATTTTTTGATAATGATTTGATTGGGGAAGGGAGAAAATTATTTTTTTATTTTTTATATTTTTAAATTCTAAACGAAAGTTCATTGAAAGTATTATAGCATCCAATATCTAACTTTAAACATAAAACTTAAAACATTAAACCTTAAACTTTCTAACTTTTTAAGCTGATTTATTTTTTTATCTCTGAAAAAGTTACGAAACATGTGGCACTTTAAGGTATTAAGAAAGAGGGAGAAAAGTAAAAGAAAGTGAAAGGATCAATCGGTGTTCAAACAAGACTAAAGCATGTATGGTATGGTACCCCTTTGTATAATAAGCGTATTATGAAAGATCTATTTTCAACTATTGCGTTTAAAATATCAGATTCTTTGGTCATACCTTTTTAAATATTTGACTGCCTTTTTAAAAGTAAGCTTCAATTCAGGATAACTCAGTAAAGATAATGTCTTATCTAAGTTATACCAGCGAGCCCATTCTATATCTTTGTCTTGTGGATTAAGATAATTTATTTTGGTGGTAAGTAATAGAAAGAACACTCTTTGCTGGCTTTTTATTTGAAAAGGAAGATTTTTATATTTAAAACTATGAATTAATGGCGTCAAAAGCAAATTATCTTTTTTTATTTTCAACCCTGTTTCCTCAAAGAGTTCTCTTATAGCAGCTTCAAAAAAGTCTTCACAAGGATCTAGATTGCCACTGGGAAAGGTTATCGCATTACTATGAGCAGATTTGACAAGTAAAAATGTTTTTTTGCCTCGATTTTCTTTACAAACAATTACCAGAGATCCTGGCAGACTCTTATTTTTAACAAGAAAGTAGATATTTGATATTAGGTTGAAGATACTTTTCATCTTACTTTTTGGCCAACAGCAAATAAATTTATTTCTAAACCGAATAAACTTTTATTTTCAAAATATAATATATCAAAACCATGGGTTGATAGTAGATTATTTAGATTTTCTTTTCTGTATCTTCTATGATCTATTTGATATGGAGGCTTATCATGTTTTGGTATATGAGCTCCTGGTAGAGTAAGGATTAATAATCCATTTTTTTCAGTAACCCTTGATATTTCTGCCATAACCACATTATCGTTTTCTATATGTTCTAATAATTCTGTGCAGATTACCGTGTTTATAGACGAAGAAGGAAGGGGTAAATAACAAGCGTCGGCTAATAAGTTAGGTAATCTTTTAGGATTAGTTTTATCGTCTGGAAAGTAGTGATCTAGAGCAATAAAAAGCGTATCCACCCCAAATCTTTCTGTAATTTCTGGTTTATAACTTCTTCTTCCACAACCCAGGTCAAGAAAAGGGGGTTTGCAAGCAAATCTATCCAAACAGTTAGTCACAAACTCATAGATATTTTTGCGGGGAATACTCCAAAGCTGACTTAGTTCTTCCTCCGTCAGGTATTCCAAAGCAGCTTCATGTATTTGTCGAGCATTTAATCCTTTTAAAACCAATTCTCTGGCAAGGTTTTCTAACTCTTTGTTTGTCATAATATAATTATATCACAATTATATAATCATAATTGTAATTATTGTAATTGTAATACTTCTTCCAAGTGGGATAGAAAATTTCTAAAAAATTTGCAGGCATCCTGATTATTTGGAAAATTATAAGAAGAAGAATGGATAGATAAGAAGATGCTAATTTCCTCGGCTGCAAAAAGTTCTTGAATTTGTCCTTCTGTTATTTCACCTGAAGCAAGGGGCTGAAAAACAAAATTTCTAAGCACCTTGTAAATCATTTTATAACGATAATATTCCCAGATTTCTTTTGAAACATTTCTACAAGCAAAATCTAGTAATTCCACCTCATTTCCTCGTATAACATTAAATCTTCCATTTGCAGAAAAACCTTCAGGAAAGTAAGAATCATCACAGTTATTTATAATCTCAAACAGTTCCCTACGTCTATCTTTTATTACCCGAGATCCCATAGGGAGTATTTTATAACCATATTTCCTGATTCTATTTCCTAAATTGTTTACCTCTCTTAATTTAGGTTTTCCATCGGAGTCAAATTCTTGTTTTATACCTCCTCCCAAGGCATAAGCGGTTGCGATAAAGGCGCTGTTTGGACCAGACATTTTTATTCTTCCAACACCTCTTCTTTCAATAAACTCTATCAACTGTGGAACAACATTAAAATAATTTTTTATGCCTGTTGCTTTATAGATTTTTTCCTCAACTTCTTTCGAGGCTCCGTGAGTGCCAGCTAATCCTCCAATTTCATTAGAATTAAATCCCCCAATGATTCTTTCTATCCACTCTTTTGGGGGAATAGTGTCCGCATCTGTTACCGCTAAAGCATAGCGAAATTCTCCGTTTCTTTCTAAAAGTCTTCGTAAAACCTCATCCATACCCCTTTTTCTAGCAGTGGCAACACCTGCGATAGGTTCTTCAATTATATGTAAGGGGTAATTAGCGTATTCTCTAAAATTTTTCACCTCTTTTAAGGTTTCATCCGTACTTCCATTATCAACAACCACTACTTCGAAAACACTACAGGATTGTTTATTCAAAGCTTGCAGACATCTTGTAATTACTCCTGTTTCATTATAAGCAGGGATTACAACACTTACTTTTGTTTCAGGGGCCAAACCTTCTTTGATTAATTGACTATTGAAACCCTGTTTCTTTAAATAATCTTCAATAACGGCTTGAGATGATATTTTCTCAAAATAAGAAATTTTGCATTCTTCTGTGGAGATTGAGTTTCCCATCATTTTTCAAATAATAATGAGTTTGCTTGCCTGATTTTGTAATCAACCCATTTTTGGCACAGAGCAAAGCACTCAGGCGTTACTATTTTATTCATTTTATCTAAAAATTGTCGATAGCCCTCTAAAATTAAAGTGTATATTTCCTTCCTTGGTAGCTTTGTGGCAATAAACTCCTGTAACCAATTTGTTTGTTTTGTTGTTAGATTAGCATAATTAAACAACTCTCTTAGTATCTTTCTTTCTTCTGCTGTTGATGCGTCGCGGAGCATCACTAATGGAATAGTAGCTGTGCCGCTGCGTACATCGGCAAACAAATCTCTTCCATAAATTTGTGATGGTATAAGGTCTTTGACATCATTTAAGATTTGTCCTGCTCTGTTAACACAGAAGAGGGCGTCTATGGCTAAAGAAATTATTTCTTCATTTTCTCTACCATCAAATAAAGCTCTAATGGGGTATTCACAATGAAATCGTGCTCGACGATCAATGTTGCGCGAGATATCGTCAACATCAGAATCTATATTCCTTATAACAGGATTTTCTAGTGATTCTAGGCTATCTTCGACGGTTTCAATAAGTAATTGCCTTGTTACGGGAGATAAAATTTCTTCAGTCAAATCTTGAAGAGTTCTAAAGGCAACCTCTGCTGATCTGTAAGTTTCTTGTTTCCCATAAATACTCCAGGCAGTTTTTATATTTGCTCGAAAATTATCTTCGTCAATAATATCGTCAACCATTAAGGACAAACACCAAAGCAAATCTGTGCTTGCAGCGACAAAGCTAGCTCTATTTGTATCGACAGAAACTCCTATACCGTAAATAAACACAGGTTTTTCTTTAGTTACATGGGTAGTTAGAGTATGTAAAATTGGAGGATGATGTTCTGCTGGAATCCTTTTTAGGATTTTTACTAAAGTTTGATTTGTTCCATTTCTAATGAATTCATTATAGAACTCTCCAATAATAGGAGTGAAAATTCTCTTCCGAGCAAGAATAGTTAGATTATCCACACTAACCTCTGGTCCAGGAAAATATTTACTCTTTTCGTCTTGCATATCAATATTATAAGATATTTATCTTAATTTTACAAAAAATTTAAGAGCTGCCTGTGCAAGTTGAGATACATAGCTAACACTTCTATATCAATTTTTATCATCAAACGATATGGAATTAGGTAAAGAATCATTAAAAGATGCAGAGACATTATCTATAAAATATAATCCTAAAACAGAACAAGTTCGGTTCAGGACATAGTCTCCCAAGACTTTTGGTTAAAAGTTTCACCAAAACAAGGATACTTTCTAGAAGGCCAAAAAAAAGAAGAAGAAAAACACTTGATTTTGCCAAAGCAAAAAGTACATGAAAAATTTACTAGGAGCTTACAGGAGGAGTTTATGCAGATGGATGAGTAATTTTGAGGCATTATCACAGAGATGGACCTTAAAAAGGCAAACAAGAGATTAACAAATTGGTTAATTTTTTATATCTTTAAAGGCCGCATCAGGCAGTTAATTATAAGCCACCTATTGAATAGTATAATGAGAATTATAATTTAATGAAACTGTTGTCTATGTACCCGGATTATACAAGAGCTTGACAATATGAGCATTTATACATATAATACAATACTACAAAACTACAATTTTTTAATACAGTTTTGCTGCTGCACCTTAACAGTTAAGGAATAAAATCGGACTAGGAAACTAGTTTTGGTAAGAGTTTGATCCTAGCTCAGGATGAACGCTGGCGGTGTGCCTGAGATATGCAAGTCGAGCGTCCCTAATCCCTCGTGGTTTAGGGTAGCGGCGGACGGCTGAGTAACACGTAGGAACCTGCCCCTAAGCAGAGGATAGCCTCGAGAAATCGGGGGTAATACTCTATAGTTTCTGACATTATAGTCAGAATAAAGGGCTTAACTGCTCACTTAGGGAGGGGCCTGCGGCCTATCAGGTAGTTGGTAGGGTAATGGCCTACCAAGCCTACGACGGGTAGCCGGTCTGGGAGGATGATCGGCCAGAGGAGCACTGAGACACGGGCTCCAGCCCTACGGGGCGCAGCAATCAGGAATAGTGGGCAATGGGCGAAAGCCTGACCCCGCGACACCGCGTGCGGGAAGAAGCTCTTTACGAGTGTAAACCGCTGTGGTAGGAGATGAAGCCTGCCTTCTTAGGTGGGTTGACAGTATCCTACTAGAAAGGGGCCGCTAACTTCGTGCCAGAAGCGTCGGTGATACGTGGGCCTCAAGCGTTATCCGGTATTACTGGGCGTAAAGCGTCGTGTAGGCTGCTAAAAAAGTTTTGGCTTAAAGCCCGAGGCTCAACCTCGGACAAGGCTGAAATACTTTTTAGCTTGAGCTTACTTTAGGGAGACTGGAACTTAGGGAGGAGCGGTGAAATGCGTTGATACCCTAGGGAACACCAGTGGCGAAGGCGAGTCTCTGAAAGTAAGCTGACGCTGAGACACGAAAGCTAGGGGAGCGAACCGGATTAGAGACCCGGGTAGTCCTAGCCCTAAACGCATGCTGGCTAGCCGCATTCTTCTGATTCTTCAGGAGGGTGTAGCGAAGCTAACGCGTTAAGCCAGCCGCCTGGGAAGTACGATCGCAAGGTTGAAACTCAAAGGAATTGGCGGGGAGGCACACAACTAGTGGAGCATGTGGTTCAATTCGAGACAAACCGAAGAACCTCACCAAGGCTTGACATCTTGCCGTCAAGTTCCGTAGAAATACGGAATGATTCCGATTTAATCGGAAAGGCAAGACAGGTGCTGCATGGCTGTCGTCAGCTCGTTCCGTGAGGAGTGCCCTTAAGTGGGACAACGAGCGCAACCCCCATCCTATGTTAAATTTGTCATAGGAAACTGCCCCGATACTTTATCGGGGAGGAAGGAGGGGCAGACGTCAAGTCAGCATGGCCCTTACGCCTTGGGCTACACACATGCTACAATGAACAGGACAATGGGATGCTAACTGGCAACAGGGAGCAAATCCCACAAACCTGTTCTCAGTGGGGATTGAGGTCTGAAACTCGACCTCATGAACGCGGAATTAGTAGTAATCGCGGATCAGCTATGCCGCGGTGAATACGTTCTTGCCTCTTGCACACACTGCCCATCAAGCCACCAAAGTCATTGATTTCTGAACCCGCCGTTTTAGGCGGGGAGGAAGTCGATGGTGATGGGGGTTAAGTTGTAACAAGGTAGCCGTACTGGAAGGTGCGGCTGGATCACCTCCTTTCTTTTTGTTCTTACCTTAAACTCCTAGTCCGGTTTTATTCCTTAACTGAAGAATATCTGTTAGATTCTAAATTTAACCCATTAAACATCAGGAAGTTTTACTACCCTTAATAGCTGAGGAGATTTAGCTATCTTTAATAAGCCATCAATCTGAGACCGCGTCGGATTATCTACTTTATTTACCTTAACCTTAACCTCATCTGATAAAAATTTATCTAAACCATCAATAAAACTTAGACCTCCAACTAGATATACACCATTAGTTGTAATATCCTCAACAATCTCAGGAGGAGATTCTTCAATAATGTTTTTAACTTCATCAACAATTCTGGTAATTGAAGGATACAAAGCTTCTAAAATTTCAGAGGTTTTTACCTTAATCTCTTTTGGCAAACCTGTATCCAAAGCCTTCCCTTTAACAGTAATCTGCTTTTCACTGTTGTTAAAGTTTAAAAGCTCAATTTTAAGTCTCTCAGCTGTAGCATAGCCAACAGCAACAGCATACTTTAGATGGAGATAATGCCTAATTCTTTCATCCAAAAAAAATCCTCCAAAATCAAGGTATCTGCTTAAAACAACACCGCCTTTACTAATTATAGATACCTCAACCTTGCCTGCGCCAAGATCAAGAATTATAAAAGGTTTACTAACAAAAAGATCATCTACTAATGAGGCTGCACAAGCTATGGCAGAAGGCACAAGAAATACCTGATTGAAGCCAAGTTTCTGCAAAACTTCTTTTGAAGCTCTTTGTTCAATCTCTGTGGCAAAATTTGGAATACCAACAACAGCATAGGAAAAGTATGGAGCAAACTTAAGGTTTGCCCAACTGCCTAACAACTGATCTTCTTTTATAAAACTTAGTAGGTTGTAAAACGCATCAAAGTCATTGATAACTCCTTTCTGAACTGGATGAATTATCTTTATTATTTTTGGAGTCTTGCCAATTAGCTCCTTTGCTTCCTTTCCATAAAATAAGTACTTATCTCTGTAAATATGATGAGCAATAACATTATTCTCCTGAATAACACCCTTGTCGCTTATGCCAATTCTTACAAAATTAGTACCAAAATCAAAACAAAATCTGGGAAAATTAAAGATATCTATTTTGAATTTAGACAAAAATTTATTTATATTTAAATTAATGGAAGATTTCATACAAAAACTAAGAGAAACTGTTTTAATCTTAACATACTCTTTATTTATTTTAACACCATTGATTTTTTATAAACACACAACCGAGATATTTGAGTTTAATAAACTTATAACTATTTACCTTTTTACAACCTTTATCTTTGGTCTCTCTTTTATAATCAACCCAAAAAAAATATATTTAAATCACAAAGTATTCTACGCTGTTTTAATCTTTACAATTGTTCAGATGCTTGGTGTTTTTATTACAATTGACCGTTGGACATCTTTTTTTGGCTACTATGGTAGGTTCAATGGAGGAGTATTATCATCAATTTATTACTTTTTGCTTTTCTATTCATTAATCTTTACACTCAACAAAAAGCAATTGCTTAAATTACTACAACTGTCAGCCTTAACATCAGTTTTTGTAAGTATAATTGGAATTCTCAGCAAGTACAATATTGATCTGATCTGTTATGTGTTATCCAACACCATAACTAATACCTGCTGGACAGAGAACTTCAAACCAGCAGAACGCATATTTTCAACATTAGGTCAGCCTAACTGGTTGGCAAATTATTTAGGCGTAAACTTAGTTTTTCTAAGTTATCTTATAGCAAAAAGCAAAAACAAAAGATCATTAATAATTTATCTTATTTTTCTTGCAGTTAATTCTATTGCACTGATCTTTACAAGATCCCTTACAGGACAGTTTGCTATGATTGTCTCAGTTTTTATGTTCTTGGTCTTAGGTTATCTTAATAAAAAAATAGCTAAACCTAACCTAAATTATTTGCTAATAACAATAATTTTAATACTTGCCATCTTTACTGATAAATCTTTTATAACAGAAAGAATCAGAAACCTAACTGATCTTAGCCAAGACAAATCATTAGACACCAGCGTTCAGATCAACCAAACAGAGATTGAGACATCAGAACCAATAACAGACTCAGGCAAAATAAGACTTATAGTCTGGAAAGGCGCTTGGGAATTGTTTAAAAGATACCCTGTCTTTGGCACTGGTCCAGAAACCTTTGGCATTTCCTATTTTTTTACCAGACCAGCAGAGCATAATATGATCTCTGAATGGAACTATATCTACAATAAAGCTCATAATGAATTTCTAAACTATCTGGCAACAGAAGGCATAATAGGATTCTCAGCCTATATTGCTTTAGTAATTATGCCTATGATAATCAGCCTTTACAGTTACTTGAAAACAAAAAATCTCTTCTATCTAGTAATTGCTGCAGGTTTTTTAAATATTAATATCAACAATTTCACAAGCTTTTCTACTACTACAACTTCCTTGTATATTTTTTTGCTGAACGCTGCTCTTATTATTTACGACAAAAATCAGTCTAATCAAAAACATTTTATAACAAATATTAAAACAACAGCATCAGTAGTTTTTATGTTTATCTCAATTTATCTTATCCAGTTATTATTTAGAGCAGATCTGTTATACGAACAAGGATTGCAGGCTAAAAAACAGTCTGATTTCATAACTGCTCAAAACAGCTTATTGCAAGCGTCAAAACTTTTAAGCCACCCTAATTATCAGACTGAACTATCTTCTGCTAAAGCTCAGCTATATCTTTTGGTAACACAACTTAATGAAGATGAGACTAACACAGCAATAGAGATTTACGACATTAGTAAAAATAAGATAAAAGAAATTAATGAATCAGCAATAAATAAATCACCCTACAACATAATTTATAAAAAAAATGCTGGCAGGAATGCTTTTTATTTTTACCAAGCTGATCTACAAAAATCTGATTTAGAGTATGGAATCAAACAACTTGAACAAGCTCATAAAATAGCCCCCACAGAGATAAGCTCCTTTTATATGTATAATTTTCTTAAGTTCCTTTACTATCAAGATAACAAAGACAAACTGACTGAGATTAAAAATACAACTATGAAACAACTTATAGCCTTAAAACCAGATTATATTCCTTCGCATCTGCTATACTCTAAATATGTTTTGCTTACAGAGTCAAAAGAACAAGCTATCAAATATTTAGAAGAAGTAAATAAAAAACTTAACAATCCTGATATTACAAATGAAATAAACTCATTAGAAAGCTTATGAAAAAAACAAAACTTGGGTTTTCTCTTATTGAGGTGCTGACAGTTCTGGCAATTTTAGGTCTAATCCTGCCTGCTTTGTTTATCTCAATAATTTCAGTTATTCGAGAGCAGGCAAAATTATTGGCAATACAAAATTTGCTGGAAAACTCTACTGAAACAGTTGATGCAATAAAAACCTATATTGAAAAAAACAACTCCAATTATACATCAAAAGTAAGAGCAGTAGGAGTGGCAAATCCTACAAATGTAATTGAGTTAGATGTAGGAGGAAAGATTACATCAAATAACGGCTTATATATAGAGTATAACAAAAGCCCTGTACCAACATACACATTAACAATTTTAACTAATGAAAATAAAATTAGTGTTTATGAAAACTTAACAGAAAACAAATTAACTGACAACAATATATCAATTGAAAACTTTCAGATATCAGCTGAAAAATTAAATGGAGACAATATTTTAATAGAATACTCGTTTAACTCAATTTATAGAACCAGTAGTTTGACAGTGCCAACAATGATGTTTAAAGGATCAACTATTCTTAAAATAAATCAATTCAAACTTGAGTAAACTACCTGAAAATAATTGATTGAACAATTAATCAAAATAGTTTATATTTTAATTAAACTATGGCAAAAAACACAGTTGTTGAAATATCTGTTAATCAAATCAAAGCAATAACAGGACAGCTTAATAAAAACAAGTTTGAGATTGACAATATTGTTATAGAACCAGCTGAAGAAGATTTTTATTTCAGCAATAATGCCAATATTTTCAACAATCAAGGTCATAGGCTTAAAGCAGTGCTTGATAAACTTGGAACCAAAAGCAAAAAAATATCTGTTATTATTCCTGATGCAATAACTTATAACAACTTTAAAATTTACCCAAACTTAAGGGAAAAAGAACTTTACGCAGCTGTAAGATTTCAGGCAGATCAGTTTATTCCTTTACCGTTAAACAAGGTTAATATAGACATTGATGTGCTTGAAGAAACAATAGACAAGAAAAAACTTTTAATAATGATTGTAGCTGTTGAAAAAACTCATATCCAGAAACTAATTAATCTATTTGAGGTAGTCGGCTTTATACCAGAAAGAATTGAAAACCAGTTATCAGCTTTAGGAAAAACCATAACCTATGCCAGTGAGCTTAAACTTAGCGACTCCCTGCTTATAAACTTTGATTACAATACAACGACAGTATATTTTTACAATGAACAAAGAAGGCTTATCTACAACTCTCATACCTTTCAAAACGGATACAATCTCTTTATTAAAGAGCTAGCCTTGTTTGCCAACATTACCAAAGCAGAAGCTGAAAAAATTCTTTCGGCAACTCAGATTAATTCTAACAACTTAACTGAGATACTTAAACCAATACTGTCTGATTTTACCAGAGAGATATACCAATCGGTGAATGTTGCCCAAAGCAAATATGGTTCAATTGTTAAAAACATTATATTTACCTCAGGAGCAAACAAAGTGCTGGGACTACCGCAGTATACAGCCCAAACAATTAAATGCAGTTTAGCTCAGATAAATATAAACAACTTAGTTGATCTTAATAAGAGCAAAATTCTACATCAGAACCCTGCCCTTGCCAATGATATTATTAATTGTTTAGGAGGACTGATAATCTAATGAAATTTAGAAAAGGCATAAATTTTTCCAGACGCATCTCAGGCTTTGAAAAAAAAGAAAAGATTTTTTCATACATTAGAAAAACAGTAGTAGCAATAACATTGCTGGTTTTTGCAATAACAGCTAAAATTATTTACGACAATGTCAGACTAAGCCTTGAACTTAGAAAAATTACTAAAGCAAGAAGTGACTTAATTGAGACAATATCACAGAACACAGCCAGAAACCAGAAATTAGCTGTAATAGCTCAAAAAATTAAAATCTTAAAAGACTATCTAAATAACGATGATGCCAACTTCAAAGCATATTATACTAAAGTCATCGACCTAATCAATCTAGATGTATCCTCAGATCAGATTCTGGAGGAAACAGCAACAGACTCTGCCTCTACAGCTACTCAATCAGCTCAATTAATCAAAAAAATTGAATTAAAAAATATGTCGCTTGATACAAGCCAAAAAACCACCTTAGTCTTTAATACCTTCAACCAAGAAGCTTACAAAGAGTTACTTGATCTGATTGAGAATCCTGATTTTTTAAATTTGTTTTCTAAACTCGAGTTAAAAGGCATTATTCTGGATCAAAATGCAGACAACTCAAATTTGGAGATTAATCTTGAAGGAACCTTTAACAAATTAAGTTTTGAGTATGAACAACAAGAAAAATAATTATTTTGACAAATACACTATTGCTCTTATTAAAGAGCACCTGATTTATTTCATTCTGCTTGTAGTTAATATTGCAATATTATTTTCTGTATCAATCTACTTTAGAACATCTGTTCTTGAAAAAAAACAAAATATAAAAAATATCCAAGAAGAGATTGACAGATACGAAAAAGTAAAAAAAAGAATTGAATCTATGAACATCTCAACCGAGGCTGTTGATGAGTTTTACCAGCAAATCAATATGCTTATTCCCAATAAGTATAATATGTTTGAAACTATTGCCGCAATTGAAAAGCTGGCCAGAGACTCAAACTTTGCTACAGTCTCATACACTGTTAAACCAGATTCAGCAACAGGAAAATTAGTAATCACAATTGAAGGAACCTCTTCTCCAAAGAGTTTTTTAAATTTTTTAAAAGACTATAACTTCAAGTCAGGCAAACTCATAACAATTAATGAAGTTAATTATAACAATGAAGCCACCAATGTAAAGATTGATCTAACCTTTTATTATTATGATCCCAAGACGATTGACAATGATATTACAAATATTGAACTGCCAACAAAAGATGATCTTACACTCTTGTCTGAGATCAGCAGTAAGATACAAATAGATCTAATAGAGTCTTCAGACAACTTTTATCCTATAAAAGGAAATCCTTTTGTAAAGTAATTAAGCAGTTCAGTTAGATGTATTGTCTGTATTTTTTTTTGCCTGTTCCTGCGCCTTTGAAGATCTATTTATTTTTTTCCAAAGCTTTCTTACACCTTCTGACAGCTCAACACCCCGTGTCAGCCAAAGGTTTAATTTATTACTATCAATAACTAATTGTTCACTCTCTTTGGCAAAAGGATCATAATGGCCAATCTTGTCTATATAAACAGATTCGCGCTTTCTGCGCTTATCCATAACAACTATTCTATAAAATGGTCTGTTTTTTCTACCAAGCCTGGTTAATCTGATAACTGCTGACATAACTGGTTATTATACATTAAAATTTATCAGATTGCAATTTAGTTAATGCTAATTTGGCGCAGTTTTTTTCAGCCTGTTTTTTTGAGCTTCCTTTTGCTTTTGCCAAAAGCTTGTTGTTTAACCAAACGCCAACTTCGTAAACAGCCTTATGGTCTGGCCCCTGTTTTGATATAACTTTATACTCTGGCAAAAGGTGATACTTGGACTGAGTCAGTTGTTGCAGCAAAGTCTTTTCTGAAACTGCCTTATTACCTTTTAATAGATCCTTAAGGTAAGGTTTAATTATAAACCTTATAACAAAGTCTTTGCAAACAGTTAAACCCTGATCTAGATAAATCGCTGCAATTAAAGCCTCCATTGAATCAGCCAAAAGAGTATCTTTTTCCTTTCCTCCGGATGCAACCTCACCCTTGGATAAAAACAAAAAACTGCCAAGATCAATCTTTCTGGCTGTCTTAGCTAAAGCTGGTTTAGAAACCAAGAGGGAGCGAATATCTGTTGCCTCTCCCTCAGAAACATCAGGATAATTTAAATAAAGATACTCAGCTGTTATAAAGTTTAACAAACTATCTCCTAAAAACTCTAACCTCTCATTTGACTCCTTAAATACATCTGATTCATTCAAATAAGATCTATGAACCAAAGCCTGTTTTAATAAAGCTTTGTCATTAAACACTACGCTAATACTGCGTTCAAGTTCTTTTAGATTTTTTAATTTCATCATATACTTTGCCTAAAACTGCATTAACAAAGGCGTAAGACCTTTCTGTGCCTAACTCGTGAGCAAGATCTATTGCTTCATCAATAACAACCTTTGCAGGCAGATCATCCTCAAAAAGAAGTTCATAAATGCCTAATCTAAGTATTGCCAAATCTATTTTAGGTATCATATCAAACGGAAGTTTAACCGCATATTTTTTAATATAAGAATCAAGCTGGTCAACCTTATCCAGTATTTTTTGCGTTTTTTCCAATATCTCCTGTTCTTGATTTAGATAATTGCCCTGACCAAAAAATGCAGAGTAAAGATTCTGCACTGTTTGTAATCTTTTTTTGTGTCTTTGGTCTACAACATTAGGTTTTTTGACCACAGGATTGGCAAACAAAATGTGGTAATTTTGGCTGATTACAGTTTTTACAGTACTGAACCTCAGGCAATTTTTCAATTTTAGATTTCATTCTTTTGCCTTTGCGCATTGTTGATATTTTTCTTTTAGGAGTTGCCGCCATAGTTGAATTAACTGACAATTATTACTAATTATAACTTAAAACCCAAAAATTAACAACTCTTTGTTTGTTTCCTTTTCAATTATAAAACTAGGATCTTGTTAACTAATAATTTCTTGACAATTTCTTAAGGCTCCATCATATAACTTAACCTTCTTCGTTCAGTTGATTATCCAACTGAACATAAAACAAAACCTTGCCATAAAAATTCGTCAACCTTTATTAACCTTCATATTAACTCATTGTACAGAGTTAAAACACTACTTTTTATCGCTGTTAAATGAGACAGACCCAAAATAATTAATACACTTTTTATGCTTCTTTTACCTTTGTATTTTAATACTTATTATGTTTTATTACAATCTTAATCTTAAATTAAAATCTAATTAATCACTTTTACTTATTGTTTTCTGTTCCAGATGAATTATTGTCTGAAGATGAACCACTAGATTCAGACGGACCTTTGCCAGTATCACCTTCTGATCCACTTTTACCAGTATTACCAGAATCTGCTGGTTTTGGATCTTCGTCATTCCAATTTACACTAAAATCTCCTCGATATTTTTCTACCATAGTTAACTAACTTAAATTATAACTAATCTAATTAGAACTGAAATCCAAAATTTTGCAACTGATTAACTTTATCATATGGTATTGTCTCAGCTTTGTCTTTGCTTAAATAAATTTCATAATCTTCATTAGTAGTATTTAAACGCTTATAATCTTTTAAAAGACCAATTAAGTAACTGCCCACTTCATTGTTTAAATCCACATTATGAGTAGAGGTAAGAATTATTATTTCTGGAGGTAAGTTTTTCAACAACTGCCAAAGCTCAGCCCTAACCTCAGGTATATAATACACCCAAGGGTAATACTCAATCACTCTAACAGCAGGTAGAGTTGTTATTCCATAGTAAATTAAAGGGTCATTAGGAATAACTAATACTTTGTCAGAGTCATCTTTAACTAAATTAACAGCATTAATATATTTTTGGGAAATATAATAATTAATATGAAACTCAGCGTCATAGTTTTTTTTAGCGAAGAGATCTGAGTTGTTATAAAAAGCAAAACTCATAATCAGAATAATCAAAAAATATTTTAAATAAAAAATCCAGCTTCGGTAAGCTGACAAAATAAAATCAAGGGCTAAAATAAAACCAAAATAAGGCAGTAAATGAAAATTAAAAAAATCAAACTCATCTACCCTTGGGTTTAACAAATAAAAACAAAAAATCAAACAAACTAGTAAAATTCTGTGCTTTTTTAAATAATAAAAAGAGATAACTAAAGACAAAACTGTCAACCCAAGAATTAATTTTAAATAATTATAAGGCGGCAAAAAAGCAGAAAATGGCAAAAAGAACAGTTTTATCAAGTTTACTGACTCTCCGCTGTTGGGAATAAAGTACTTTACATTATACAACACTGTTTCCCGAAACCAATCAAAGTAATTAATGACAAAAGACATACATACCAATAACAAAGCAAAAGGCAAAAATAAAAGATATTTATTTGGTTTTGTTCTAATCAACCTTAAGCTAACTAAAACTGCTAAAGCAGGCCAGGCAGGCAGTAAAGAAAATAAAACTATAAAGACAGCAAAAGAAAACAATACTTTTCTCAGATTTGAGTCCTGATTTTCAAGATACAATTTAACTAAATCAAAGACTAAATATATCAATCCATATACTGCAAATGTTTCTTGAAGGTTTTTATATCCCTGCAAAAAAAACTTAGTAAACTCAAAAATCAAAATAAAAACTAGAACCCTTCTGCCAAACATATACAACAGTATAAGGCTAAAACCCAAAGAATAAGCTAATACAGCCAACCTCTGCAAAGTAATAAATCTTAATAAAGTGTTGCTTGGAAAAACCATATCAACAACAGCGCTAATTAAGTAAGGAATCGGCTGATGGTTTAACTGAATATCTGTATACAGTTTTTTTCCTTTAAGCATCAGATGCCCTGCATAAAAATGAGCAATCTCATCACCAAACCTGAAAGACAACCTTAAATTATAATGAAGATAAACAATAAAAAACAACACTAAAGCTAAAGCAATTGCATACAAACCATTTTTTAGGTATTCATTGCTAAAAGACACCATTGTTAAATTATACAAAAACCAACATAGGTCTTATTGCAGAAAACTAAAAACTAATGTAAAATAGCCATTACCAAAATAAATGAAAACAATCTCTATTAACTTAAAAGCAAAAAAATATCCTGTTTTCATAGGTAAAAATATATTAAGGCCTGCTTTGCAAACAATTATATCTGAGCTCAAACCAGATAAAACACTCTGTTTAATTGATCAAAACCTGCAAATAAAGTCATTAGGTCTAGATAAAACTATAAAACTTGCAATAACTGAACAAGACAAAAACATTAAAACAACTCTTAAGTTAATAGACAGTTTTCTTAAACTTAACTTGGGGAAAAAAAGTCTTGTTGTCAACATTGGGGGTGGAGCATTTACAGACACAGCAGGTTTTGCTGAAAGCATATATGCCAGAGGAATAAGATTTATAAACTGCCCAACCACACTGCTTGCAATGGTAGATGCCAGTATCGGCGGTAAAACTGGCGTAAATTACAAAAATATAAAAAATATTATTGGCAGTATTCAACAACCAAATGCAGTAATCATAGATACTAGCTTTTTAACAACTTTGCCTAAAGATCAGCTCTCATCAGGCTATGCAGAGATAATCAAGCACAGCCTAATAAAGGACAAGAACTACTTTAACCACTTAAAACTTAAAGACAGAACATTAGAACAGGTTATCTTTAGATCAATCCAGATTAAAAAAGAGATTATTGAACTCGATGAAGATGAGACCAACGGGTTAAGACAACTTTTAAACTTTGGTCATACAATTGGCCACAGTCTTGAGTCTTTTTCACACAAAATAAAAAAACCACTGCTTCACGGGTATGCAGTCAGTTTAGGAATTATTGCTGAGACATATATTTCTGTAAAACTTGGTTATCTAAACTCAGAGAGTCTTGACGAAATTATAACAGTTTTGGCAGATTATAATCTGCCAACAAAACTTGAGTTTAAGCCGGATTATGATTTTATTCAAAAAGCAATTGCTAAAGACAAAAAATCAGTAGGTGGCAAACCAAAGTTGGTTTTGTTAAAAGAAATCGGCAAGGCTGTGACTGAACAAACCACAACCTTTGATATTATAAATGATGCAGTAAAGTTCTTATGCAAAAAGCAATAATACAACCATTACAACAACCTGTTGAAAAAATTATTGAACTGGCTGGATCCAAAAGCATAACTAACAGAGCACTGCTTATTGCAAGTTTAGCCAGAGGCAGATCAGTATTAAAAAACTACTCAACATCTGATGACAGCAAAACTATAATAGAGTTTCTAAAAAAATTAGGAGCAAAGATAACAATGTCAGGCAACAATCTTACGATTTACGACATTGTAAATGAACTGCCAACAAAAAAGAAAATAGAGCATAATGTTGGTCCTGCAGGCACAGCAGCTAGATTTTTAACAGCCTATGGATCAGCTTTTTGTCCAAACCTAATTCTTGACGGATCAGAAAGAATGCGACAAAGACCAATGAAGCCATTGTTTCAGGCGCTGGAAAACTTAGGAGCAAAATTTAAGTTTTTGCAAAAACCATACTCACTGCCTTTTAAGGTTATAAAGACCCTTGATTTTACCAGACAAGAGGTTGAAGTACTAGGCAGTATCTCAAGCCAGTTTATAACAGCTTTGCTTATTATCTCTCCGTTCTTTAAACAACTAAACATAAAAGTTAAAGACAAACTGGTGTCTGAGCCATACGCTGATATAACCTTAGCTGTTATGGAAAGCTTTTCAGTAAAAGTTGAAAAACAAACTGTGTTTGATCCAAGTATAACTTGTAACACAGGCTGTAACTGCCAAAGCTGCAGCTGCAGCAGCAACTTTAAAAAAGAACTTGAAGAAATAATGAAAAACGAAGTAACAAAAATTTTTAAGATAAACTCCAGCAGATATACTGCAAAAAACTACTTTATAGAAGCAGATGCTTCAAGCAGCAGTTATTTATGGTCAATAGCTGCAATAACTAAATCTAAAATAGGTGTCAAAAACTTACCAATAGACTCTATTCAATCTGACAGCAGATATGCTGATTTACTTGCACAAATGGGTTGTAAAGTAAATAAAAAGAGTAAAGATAATATAATTGAAGTAATTGGCACAGAAATTCTAAAACCACTGACTATTGATATGGAAGCTATGCCTGATACAGCTCAAACACTTGCAGTTACAGCTTGTTTTACCAAAGGCAGAACAGAAATTACAGGACTCTCTACACTAAAGCATAAGGAATCAGACAGATTAACAGCAACAGAAACTGAATTAAAAAAAATGCAGGTAGATGTCTTTACAGGAGAAGACTTTATCATAATTGAGTCAGACGCAAACCCCAAATCAGCAGAGATAAATACTTATGATGATCACAGAATGGCTATGGCTTTTGCAGTAGCAGGTGCAAGAATTCCAATGACCATAAACAACCCTGAAGTTGTAGCCAAATCTTTTCCTGAGTTTTGGCAGATACTAACTGAGATTGGAGTTAAAGTTGATTTTACAAAATGAACAGCAAAAACAGCATTAGCCTAATAGGATTTATGGGATCAGGAAAAACAACCATAGCAAAACTATTGTCAAAAAGACTAAACAAAAAGATTATTGAGATGGATCAATTAGTGTTAGATAAAACAAGCTACAATGATATAAACGAGATCTTCACAAAAAAAGGAGAGTTATACTTTAGAGAACTGGAGATTAAAACAGCCAAGTCAATTAAAGACTTAAAAAACAAAGTTATCTCAACAGGAGGAGGCGTTGTAATGAATAAAATTATTATTGATTATCTAAAACAAAACAGCTTAATCTTTTATTTAAAAACAAAGTTTAACACCATCAAAACAAGATTAATCAAAGACACCAGCAGACCATTGTTTAAAGACATTAAGACAGCAAAACAATTGTTTAAACTGCGGACTCCTCTTTATGAATATTACTCTGATTATCAAATAACAACAGATAACAAAACACCTAACCAGATAACAAATGAAATAATAAAAATTTATAGAAAATATGGTAACAGCTAAAACTAAAATAAACATAATTATAGGAGATCCAGTAGAACACTCAATCTCACCCCAGCTTCATAATTTAGCATATCAACATCACAAATTAGATAAAGACTTTATCTATCTTGCCTGCAGAGTAAAAAAAACTCAGCTAAAACAAGCAATTGCTGGAGCAAAGGCTCTGGGTATTAATGGAATTACCTGCACAATACCTCATAAAGTTAATGTAATAAAGTACTTAGATAAAATAGATAAAACTGCAAAGCAAATAGGAGCAGTAAATACAATTCTTAATAAAAATGGCAAACTGATAGGTTATAATACTGATTGGTATGGTATTGAAGCTCCTTTAAAGAAAAGAATTACTCTAAAAGATAAAACAGCAGCTGTACTGGGAGCAGGAGGAGCTGCCAGAGCAGTTTGTTACGCTCTTGCCAAAAACAAAATAAAGATAACAGTATTTAACAGAACCTTAGAAAAAGCAAAGCAACTAGCCTCTGATTTCAAAGCTGAGTATAAATCAATTAATGAAAAACATCTATTAAAATCCTATGACATTGTAATTAATGCAACACCAGTTGGAATGTATCCTAATATAAAAGACTCTTTATTAACCCCTAAAGATATAGCAAAAGATCAAATCATCTTTGATATTGTCTACACACCGTATGAAACTCAACTTTTAAAAAATGCCAAGAAAGCAGAGGCAAAAATAATTTATGGATTTGAGATGCTGCTTTATCAAGCTATACTTCAGTTTAAGATCTACACAAACCAGACTCCAGACGAAGATTTTTTAAGGACTCAGCTATACAAATTACTTAAAATCAAATGACACTTATTGCTACATCAATAACTGCCAACAATAACAGAGACTGCCTCAAACAAGCAAAAGATCTTGAAGAAACTGCAGAGATATTAGAGTTAAGAGCAGATTATTTAAAAACACTTAACAAACAATTTTTAGCAAAATTTAAGAAAACAGTAGCAAAACCAGTTATACTTACAATCAGAGATAAAAAAGAAGGTGGAATAAACAACTACAGCTTAGAAGAAAAACTCAGGCTAATCAAAACTGCACAAGATCTAAACTATGATCTTATTGACTTGGAATACCGAAATTATATACGATTAAATACAGAGCAAAAACGAATTATTGATAAAACCAAACTTATACTCTCATGGCACAACTTTAGCAAAACAAATAGTTTTAACTACTTAATCAATCTAGCCACAAAAATGAAAAAAGAAAAACCCAAGATAATTAAAATAGCTGTAATGACTAACAACAACAATGATGTCAACTCAGTTTTAAAGCTGCAAATTAACATTAACTACCCGAAAATCATTATAGGAATGGGGGAAAAAGGAAAGCTTACAAGAGTCTCGGCATTTTTTACCAACTGTTACTTAACATTCTCAAGCAACAACTTCAACTCTTCAGCTCCAGGTCAAATAAATATTGATACAATGATAAAAATTAAACAACTTCTTTCTGATATAATTTAAGGATGGCAGGAAATACATTTGGCCAAATATTTAGAATAACAACCTTTGGAGAATCCCACGGAGGATGTGTTGGAGTAGTAATAGACGGTTGTCCACCAGGAATTGAGATCAGCAAAGAAGAAATACAAAAAGAACTTGACAGAAGAAAACCCGGTCAGTCGGAGATTACTACTCAAAGAAAAGAAGAGGATGAGATTCATATACTATCTGGAGTATTTGAAGGCAAAACAACAGGAACGCCAATACTGCTTTTAGCTTACAACAAAGATGCCAGACCACAGGACTATGAGGAACTTAAAAACTTATACAGGCCATCACACGCAGATTACACTTATGAACAAAAGTACAGTTTTAGAGACTGGAGAGGATCAGGCAGAGCCAGCGCCAGAGAGACATTAGGCAGAGTTGCAGCAGGAGCAGTAGCAAAAAAATACTTAAAAACAAAACACAATATTGAGTTTTTAGCTTTTGTCCAGGCAGTAGGTAATATTAAGGCTGAAAACATAGACTTAAACAACTTAAAATCAGAAGATATAGAGTCAAATATTGTAAGATGCCCTGACCAGCAAACAGCATTAAAAATGATTAAGCTAATTGAAAAAATAAGAGATGAGGGCGACTCCATCGGAGGTATTATCACTGGTGTTATAAAAAATGTTCCTGCAGGATTAGGAGAACCTGTATTTGACAAACTCCACGCTGATTTAGCCAAAGCAATGGTCTCAATACCTGCAGTCAAAGGATTTGAAATAGGCTCTGGTTTTTCAGGAACAATGATGAAAGGATCTGAGCACAACGATCCTTTTACTATAGACAACTCAGGCAAGGTAAAAACTTTAAGCAATTACTCCGGAGGAATACAAGGAGGCATATCAAACGGAGAGACAATCTACTTTAGAGTTGCTTTCAAACCAGTCTCAACTATAAGAAAACCCCAGCAAACAGTAAACAGACAAAAACAAATAGTAACCTTAAAGGCTGCAGGAAGACACGATCCTTGTGTACTGCCAAGAGCAGTTCCAATTGTTGAAGCAATGAGCGCATTAGTAATTATGGATCACCTTCTTAGGCAAAAAACATTAAGTTAATATATTTATGAGAAAACAAACTGGATTTGAATGGAGCTTTGGAGAAGAAGAGTTTCAACAACTTAAAAATGATGAAGAAAAACAAGAGTAAAAAATTTCAAGAAGGGCTTTTTTAACATTACTAGCAGGATTCATTTTAACGGTTATTACAATAAATAAAGGATTCAGATCAAACAAATCAGTACCTCAAAAAAACGACACGAATTCAATCATCAATGAAAGTAAAATAAGCGAGAATAATAACAAAAAAAAATAGTTCAAACTCTTCAGGAACAAGAAGTAACAATTAGTATACCTCAAAAAAAGAATTGTTGTTATTTACAAAGTATAGATGAAGTTAAACAAGGACTAATGACAGCCGGCAAACAAGATCTAAGTAATATAGAAGTATTTCCATATATAGAATATACAGGTGGAAAAAAATCTGGACTGAAAAATGGATTATTACAACAAACCCGAATTAACCGAGTTACTAAAAAATCTTAACTGCAAAACAAACTCAGAGGGATTCTGGTTTAACAATAGAGGAAGACTAATCGACCATACAATAATAACAGTATCAGTTGAGTACAAAGCACCAGAAGATCAAATAATACTGCCAATATTTCCTGAAAATGAAGTTATAATTAATGAAAAATCAAGTAATGGAGAAACAACTTTTCACCGTATAAAATTTCATAGAATACCAGGCATTAAGACAAAAGAGCTGCAAATTCCAGAAGACTTTCCCACAAAAGCAACAACAATCACAATAGTTCCAATAATTGAAAATAATCCACAGAAAATTTCAGTTAATGCAAAAAGATGGCTAATAATACTTAATGAGGCAAATGAAATTATAGGAATAAAAACATTAGATGATTTATATTGCAATTAAAACTTAAATTATAGTATATTAATTATAACTTTATAAGTTTTAAGAATAACT
Organism: Patescibacteria group bacterium; assembly: GCA_026004435.1. Lineage (GTDB taxonomy): Bacteria > Patescibacteriota > Microgenomatia > UBA1406 > GWC2-37-13 > BPJC01. The sequence goes on along the minus strand of BPJD01000001.1, from coordinate 135,018 downwards.
ATGTACGATAAAATAAAAAGTGCTCTTGAAAAAGCAGGAGAACTTATGATAAAGGTATCAGATGGACAAACATTTGAACTTCATCTGCATAATACAAAATTTCACAATGACAGCAGATTAATTGAGTTAGATGCAGGATCAGAAACCTACTGGATTAATGCAGAGGAAGTAGTTTATATGTGGATTCATAGAGTAAAAGAGTAATAAAAAAAATTTACGACATTAACAACAACTTAAGGTAAAGGCTTTAATCTCTACTTTTTTTATAGATAAAGTAATAAGCCAAAGGCACAAAAAAAAGCTTAATAATTCCAGAAAAGAGCAATCCTGCAATAATAGCGCCTCCCAAGCCACGCCATAAAGGATCTGATATAGTTATCGGCAGCAAGCCAAAGATTGTTGTAAGAGAAGTCAGCAATACTGGCTCCAGCCTGCTGGTTGATCCATTAATAATAGCTTCTTTAAAACTAAATCCTTGTCTTAAATTCAGATTAATTTTATCTAAAACAACAATTGCATTAGTTACAACAATACCAAAAAGGGCTAAAATACCAATTAGAGATGGAAACGACAAAGCTGTGTTGGTTAAACCAAAAACATAAAACACTCCAGAAATTGAAAGCGGTATATTTACTATAACCAGAAACGCTTGCCTAAATGAATTAAACACTAAAATCATAGTTGCCAAAATAAGAATAAAGGCTGCCAACATTGCCTGTAAAATTGACTGAACAGATCTTTGGTTTTCTTGATTTACTCCTCCTGTTTTAATACTATAACCGCTGGGAAGTTCCAACTTGTTTAAGTAGGTTATAAGTTGTGTATTTTTTTCAACCGATGAGACTCCTTTTTTAACATACGCAAATACTGTAACTTTTCGCTTACTGTCTTCGTGCTCTAAGTTTATAGGGTTTTCTTGATAAATAAACTTGCCTAAGGATCCAAGAGTAAAACTTCCAGCGCTTGTATTAATCTTCAACTCAGATAAAGTTGTCAAGTCAGGCTCATCTTTTAAAAAAAGTCTGAACTCATACTCATCTTGATTTTGCAAAACAGACTCTATTAACTTAACTCCCTGAAAATAAAGACTAAGTATTGCATAAATATCTTGCTTGGTTAGCCCATACTCTGACATCACATTATAATCAGGCTCAAAAACAAGCTGTCCATTACCAACTTTATATGAGGTCTCAGCCAGAGTAATATCAGGATCATTTTTTAAAAAAGTCAAAGCTTGATTTGCTATCTGATTAATAACTTTATAATCCTCGCCTAAAATTGAGATCTGAATATCTGCTCCTGCAGGAGGACCGCCTGAAAGCTCCTGCACAACATATTCTACCTGACTGCTGTACTTAGATAGCTTGTTTCTTATCTCTTCTGAGATTTCAAAGGACTGCCTTTTTCTTTGATTTTCACTACCAATATTAATGGTAAAAAGAACTGAGTTAAGGCTACTAGTTCTGTTTAATCTTTCATTTAATCCTATCTGAGGATCAATACTTAAACTCTTAATATCTGAAATCTGTCTAATATCTTCTGCAATCTGCAGACTTAAACTTAACATCTGATCAGTCTTATAACCTGCTGGAAAAGTTAAGGAAACATAGATAATATTGCTGTCTGTTTTTGGAAAAAACTCTGTTTTTAAAAGACCAAACGGCAACAGCAAGTATGATATGACTGAAAATATAAATAAAAACGCAAGAATTTGTCTGCCATACTTTTCGTTGTCAAGTATATTAACCAGCAACTGTCTGTACCTTAATGAAACTCCTTCAATATTAACAATACCTGTAGAGAATTTATTAATTAAATACTTTATAACACTTGTTATTTTGTTAAAGTAAACAAAGTTCTTTTTATTTTTAAGATCTAATCTGTTAACAAACACAAAGTATAACTGGATAACAAACAACAAATAAGCTAAAGCCCAGAATCTATTGATTGTAAAAACAAAATAAAAGAGAAAAAGTACAGCCAATAAACCAATTATTTTTAACAACACAATAACTCTATAAGGTATTTGTTTGTAATTAAATACAACAATCATTAAAGGCAAAGTAACTAAAACAGCTATAGAGGTTGATGAAAGCATTGTTAAGGTTACAACAATAGGTATAGGCTTAATAAACTCTCCGATTATGCCTGTGGCCAACAGCAGAGGCACAAACGACCAAATAGTTGTTGCTGTGGTAGACCAAAGAGGGATAAAAAAATCTCTCCAAACTAAAACTCCAGTCTGATAAGGTGTAAATTTACCTGTGTTAAAATATCTTGTCATTGCTGTTACAACAACTATAGTATCATCTATTAACAAACCCAATGTTAATAAAAACGCAAATAAGGTTAAGAAATTTAATGATAAGCCAAAAATATTTATAAGGCCTATTGCAGATAAAAAGGTTAATGGAATTGTTAGTACCGCAATTAAGGCTTGTTTTATGCCCAAAAATATCAGCAATACAGTAAAAACCAAAGCTACTGTACTTAAAGACTCCCTAAACAACTCTGAAAACTGTTCCTCTATTAACTCAGCTGAGTTTTCAATATTTGATATTTTATAAGTATTATTATATGGCTTTAAAAACTCCAACACTAGATTTTTAGATTGTTTATCAACATAATCAATATCATAGTTTTTATTCCGAAAAACCTGAAACTGAACAGCGGGTGAAGGTTTTGTTGACGGATCAGCATAATAAGCAGAATTAAAATTACTGTCTTGAATATAAATCTCTGCAATATCTGAAAGAGTAATTACTTGACCTGATCCAGTTCTTACAGCAAGATTTCTTAAATCATTAAGATCAATAGCAGACTTGGCTAAAGATAAACTATACTCATACCTACCTCCTTGTACCTTGCCTACAGGAAAAGAGTTTAACTGCTCCTTTAATAACGACTGCAGTAAAACTAAATTTATCTTATTCTCTTCTATTTTTTCAGGAGATAATTTGATGGTAACAATATTTTCTCCAACACCAGATAATATCACTGAGTCAATATACGGCTGATCCTCTAACTTAATTTTGAGTTCTTCAGCTAAATTTTGTAATGATGCAAAGTTATTAGAATAAATAGCAAAAATCCAAATTGGTTCATTCTCAAAGTCAATTGACTGCACAAGCGGCTGACTGGCTCCTTCTGGAAGATCTGTAACCTTTGCCACAGCAGAGGAAACCTCATCTTCTGCTGTTTTTGACTCAACTTTGCTGGTAAATTGAATTGTGATTATTGATCTGCCTTCACTGGAGTTTGAGAGTAAAGTGTCAATATTGGCAAGACCTTTTACAGCTTTTTCCAAAGGATCTGTAACAAGAGTTTCAACCTCAGAAGCGCTGGCTCCCGGATAAAATGTTGAGATTGTTACAATAGGCAAATCTACCTCAGGGTTAAGCCTACGGGGTATATTAAAAATATTTACCAACCCAAAGATTAAAATAGATAAAATTATTAGTATTGTTATCCTAAAATTCTTCAAATATTTAGCATAGACTCTATTTTCTAAATCAGGATTAAACTTTAGTTTTTTAAGATAACTATTTATTTCCATAAGAAGACCTAATCAGCAAACTTAACCTTATCTCCAGCAACTGCGTTTCTAGTTAAAACAACTAAAGCAGAACGATCTATACCCGACTCAACAGCAACATAACCACCAATAACCCTGCCTAATTTAACCTCAACTTCTTTAACTCTATTGTCATTACCAACAACTAAAATATAAGATCTGTCATTATAAAGATAAACAGCTTCCAAAGGAATTACAGGCACAATAGAACTAGAGTCTGCAAACTTAACTGTTAACTCAACCTCAATCTGCTGTTTATCTGAAACCTTGCTTAAGTACTGACCAGGCAGTTTAAAATAAACAGTATAAAGATTACCGTCAACTGCTGTGCTTGAAATATAATAAGGCGACAAATCAAGATAAGAATTATCCGAAAAATATAATCTAGCTTGATCCTGAATAGACAAATTGCTTGCTAATGACTCAGATACATACGCAATCACCTTAGTTTCTTTATTGTTGTAAGCATTTAACAAAAACAAAGGAGAACCGGCCGCAACAGTTTGTCCTGGCTTAATATAGACTTTTTCTATTACTCCTTCAAAAATTGCTGAAGGATACATTAATGATTCCTGGATCTTTGCCAGCTTATACTGCAACTCAGCTAATTTTAACTGAAGTTCCAAAGTTTTTTCCTGCTGCTGAAGCTGTCGTAAGACAATCTCATCATTTAACTGAGCAATTTTATCTGAAGTATTATTCTCAACACTATACTCAAGGTCAGATAGACTAGCCTTTAGCTGATTATTGACAGAAAGATACTGTGATTTTAATTGTTTAGTTGAAAGAATCAAAGACTCATTAATACCAGCACTATTAGTTGCCTGATAGTTGTTAAGGTAATTGTCTAAGGTTGCAATAATATCTTCATTTAAACTAATTAGCTCTTTAGTTCTGTCAATACTTTCTTTTAAAATTTTTTCTTTGTTCTCTCTGTTATCCTGACCCAACTTAACAAGTTCTTTATTTTTTTCAATTACCTGTTTTTGAGCTTCATAGTTAGTTTTTGTAGTCTCAAGCTGAGTCTTGGCAATCTTGCTCTGCAGATAATTTGCATTTGCTCCCCAGTAGTTGCTTGCCAATCTTGCCAAAACTTTATCTTTAAGTACTTTATCTCCCTCAGACACCTCAACTGATTTAACTATCCCAGAGGTTAGAGCTGTTATTAATACACTAGAGTCCTTTTCAACTTTAGCCTTAACCTTGACCTTGGCAGAAACACCAACTCTATAGATCTCAACTTCTTTGATCTTTTCCGCTGGTCTAGGTTCTGAACCAGCCTCTTGAGCAACTAAATTACCTAAAATAATTGCTAAAACAAGCAAGCTGTTTATGATTAACAAAAACAACAAAGGGCTTTTTTTCAATAGTGTCTTAGACTTAATCATAAGTACTGAGTAAAACTTAGTTATGCTATTTAAAACTTGATTCCTAAAACTATTCATATTTTATATATAAAAATTCTATAGGTTACTATTTTACCATATGTTTTTAATAATCAAGTGAAGGAAGGCTGAAAATTAAGTACTGTTATAAATAGATTTAACTCTAAATTAAACTGATTAAACAAACCTAAGACCAAACCTTACTGTTGAAGAAAAGACTTTGCTTCAGCATTATCTGGATCTTTTTGCAAAATCTGCTCATAGACAGCTCTGGCATTCTGCATATCATTAAGCTGTTGATAACTCTTTGCCAGCATAATTCTTAGATTTTACTCAAAAAAATAATGAATGTCTTGCTATGGCCAATTTTTCAATTGTCAATGATGGAACAACTGTGGCTGAACTCAAGGATAAATTGATAAATTTCCTCTATGAGTGGGATCTTTATCCAGAAGGACAAATTAATAGAGGACAAGAAAGAAAGTAATTATGAAGAAAATAATCGTATTTAACAGCATACATGGCGCTGGCAAAACGACTTTGGCAAAAAATCTTGCCTTGCAGGATCCTGAGACATATATATTTTATCCTGAAGTTGGTGGAGAACTTCGAAAAGAAGTTAATTACAACTGTTTGGAATCGGGTGAAGATTTTGACCGAGAGGTGATGAGGCGCGAACTTGCACGAGACGAATTTCTCTTGGCTGAAGAACGCATCCCATTAATTGAAACATGGCATATCGGAAATATTCGCTATCTGGCCGCGAGAAGTCCTGAGCTCATCGCACAATACAAAGATGCTTTAAGGAGACAATTAGTATTTTTCGACCCAGTTGCTGTTTTTGTTCAAATATCTTGGCAAACATTCAAACAGAGAATTTCAGAGAGGATTCAACCATCACAGGTCGAGGAACTTATTCAGTTCTATAAACTGATTTCTACTAAAATCTTTAATATTTACCAGGAACTGGGAATTCCTTACATATTAATCAATAATGAAGGTAAATTAGATAAGGTACTTTTGGTTTTGAGACGTGAAATTCAAAGTAGAATCCAAAGGGATGCTGAATACAATCAAGAAATACATCCACGCCGAGACAAAGAACGATAAAAGAAAGTTAAAATTTTGCTCGTTCTTGCATTAGTATATTCGTAACACTTTTTGTAACAATTTGCTCATCATTAATACCAATATTCTTCAAGAAAGCTTTGATTTTTTGTTTCGCCTGTTGGCTTTTTGATTTGTTTGCCATTACCTCAACCTCAATTACCGGCCCAAAATCAGCAATATCTTCAAGACATACGGTCATATCAGCGACTTGATAAGTAACTCGTTCTTTTTCCAGAGTGAAAAATATTTTAAACCCAATAGCTTGAAAGATTGCCACCGCTTCATCAAAAGAAGAAATTTTGATTTCATGTTCTTCCCACGAATTGTGGTCGCCTTCGCTGGTAATAATTTTAGTGTTAACCGTTACCTGTGTTTGTTCATTGGCAATTTGCTTGCGAATACGTAAAATAAAAGAACCCACTTTTTGCATCTCAATTTCTTGAAATGATTGAACTCTTACCGGACAAAGATATACATCAAAAATGTTCACTCTTTCTTTAAGTTCGACCCCCATATTAGAAAGTTTTTTTTCTAGAATATTTCTTTGTTTATCATTAAGAATAGCCCTTATTTCAATTTCTTGATTGAGACTAACTTCTTGATTTAAAGCTTTTTTCATAGAGAGGATTGTATAATAAAGGAGCACTTAACACAAGACTAATTATAGCAAAAAAAAAATAGCGTTTGTTACTTTCTACAAGTAGAGATTCAGATATGAAAAATCAGGTAAAAACTCTCTTCTTTAGAAAATCTTCCCACTTATAAGATTTAGGCAATCACTTAATTATCAATTACCAGTTGAGTTGAATAATGAAAATTATAAGCTAATGAGAGTGTTCCCGATGTACACCACTTATACATTTTCTGAAAAAGTTACGAAACATATGGCACTTTAAGGTATTAAGAAAGAGGGAGAAAAGTAAAAGAAAGTGAAAGGATCAATCGGTGTTCGAATAAGACTCAAGCATGTATGGTATGGTACCCCTTTGTATAATAAGCGAATTATGAAAGATCTATTATCAACCATAGGTAAGTTGATAAGAAGATAGAATCTTTTCTACTACTGAAAGGGAAGATTTTATCATAATCCTGCAAAAAAATAGACAAGCAGAAAGATTAAATACAAAAACAAGATAAGAAAAAGTCCAAAAATAAAATCAGCAGGATATATAAAGATAGATACCATAATAAGATTTGTATATGGAATAAAGCTATATATCATAACTGCTGTTGATATAAACACAAGATTTCAGTTCTGTTTGGCATATACAAGGTTAACAAGCAGGATTTCTTTAGAGTTTTTTAAGAAGTTGGAGTTAGTATATCCTTTTAAAGAAGGAATACATACAGTTCAAACAGATAACGGGAGTTAGTTTGAAGGAGAGTTTGACAGATATCTAAAGAACAAAGGAATAAAACACCTGTACTCATATCCTAGATGTCCAAAGATAAACTCATATGTAAAGAGAGCAAACAGAACTCTTCAAGAGGAGTTTGTAGATTTAAAAGAAGATAGTATTTTAATCTCTTTAGATGAATTCAATAAAGAGCTATTGATTATCTTATCTGGTATAAGACCAAAAGAGTTCACAAAAGTTTAGGCAATATATCACCAATAGATTACATACTTAAAAATTACCCTCAAAAGTGCCATATGTATGTAACCTATACAAAGAATTGATGCTGGAATTCTAGACTCAGTCGTAATCTTTAATATGCTAGGGTTTACTACAACTCAATCTTGTCAGGGACATCTAACTTACGGCTATATCTCTCCTTGGATTCAGTTTGGGCCAAAGCCAACGACCAAAATCAAAAGCTTGAGAAACAACTAACTAAGCTAAATCAAAAAATTAATAAGATCGGCAAAAAAACACTTGACAAAAACATTGATTATTTATACCAGCAAATTAACAAGGTTAAGGATAGTTTGGCAAACTCACTTAAGCCTGACTTAAAAAGAATGGCTGATTACCTTGAGCAGTTTTATAAATCAATAAAGACTGGCTATGATCAAAAATTAATTGTTTTGATTTAGAGATTAGTTTTCAACTCATAGCTCCAGGTTCTCAACTACAACACATCTATACCAGAAAAGAAAAAAAATTAAACTTAACCAGTACAGACAAGAATTTAATGAATTTGTAAGGTTTATTTATAAAAAAGAGAAAAGACTTTGGGAAAAAACCGATTAACATATCACTGCAAATATCAGCATAAAACAAAAAAAGATGTTTATAATAAAGTCTATGAAGATAAAAAATCTGCCTAAATTTCAAAGACCTAGAGAAAAATTGGTAGAGAAAGGCGGAGAAAACCTCAAAGACTATGAATTGTTAGCAATAATTTTAAGAACAGGAACAAAAGCGAAAAGTGCTATAGAGCTGGCAAAACTAATTTTAAAAAGATACAAGCTAACACAGCTTGAACAAGTTTCAGTATCTGAGTTAGCTAACATTGAAGGCATTGGACTAACCAAAGCCTCTCAGATAAAATCAGCCTTAGAACTGGGTAAAAGAGTCTATCAACAACCAAAGCCAGATGAAGTTTATATCAACTCAGCCAATGATGCATATAAAGTTATGAAAAATATTGTTAATTTTAATAAAGAACACCTAATCGGACTATACCTTAATGCTAAAAGTAAACTCATAAAAACCGAGATTATTACAATTGGAACAATCAATCAGAGTTTGGCCCATCCGCGTGAAGTATTTGAACCAGCATTAAGATACCTTTGCACCTCAGTTATCATTGGACATAACCATCCATCAGGTGATCCAACGCCATCAGAAGAAGATATTGCAGTTACCCAGAAACTTAAATCTGCAGGAGAAATACTTGGCATAGATCTGCTTGATCATATTATTTTTACGCAAACAACTTTTCTAAGTTTTAAATCCAAAAAATTAATCTGATTACTTTCTCCACCAGTCTTGCCTAGAACGAATATCCATAAACGACATAGAGTCCCTGACAACGATCTTAACCTCATTTGTTCTTGAAACAGCAAACTCTTCACCAACTGCTAAGGCAGGCAAAGATGTTCTGCCGGAAGAATCAGCAGAATTATAAAGATTGACCAAGCTTGGATAAACGCAGATATCTAAAAAATAAACAAGATACCCGCTGTTTAAGGCATTTGCTCTTGAGTTTGTCAGTAAAATATTATTTGAATCCGCAAACAAAACCAAGTATGCTTTTCCACTGCCGATTGATCTGCCGGTATAAGGAGCATAGATCTTATCACCCGGGACTGCTTTAAGACCTAACATATGAACCTTAAAGTTTGGAGTAGCTATTAGAGGAGCTAAAGATTTTTTTTTGTTAAAATCCCACTCAAAGATATGATAAGTATTTGCAATCTGAGGCTGTTTATCCTTAAACACAGTACTGATCTGAGGAGGATCAATATAGTCTAAACCATAATTATGCGTTCTGTCAATCAGCTCCTTTGCTTCATTATTAGGCTCAAAGCCGCGCAAATAAAGATTAACATCTGGATTTGATTTTAAATCGCCGCTTAAGGGAAAGTTATCAGGTTCGTAATTGGCAGACAAAAGCGAAAATTTTTTTTCTGGAAGATTAGAACAACTAAAACTTGAAAATGATGTCTCCTGATTAACTTGTGAAGTTTCATTTTCAACTGAATCATTGCCATAATCATTAGCAACAATATCAGATTCATAGTTGTGGTCAACTCTATTAGTTTGAGTCTGGTCAACTCTGTTAGTTTCAGTCTGGTCAACTCTATTAGTCTGAGTCTGGTCAACTCTATTAGTTTGATCTAAATTGCCATCAGACTCTGACTGAGTTAAATAATCATTAGGCCTGATTTCTGCAGTATTCGTCTTAAGATCTGAGATAACAGCAGTTGGCTTTAATTTAGGCTCCTGCCAAGTAATGCCTTTATTATTTCGGCTGATTAAGTTATCTGAGGTTTTATCAGTATCAACCTCAGATTGTAATACTAAATCAGCAATCGAAGACAACAAGCCTTGAGTCTTTACAATCATTGCTACAACAGCAGGTTTGTTTAGATAAGGAGTATCGCCAATAAAAAAACGATTTAAAACAAGCACCAAAACCAAAGACAAACTTAAAATCAGACCAACCTTTATATAGTTGATAATTTTTTCTTTTGTCATAACTATAATTGTACAGCATTTAAACCAAAAGGTAAGCAATTTAAATACTGCTTTACTTTTTAAGATTAAGTATTTAAGATCTAAATATGCAGGATAAAAAAACATTTTTAGAGTATTTGTTTGGATTTTTTTTAGGCGTGAATTTTTTCTTTCTCTGCCTTCTCTATCTATTTTTGCAAAAAAATACTCTGAATTTATACATTATCAACAAAGCTGTGGCTAATACAGCTTTACTTCTTATAATCACTGTTTTGTTCATCGGACCTTTAAGCAGACTTTACAACTGGCCGGACATACTGGTATCCTTTAGAAAGGAGATTGGCATATCAGGCTTTATTTTTGCTGTTATCCATACTTTTTTGTCATTTTTGCCTAATTACTATAACTTAAACAGATACTTTCAAACCTTTAATCCCAGTTTTTATGCCGCAATTACTGCAATACTTATTTTAACCATACTATTTATATTGTCTTTTGAAAAGATTATTGCCAAACTGCCTCGAAGTCTTTGGTGGAAGATTCAGTATCGAGGAGTAAGAACTGTGTTTATTTTAGTTATAATTCACTTTCTGCTTAAGAATATCTCAAAATGGAAAATCTGGATGACAACTCACAGCTCACTGCCTGACCTAAGCTTTATTATTTTTATACTTTGCATTTTCTTACTTATATTTAGAGTCACAGAGTATTTAAACAGAAAATTAGCTAAATTTGTTTTTACAGGAGGTTTAATTATAACAATAATTTTTTATCTTTATCTGTTTTTGTAAAACTAATCCCGTGAAATTAACTTTGAGTCATAGTAAGACACTAATTTTTTTAAGATAGGGAACTCCTCAAGCTTACAGTTTTCAATAAAGTCTAAAACTGCTTTTGAGGCTTTCTCAATAAGGTTTAGATCCAAAAGCGAGGCAAACTTGACATTTAGATATCCACTTTGTCTTATACCAAAAACCTCTCCCGGCCCGCGCATTTTAAGATCATACTCAGACAGTTTAAAACCATTATTTTCTTTGGCAAAGTATTTTAATCTTGAGACAGCATCAGAAGACTTGCTTTCTGTAAAAACCAAACAATAACTTTGCCTATCTGACCTTCCAACTCTGCCTCTTAACTGATGAAGCTGAGACAGACCATACCTTTCTGCTCCTTCAATAACTATTACAGTAGCATTAGGAATATCTATGCCAACCTCAATAACAGGAGTTGAGACTAAAATATCAAATTTATGATCCTTAAAATCAGCCAGTATCTGCTGCTTTTCTTTTGACTTCATTCTGCCATGCAGAAGACCTACTTTGTACTCTGAAAATATCTGTTTGATTTTTTCATACTCAGCAATAGCAGACCTAACATTTACAAGAGTCTCATGATCTGAATCTTCAATCAAAGGACAAACAATAAAAACCTGCTCTTTTTTCTTAAGCCTTTTTTTAATCCAGTCATAGGCCGACTGTCTTTTTTCTAAAGGAACAAAGTATGTTTTTACAGGTTTTCTGCCAGACGGCGGCTTATCCAGAATAGACAAGTTAAGCTCGCCAAACAAAACTAAAGTAACAGTTCTAGGTATCGGAGTAGCTGTCATAGTCAACAGATGCGGATTTATGCCCTTAGACCGCAATAAAGCTCTTTGCATTACTCCAAACCTCTGTTGCTCATCTATCACAACCAAACCAACTTTGTCATACTTTAGTTTTTCATTAAACAAAGCGTGAGTTCCTATTATAATGTCATAATCTGCTATCTTCTTGTTATAATCTTTGATTGTCTTTATGCTCCCTGTCTGCAAAGCTATCTTAACTGAAAAGTTTTTTAAAAATGCCTGAAAACTTTTAAAATGCTGAACTGCCAGAACCTCTGTCGGAGCCATCACTAAAGTCTGACAGCCATTCAGATAAGCAAAATAACTGCTGATTACTGCTACAATAGTTTTGCCAGAGCCTACATCACCCTGCAGAAACCTATTCATTGCAGTATCTTTTTGCATATCAGCAATAACTGCCTCAACTGCCTTATGCTGACTGCTGGTTAACTGAAAGGGCAGAGAAGCTATCAATTCAGTCAACTTGTGTTTGATCTGATCAGATAAAATAAATTTGTAAGGCTTTTTTTCATTTTGCCAGTTTTTTCTGTAGATCTCACCAGCCAAACTAAGGACAAAAATCTCATCAAAAGCCAATCGGTCTCTTGCTAATTTATACAGCCTGCTGTTTTCAGGAAAATGAATATTTGAATATGACTGATATAAAGAAGCCAGCTTATTTTGCTTTAAAATTTCTTCAGGCAAAGACTCAAACTCAGGATCAAACTGTGTCAGCAAATAAAATATTTTTTCTCTAATCACTCTTGAAGACAATCCTTTTTTTTCAGAGTAATAAGGAATAATTCTTTGGGTATGAATAAAGTCAGCCTGATGGCCATTAAGAAACCTTTCATACTTAGTTTTATCAACAAGCTCAAACTCTTCAACAAACATAGACCTATCAAATAAATAAGCCTTAACCTCACCGCTTGCTGAGATTATCTGCCCCTTTTTTATAGTTCTTAATAAATAACTTTGGTTAAACCAAACCAAAGTTAACTCTCCAGTCGTATCTGTAACAACAACTTTTTGAATAGTAAAACCTTTTCTGGTTCTTTCTTGCCTTAAATCAACAACCTCTCCAATTACAGAAACCTTTTGACCTACGGCTAATTTCTCAATACTAACAACCTGACTAAAATCAGAGTAACGAATAGGAGCGTAATTAAGCAAATCTGAAAAGGTCTCAACTCCAACCGATCTCAATCTTTTTATAGTCACAGGGCTGGTAGCAGGCAAATTATCAATGCTTTGCCAGAACCAGTCAACAGCGTTCTTCATAACAATACTATATCATTTTTGATCTTAAATAAAACCCAACCTTAAAGCAGAAAATTAAAACTTAAGATCAACCAAAATTATTGAACTTACAACTGAAAAACAGGCTAAACTCAAACCACCATTAAAACTTAAAAGGCTAAAAAATAAAAACCAACACTAGTTGCCAAAAGCATTAGTCCAGCAAGCAAAACAAACAATCTAACTAAGTTTTTTAAACTAAATATTTTTTTAAGAAATCTTTTAACAGTTTTGATTTTCATAGATAATTATTATAATAAATCCTATGAAAATCAGCAAAAAAATTGCAGCCAAAAGACAAAGTAGAACTGCCATCTTTACCCGAAAAAGAATAATCATAGCAGCAGTAGCTTTAATCTTGGGATTTATGGCAACAGTAACAGGCGTGTTGGCTTGGTACCTAAAAGATCTGCCATCACCAGCCAAACTAAATCAAAAATCTGAGATCAGCTCAATTTTTTATGACAGAAATGGAGAAATCTTATATGAACTTTTTAAAAATAAAAATATCATTCCAGTTAAAATTAACAACATCTCAAAGTACGCCATTCAGGCGACCATAGCTATAGAAGATGCAGATTTTTACAAACATCAGGGCATCTCAGAAAAAGGTTTAATAAGAGCATTCATAAACACTATTTTTTTAGGGAAAAAGCAAGGCGGTTCTACAATAACCCAACAACTGATAAAAAACTCATTGCTGACGCCCGAAAGAACAATCTCAAGAAAAATCAAGGAGTTTCTTCTAGCTTTTGAGGTTGAAAGGCGCTACAGCAAAGATGAGATCTTGGAGATGTATCTTAACTCAAATCCTTATGGCGGTGTTCTTTACGGCATTGAATCAGCCGCAAAAGGCTACTTTGGCAAATCAGCCAAAGAACTTAACTTAACTGAAGCAGCAATTTTAGCCGGCCTGCCTCAGAGACCATCGTACTACTCACCCTTAATTGGAGAAAAAAATGCTTGGAAAGCCAGAACTCAAGCTGTACTGCGCAGAATGAGAGAAGAAGGTTATATCACCAAAGACCAAGAACAAAAAGCAGTAAAAGAGCTGGATGCAATTAAATTCAAGCAGTCCAGCATTGATATAAAAGCTCCACACTTTGTTTTTTATGTTAAGGAACTTATTGAACAAGAGTATGGACCAGAGGTCTTTAACCAAGGCTTAAAAATCAAAACAACACTTGACTTAAAACTTCAGGAAAAAACACAAGAGATCTTAAAAGAAGAAATAGAGTCTTTAGCTGATTATAAAGTCAGCAATGGAGCAGCAGTTATCTTAGATTCTAAAACTGCAGAAATACTAACAATGGTAGGATCATATGATTACAACAATGAAAAATACGGAAACTTCAATGCTGCCACAGCCTTAAGACAACCCGGGTCTGCTGTAAAACCAATAACTTATGCATTGGCCTTTGAGAATGGATTTACTCCTGCAACAACAATGATGGATGTTTTTACAACCTTTTATATTGATGGAAAAGATGATTACACTCCTGTCAATTATGATGAAAAGTACAGAGGACCAATGCAGTTGAGATTTGCTCTCGGCAACTCTATCAACACAATAGCAGTAAAACTACTAGCTTTAAACGGATTAGAAAGATTTTTGCAAAAAGCATACGATATGGGCATTACAACCTTTGAGCCAACCAAAGACAATCTAAAAAGATTTGGATTATCAATTACATTAGGAGGCGGAGAAGTAAGACTGCTTGAGTTAACCTCAGCTTACTCAGTTTTTGCCAGAGGAGGAGAAAAAATTGATCCTATTGCTATTTTAGAAATAACAGACTCAAACGGCAAAAAAATTTATCAAAAACAAGAGCCTGCCAAAAAACAGGTTTTATCAAAAGAGGTAGCATTTTTAATATCACATATTCTAAGCGACAACAACGCCAGGCTTTTAGCTTTTGGACCAAACTCTTACCTAAATGTAAGAGGAAAAACAACAGCAGTAAAAACAGGAACAACCAATGACAAAAGAGACAACTGGACTATAGGATTTACAAAAGACATTACTGTTGGCGTCTGGGTAGGCAATAATGACAACTCGCAGATGAACCCGCGAATTGCTTCAGGCATAACAGGAGCTTCTCCAATCTGGAATAAAATTATAACTTATGCATTAAACAATGGTTTTCAAGACGGTATTATGCAAAAACCAGACGATGTTATAGCAGTAGAGATAGATGCCTACTTGGGCGGACTGCCTCACCCAGACCATCCCAAAAGAGTAGAGTATTTTATTAAGGGAACAGAGCCTAAAAATATATCTCCCTTTTATAAAAAACTTAAGATCTCAAAAACTACAGGTAAACTAGCTAATGAGGATGAGATACGCACAGGCAATTATGAGGAAAAAGATTATATTGTGATAACAGAGCAGGATCCATTATCAAAAGACGGAAAAAATCGCTGGCAGGAAGCAATAGACAAATGGATTGAAGAAAATGGAGATGAAAAGTTAAAGGCTCCAAAAGAAATATCTGATTATAAAGTAGAAGGTACTACCTTAATAATAAAAGAGCCAAAAGATAAACAAAAAGTTTCAAACACTTTTGAGATAAAAGGAACAGTCCTAACCAACAACAAATTAGAAAAAATTGAGTTTTACATAAACTCAAACAAAATAGATGAGATCAAAAACCCAGAAAACAGTTTTACTAAAGCACTAAACTTAACAGATGGCAGTTATACTCTGACAATTAAAGCAGTCACAGACAAAGAAACAAAAGAAGCAAAATTAAGATTAGGCATCAATCAAGACTGGCAAGAGCAACAACCAACCAGCACACCAACCCCAACAGCTGAAACCACACCAACTCCAACACCAACAACAGAGGCTCTCTCGCCAACTCCAACGCCATAAACTTAATCAATTAGAAATTGAATTTATCCGATACTCCCAGCAGATCAACTAATTTTCGCATTTGTTTTTTAACAAACTCCTCAGTTAAATTCTTATCAAAACTGGTAAAGAAAAACCTGATAGTAAGCCGCTTATTTTTATAAACATCAACCACCTCAAGATCATAAAGATTTTTAAGATGCTTAAAAGCAGTAGTTTTAATATCAGAAAACTTTAAATTATCAGTCAACTCAAAGTTAAGATCAAACTTAATCACTGCATACTTTGGCAGAGGCTTAACTGCCTTAATCTTAACCGCTAACTCAACTAAAGCCTCAAAATTAACCTCTGAAACAGAAAACACCTTAGTATCAGGCAAAGACTCTTTTAACTCTCCGCAGAAGCCAATCACTTTGTTTTTAACAATAATATCTGCCTGCCTGCTGGCTAAAAAACTATACTGCGACTGAACAAAATCATAATCATAAATATTAAAAGACTCAAAAATATGTCTAACTACAGCCTGTTGATAATAGTAATCAGCTGATGTCAAAATAGATAATCTCAGCTCCTCAACCAAAGGCTTTTTAAAATATACCTTTGCCAACTCAAACAACTTAAACTCATCAACAAACCCCTGATTAGCCACGGCATTATCAAATAAAGAAGGAAACAAATACTGCCTCATATACTCAAGCCTTTTACTTATAGGAACAGTTATTTTTAAATAGTTATTAACATCTTCTCTAAACTTTTTAATTGTTTGCTCATCTGTCATTGAGTAATTCATTACCTCATTAAATCCAAGATCTGCCAGTAAATGCTTAACCCTCGACTGGTATTCAAAAACTTTTTCTATTTTTTCATCAGCTTTAACTAACACAAATGGAGATAATCTGGAAGGCAGTTTATGATAGCCATAAACTCTGGCTGTTTCCTCTACAATATCTTGAACTGTTGCTATATCATTTTTCCTGTAAAAAGGCACTGTAATAACAAATTTATCTGAGTCTATCTCAACAGCAAAACCTAACCGTTCAAGAATAGTCTTAATTTGATCTCTGCTGATCTTAACTCCAATTAACTCAACTATTCTTTGGTAATCAGATTTAATTTTAATAGGTTTATAGGGCTCTGGATAAAAGTCCCAGATCTCTGAGGCAGGTCTGCCTCCAGCATACTTTGACAACAGATCGCATAATAGTTTTACTGCCCACTCAGATCTTTCTTCATCAATGCCTTTTTCAAACAAAACAGCAGCATCTGTTCTAATACCAAGTCTCATTGAGGTTCTGCGAATACTTAATTTGTCGTAGACAGGCACAGTAATCAAGATAGTTTCAGTCTGATCTACAACACTTGAAAGACTGCCTCCCATAATACCACAAAGATCAACCAATCTTTTATCTCCATCTATAAACACAAGGTCTCCTTTTTCCAGTCTTACAGTTCTGTTATCAAGCAAAGTAATCTTTTCTGGTTTTTCAATTCTTTTCATCTTAAGTTCTGCTTTGGCTATCCGGTTAAGATCAAAAATATGATTTGGCTGCCCCAACTCCAGCATAACATAGTTTGAAATATCAACAATATTGTTAATAGTCTTTATACCTACAGCAGTTAATCTTTTAGCAATAAAATCAGGAGAAGGACCAACTCGAACGCCTGAAAATGCTACAGCAATATATCTGGTTGCTCCATCAGACAACAATGATATTTCAAAGTTTTGACCCAAGCCTGAAAAACCTTGTTTAAACTTAGAGTAATTAAACTTGGCAAATGGATTAAAAAACTTGCCCTCACTACTGCTAAAAGCCGCATTAGCCTCCTGAGCTATGCCCAGAACACAGGCCATATCAACTCTATTAGGAGTTATCTCAATATCAAAAACAAAGTCATCTGAAAACTTCTCAATGCGCTCAATTGAAGGCCCTACCAAAGACAATCTATCAGCAAAATCTTGCGCAGAAAGATCTGTTTTAAAATAATCTTGTATCCAATTATATGACAGTTTAATATTCATAAGTAAAACTTAAAACTCAGATAAAAACCTTAAATCGCCTGAGTAAAAAACTCTTAAATCATCAACCTGCAAACCTTCTTTCATCAAAAAAACTCTTTCTATGCCAAAACCAAAAGCCCAACCAGAGTAAATATCCGGATCAATACCCCCTGACCTTAACACATAAGGATGCACCATACCTGATCCGCCTAACTCCAGCCAGCCTGATTTGCAAACCCTACATTTTTCTTCATTATATATGCCTGTTCCAGAACAAACAGCGCAACTTATATCAATCTCGAACGAAGGCTCAGTAAACCTGAAATCATAAGGTCTTAGCCTAATCTGCCGATTCTCTCCAAAATATTGTTTAACAAAATAATCTATAGTACCTTTAAGATGCGTAATATTAATCCCTTTATCAATACACAGACCTTCAAACTGATGAAACATCGGAGTATGGGTTGTGTCCCAGTTAGGTCTGTAGCACTTGGCAATATTGATCATTCTAACAGGAGGCTGTTTTAATCTTAGCATCTCACGCACCTGACCAGATGAGGTATGAGGACTTAAAATCAGATGTCCATACTTTTTGTCTTCAGGATAATCTAGAAAAAAAGTCTCAACATCATCTCTAGCCGGATGATCAGCAGGTATGTTTAAAGCTGAAAAAGAGTAAAACTCCCACTCAACCTCATTATACGACATTCTAACAAAACTAATCTTGGAGAAAATACTGCTAATTTCCTCCACTGCATAAGTTATAGGATGCAGGGATCCTTTCTTAATCTTTATTTTAGGCAGGCTTGGATCAAAAAACTCCTGAGTTGGCTCAACTAATTTAGAGTTTAACTCTGATAATTTCTGCTCAATATAAAACTTAAACTCATTGATCTGCTGTCCTACTTTTTTTTTATCCAAGGAGCTTAAGCCTGCCAGAGTAGAGAAGAGTTGTCTGATTATGCCTTTTCTGCCAAGATACTCAACCTTTAACGCTTCCAGTTCAGATTTAGAAAGTTTTTGCTTAATTCTTTGATCAAATCTCTGTTTATAATCTGAAATATCCATATTGCAAGTCTAATATTATTTGCAAAATTCAGCAACTTGCTGTTTATTTTTTACTTGCTTTATCAAAAACCTGCTTAAAAAACTGGGGATGGTCAACGGCAAGTTTGGCTAATATTTTGCGATCTATCTGGATATTTTTTTCTTTTAGATTATGAATAAAGTTACTATATTTTCCTCCCAGCTCTCTAACTGCATTATTAATTCTAAGTATCCACAAAGATCTAAACTGTCTTTTTTTCTGTTTTCTACCAGCAAAAGCATACTCACCAGCATGCAAAACAGCTTCCATAGCTTTTTTAAACAGCTTTCTTCTCGTCATTCTATAACCTTTAGCCTGTTTGAGGATTTTTTTGTGTTTTTTACTGCTTAAAGATTTTACCCTAACCATATTATTTTAAACCTAACATTTTTAATATTTTGCCTTTATAGCCTCCGACAATCTCTTTTAACTGCTTCATTCTCCTGATTCTTTTTTTAGATTTATTAGACCTTAAATGCCTAATACCCTGCGATCTATGCAAGACCTTGCCTCCTGCAGTTATTTTAAAGCGTTTTTGCGCTGATTTTCTTACTTTTTGCTTTATTTTTGCCATAATTATTATTTTGAAACTATCATTCTGACAACATTTCCTTCTAGTCTTGGCTCTTTAATCATTTTAGCATCAGTTAAAAACCCAGCTATCTCATTTAATAGATCAATAGCCTTATCTTTAAAAGCTCTTTCTCGTCCTCTTAAAACTAAATTGAACTTAACCTGATTTCCCTCTTTTAAAAATGCTTTAGCCTTTTGTATTAATCTTTGCTTATCTGCCTCAGCAATAAGCAAAGACAGTCTTAAATCCTTAATCTCAACTTGCTTTGCCTTTTTCTTTTCCTCCTTTTTTCTTTTTTTCTCTTTATACAAAAATTTGTGAAAATCAATCAACCTTGCTACAGGCGGATCTGCTTTTTCTGCAATAACAACCAGATCTGTTCCTTGTTCGTTAGCTAAAGCCAAGGCTTCTTCTTTGCTCAAAACTCCCAAGTTATTGCCCTGATTGTCTAGAACTCTAAGCTGCTTAAACCAGATTCTATTATTTACCAGGTATCTTTTTTCTTTCTTTTTTTTCAGATTTTAACAAACTTAATTTTTAATTCCAGAACAAGTAAATATTATAAACATATGTTGATTAAAAATCAATTTTGTTTACTAACTAAACTAATTTAAAGATCTAGATTTAGAAAAAAACTTTTTTTGCAAGAACCTATAGATAAATATAAAAACAATGGAACTTGGAATTATAAAAACAGAAAACACAATTAAATAGATTAACAAGTCAAATAATTTATAGACAGTAGCAAGCAAGAGCCTGACTGCTTTTTTAAAGGTTAAAACAGGGTTAAACTTAGCATCCGGCAGATACGGCAAACGCGACTCATCACTGGAGAAATACACAGTAACCAACAAAGTATTTGCTGATTCCTTAAGATACCTCTCATTGCCAACTAAAGACTCAATCTCAGTCTCAATCATCTGAAGCTGATTATGAATCTCAATTATATCAGCAGTTCTTTTTGCTGACTCGTACAACTTTATTAATCGCTCTTTTGTGTCAGTTAATCGATTAAGTCTTTGAGTAATATCAATATAACGGTCTGTTATATCATTACTATACTCAACCTCAGAGACAATTTTTAAGGAATTTCCTTTAAAAAAGGATTTTACCTGACCTATTTTATCTGCAGGTACTCTAAAACTAGCCCTGCCGTAATAATTTTCTTCTGGATAAGATAAAGACCTGTCAATAAAAAAACCTCCAACAGAAGCTACAAAATTACTCAAATGATCATTGAAGCTTTGTATATCTGAAACAGTAAGTGTAACAGCCAAACCTTTTTCATACATACGATTAGTGCTATTAGTGCCAACATTATATTCAGCAGTCTCTGATAACTTTGGCTCAGTGGCCTGCAAAGAAACAATCTCTGAACCACTGCCTTTGTCTGAAAAATTATCAGGCACATCTGAAAATAATCTGTTATCCTCTGTATAACCCAAAGATTTACCAGCAAACTGCAGACCGTTATTTAAAGGAAGAAAAAAACTAATCAAAACCAAAAACAAAACTATAATAATAAAAATAATTACCGGTTTGTTTTTATACACCTGAGAAATCATAAACATATTATATATAAAAATATATAAAAAATACAACAAATACAGTTGAATGTCTGTTAAAAAATGTGATTAAGCTAAGTTAAATTAAGATCTCCTTTGAAGCTTCTGTATAACCCTGCGTGAAAGCAGATTATAATGAGTTATAAAATCTAAGGCTGTAATACGCCAAAAGTGATAACGATCAATAGGAGGAGGCACAGTCTGAGGATCCTCTGATAGTATCTTAAACAACGCCGCAGAGAGGCTGTCTGCATTAAGAGTATCCAGAACAATGCCTTCTTCTTTACTCTGAACATGAAAAGGCAAAAATCCGTTTTTGGATACAATAAGTTTTGTACCGCACAACCTAGCCTGCTGAGCCGCTTTGCCAAAAGTCTCATAGATCCTTGTCGCAAGTACAGCGACATGAGCTGTTTTTAAATGTTTAGCAACATCAGAAGCCGAACACACTCCATGATAGACAACGCCATTAATCTTTTTCAGCTTAGACAAATCAAATTTATTAATATAACCATATATATAAGGATCACCAACTATATGCAACTGCGCATAACTTAGTTTAGCCTTGACTTTTTTAAAAGATTTTAAAAGTATATCTACTCCTTTTATTTTAGAAACAGCCCCAACATAGACAATCTTACCTTTAATTCTTTTAATTTTTTCATCCACATAAAAATACTTAGGATCATACCCGCTTTGCAAAACTTTAACTGATGGAACTTTTTTATTATTGCCAAAATATTTATTAAAAGACTGCTCAATTATAGACTTCATCTCATCAGTCATAACCCAAACCTCATCTGCAGATAAAGCATTGCAAGCCCTTCTTCTGCTGAATTTTCCTGTAGCTAAGGTTCTTAACAACAAAACTTGAGCAGATAGAGCAGGTTTAATTTTGCTAATAACTTTGCACCTTCTAGTTGACCCTTCTGTTAAGACTAGATCCTTTTTGGCAACATAAATAGGCAAAAGATCATCTATAGTGTTTTTATCACAGCCTAAAATTTTAACAGATCCATCATAAGCAATTTTTTTAAAGTTTCCTTCATGAAGAATTTCTGAATTATACCCCCAACGACTTAAAAACTCAGCAATCTTAAGATTAGAATTAGTATCCTTATATTTGCCTATTGGAGGACAATATTTACCATCAAACCTCTGTAAAAATAAGACATTTATGCTGGGGATATTCTGATCTGCTAAAAACTCGTATTCCCTAAAGTTAAAATTAGTTTTCAAGACTCTAGTTATATATTTGCAGGCTATTTTTTCTGAGAAATCATCATACTCTTTGTGATGTCCTATTTTCTGTAAGATCGAAGCATACTTTTCCTCAACAGAAACAACTTTACCAGATATATCTGTCTTATCAAGCACATTAAGAAGCAACTGAGGTATAGTCACCCTGCGATTTGCTATATCCAAGACAAAATCTGTGGAGTTGTGCCTTAGGTGATGAGCCATCCTAGGCTGATCAAAATAAAAAAACAATCTCCTAGCCGCTATGCTATGACCATACTGCAAAGCCAGAATCTTTTTTAGACTAATATTGTTCCGGACAAATTTACCTAAAACTTTTGCGCAGTCATGATAAAAAATAGCAATCAAAGATTCAAAATAATCTTTATCTGATATGTTAATGTTTTTTTTAAGCTCTGTCAATCTATTGCAATGAGATAACACATGGTTATACAAATTTCTGTTCAATTGATCAGCATAAATATCAACCAAATTAACAGGAGACAAAAAAGGAAATTCTTTTTTTAACTCTTGCAATATTTTGTTATTTTCAATCAAAACAGCATAATTCTTAAGCTGCATAATTAAACATACAAAAAATAACTTTTAATTTGAAAGACAAATTAAGTCCCCCTTAATTAAGTCAGAAGGGACAACATTACAAATCTGACCAACCTCAACTTTGTCGGATTTAATTAACACAGGCAGTTGATTGCTTAACACTCCTGTATAAAAGCCTTTGTTTTTCTTTGCCAAAATCAAAGCAGGGAACTCTTTATTAATCAGACTCTGTTTGAAGGCGTAAAGTTTTTCTTGTCCTAATCTAATTAACTTTTCAGCTCTGCTTTTTTTTATAGAATCAGGCACAGCCTCTAATCTTTGACTTAGATAATAAGCTGCAGTATGCTTCCTATTAGAGTACCTAAAAATATGAAACTTAGAGATTGGAAGTTTTTTAAGAATACTATAAGTATCTTCAAAATCTTTGTCTGACTCTTCCAGAAAACCAACTATTATATCTGTGCCAAAATAAATATCAGGATTTATTTTATGTAAACTCATAATTGCATCCGCTACCTCTTCAATTTTATACTCTCTTTTCATTAGAGACAATACTTTATTTGAACCTGACTGCAAAGGAATATGAAAGTAATCCACAAATCTAAATTTATCTTGACCAGACTTGATATCAGCATACAGCTTAAGAAAATCATTAGATAAAGACCAAGGGTGAATAGAACCAAAACTAATTCTCTCAAGCTTTGTTTTAGATAAAACCTGTTTAATAAGATCTACAAAACTTTCGTTAGTATCTCTGCCGTATGCCTCTGTATTGATAGCTGTTAAAATTGCCTCCTTTGCCCAAGTATTGCTGTTTAAAACCTCAAGTATTTGACTGATTTTATATGATTTTGGCAGACCTCTAAGATAAGGAACTATGCAAAAACTGCAAAATCTATGACAGCCGTCCTGTATCTTAATTAAAATTCTCTTTGATTTGCTGTATTTGCTTACAAGCACCCTTTTGCTTAAATTTGACTCGCTGACCTTACCTTGATTTAAAAATCGTTTTTGTATCAGATCAAACAAATAATCTTTGTCTACATTTGGGACAACATAATCTAAACTCTCAAGCACAGCCTTATTTTCAGTCCTCATCCAGTAATTAGCAGAACAGCCGGTTAAGATTATCTTTGACTCAGGCAGATCCCTTCTGACTTTATTTATCAGCTTTCTGGTCTCAGCCACAGCTCTTTGAGTAACTGCGCAGGAGTTAATTATAAAAAATTCAGGGTTTGTCTGATCAATAAAAAAACCATTATTAACAAAATCAGACACAATAGCCTCAGACTCAGCCTGATTAACCCTGCAGCCGAAGGTGTAAACAAAAAAACTTTTTTTAGACATAAAAACTTGAAAAACTGCAAATAACTGTTAATTATATAATATGATATCAATTAAGCAAACCAGTCAATTATCCTATTATTTTTTTTTATACACATTTTTAAAATAGTACTTGACAATCTTATAGTGTATGCTATAATTTAGAACAGATCCTAAGGTTTCCCACCTTACAAATATTTGGGAGGCTTTAGGATTTTTTTTATGGTCACAAATCTTTTTGAAAAAATACTAATCGGTTTAATTTTTATTTTTATTTTTGCGCAAACCGCAACAGCCCAAGTTGCGGGTGAGTCTGCAGTGACTACAGACAAAGCACTGCCAAAAGAGAAACCGTTTATACAGTCTGATCTGTTTATTAAAACACATGCAATTAGATCTGTTTTAGAAAAACACAACTCTTCCTTAAGGCACTACGCTTATGAATTTGCCAAAACCTGCAGCAACTATGAATTTGATTGTTATCTACTGCCGTCAATAGCAGGAGTTGAGTCTGGTTTCGGCAAAAGATATATAAAAGCCAATAATAACCCCTTTGGTTATGCAGGGGGGTATTATAAATTTGACTCAATTGAATCAGCTATTAAAAAAACAGCTGAAACTATTAATAAATACGGGACTAACGATATCTACCAGATCGGCAAAATATACGCTCAAGACCCTAACTGGAGCAACAAAATAACTAAATTAATTCAGGACTTTAACCGAGAAGAAAAAAAACAGCATTTGATTTTGTCAATCAATATTATAGAATAATCAAGTATGGTCAGTTATACAGCAAAAACAGCCAAATCAAAACCAACTGAAAAAATCTACGATGTTACAGTAGCAAAAAAAGAGGTTAAAAAAGCAGAAGAACAAGCATTAGCCAACCTAAAAAAACAGCTCAAAGTTCCGGGTTTCAGAGACGGAAGCAAAATTCCTGATGACATTGCCAGAAAAAATATCTCTCCGGAAAAACTTATCAATGAAGTTGCCAGAATTGTGTTTTCTGATGTTTATGTTGATCTGGTTAAAAAAGACGATTTGAAACCATTTGCAGAACCTATTATTGAGGACCTTGATATTGGAGAAGGTAAAGACTGGAAATTTAAACTCATAATAATTCAAACTCCAACCATAACATTGCCTGATTATAAAAAAATAGTCACAGATATCAAAAAAGAGGCCAAAAAAGATGAGATCTGGCTTCCTGGCAAAGAAATAAAAGACAAAGAAGACGAAGTCAAAAAAAAGCAGGAGTATCTGAATAAAATCTTAGATGCTTTAATTGATAAAACAAAACTGTCAATCTCACAAATTTTCATAGACAGACAAGTTAAAAACAGAATAGCTGACTTGATTGATGATATCAAGAAAGCTGGAATGAAGTTTGAAGAATACTTAGTAAGCAAAAATACCACTGCAGAACAACTAAGAAAAAAATATGCTGATGAGATCAAAACAGCTTATAAAGTTGAACTTTTATTAGCAGAGATTGCTGATAAGGAAAATATTACTGTTGATCTTGAGGAAATAAAAAAACTGCTAAAAAAAGATTCTTGGGAAAAAGAGAAGCAAAACCAAGAAATGCTGTATTACTATGCAGCCAGCCTCAGAAAGCAAAAAACACTTGAATTTTTAACATCCATATAGTAAAATACAGCCTATAGAATAGGCTGCAATGTCAAAAGTTAGATCCCATAGTAATCCAGCCAGTTCAGGGATTGAACAGGCAACAGAATTAGTTCCTCAAATTGCCAAACAAACTGTTTCAGAGTTTGGCAGTATGGGAGCCAGTATTTTTAAGGAGTTAATAGGGTTAATTACTCCCGGATCTAAAAGAGAAACTGATCTACAAAATAACAGGCAAAAAGATAAAAACATTATTCAAGATATTAGGAATATTCAAAAACCAGAAGAAACCTCAACAAAAAGAGAATCTAGTTTTAAGAAAAATTTCAAACTAAGACCAAATGAAGGCCCAATAAAACT
Organism: Patescibacteria group bacterium; assembly: GCA_026004435.1. Taxonomy (GTDB): domain Bacteria; phylum Patescibacteriota; class Microgenomatia; order UBA1406; family GWC2-37-13; genus BPJC01. The sequence goes on along the minus strand of BPJD01000001.1, from coordinate 108,726 downwards.
ATTTTCAGCTTTTGAGTATAGAGAAATGTATGAAGTGCCCAGAAGAATTGAACAAATACTTGAAAACATAAGGCAGGAAATTGAGGCATTTAGAAAAACAGCAGAAAGTTTTAGCTCAGAGGTAGAAAACATCTCTAAAGCTACAATCAATCAAAAGAATCAAAAACTGGGCCAGTACGATATTAGTTTTTTTGAGTTTTTACTAAGCTTAATACGAGACTTAAGACAAAAAGCAGCTGAGTCAAAAGGCTGGCTGGCAACCTTCAGAGGCAAAATGCAAAAACGAGGCTCTTTATTTTTATCTTTAAAAAAGAAAAAAGGAAACAGTTATGCTTTTTCAGATGAGCTAAAACTTGCAAGAAGCTCAAATTAAAGATTCTCCAAAATTAAAAAGAACCTTAAAACTGCATTTCCCCAACTGCCTGTAGATGAAGGATTATACTTTCTCATTATAGAGTAGATTGTATTATACCCCTTATCAACATAATTGGTCTTTAAACCCCTGGCAACTGTTTCAATACCTTCTTCATAACTGGAAAACCTAGTAACAGTACTGCCATAAATACCCCAACCCCAGCAATTATAGGAGTTTTCAGGAATTCTTTTGCATAAATTAGACTCCTGCATAGCAATCGCAACCAAAAGTCTATAATCCAAGCCATACTTGTCTGAAATCTGAACAATTTTATCGCTTAAATCATAAAGCGGAGACTCAGGATAATACTTGCGAATAAATTTTTTTAAGTTAGCTGATCTGGCATCGTATAAAGAAAAATCAGACTTCAAAGAAAAATTAGGAGCATTGTAGTTCACAGACTTTAACTCATCAAACTCATAAACAAGCTGTCTAATTTTTTTGTCCCTGCTTGAGGCTTCATAAGCCATAACTATAAAATTAACATTTAACAAAACTAAAAATATAAAAATCACATTTAAAAAGACAAAATACTTGAAGGAAAAACCTTTAAAACTGAATAAAGTTAAAATATTGATCATAGCTTATTTAATATTATAAATAAATTTAGATCATAGCTATAAGATTAACACAAAATTTAAAAAAGTCAGCATAAAAAGTCTGCAAAGATCTTTTTATGCTGTATAATTTATAAATATATGAAATCTAATAAATTATTAAATTTAAGAGAAAAACTTGATGCTATTGATGCCAAACTAATAAACCTTCTCAGCAAAAGATTTGCGATAACCAGACAGATTGGAGAGTATAAAGCCAAAAACAATCTACCTGAACAAGATATAAACAGAGAACAAGAAAAAATTGAGCAAATGCAGGCTTTAGCTAAAAAACTGGAGATTAATAAAAGTTTTATTGCAAAATTATACAGACTAATTTTTGATCAGGTAGTATCTGAACACAAAAGTTTAAAAATTACAAGTTTAAAAGTTAAGTAAAGTTATGAAAAAACTTATTGTCATAGCAGACTGGGCTGAAGACACATTAGCCCAACAAGAGGTAAAAATAGCTATAGATGGCTTTTTAGACACCAATAATCTTGCTGATATTAGTTTTGTCTCATCACAGCCATCAACTTTTCACACAGCTTTTCTTTTGCTTCAATTAACTAATACAGTTGAACGATACGGCAATCCGCAAAACACAGTATTTTTTATAAACACAGATTTTAGAAACCACACAGATACAGGAGTAAGATTAAGTCACGGAGCCAAAGGAGTAATCGCTCTTTTAACATCAGGGACTTATGTAATCGGGCCAAACTCAGGTTATAGCTTTTCACTTGTAAAAGATAAAGTTCAGAGATTATTCTATTACCCCCCGCTTGATAAAGGCAGTCAGTTTAGATCGCGAGACAACTACCCAAGAATAATCTCTGCTCTGCTTGAAAGCCAAGAACAAAAGTTTGAGCTTGAAGAAATAGATGTAAACTATATCCCTGAGATTAGAGGCTTTCGTGTAGGCCATATTGACAATTACGGCAATATTAAAACAACAATTACAGCAGATGATTTTAAAGGAAAGGCTAATCTTAACCAGCAGATAATTATTGAAATTAATGGGATTAAACAAAAAGCTGTTTTTACAGATAATATGTTTGGGCAAGAACCAAACAAATTAGTTATTTTCCCGGGCTCTTCAGGCAAACCCGACAATCCTTTTTTAGAGATTGCAGTAAGGCTTGACTTTGAAAAAACAAGAACTGATAAAAACGCAGCAGCAATATTTAATTACCCAATGCCGGGAACTGAGATTAACCTTTTATAGGATAAAAATAAACAAAACTAAGGCATAATCTCTTCTTTTTTAGTGCGGACAAACCGCACCCATTCTTCTATAATCTCAACCAAAAGTTTAAACGGAGCCTCAATAAGAAAATCAAAGATAATTATAAAAAAATTAAGTCTGCCTATTTCCTGACTAAAAAACTTGCCTAAAGACAGTATTGGCATTGAAAAAAAATCAATAATCGGGCTAAAAATAGGTCTTTTATAAATCACTCTATACTCATTGGCTATACCTCTTACTCTATAAGCAAAAAAGCTGACTACGCTTACAAAAAAAATAAACAAAGACTTGCTGATTAAATTAAAGTTTAGCAAATCTAAAAGATTAGATATTAACAATAAGACAACAAAAAATGTAAAGCCGTAAAAAATAGTAAAACCTAACTTTAGAATTGGTTTTTTTTCTTTAGGTTTTCTTGTTACAAAAACTTTAGCTCTCTCATAACTTGCGTCAGCATTGATAATATCTACAATTCTTTCATAAATTCTTTCTGTATTATCATGAGAGGGCACGTTGGTTAAGCTGACTATAATGTAAAGTAGAGTTGGAGGAAACAAGGAGTTAATTACTATAGGAAAATACTCAACCTGACCATACAAAAACGCAGATAAAGGAAACTCTAAAATTATGGCAAACAACATCTTGGTAACAAAAACATATACCAAACTTTTAAACGCAGCTGAAGACAATTTTTTTTGAGTCTGTTCATACCTCATATTGCAGATCTCAACTACTTTTTCTCTTAAAACAGCCTCATTGGTCAAAATTCTTTCAATATCTTTAAGATTCTGATCAAAAAGATCCTGTAAAATATAAAAAGCAGGACGATCAAATTTGACAAATTTTGAAAGCTGATCCAGATAAGAGCTTGATATAGCTGAGTTAATCAACTTTATTTCTTTTAAAAAAGTAAGAGCTAATTTATTCAAATCAGACTGACTTAAATCTTGCAATCTGCCGTAAAGCAGTTTAAAGATATGATAACGCAGATAATGAGTATCTGATTTGGAAAAGGTTTTGTCAACAGCCGCAAAAACATAAAGTTCCTGCAGACTTTCATCGGTTAGATCCTCAAACTTGATTCTGCCTTTAAGCACCTGAAAAACAAAGTAATTAAAGTACTCCTGCTTAAGAGATTGCTCAGGGGCTAAAGTTTCTTCAATCTCACAGCTTAATAAAGACATAATAAACTCTGAGATCAAAATCTTATCCTGCCTGGATTTCCCTCTGGCTGTTTTTCTATAAAAAACTATGTATTTATCTAATAATTGCTGGACCTGAGAGATGTCTGAATAAGTTAAAGAACCAGGAGGAAAGTACCTTGCCCACAACAATTCCCGAATTAAGTTCTCAGCTTCATCTTTACCTGTAGGATTAAGAGCTAATCTTCTTTTCAAGATTCTTTCTATCGCAGATCTTCTGATCAAGTTTTGTTCTTTGTACTCAATCGAGTTGCGTAGTTTTTCATAAAATAAGCCAAAAAAAGAAGCAGTAGAAGAAACTTCAACCTTAGACAACTCATCTGCTTTAGGTTTTGGTTTTATGCTTTTGAGCAAATCAATCAATGCCTTTGTATAAACAGACAGCTTGATGCTCTCCTGAGTAGATTTAGACATAGATCATATTATACCTTATTTGAAGTATTTTTTCTTGTTAGATAAATCTATTCTACCTTAGGACGCAAACCATTACTGCGCAAAAACTCTTGCAGTTCATTAAGTTTGCTTTTTAACAGATCCTTTGAATCAGCCTCAAGATTAAGCCTAACCAAAGGCTCAGTATTTGATGATCTAAAATTAAACCTCCAGTTTGAAAACTCAGCAGTAAATCCATCAATTTCCAGCACTTGAGCATCTTTGTACAACTTTTTTAATTTATTAAACAGCTGATCAGCTGTTAAATTGTCAGGCAAAACAAAGTTATACTCTCCAGACTCAAAACTTGCAGCATAAGAATTCACAATCTCAAAAACAGGCTTATTTTTTTCATCTATAGCCTTAAGCATATACATCAGCACTAAAAGAGAGTTTTCAGCTCCACCAAAATCATAAAAATAATAATGGCCCGATGACTCACCTGCAAAATAAGCCTTTTGTTCATTGACTTTTTCTGTAATAAAAGAGTGACCAACCCTGACTAAAGTCAAGTTCTTATTATATTTTTTACAGATAGCCTCAACATTTCTGGTATACCTTACATCAACAACAACTGTATAAGATTTGTTATCTGAAAAAGCATAATCAGAGATTAAAGCAGTAACTAAGGTCGGGTTAATAATATTAAACTGATTATCAACAAAAAAAATCCTGTCTCCATCACCATCCGGAGCAACACCCAAATCCGAAGATGTTTTTTTTACCAACTCCTGCAAAGGTTTTAAATTCTCAGCTACCAATGGATCAGCTAAGTGAGCTGGAAAACTGCCATCTAGGTCCTGATTAATATAATTCACCTGAAAGTTTTGGCTGTAGCGTTCAAAAAAAGGCCTAAGATACAAAATTCCCATAGCATTTGCTGTATCAACAGCGATTTTATACTTTTTGGTATAAGTTGGATTACCCATATAAGCAATAGTATCCTGCACATAAATATTATCAAAGTGATGATGACTTTCTTTTTTTCCTATTTTTTCCTGATACGGCACAAAACTTTCTGATAAAACAGCCTCCTTAACCTGATCCATACCAAAAGCTCCTGAAACCTTAATAATCCTATCACCCTTTCTCATAACAAACTTAATGCCATTGTACTCGCCTGCATTATGCGAAGCAGTTATCTGAATACCAGCATCAGCCGACAGCTTTAAAACAGAGTAATAAAATCCTGGAGTAGAACAGAGATCCAAATCAAGCACCTTAACAGGATAATGCAAAAGCGTGTTCAAGGCTTTCTGGTATATCTCTGGAGAAGAGTTGCGCATATCTCTACCAAGGCTGATAACCAATTCTTGACTGCCAAAGTACTCTGAAAAAAATTTGTAAATACCTCTAATGATTTTCTCAACATCATCTGCTGAAAAATCTTTGTCATAAACACCTCTGATATCATAGGCTTTAAAAATTGAAGGGTTTATCATAATAAAACTTCAAAATTTATAATATATTACTTTATCATACTTTAATTCATTAAAGAAAAAAAATCAAGTCAAGTTAAGATTATTCTACAACATAGGTATAAACATATAACAACATATAACAAAGCTTATCAAAAAAAGATAAATAATTTTATTGCAAAAATACTGCAGTTTAAAATTTAATTTTTAGTATAAAGGGCATATAATCACAGCAATCAAGTATACAAAAAGATATCATTTGCTATAGTGTACAAGACAAAATTAGGCTTCTTCGACTTTGATATTTGTTAAGTTATTCAGAATACCCATTAATAGAAAATAAAAGAAGTACTAACAAATAATTTTGAGTTTACAAAATACTTTTAAGAAGCCTATAAAAGATTAATGACAACTCATCTATACAAGAGTAAAAATACCTAAGGATAATTCTATTAACAAAAAATTCAATACTAAAACTTAAAGAAGAACTTATGCAAACAAATGAGAAATTTTAACCTTTTGTATAAGATATTTTATTGAATAAGTGTTCAGTTGATTATCCAACTAAACATCTTACACTTTGATTTTGTTTATTTTTTGCAATTTTAAGTTTATTTTTGAGATACTCAAGAAGTCTTAAAAATTTTAAAATCCCTACATAATACAGACACATTGCCATTTGAGATCTTTCTAAGCAAAAATTTAAAACTAAAGCCCAAAGTAGAAGACTATCTCAAGCAGATCCTTTAGGGAATATGGCGTTGCAGAGGTCTTTACTCGCAGATCAATTGTATGAAAATGATCAATAAACGCATTAAGTTTAGCCAAGCTCCAGTCCTGAGCCTGTTTTTTCAGTTTATTCTTCAGCCAAAAGGGCGTTGCCTGAAGCTGATCTTCTTTGGCTAAGATCAACTCTCTGGTTCGTCTTGCCAGCATAAAGAAAATCAGCTCAATTGCAGTATTTTTACTTACTTCATTAAATTTTTGCAAAAAAAACTCTTTTTTTGCAGGAGAAAAATTATCAAGCAAACTCCAAAGCGTATCCGGATATGAAAAATTTACGACATTTTTTGAATCCAAAAACTTTAAGGCTGTTTTTTCATCTACTAAATCAATAATAACCAAATAATCAGCAGATGATTTTTTAAAAAACTCAAGCAGTCTGAGAAAATCCTTGTTTTTGCCAAGTTTTTTTAGAAGACCCTGAAAAAAAAAGGCGTTTTTTTGACCAAAAAGGGTAGAGGAATACTCAACTTTTGCTATGATATCAAAAAAATTATCAGAATCACCTTGAAAAACTCGATAACCTTTAGCTAAAAATTTATTTTTAAGCTCAGAGTAAAAATTATAAGCAGAAGTCTCATCTTCTCCGCAGATAAGTTTTATCATAAACAAATTATATAAAATCCTTTAAGTATTTTTGGCTAGTTCTGTGGCCGCTGAGGGACTCGAACCCCCGACCTCCCCGATGTAAGCGGGACGCTCTAGCCAGCTGAGCTAAACGGCCTAACTTCTCTGGTGGTCGGTGAGGGACTCGAACCCCCGACCTCCCCGATGTCAACGGGACGCTCTAGCCAGCTGAGCTAACCGACCAAACACTATTATTATATCACGAAAAAGAAAAAAAAATAATCAGTGGCTTTAATCTATCTACTCTAAGAGCGAAGTTAATGAATAATAGGAATTAAACCAATTAAACAGAGAGCTGCTTTTTTACAATATAGCCAAAAGCTAAAGACATTAATGCAAAAACAGGAATAGATGTACCTGCTTTTGGCATTTCTTTTGTTTCTTTTGCAGGAGCTGCAGCTGTTTTTTCTACACAAAATTGAGCAGTGTCTAAGTCTTTTTCCTGATTATCAAAGACTACAACTGCCCTATTGATTAAACAAAGAACACTTTTTTCAGCAGGCAGATTATTGGCTGAAACAACTCTTGCCTTAAAAATTACAGACTTGGTTTCATCAACCCTAAAATCACCCATCTCAATCTTAAGCTGTCTGGTACTGGCATCATACTCACCTTTATCATCTGCATACTCTAAATAACTAGGCAAATAATCAATTACCTTAACTCCAGCAATATCTACATTACCAGTATTTTTTACAGTTAGCTTAAAATAAACATAAGATAACGGAGCAAATTTGTTGTCAGAGACTGACAAATTATCTACATACTCTCCAGTTGCAGGATTAACAACTAATTTGTCAATTAATAAAGAAGAAACATAACTAGGTGATCCATACTGACCATACTGTCCGCTGGCAAGCACAAGTGTGCTAGCAAAAAAATAGGCAATACTAGTAAAAAAAACTATAAGTATTTTTTTCATAACCGTAATTATATCATATAGTTTTTAAAAATCAACAAGTAATATGGTTGCTAAAAAGACAACAAAAGATTCTAAATAAAAACAAACCGCAAAATTAACCAAAACAACAAACCTAATCCAAGACAAAGCAACAACTGCCTTAAAATCTTATAGTTATTCAATAAAAATAAACAAAGTATAATTTTTAACATAATCTTTAAAGCGAATTATTTTAGACTGATACGCCCTCTTAATTATTAAACCTTGTCCATTTGACTACATTAAAAAGTGAAGCTTTTGCATTGAATAATAGGGTCGTCTTAGGTTTAATAAAATTCCGCAAACTTCAAGAATAAAAAAAACAATTTTATTTAATGTTCAGTTGGATAATAAACTGAACAAAAGCAGGTTAAATTAAATGATGTAAATTTAATAAATTGTTAAGAAAGTTTAAGTTAATCGGGTAAGATCCTTAATTATTTTGATTTTGGCTATAAAAAAATTTAGCATAACTATGTTGCAGTTCTTGACAGATAGAAGCTATATTTGCCTCCTGTATCATTTGTTCTCTTTTCAAAAGTTCATAAACTAAATAAATGCTAAAAAAATTATCTGACAAAGGATCAAGATCAGCCAGCACATTCTCATAATAAGATAAAGAATCATTAATTATTGATAAATAACTTAGCATTTGCTGCAGTTCTGAAATTAAGGAAATCACCTCAAGGTTAAGAAAATGGAAAAATGAATCATAACTTGGGTATTTACTATTTTTAATACCAGACTCAAACATACTTAAAACCTAAAAAATAACTGATATAATAGTTTAGTAATTTACCATAAATTTTTTATTTTGCCTCTGTAGCTTAATGGATAAAGCAGTGGTCTTCGGAACCACAGATGGAGGTTCGATTCCTCCCAGAGGCTCATAATTATGTATCATTTTATAAACTCTATATGGATAACAGACAAAGAAGCCAAAATCAGTGTGTTTGATCTTGCTGTTTTAAGAGGTTTTGGAGTTTTTGACTTTTTAAGAACTTACAACAGACAACCTTTTTTACTTAATGAACATCTTGATAGATTTTTTAACTCAATTAAAATCTTAGGGCTAAAACCAAAGTACTCTAAACTAAAGATCAAGAACATAATAACTGAAGGCATCAAAAGAAACCCACCATCAGAGTTAAGCATTCGAATTATTCAAACAGGCGGAGTTTCTCAAGATGCTATCACGCCAAGTAGACCAAACTTTATGGTATTATTTAAAAAAGCTGTCAACTACCCAAAAAAGTATTATACAGAAGGTATAAAACTTATCACAACTGAATTTTCCAGAGTCTTGCCTGAAGCAAAAACATTAAACTATACTGCAGGAGTCATAGCTCTTGAAAAAGCCAGAAAACAAGGAGCAGTAGAGGCATTATATACTGACAAAAACTATTTATACGAATGCGTAACAAGCAACTTCTTTGCAGTAATTGACAATATCTTAATAACTCCAAAAGACAATATCCTTATAGGTACTGTAAGAAACTTAGTTTTAAAGATTGCTCAAAGACTTAACATAAAACATAAACAAACTCCAATTAAAACTGCAGATATAAAAAGATTTCAAGAGGCTTTTATAACCGCATCAAACAAAGAGATTATGCCTGTTGTACAGATAGACGGCATAAAAATAGGCAAAGGCAAACCCGGCAAAATTACTAAAATCTTAATTAATGAGTACAAAACAATAACTCAAACAGCTTAAAACTAAACTTTTTGAGCAATCACCAGAATATCTGTATAACCCAAGAATTTACCCAACGCCTCATCAATAAAATGCAAAAACCTAACAAACGGGCCTTTAATAAATTTGATTAAAAAACCAAAACCTGTTGTGAACAACAGAGATCTTAACAGACTTTCTTTTTCAGTTAGGTAAACAATTTTATATCCTGACTTGTTAAGCATTTGCTCAACTTCAGACTTAGTATACCGCCTCAAGTGACCAACTCTTTGATCAAAATTGTTATAAAAACCCAACTTGTACATTATGCTGCTCTTGCTGGGAGTAGTTAAAATTAACAAACCATTCCTGCGCAATAAATTATTTATTTTATTAAGCATAAGTTGATCATTTTTAATATGCTCCAAAACCTCTACCAACAAGACAGCGTCAAATTTTTCAAAAACAGCAAACTCCTCTAAAGAAACAGTCTTAAAAGCTACATTTTTTAAACCCAGATGTTTTTTAGCTCTATTGGCAATTCTGACAGCTCTTGAAGAAACATCTATCCCCAAGACAGTTTTGCCTTTTTCTGCAAGATATAAAGACAAAGTCCCAACGCCACAGCCTATATCCAAAAAAGTTTGGCAGTTATTTACTTCTTTAGTTGATAACAGTTTGGTTAAATAAAAATAAGTAAAGTTATTATCAGATATAACCTTAAAATATTCTTTATTCTTTTTATGATATTTATTATAAAATCGCTTTAGATTCAGCACCACCTTAAAATTATAGCAAAGAAATTACAGCAAAAATACAGTCTGTTGTAATATAATAGCTGTATGAAATTATCAGTCGGCATTGTTGGTTTTCCAAATGTTGGCAAATCAACACTATTTAATGCTGTTCTTAAAAAACAGCAGGCTTTAACCGCCAATTATCCTTTTGCAACTATAGAGCCAAACACAGGCATAGTTGATGTACCTGACCCTTGGCTTAAACCACTATCTGATATTGTCAAAAATGAAGAGCAACTTAAAGAACCGCCTCCAATTATACCAGCAACAGTTACTTTTATTGATATAGCAGGATTAGTAAAAGGCGCACACAAAGGAGAAGGTCTAGGCAATCAATTTTTATCACATATAAGAGAGGTTACTGCAATATGCCACATTCTAAGAGACTTTGACGACGAAAATATAATAAGAGAAGGAGCCAGCGATCCTAAAACAGACCTTGAAGTTATAAGAATTGAACTTGCTTTAAAAGACCTTGAAACACTCAACAAACAAAAAGAACCGAAAGGAAAGTTGAATCTACTAGAAAAAGAAAGGTGGACTGCAGTACAGCTGTTTAAACAAGGACTGGAAAGGGGAGTCTGGATAAAAAACATAATTGAACAAGAAGAAAACCCCAACAAAAAGCAGATCCTGCAGAGTACAGCAAAACAGTTAAACCTGCTTACAGCCAAAGAGGAGATCTTTGTTGTAAATATAGATGAAGAAAAACTTCAGAAAAATGATCTAGACCAGCTTACAGCTTATTATCAGAAATTGCTTAATGAACCAAAGGAAAAAATAATTGTAATGAACAACAAATTAGAGATGGATCTGGCAGGATTTACGCCTGAAGAACAGCAGATACTGCTTAAAGAATATGGTTTAGAAAAACCAGCTTTGGAAAGATTAATCAAAACAGCCTACAACACACTAGGCCTTATGAGTTTTTACACAGCAGGCAAAAAGGAGGTTAGAGCTTGGACAATAATAAAAGGCAGTTCTGCCCAACAAGCTGCAGGAGTAATCCACTCTGATTTTGAAAAACTTATGATCTCAGCTAAAGTAGTTAAAGTTGAGGATTTTATACAGTACCAAGGCTGGAACAACTGTAAAACAAAAGGCAAAATCAGGATTGAGGGCAGAGAGTATATAATGCAGGAAAACGAAGTAGTTGAGTTCAATATAGGCAAATAAACAGCAAAATAACAACTGTTCTAATTAATCTTTTAGCTACAAGTAAAAGACTCTAATTTAAGGCAGCAGCTTTAACACATTCCACCAATTTGATACATACTCAGCCCTGCGGTTTTGATACTTTAAATAATAAGCATGCTCCCAGACATCAATGCCAAAAACAGGAGTTAAGCCTTTCAAATAAGGTGAATCCTGATTAGGCAAAGAAATGATCTGCAGATTATTATGATTGTCTCTTACCAAATAGACCCAGCCGCTTCCAAACAATGATACAGCAGTATTTTCAAACTCTTGTTTAAACTCACTCAAACTACCGAACTTATTTTCAATATCTGCAAGAAGCTGTTCATCTACATCCTTTTTAGGCGACATAACCTCCCAAAACAAGTTGTGATTTAGATAACCTCCTCCATGATTTCTGATTAAGGTTTTATCAGAGTCAGGTATATCCAGTCCTTCTAAATTACCCAATAGTTCCTCAACAGGTTCATCTGCAATTTCAGGGTGATTCTGCAATACAGAGTTTAATTTATCAATATAAGCTTGATGATGTTTAGTATGATGAATCATCATTGTTTGCTCATCAATGTATGGCTCTAAAGCATTGTATTCATAATTTAAGTTAGGAAGTGTATACTGCATAATTTACTTTTACTGAATTTGTAATAGTTAAAGTTTAAAATAAATTATTAAGTTTGTCAAACAATTTTTTTACCTCCGGAGAAGATATCATTAGTGTTTAATATACCTCAGAAAATACAAAATAATGCCGACAGATACAGATAAATTAAGACTTTGGACAAACCCGTACATAGGAATTGATAATCTATAATATCAGAGTTGTTTACAACATACTCTGATAAGGCTTCTTTCTCATTGCCAAACCAACAGCATATTTTTTTCTTTTCGCTTTTTAAGCTCTTGATCCAGATTTAGCCAACTGTTTTGACAAAGGATCTATGTTGATAATCTCAAACTTTGTCATATCCTGTTTATTTTAACAAAGCAGAATGATTAATTAAACTACTGCGACAAAGAAATAAAATTTATTATGGATCTTATTCAGCTTTTAAAAAATAAAAAGGCAATAGTTGATCAACAAGTAATATTAGCTGTAGATAAACTAATTAAGCAGACTAAGAACAAAAGAATTAGTCAAGATTTAGCCTATTTTAAAAAATTTTGCCTAAATGGAAAATCTGTAAGGGGTGGTTTAGTTTTAATAATTTACGACATTTTTAAGGAAAACAACCTAACCAACACTACCTATCCCAAAGATTTCCTGCTGTTATCTGCGTTTTTTGAGTTAATGCACACAGCTTTGCTAATTCACGATGATATTGTTGATAATGATAACAAAAGAAGAGGAATGAAGACAGTTCATATTTATTTTAAATATAAATACAGAGACATTTCACATAACGCAGTTGAGCTGGGAAAATCACTGTCGCTTGATTTAGGTGACCTGATATATTTTTACTGCTTCAGGCTTTTGCAAAAAATTGAAAATAAAAACAAAGCCAAATTAATTGATTTTATGCTTGATATTTATCTTAAGGTTGCAGACGGCCAATACAATGATATTTTGTTTGGTCAAACCAGTTATGAGCCTGAGACTGATGAAATCTACAAGGTGTATCTTAATAAAACAGCAAGCTACACATTTGTACTGCCGATCTCAGCGGCATTAATTCTTTTAAATAATAAAACTTACAAAAACAAAAACTTTATAGAGATACTTGAGACTTTAGGCGTGTTATTTCAGATAACCGATGATCTTATAGGGTTTTTATCTGATGAAACTGGCAAAGATAAAGGATCAGATATAAGAGAAAACAAAAAAACATTAATAAGACAATATATTCTGCTTGATCCTAATCTTAAAACTGAGTTGCAAAAATACTTTGGCAACAAAAACCTTACTCAAGATGAGATTAATTTCATAAGAGACAAATTTAAAAACTCAGCTGCTTTTATTAAAATTAATAATCAGATATTGAAATTAAAAAACAATATTAATAGCAAACTTCAGCAAACCAGTCTACCCAAAACACTTAAACTATTAATACTAGAATTTATTGAGTTTTTAACAACAAGATCTAATTAAAATGCAAGAACAAGAAAAGATAAGCCACATATATATATTGTTTCAAGAATTAGCAAATAATATATCTGTATTAAATTTATATTTTGAAATTTTTTCTGATCCATCTGCCCAACAAGAATCTTTAGACATACTTGAAACAACACTAATAAAAATAGAAAATATAATTAGAGGAATAAAAGATATCTTAAATCTCAAAAAATCAACAGATAATATAGAAAATTTAGTAAACGAAGGCCACAAAGAAGCATTACAAAATCAAAGCTACTTTTCTACTAAAGTAGAAAAAGAAAACCTTATATCAATTCTAAATAATTCAATTAACCTACTAAAAAATACATATGCTGCATTACAAAATAATGCAAATGTTGCACAAATAAGTCAAGCTGTTGGAAAAATAATTCAAGAACTTGAAGATATAAATAAATCACTCGAAAGCATGTTTTAATGAAACTAAGCAGTTATTAAAATAGTCAAACTTTTCGACTTTTGTCTGTGCGCGCGGATGGACTCGAACCATCGACCTCAGTCTTATCAGGACTGCGCTCTAACCAACTGAGCTACGCGCGCTGGCAAATGATTTAAGACTTGTTCAAACTTAACAAATTAATGTTATTATAACATATAATAAGTTTAAATAAATTAAATATGGAACCAAATCAAAATTCAGAAGATTTCTCAATAGGAAAAGTAAGAGAAGGAAATAAAACAAATGATAAAGATGAAAAAAACAATCAGGAGAGCCAAAAATCTGAAACTTATCATACAATTTTTACAAGAAGACTAATTGAACTGTTAGAAGAAAAAATAAAATCAACAGAAAATCAAGAACCGTCAGATAAGACTGAAATTGATGTTGGACCGACTGTAACTAATTGGTATACAATCTGTTCTAATGATCCAGATTTTCAAGCAAAGGAATACTCAAACATAGTGTCTGCAATTGAAGATATCCTTGGAAACCAGATTAACCAATTCACCGCAGCAATCATTAGAAGAAAAAAAACTGAAGTTGATTATGAAAAACTAATTGATAAAGCAATAGAAATTAAAATGAAGATAATTCAGAGTTGCAGATCAGCCACAGATCAAAATCAGATAAGTATTAGACTAAGTTTATCTGATTTAAGAGACTTCATAAATGGAGCAAAACTGTTTTTACAAACCTAACAGAATTAACCAACTAATATTTTCTTGTATAATTTAGTCTATGCAAATTCTTGAATTACTTGAACACATTTATAACAGCTACTTAAACTTAGTCATTTTAACAATTGCTTTTTACTTGTTGATTGAGGCTGGCAAAGACCTGATAAGCAAATATCTGCATAACTTAACTAAAAAAACCAAAGGGTTTAAGTTTGATGATGAAATTATTGAGTCAGTGGCAAAACTACCTAATTACTTAATACTACTGTTGTCTTTGAAAATAACTTCTAAATTTTTTGCCGATCTGCCCCTTGAAACAGACAATATTCTTAACTCAGCTATCCTTATTGCATTAATAATAGAAATAGCCAAGATCTCCAACAGAATAATTGATGCTGTTTATAAAGATATAACCAGTAATAAAACAGAGAAAATAGATACTACCTTATTAATACTTATTAAAAGACTAGTTAAAATAAGCGTCTGGGTTCTGCTTGCCTTAATGACACTGCAGAATCTTGGGTTTAATGTCTCAACCTTAATAGCCGGACTAGGTATTGGAGGTATTGCTGTAGCCTTTGCTTTGCAAAACATCTTATCTGATATCTTTGCCTCATTTTCTATTTTTTTTGACAAGCCGTTTGAAATAGATGATTATATTGTGGTTGGGCAAAACAAAGGAGTTGTTAAACATATTGGAATTAAAACAACAAGAATCACTTCCCTTGAAGGCCAAGAAGTTGTTATACCCAATAAAGAACTTACCGAAACAGTTGTAGAAAATTACGGCAGAATAAAAAATAGAAGAGTCTCTTTAAAAATTGGAGTAGAGTATAGCATCAGCAATGAGAAGCTTAAAAAAGCAATCAAAATTATTAAAGAGGCGATTAAGGCTGAAAAACAAGTTGATAAAATAGACTGGGTAGTATTTAAGTCATTTGGTGACTCAGCTCTAATCATTGAGGCTGTTTACTATTTAACAGACTTTAACTATTTGACCTATTTAGCAACCCAAGAAAAAATTAACTTTGCCATAAAACAGGGTTTTGAAAAAGAATCAATTGAGTTTGCCTATCCAAGCCAGACAATTTATTTGAAAAACTCTAACTAATGAGCAGAGCCAAAACTAAAAAATTTTTAGAGTTTAAAACCCTTGACAACACCTTTGATAACCAAAACCTAAATAAGCTGAAAAAGAAACTAGTCTCCTACAATAAAATCTTGCTCGAATTGGCAGCCGGCAGAGGAGAGTACACGCTTTACCTTGCGCAAAAAAATAATAAGGCTCTCTGTATAGCAGTGGATTTTAGATCAAACAGATTAGTCTGGGGAGCAAAAAAAGCCAAAGAGCAAAAACTCAATAATGCAGTATTTTTAAGAGAAAGAGTAGAGAACTTAATTAATATTTTTAACTTAAAAAAAGCCGCAGGTATTTGGATAGTTTTTCCTGATCCTTTTGAAAGAAAAAAACAAACAAAACACAGACTAACAAACCTAGATTTTTTAGCTGTTTATAAAAAAATCAGCCAAAGAGGAGCAAAAATAAACTTTAAAACAGACAATAAAGCGCTTTACTACTTTACACTAGATTGTCTAAAACAAGCAAAGGCAAAAATACTAGTTAAATCAGAGGACATCTTCAGTGACGAAATTCTTAAAAACCACCCAGATTACAAAGAAATAATACAAGAAACAAAGTACCAAAACTTAGCAGTAAAAGAAGGTAAAAAAATCTATTACCTGCAGTTCACTCTTATATGACAACTTTTGCTAATTGAGAATATTGCATTTGACTAAAATTTTATATATTATAAAAAATGGCAAAGTTAAGAATAAAAAAATTAGGAATAATGCAGATGGCAAAATCTTATGGTCTTGCCTTTTGCATTGGTTCATTAATAATAGCTGTTGTGTTATTGTTAATTGATTTATTTTTAGAAAAAGATTCAAACACAGGAACAAAATCTGGCTTAACTGAAATTATATTTAGCCTCCCAATAATTTACACAATTGTTGGCTTTTTAACTGGATTTGCTATTTCAGTAATTTATAATATAACTGCTAAACTTACAGGAGGTTTGGAAATTGAGACAGAAGAATTGCCAGAAACTTAAATTAGATACGGGAATTAGTTAAACTAAAGTTATAAACTAATTAATACAATGGATAAAACAAAAACAGTAATCATAACAACAGCTGTTGTACTAACTCTGCTTTTAATTGCAGTTATTTATATTGTTAACCGCCAAAGAACACAAGAGGCTGCATCAAGAACAGTAAATACTGAAACATCAGCACCTCAATCAGAAACCGAGGACACCCAGCCAACATCAGAGGCATCAGCAACTGAAGACAACAGTGGTTCAAGCAGTCCTGAAACAATGATGTACACACTTGAAGAAGTAGCTCAACACTCAACGAAAGACGACTGTTGGATGGCAATACACAATAAAGTCTACAATGTTACAGACTTTATCAGCAGACACCCCGGTGGAGATGCCATTTTGCAGGGCTGTGGCAAAGACGCAACTGAGTTGTTTGAAACCAAACCAATGGGAAGCAGAACACCCCACTCTGAAAGAGCAAGAGAAAATCTTGAAAACTTTTATATAGGAGAGCTAAAACAATAAAAAATATCTGGCAAAATGGGCAGATATTGATTAGAATGATCATAATATGATCAAGAATCCTATATCTGATTTCTTTTCATCTTATTTTAAACTGCTGTTGTTTTTGCCGTATTTTTTTTCAGTAAACAAACTGTTATTTACCTTGTTTTATCCTTGGAAGAAGACAGCTGTTTTTAGCAATGGAAGATACAAAAGCGAGTCGTTCATATCAGATTTAATTTTTAACCTAATCTCAATACTTTTAGGTTTTCTAATAAGATTAACTGTACTGATAATCTACGGCTTAGTTCAATTTATTGTACTGCTTTTTCTACCAGTATTTTTTGTACTGTACTTAATTTTATTTGCCTGCTACAACATTCAAGAACTAATCAACCCTTATGCCAAAAGAATCTTAAAACTAAAAAAAGAGTTTTTAAAACTCAGAGTTTTAGAAACCAAGCACCTCCAAGCAGGTGATGACTGGTTTGATATATACCTTAAACATAAGCATAACTACCATCATCATACTTGGCTAAACTGGTTTTTTAAACTTAAACCTATTGCAGTTGACTGGGATCACGGCTATGTTCCAACAATTGAGAAATATGCAGAGGAGCTAACTAAAAGAACATTTGTGGCAAATTTAACAGAAATAATAGACCGAGAGAATGAATTAAACAGCCTGACTTTATCTCTGCTAAACGATCAAGGTTCAAACACAATTATTTTAGGTGAAAACGGAGTTGGTAAACACAGTTTAATCTATGCTATGGTCAAAAAAATTTATAACAACGAGTGCAAAAACAGATTAGATGATTACAGAGTTTTTAAACTTAATCTGACCAATCTGCTTAACTCATCAAACCTGCTTGAAAACACTAAAACAATAGAAAAAATAATAAAAGAGGCTGAATATGCAGGAAATATCATCTTGGTTATAGATGATTTATTTGATTATTTTGACAACAAATTGTTTAATATCAGCAGTATCATAAACTCTTTACTTGAATCTAAAAGTCTGCACATTATAACGACATTGGAATCCTACAGATATCTTGAGATCAAACAAAGATACAGCCTAATTGATAAAGTGTTTACAACAATTAATCTACAGCCAGTAACCAAAGATCAAGCAAAAACAATAATGCTTAATAAATGTTTTTATTATGAAGATAAATATAACATTATCTTTACCTACGAGGCTGTCTGTTCAATTGTAGACAGTGCAGATTATTATATTACTGACATTCCTTTTCCAGAAAAATTATTTAAATTTACAGAAGAACTGATCTCTTTTGCGCTTAAAAATACGGTAAAAATAATAAAGCCAGAAACTATAGAAAACTTTATTAAAACACAAGATAACACAGCTTTAATTTTTCAAAATATAAAAAGAAAACTAATACATATAGAATCAACCTTAAACAAAAAAATTCTTTACCAAACGCAAGCTGTGAAAGACTTGTCTTTTGCTCTTAAAAAAGCAGCATTAAATCTAGGCAAAAACAAAAAACCTTTTGGCAGTTTTCTCTTATTAGGCCCAACTGGAGTCGGTAAAACTCATACAGCAAAAACAATTGCAGAGGTTTTTTTTGGCTCACCAGATAAAATTGTAAGATTAGATATGACTACTGTTAATCATCCGTCATACATCTTAGGCAATAAAGAGGCAAATATTCAATCTGATCTTGAGATCAAGTTAAGAACCAACAAATACAATGTCCTACTGCTGGATGAGTTTGAAAAAACCAATAAAGAGATTCAGGAGCTTTTTATGACAGTTTTAGATGAAGGCTACTTAACAACGGATTTTGGAGAAAAAATTGATTTCAGATTCTCTTTTATTATAGCAACATCAAATGCCTTAGCAGATCAAATTGATGAAACTACAGATAAAAACAGCTTTATACAAAGACTAATAGATAATAAAATCTTTTCTCCTGAATTATTAAACAGATTTGACGGCATAATACTTTACAAGCCATTGCCAAAAGAGATAATTATTCAGATTGCCAAGAATAAAGTTGCAAAGATCATCAGAGCCTATGAAGAAAAACAAAAGATCAAAATAAAATTTGACATAAATCAGATTGACTGGGATAATCTATTTTCAAATACCAACTATAAAAAATTCGGAGCCAGAGAGGTTGAAAGAGTAATTGCAGAAAAAGTAGAGAAGAGAATAATTGATGCAATTTTGGCTAAAGCAAATGAAGGTTCAGCTTTTGCTCAAAAACAAAAAACTTGAAAGTAAGGTTAGAAAAATTTTAGCTGGCATTAATCTTATTGAAACAAGAGATAAACTAAAAGATTTTTTTATAATCGATTCTGCCTTAGAAATTTACGACATTCAGGATTTATTAAAACAAAAAAAGCCTATTTTGCGACTAATTAAAAAAGGAAAAGAGTACAAAAAACTTGAATTTAACTATCCTGAGTTCTATATTTATCAAAGATTTTATGATACTGACAACTTAGATTATGTTATTAAAAAATTTGCAGACCATCTAAAATTCCAACAAATCAGAAAAGGAAAAATTATAGTAATAGACGGTGGAGACGGATCCGGCAAAAAAACACAAAGCGATTTGCTGGTTGAGTATTTTAAGATAAAAGGGGAAAAAGTTAAGCTGTATGACTTCCCACAGTACTTTGGATCAATTTATGGCGAAACAATTGCAAGATTTTTAAACAAAGAATTTGGAGAATTAGATCAAATTAGCCCTGAGATCATATCAATAGTTTACGCCCAAGACAGACAAACTGTAGCAGAAGAAATAAGACAACTACTACTGCAAGATACGATAATTATCTGCAACCGCTATACCAGTTCAAGTCTGGCTTTTCAAACAGTAAGAAAACCACCAGACCAACAAATGAAGTTTATCAACTGGATAATAGATCTTGAGTACAAAACCAACCTGCTTCCTTTGGAAGACCTAACTATTTACCTTGATGTAAAAACAGAGACATCCCAAAAACTTATACAAAAAAAGAAAAAAAGGGATTATTTAAAAAAACAAGGCTATGATTTAACAGAAGAGCTTACAGATTACCAAAGAAAAACAAGAAAAATGTATCTTTACTTATGTAACCTATTTAGACATTGGAAAAGAATAAAATGCATAGAAAACAACAAATTAAAATCAATAAAAGAAGTTCACCAAGCTATTGTTGATTGTGTTAACTCCAACTTAAAATTACACTAGCAGTTTTAAAGATCAAATGCTTTAGCAATGAACTCTGCTTTAAGTTTTTTCACCTGACCAATTGCAAGACACCCTAACATCAGCTTTCCTATTGAAATTCTTTGCAAATCTAAAAATGACAGCTTAACTCTTTCGCACATTCGTTTTATCTGATGATTTTTACCTTCATAAAGAGTAATCTCAAACTCAGTTTTTCCGGAAAACCTTTTGATATTGTTAATTTTAGCCTTTTTAGTAATATAGCCCCCTAGATCAACACCTGTCTGCAGTCTGTTAATCTGATTTTGAGACAAATCTCCAGCTACCAAAACTTTATAAGTCTTAGGAACACTGCTTTTAGGGCCTATTATTTTTTCAACTAATCTGCTGTCATTGGTTAATAAAACCAAACCTGTAGTATTAATATCAAGTCTGCCTGCAATCTTTAAACTTTGTTTTGACCTTGATCTGACAAAATCTAAAACTGTTTTCCTGTCAAACTCATCTTTTGTTGTTGAAACAATACCTTTAGGCTTATTTAAAATGTAATACTCAAAACTTTTAGGTTTAACAATTTTTCCTCCAACCATTACAGTATCAGCCTCAGGATAAACATAGTCATAAAGTCTTGCCAGCTTGCCATTTATGCTTACCTTTCTTTGATTAATATAATTTTCAACTCTTCTTCGAGAACCTAAACCGCAAGCAGCAAGATATTTATTAATACGCACTTTCATTTCAATGATATTATAATATAACTTAGATATATACTATACTTAAACAACCTGAAAAGCCAATGAGGGACGCTAAAGTTAATCTTAATATTTAATTATCAAAAGATTGGCAAAGGTACGAAAATAACTGGGGTAATTAAAACACCTATTAATATATTAAAAAGAAAAGCATAAAGATAAAAACTATACCTAAACTCTTTAGAATCAAACAAAACACAACAATTTAAAAGACAAATACTGCCAACCAACAAAAGAAATAAAGTACAATCTCATAAGAAAATAAAGTTCTAAAATTGCAAATAAAAACGATCTAGTATTAATAACAATATAAATAATCAAAAATATTAGCCCTATCAATAAAAAGGTTATAAACAGAGTGATAATATATTTTTTCCTAAAGCTATTAAGTAATTTGATTTTTTCATTAGAGAAAATTTGACAACTTACAATATTTTAGATATCTTTAATCTTAACAAATAACCTTTATAAACACGCAACTTCAAGAATTAAATTTGGGAGATATAATCTAAAACTGTATTCTTTCTGCAAATAAGTTAAATTAAATTTTTAACTGTGAAAATTAAAAAAATTGATAATAAATTGCTGTTATAATATTTCATATAAATTATCCTAAAACCAGAACAAGACAAATCCAATTATAAACCTAATCAATAAATGAAAATTAACATCTTTCGACACAATATCAATCTAAACAAAATCTTTAAAAATAAATTTATCTGCAAAACTGTTTTTAACCTTAACAAAATTAACAAAAATAATATCTTTGATATAACTGCTTTTTTATTAAGTATTTGTTTTGCCATATTAGGCAGTATAATCTCATTAAATAGATTTTGGCAGTATGATATTTGGTACTATGACTTTGGCATCTTTGATCAGGCCATATGGCGGGCAGCTCAGTTTAAAGCTCCAATTATAGATCATTTTAGAGTAAGCGGAAAATGGATCTGGGCAGATCATTTTAATCCAAGTATCTTTCTGTTTTCAATTATTTACCTGTTCACTGACAAAAGCCAAGCATTACTAATAGCACATAATATAGTCATAGGATTAAGCGGATTTGTGCTATATTTAATTGGCAGAAAGTTCTTGGGCAGATTAGCATCTATAATTGTTTTAACAGCTTATTTCTTATACTACGGTTTGCAAAACGCAGCTTATCATGGTTTTCAAGATGTAACAGTTATGACACTATTCTTATCATTAACATACTATTTTATAGTTAATAAAAAAGCATTTTTTTACTGGATATTTTTTATAATTACTTTGGGTTTTAAAGAAACACTAGCCTTTTTAGGTATTGGCATATCAATCTTTATTTTTCTATATAATCCCAAATGGAAAAAAATAGCTGTTTTATCTTTTTTTTACTCAGTATTTTATGGACTAATAACTACCAAATTAATAATTCCATACTTTTCCAGCGGACATTACTATTATTTAGAAGAGTATAGCATTAACACGACATTTATAAGACTTTGGCAAAAAATAATTGATAAACAAGTTTTGATAAATCTGTTTTGGAATATGGCAAGCTTCTTTTTTTTGCCGCTATTGCAATTAAAACTTTTGCCCATAATATTTTTGGATATTGTTGTTAGGAGCTTAAGCGACAGATATATCTTAGGTTTACACTATAATGCTGAAATAGCTCCTACATTATTTATGTCAACAGTATTTGCACTAAACAATATAAAAAAAACATTTAATTACCAAACAATGTGCCTTTCAGTAATGTGTTTGTTTATAACAAGCGTGGTTTTGTTTAGATTTATATTACATGGTCCTTTTTTACTGGCCTTCAACCCAGTATTTTACAAACATAAATATAATTTTGAATATCTTGAAGAACCTATAAGTCTAATTCCAAAAAATGCTAAAGTAGCAGCCCAACACAACCTAACCTCCCGCTTCTTTCATCAGGAAGTCTTTATTTTAAGACCAGGTTGGGAAAGTTTTGATCCTGATTTCATATTATTTGATTTAAGAGAAGGACAAAACCCAAATAATTTTTTAGGCCTTGATTTTGAAAAAAAAGACCAATTTTTTGAAACTATACTTAAAAATCCAAATTACAAAGTTATTTATCAGAAAAACAATGTCTATGTTCTAAAACGAAAATAGAGCAAGTCAGCCTAAAAACTAGGCAAAATCAATGCGAATTAACATTTTATTGTTGCAAACAAAAAAAATTCTTTGATAAAATTAAGGTATGGATAAAAAATTCCTATTCCTTGCTGGAGCCTTTTTTTTATTCTCTCTATTTTTTTCCTTTGCTCTTTTTTTCCAAGAACAACTTTTATCTCTGACAAGAGCTGAGAAGTATTACACCCCATCTGCTGAAAAGACTATAGTAATTGCTTACCCTGTAAAAATAAATATCAATGATAACCAAAAGGCCCGCATAGATGTTTTTGTTAGAAACGAAAATGATATTCCCTTAAAAGACAAAAGAGTCTCAATACAAACAACATTAGGCACAACAACACCCTCATTTATCATAAGTGATGAAAACGGCAGGGCATCTTTTTATCTCAGCTCAACTCAACCCGGAGTTGCAAATATCACTGCTATAGTTGATAATATTCAAATTCAAAAAAAAATTAGTGTTAAGTTTGAGTAACTTCTATGACAAAAATAACCAAAGCAGTAATACCAGCAGCAGGATTTGGTACACGATTTTTGCCTCAGACAAAAGCAATGCCAAAAGAAATGCTTCCAATTGTTGATAAACCAATAATTCAGTATGTAGTTGAAGAATTAGTTGATGCTGGAATATCAGATATAATCATAGTTACCGGCTATCATAAAAGAACCATAGAAGATCACTTTGACACTCCAAGCAAGGATTTAATTGAGAATCTTAAAATGGGAGGAGAAAAAAAACGACATCTGCTTGAACAGATTAATCAGATCTCTGAGTTAGCCAACTTTATTTATGTTCGTCAAAAAGGTCCGTATGGCAATGGCACTCCATTACTGAATGTTCGTCACCTAATAGGAGATGAGCCATTTATCTATACTTGGAGTGATGATTTTATAGCCGCAGAACCCTCAAGGTTTAAACAATTAATTCAAGCCTATGAAAAATACCAAGCCTCTTGTTTGGCTAGTATAAAGGTTAAAAAAGATGAAGAGTACGACAGATACGGCTTTGCCGCAGGAAAAGAGATAGAGCCTGGCATAATTGATGTAGAAACACTAATAGAAAAACCCGGAAAAAGTAATGCTCCTTCAGATCTGGCAACTGTATCAGGATTTGTATTAACTCCTGATATCTTTGATTATTTAGATACTGCCTTAAGAAATCTTAGAGAAGGACAAGAACTTTATTATAATGATGCCCTAAAACTAATGATACAAGACAATAAAAAAGTCTATGCTGTTGAGATTAAAAACGGAAAATACTATGATACGGGCAACAAAATAGAGTATTTAAAAACAGTTGTTGAGTTTGCCTTAAAGCATCCTGATGTAAACGGAGAGTTTAGAGATTTTTTAAAATCAGTTATAGCTAATGAAGCCTGATTTTTCAGTTGAACTCCAGTATAAAACAAAATCAGACCTAATCTTTGGCATAGATGAAGTAGGCAGAGGATCTCTAGCAGGCCCCTTGACACTATGCTGTCTTTGCCTAAAAAAAGAGTTTATTAACAACACATCTCCAATATTAAAGCTTGGCATCAAAGACTCCAAAAAACTCACTCCTAAAAAAAGATTTGACTTAATACAAAAAACTAAAAAATATTTGGCAGAAAAAATAATACTGCATAATTCAAACAAAAGAATAGATAAACTCGGCATTTCTTTATGTTATAAAAAGAGTTTAACAAAATTAATAAAACTTCTTACAAAAAAATACCCAAAGAAAAAAATAGTGTTATTAACTGATTTTTTTAATATAGAGCATAACCGAGAAAATATCACTATAGTTCCGATTAAATCAGGAGACAACTTATCAGCTACAATAGCTTTATCAGCAATTTATGCTAAAGTTACCAGAGATAAAATTATGGAAATAATTCATACCAAACTGCCAATGTACGACTGGATCAACAACAAAGGTTACGGAACAGCAAAACATATCACAGCCATAAAAAAATACGGTGTATCTAAACTCCACAGACAATCTTTTTTAAACAAAGTTTTATCGACTCGCTCTAAACACACGAGCTGAAGACTGATTTGGCTTAATAGCCCATTGTTTAAATTCAATATTTTGACTGCCAGGAATAGAGTCTCTACTATATCTAATTTGTCTTCCATTAGAATCTACAGAAATACCATTATTGTCTAATGGAAAATATCCAATTGTGCCAAAAGGAGTTTCTCTACGGTTTAACTGTGAAAAGCCAGTATCAATAATATGAGCCAGCAAATGCAGAATAAATCCAACCCTTGAAGCCATCATTCTTTCACTAGGTAAATGAGCGATTAAAACAGGATAGTTAGGATCAATATCAGGAATCCCTTGATACATAGCTCTACCGTATGCAAAAAAAGGAGGCAAAAGCACAATGCCGCCCAAAACTCTTAAGACATTTTCAGAAGACAATAATATTTCTAATAACAGATCATTAGGATCATAGTAATCGTAGTTATTTGACAGAAAATCTACTGCTGATAAAAAGGCAGATAATCCTCTTGCAGTTGCTGATAAAACCCGCCTCAAAGATGGCAAAGCCGACCAAGGATTCATTGCCGATCTGATAATCTCCATCCTAGTTAAAAGCGCCTGACCCAAAGTAGTCAAAGCAGAAAACTCAACATACCAAACAGCCAAATATCTATCGGGCAGTCTAACATATCTTATAGGGACAAAATCTCCATCTAAAGAATTGTTTCTTAACCCCTTAAAATAGTATCAACATTGCTTGTGCCTAAAACTTTGGGCAATACATTTTGCTGACCTCCTGGAAGAAGAATATATGATCCGTTTAATCCTTGCATCAACCTTACATGAGTTTCATCACCACCAACAGAAATTCTTAATTGATCAGAAATTCCTAATTGATAAGCTGTTGATTTATCAAAATCAGAGGCAGTCACATCATATAGAACAACACCTGCAAGATTACCTGCAAGATTACCTGCTATCTCCTTTGCTCTGCCAAAACCAGATTTAGGATTATATAAAATGGCACAAGAACTAAATCGTTCCATTATCAAACAACTTATTAAAAGATCATAAATTATACACTAAACATTTAAAAATTTTTAATTACAAAGTTATTCATACTATCAAGCGAAATTAAAATCTGTAAAAAAATTCATACATAATTTAGTTCCTATTGCAACTAATAAAATCGGAATACTTATAATTGGCAAATAATAATGATCTAACAACCAGCCTTTATGGATTAATGAAAGACAATAAAAAGAAAGAAAGATGTAAAAACTTACAATAAAGAGACTTTCTTCTGAATCAATTTTTGTTTTTCTTAAGTATCTTTTATATATTAAACCTAAAGCTGTAAACAAAAATAAATAAAAAACAAAAGAATTCAAAAATTTGTTTTTGCCAAAAATATAGATGCCATCATTTGTAATTAGACTATATCTATTATTTAACATTGTATTCAGATCAAGAGGAACCGATTCCGTACTACCTGAGACATACTTTAAAACTGCCTTACTTAATTGAAAACTATGCCTAAGGTCAAATAATAAATAATTGGATACTATTAATAAAAATACCAAAATAGACCTTAGATGCAAAAACTTTTTATGTTTGAAAATCTTAAATAATATAATAGGTAAACTTGCCAAAAATATAGGGCCAGCTACAGCTATCTGAAAATGAACAATCATTCCCAAAAACAAAAAAAATAATAATAAAGAGACTTCGTTTAAATTATTAATATAAATAAAAAGAGTTAAAATCAAAGGAACAATCAAAAAAAGCGCACCATAAGGGTTATATAACCCTTTTATATGCGTGGCAAAAATTGATAAGAAAAAAGTTATGAAGAGTGCTAATATAGAGGGTTTTATTAATTTGTTTGATTTTGATATCCAAAAAGGAATGGAAAGAAAAGCAAAAGCGAGAATAACCCATCCTACACCTAAGACAATAGGATCACTTTTACCCAAAATATAAAAAGGGATATTCAGATAAAGCCATAAAGGTCCATGAAAAAAACCATCAAGACCACTGGCTCTAGGACCTATCAAAATAAGCTTTTTTATTTGAATTTCATCTAAAAGCAATAAATCTCTAGCTATATCTGTGTGAAATAATATTTCACCAAAATATAAAGGGATTATATATAATTGTGACAAAGGAAATCAGTAGACTTAAACCTAAAACAAGATAAAACAACCTGTTTTTCATAAAATTTTAGTATACTATATTTTTAAAAAACATAAATTAATTAAGATGTCTAACAAAATTCTAATTTTTATTATTTTTTTATTAGCCTTGTTTTTGCGCATTTATAATCTTTCTTCTGTTCCTGTTGGTTTTCATCAGGATGAGGCGGCAAATGCCTATATGGGAAAGTTCATTATTTTGAATGGCAAAGATTTTTACGGCAACACTTGGCCAATATTTTACTTTGATAAATGGGGCGATTATCCGCCTGTTTTACCAATGTACTTTTCAGGATTAGGCAGTCTTATTTTTGGAGACAATGTTTTTGGAGCACGCATAGTCATTGCTTTTTTTGGGGCATTAACGGTTGTATCAATCTTTTATTTAAGTTTGCATATTTTTAAAAAAGAATCTCTAGCTTTAATATCAGCTTTTTTCTTAGCAATTATGCCTTGGCATATTGTGTTCTCGCGCACATCAGCTGAAGGGATCTTGGCATTATTTTTCTTTACAACTGCTTTGGCTTATTACTTTTCAGCTAAAAATAAACCAAAAAGATCAACCCTAGCTTTTGCTTTTTTTTTGCTTTCCTATCTTTCTTATCCATCTTTTAGACTTATTGTACCTTTAAGCTATCTTGCATTGGTTCTAATAGATAAATTCGAATTTAAAAAGTTCCACAAAAGCACAGTTGCATTTACTATTTTTTTCTTTTTTTTAACTTTCTGGATTAGCACAACAGACTGGGGAGGAGCCAGACTTAAGCAAACCTCAATATTAAACGAAATAACCAAAAATATGGATTATTATAATCAATTTATTTTTGATGATAAATCAATACTCACTGCAAGGGTTTTTCACAACAAATTAGTCTTTTTTGTACAAGATTTTTTAAAGCAATACTTAAACTATTTTTCACCAACTTATTTGTTTATGGGAGAAAACGCAAACCCAGCCTGGTATAGATACCCAAATAGCGGATTAATCTATTTTTATTTCGGGCTTGTGTCTTTTGGGTTGATACTAGCAAATGTTAAAAACAAACAACTGCCTCTTTCTCCTGTTGTTTTTATTTTTATAATCTTTCTTTTATTTGCAACTCCTGTTCCAGCCGCATTAACTTATGAACATGCCATACATATGCACAGAAGTATTGGGATGATTCTTCCTTTAACATTATTATTTACAATTGGTTTATACTTTTGGATTAAAATCTTTTCAAAACATAGTAAAATATTTTTGGGCTTAAGTTTTTTGATTCTTGCTATAGAGTTCATTAATTTTACTCATAACTATTTTGGTCATGTTTCAGTTTACAGCTCTTTGCATAGAAGTGAAGCAAACCAGTATGCAGCCCTTTACATAAAAGAAAATAAAAATAAATATAATTCTGTACAAATGTTTGTAACTGGTTGGTTTCCGGTTTATTATCTTTATCACACCTCAAATTATTCTAAAGAGCTTATTGGAAAAATTAATAAAATGTATTTTCCAAAAATAGAAAATGTTTTGTTTATTCCCAAAGACTGCCCTGACCAACAAGATATAGATAAATTAGATAAAAACTCATTAATTTTGTTCTCCAGCATCTGCGACCCTAATCTTTACACTAAGGTAAAACAAATAGACTCAATTAAAAGTATTTCTGGGTTAGGGATTTTTAATGTTTTTGTAACAATGTGAAATTTCCAAAACAAGATAAATTATAAAAAAATAAAATCTGAACAAATTATATGTTTTGAATATGATAAAACAAAAAGTTAATAAGAACCTAATTTAGCGTTATGAATTCAAATTCAAAAAATCTTTTAGTTTTACCTGTGTTTTTTTACTTTCTTATCTCTTTAAAACAATTTTATTTCTATGAAAACAATTTCGGGAAAATATTAAACTATGTCAATTTAAAAGACAATAACTTATATGAACAGATTCAAGGTCAACATCCCTACTGGGAACTTTACCAAATCACTAAAGACTCTCAAAAGAATAATAAAAAAATCTACACAATTTTTTTTGATCAAAACGAGAAATTTTTAGATGAAACTTCAACATTACTTTTACATAAGTACAAACCTGAACTCAAAAATAAAGATATAAAGGTTTATCTTACAGAACCAGAGGTTTATTTAAATTATTTTATGTATCCTAATTTACCCAAAGAAATAAGTATTAATGATATTTTAACCAGCAAGTTAGAAAAAGGAGCCTATCTGATTTCAGATAAGGATGTTTTATTACTATATCCTCAATCTAAAAAGTTTCTAAATAGAATTTCTATTAAAAGCGAAAAAGATTATATCTTAGTGAATAGAAGAGTTGAGGAATATCAGTTTTTTGTTTTTTATGTTAAGTAATTTATTTGAATATCTTCAAGCAGTATTTTTTGTCATCTCTATATTTATTATTGGAGATACATTAATTCATTTGTTTTTTAGTAAATTCTTTAATAGAAACCACTTTTTTATAAGATTGGCTTTTGACTTTGCTTTAGGTAACTTTTTTTTAATTCTTGTTTTAACAATTCTTTATTATTTCGGATTAGGTAATTTAGCTAATTTTAATCTTTATCTTATTTTAATAACTCCAAGTCTTATAATTTTTATCCTAAAAATAAAAATAAATAAAAACCTAATTAGGTTTCATAAAGAACTATTAACAATACTTGCACTCTTATTATTTTTTTCATCACTAATAAAGGAATCGTTATTTTCTTTCTTATATGCTTGGGACACAGTAGCAATTTGGTTTCTTAAAGCAAAAGCTTTATTTTTAACAAATAGTTTTGAAGATGCCCTGCTTTTTAATGCCAAGCTGGAGTATCTTTACTCACACAAAGCCTATCCGTTGGGGTTACCTTTAATAGTTGCATTCTTTTATAGAATAATTGGATCAATTAATGATCAAGCCATAAAGTTTTATTATTTAAGTTTTTACTTAGTTATCTTTTTATTTTTTTTAGGTTTGTTTTTTCAAAAAAAAACTAAGTTTTTTTATTTAAAGGTTCTCTCTTTGTTTTCCTATTTCTTAAGTCCTGTTTTTATAATGTATTCTAACAATGGATACTCTGATCTACCTTTAGGCTTTGTTTTTCTGTTGTTATTCTATCTTTATTGTGACTTTTTAGAAAATAAAAAAGACAATTTATTAAAATTTTCTTCTATATTTGCTTGTATTATGGCTGGATTAGCTTTAACAATTAAGTATGAGGCTTTGCCATTTGTTATTTTTGCATTTGTGTTTTTTACTATTTCATCTCTTCTAAAAAAACAGTTTAAGTTTAATTACAGTTTGGTGTTCTATTTTATTTTAAGCATAACTCCGTTTAGCCTATGGTATCTATATGTTAGAAAAAATGGATTAAATTTGTATGCAGAAGAAAGCGTTTTTAATTTTATCGAGATAATAACTCGTGGAAAAACTGTTACTAATTTGATAATAACAGAACTTTTGGATACAAGCAGGTTTGGATTATTTTTTTGGATAATTTTGGGATTTTTAGTTTTCTCAACAGCAACTTTGCTGGTTAATAAAGAATTTAAAAAAGTTAGCGTGATCATTTTACCAATCCTGCAATTTAGTTTTTACATAGCCTTTTATTTAATAACTCCATTTAATTTCACTAATCAATTCTTTGCAAGCTTTGAAAGGTTATTTCTACAATTAATGCCGCTAATTTTTCTTATTTTTATAAAACACTTGGAATATTTTGAAGACAAGAACCTAATTTAAGTTAAAACAATAGAGCTTAAAAACTAAAAAAACTACAAACTGCATATCTTTGGGGTTTATAGGCTTGTTTTCAAGAAAGTATGGAGTAAAGAATAAAAAAATGAATAAAGCAAATCTTTTTTTCAAAAAAAGCTTTAAAGTTGTTTTCTTTCATTTTAAAAGCAAATTATAATTAACAATCTCCCAGACAGCTCTAACCCCATCCTTCCAATTTATCTTTTTACCTTCTTCATAGGTTCTTCCCCAGTAGGAGATTCCAACCTCATAGATCTTTATTCCTTTTATCTTTGCAATTCTGGCTGTTATCTCAGGTTCAAAACCAAAACGCTTTGACTCAAGTTTTGGCGCTATTTTTCTTATTAAATCTCCTTTAAAAACTTTGTAGCCTGATTCCATATCAGTAAGGTTAAGGTTTGTAAGTGCATTTGACAAAAGTGTAAGAAATAGATTTGCTACATAATGCCAGAAATAAAGTACCCTGTGAGGACGATCTGAGATAAAGCGTGAACCATAGACAACATCAGCCTGATTTTTTAAAAAAGGTTCCAAAAGATTTGGATAATCATCTGGATTATACTCTAAGTCAGCGTCTTGAATTAAGACAATATCACCTTTTGATCTTAAAAAACCCAACTTTAAGGCTGATCCTTTGCCTTCATTCTTTTCTTTAAAAATTAGTTGTAGTTCTTTATGCTTTTTTTTCAACAGTCTTAAAATCTGCCTAGTTTTATCTGTAGAACAATCATCTACTACAATAATCTCCTTTTTTAAAGCACAACTGTCTGCCTTTAATACTTTTTTAATAGTTGCTTCAATAAATTTTTCTTCATTATAAACAGGGATAACAATAGATACTGTTTTAAAAATCATTTTTTAAATAAACAATTAGTTAAAAACTAATACAATAAACTAAAAAAATAGAGCGTTTAAAACAAAACTTACTAATAACTAAATAATTATAGCAGACAAAAACAGCTTAAAAACTTTTATAATTTAATTATTAAAGTTTTACTTTATATGCTTTAATCAAAATTGATCTGATTTTAGCTAAGTTCAACAATTCTTCAAGATACAACTTTGAAATTTTTTTAATATCATACTGCCTAAGCAGTTGTTTTTGTTGGACAATGATTTCTTGTTTGTCTAAATTATAGATCTGATAGATTTTTTTAGCTAAAATCTTTGGAGTAGGCTTAAAAAACCAGTCTTGATTCTTCCAGATCTCTCTTAAGACAGGGTGATCAGCTAAAATAACTGGAATACCAACTGCCACAGCCTCAAACGGAGCCAAACCAAAACCCTCTAAACCCCACCTTGTTGGGAATACAAATAAATCAAAACAGCTTAATATTTCGTAGACATCTTCATAAAATTCAGTAAACCTAACATACTGCTGTAAACCAAGTTTATTAACTAAGCTTTTAAGATAGACTTCCTGCCCGCCTTGCCCAACTATAACAATTGTAAATTCCGGCAGCTTTCTTTTTAGATATACAGCTGATTTTATCAAAACATCTTGGCCTTTATCTTTATCCAAACGAGATACACAACCTGCAACAAAACCTTTTAAGTTCAATTTTTTTCTTAAAGTTTCTCTTTTTGACAAATATGATTTTTTTTGCACTCTTGACAATAAAACAGTTCCGCAAGGTATTTGTCTGATTTTGCTTTCAGATAATCTCAACTCAGGTATAATCTTGGTTTTAGCATAATTAGTTGGACAGACTAACAAATCAACAAACCTGACTGATATTCTATATAGAACTTTAGGCAGATAAAAAAATTTTTTTAACAAATCTCCCAATGGAGCATACTGCAGCCAAATTACATCAAACCCCAGCAGTTTTGCCAAAGGTGTAATTAAGATTTTATCAGTAAAACCCGGCAAAAGAATAGATTGATAACCATTGTTTTTTAATTCCTTTAAAATATTAAGATAACTAAAAATAGAATAGGGAAGTAGTAAAAAAAATTTTATCAAGCCCTTAAAGCCTCCTATTAAATCATTTCTAAAACCAATAGATGTAAATTTGATTTTATTTGACTTTAGTTTCGAGTTAATCAGATGATTATTAAGTGTTAGAAACTGAACTTTATAACTTTGATTAATCTCTTTTGCCAAAGACAACAAAAACATCTCAGATCCACCATAGCCTCCTGAATCCAGCAAACTTATGACCAGTCTAAACTTAAGTTTTGGAAACTTGATTTTTTTAGACTTTACAATTAAATTAGTAGTCTTATATTTTGACTCAATAACCTTAAAACCTGCCAAAGCAAGATGTTTTTTAAGAGTATTAAGCGTGTATCCATATTTATGAAGGCCATAAATGCTATGAGACTCTGTGTTGCCGTAGATAAACTTAAACAAAACCTCTGGGTCAGACTTAAATCTTTTGAAAATATCAAATAAATTAGGAACCCTAATTTCTAAAACACCATTAACACGCAAAACTCTTTTGCACTCAGAAAGAAAAATTTTTGCCTGCTGAAAAGTAAGATGCTCTAGAACATCTTGAGCTAAAATATAATCAAAAGACTCATCTTTCAAGGGAAATTTTTTTGCTACATCAAAGTATAAATCAGCTTTTACATTATGATCAGCATCAACATTAACCCAACCTATTTTATAATCCTGCCCACAGCCAAGATTTAATTTTTTCATAAAGATAACTTAAAAGAAAGTTTAAAATAACCTTTCTCTTATTTCCTTAAGATTATCAACTTTTTTTAAAAAATCATTAATAGATGCAGAAACTTTACTCTTAAAGCTTGCCAGCAATCCTAAATAAGCTATAGAAAACTCAGACTCTCTATAAAGAGACAGGTCACCCTCTAAACTTACAATGTTATTAATCTTTAAACTTTCAAAAATAATATCTAAAATTTCTTGACTTATGTATCTGATTATCTCATCTAAATTTCTTTTATCATCTAGAGATAAAATTTCCAGATTATAATAAGTTCCAAAAGTATTATAAAAAAAAATAGGCAGCTAAAAATTTTTCAATTAATTGTAGGTGATTTTTCTTTTCCAAAGATGAAAAGTCACAAATAAAATAAATACCTAGAAGTCCAATAATATTTTTTTTCTCTGTATCTATAAAATTTTTAATTGAAACTACCGCATTTTTTATAACATCCTCCAAATTTTCAGCAGACAGTTTTTTTAAAGCTAATAATTTTCTCAAGACACTAAACATCAATTTATTGTAATCATCATCCAAAATTTTACTTAACCTAATTTTGTCAGAATCTAAATCAGATATACCAGTTAAGGCTACAACTTCATATACCCTAATTTTTGACAAAAGATCTAATAAGCAATATAATAGATTTCTAGGCAATACTTAATTATCCAAGACCGACATTAATTCTGCTTCAGTAGGTGAAGAATTAGTAAATAATTTTTTAAGTTGTTCTGACCTTGATATCATTAACTTAATTTTGATTTAATTTAGCACTAATATAACCATTAAAAAAACCAGCCATTACAGCAAAATCAGATAATACCTGAATTAAAGGAAAATAAATTCTTGTTCTTACTGGAATTTTTTCTTTTAAAAACTTATTATAACAATAAAAAAGATAAATACCATAAATTATAAAGAACCACTGCCATTTAACAAAAACTAAAAAAATAAAAAAAAGATACCTTATATAAACGCTAAGTATTTTTATAAAGTGCGTAGAAAAACCCTGCTTCGGATGCCAGATAATTCCAGTTAAAGCATCTGCTTTAGCATAGTTGTAAAATTTCTTTGCGGCTGAAAATAAATTAATGTCTGCCAGCTCAAACCAAACAACTTGAGCGCTTTTGCATACCTTAATTTTCATATTGTGCTTAACCGCTCTATAAAAGAATTCTGTATCCTCACCAACCTTTAGTTTCTCATTAAACAATCCAATTTTTTCAAAAACAGTTCTTCTAATAGCAACAGATCTTGTGGAAGGCAAAAATCTATATTCATCTAGATACTTTGGCAAAACACCCACAAAACAAGCATAGGCTTGGCTAAAATGAGACTTAGTTGCCATAGTATAAAAACCAGCAGATATCTCAACATCAGAGCTGTTAAGTAGACAAGAAACAAGATCTCTAAACCAACTTTTTTTTGCATAACAGCCAGCATCTGTAAAGGCAATGATCTCAGTTGAGGCTGTCTTAACAACTAGATTTCTACTCTCGGCTAAACTGCCCTTACAAATTAATTGATTAAACTTTATTTTTTTTGCCTTAAACTGTGATTTAAAACTATTAATTATTTTAAGAGTATTATCTGTCGAACCTCCATCAACAATAATTACTTTCTCAGGATAAGCTGACTGCTCTAAAATTGAACTTAAGGTCTTATCTAAAGTTTTCTCCTCATTAAAGACGCATATTCCCAAAGCTGTATCCTTGATTATCTTTCCCATAACTTAAGATAAATTTTCACAATATTAGACCAATCTGATTTTTGTAAAAATGCTTTTAAGTTTTTTTGAGAAAACTGAAGTTCATAAAAAGGCGAAAGCAGCCAGTAATCCTTTTTAACAGGATTATGCCAAAACAGCTTTATCTTACAACCACAAGCTAAAGCCTCTAAAGCAGATAAAAAACCGCCCGGGACACAAATCTCTGCTGTTTTAAGTATCTTTGCCGGATCAACAAAACCTAAAACCCTGCCATAATCTTTGCAGATTTTATTCAGGCTTCCATCTCCACAAAAAACTAAATCAGGATAATCTAACTTATGTTTTTTATACCAGTTTAAAAATGTCAGCAAACCTGTATCTTGTTCTAGCCTGCCCAAATAAACAAGACTACCTTTAACTTTTTTGCCTGAACAGAATTTATTTAAATCAACTCCACCATAAATAACCTTATCAGCAGAAACTCCATAATATTTCTCAATAAAACTTCCTATACAAATAACCTTATGAACTACAGCCCGACTAAATTTTTTCAATAAAATATTTTTTAAAGGAATCGGATACTTTCCTTCCCAGCCATGGAAAGTAGAGTAGACTTTTTTATTAAAAAGGAGAAGTCTTAAAGGCAAATACCAAATAACAACATCATGAATATGGATTATATCTGCTGATTTAAAAATACTGTAAAATCTTATTAGTCTTAGCCAAATATCAACTAAACCTAGATACTTTACTTGCTTGAAATTAAACCGCTTCACAACTATGCCAGAGATAACCTCAGAGTTAGGCAATTGTTTATTTTTAACAGCTGTTATAACAGTTACCCTATGGCCTAACTTAACCAACCTCTTACCAACCTGAAAACAATGAGTTTCAACACCCCCAACCTCTGGATAAAAACTAGGTGTTAAGAAAACAATTCTCATTATGCTTATTGTATCAAGTTAAAAGAAAAATCAACTAAATACCTGCTTCTCTTTGAATAATTACTCCAGCCAAATCTTCAAAAACACCTTTTTGAGTCATTAAACGAGGAGCTATGCTTAACTTACCTGCATAGACCTTACCATCTTTATAAATGTAATCAGAAATAAGATAAGACAAAGAGATGGTTTCTGGCATAGTAAACTGAATGGTCTGCCATTCAGATTCTTCTTTATAAAGATCCAATTTCATTCTTAATAGAGCAGATGCAGAAATTTTATCAAGATTATATTTACGCATAAACATTTTTACTAATTTATTTTGATAACTCTCTAATGACAATTTTTTCTTTTCTTCCACATAGATTTGATACAATATTTTAAGGTTCTCCTTGTTTTTTTTAGAATAACGAACCCAGTTTTTTACTTGTAAAAATGTGGGAGCAAGAGATAGGGTAAAATCAACAAATTTTTCAGCTGACCGTTGCCAATTATTTTTACCAGAATTAAGATCAATCTTCAACAGAAATTCTTCTACTGACTTCAGGAATTCAATACGAATTATTTCTTGTTTTTCAGGCAGGTTAAATGATTGATAAAATTTTTTAAAATATTTGCTAAGCAGATAATACAACTTATTGTAAAATCTAACTAATTTTGAAAGAATCAACAACACATCTGATATTTCTAACCTTTCATCAAAATAGATATAAAACCCCTCAAAAAAACTTACCTTTTTTTTTGTATCATATATCTGCCAATTTTTATCAAAACCAACAGAAAAATTATGATACCCCAAGCCTTGAATAATCAAAGAGTTGATTTCAGAAATCTCAAGCCTAAAAAGATTATAGACAACAGTATCAACTGGACCCAAATGCTTAAGCCATTCATCTGCTTTGGGTTTTTTCAAAACAGATAAATCAACATATTTTTTAAATTGATGAAGTACGATATTTAAATGGCCTTCGGGAGAACTCTGAGATCCCCTAGAAAAACCATACCTTTTTCTAGAATCAGGCAGAGAATAACCAACTAAACCATAAATTGTCAAATAATCAGATAAAATTCCTCTGTCGTGAAAAACTTTGAGTTGAGAACAGTTTGTCAGAAAGACATCAATGCAAAACGCTATGTTTTTAGCAATTAAATCTATAGTCTGCTTATTGTGTCTCAAACTAGATGTTGATAACTTAATAAAATCAAACCTTTTTAGATCTTTAATCTGTTTACTTTTATTTTTAGACTTCATCCACCAAACAATAAAATGACCAGGCATAGTTTTTTGATTAAACACTATTTTCTCTGTAGTATGAGGACTTGCCGCATATGTTACAAAACTAATAGAGCATTGGTTAGTTAATATTTTAGACAAACTTTGTTTAAGTAAAACTGACCTAAACACCTTTGGATCAGTCAAGTTGTCTGCTCTACGCAAAAAACTATTTACTCTTACATAAGGTAATACAAACCTTGACCTACCAAAATCTGAAACCAACAGATAACCCTCCCTAAAAACATCTACAATTTTTTCTAAAAACTGATCACTATAAAACATAGTTATATAATAAATACCTATAGCAACTTAAACTCATTCATACTATAGGAATAAAAATAAACCAATATAAACAAAAGGGTTGGAATCCCATAGTGGTTTAAGCCTTAATGTTTTTAAGTTTTCCTATAAATTTATTAATATTGTCTTTAAGTTTTTTCATCAGATTAATGTCACGACTTTTATAATTTAGTTTTGCAATTTCTTTTAAAATCTCATCA
The DNA here is from genome assembly GCA_026004435.1 of Patescibacteria group bacterium. Classification (GTDB taxonomy): domain Bacteria; phylum Patescibacteriota; class Microgenomatia; order UBA1406; family GWC2-37-13; genus BPJC01. Next base: position 70,451 of record BPJD01000001.1, on the reverse strand, counting down.
GCCTCCTTAACATACTCATCAAATAAAAGAATTTTGCCTATCCAGCTGTTGGACTTGCCTAACTGCTTTAATCCAGGATAATAAAATAAGTAAGTTCTTTTTGTTTTAAACACTGAGTTAAGATACACCTCCAGACTAAACCTGCTGTGCTCAACTTTTTTTATATGCTTAACTAAATCTTTTTTTCTGTATGCTCTTTCTCCAGTCAGCTTGGCAAATATGTTATAATCAGACTCTCTAATAGCCAGAACCTGATCAGCCAGATCATAATTCAACGGAGCAATAAGAGACTCAAAGTGCTTTCTAGTGAAAGAAGTCAAATCAGCATCGCAAAAAACTATATAATCAAAAGATGCTGACTCTACTGCTCTGCAAACAGCATAAGCCTTACCAAAATTCTTTTTTAGCTCAATAATCTTAATCTTGTCTGAGTACCTTTTAAGTATTGATAAAGAATTATCCAAAGAGCCATCATCAACGACAATAATCTCAGAAAACAGATCAAATGATATCAGTTGTTTTAACACAAACTCAATTGTTCGTTCTTCATTGTATACTGGAATAATAAGAGTCTCCGGGTATTTTTTTAGTTTAATACTCATAAACTCAAAACCAATTATAATAAAACCTAGTTTAAAAATAAAATTGAGTATCATTGATCCACATCTAGTGTGGACATCTCCATTTTTTAATAAATCTGCTAAAATTTAATGAAAATGACAAGAGTTTTTAAGGTTTTTATATTTCTACTCTTGATCGGATTAGTTTCCTCTATTAAGGCATTAGAGATCAAAATAACAGAATCAGTTAATTACTCAATTACAACCATCCAAGAACGATATTATTCTGTTACCTCTCCTAATGACAAGATAGCAAAAAGCTTTAAAGCTAAAATCTGGGTTTTCCCTTCTTCTGAAATTAAGGTCGAGGAAGAGATAGATTATGATTTTGGTAAAAATTATGAACATTTCTTTTATCGTTATATTCCCTATGTCTTTAGAATTGGTCTAGATGAATATGAAATGGATATATCTGAATTAGAAGTAGTAGACAAAAATGGAAATAAGCAACATTTTTATTCAGAAAAATCAGATGAAACAGTTGACATCCGGATAGGAGGTGGAGAAAAGCTTTTTACTGGCAGGCAAAAGTATATCATAAGATACAGAGCAAAAGGATCTTTTAGATATTTAGACGATAAGGATCAGCTTTACTGGAGTATTCTTGGAGAAGATTGGACAGTTCCTATAGAAAAGGTTGAGGCAACATTTATTTTGCCCGATAATTTGCCGAGCCAGCCTGAGTTAGAATGTTTTACCAGTAGTTATCAAGGTGAAAACAACAATTGTTCTTATTCCATAGATAAAAGAGCTGTTCAGTTTCTGTCTTTGAAACCTATTTGCCCACAAGAATATTTTGTTATTAAGCTCTCTTTTCCAAGACTTTTTGCTTAACATACCTCAATACTTAATATAGTAAAAATTGAAAAATACTACTTAGCTTATTGAAGAATACCATTTGACTTGTTAACAAAGAAAATAAATTTTGCTATTTTTACCTTTAAATCCTTGTTGAGTTGAGTAATCAATTAAACATTTTTAAAATTCCGAATATATCAAAAAGACCTGTAAATAAAGAAAAAATGGCAAAAACTTTTAAACTTTTATATGAGATTTTAAAAAAAGCAAAAACTGAGGAGGAATTTCTTCAACTAAAAAAAGATTTGCTTTCTACTACTGAACAGATAATGATTGCCAAAAGAATTGCATTAATTTATCTTATCATCAAAAAAGCTGACACTGAAGGTATATGCAAATATCTTAAGGTTTCTAGGGCTACAGTAGCAAAATACCGTTGGTTAACAGAAAAGAAAAAAAACTCAAAACTTAAAAAAATTATTAATGACATTCTTAAAAAAGAAAAGATTTTGCATTTCTTTGAGGATATTTTTGCTGATTTTTTTATACAAGCTGGCATCAAAAAAGGACACTGGAATCTAAAAATAGAACACGAAAAAAGGAAAAAAAGAGAAAAATGTTGGATGTTTAATTGGATAATCAACTGAACATTAACACACAAATTTGATTATCTCTATGTAAAAGTCTCATTTGATCTTGATACTATTAACTAAACTCTATTTTTTACTTAAACTCATAAGAACAGATCAAACTTAGCAATCTTCATACTTTTGAAATTTTTATTTATCTCTAGATAAAAAGTCTTTTTATCTAACCAAATCTAAAGATTCTTATTGTTTTGAAACCTTATGGCTTTTTACTACAATATAATAAGCTAACATAGACACATTTGTTGCATTTGAAGTTTTAAAACTATTTATCATTGAAAATAAAAAAAACTCCTGTTAAAATATTAGCTTATGTCAAATACAGCAATTGATCCACTAATCCAAGAACTATTTGAAAAAAAGGCATATATTGGCCATATTAAAAAGAAAACTCACCCTAAAGCTAAAAAAGCCTATATTTTCAAAATAGAGAATAATATTGCCCTAATTGATCTTACAAAAACAGTAGATTATCTCAAAAAAGCTAAAGAGTTTGCTAAAAAATTAGGCAGGGAGCAAAAAGAGATTTTATTTGTTGGAACAAAACAAAACATAGGCCAGATCATTAAGGAGCTGTGCCAAAACAATAATCTTTTGTACATAAACAAAAAATGGCTTCCCGGACTTTTAACCAACTTTGATACCTTAAAAAAGAATATTGAAAGGCTAAACAAACTTATAAAAGATTATAACAACAATGCTTGGGCCAAAAGACCAAAACACGAAAGACTTAAACTGGAAAAGGAGATGAACAAATTAGACCAGCTCTATGGCGGCATTAAAACTATTGATGATATTCCCGCGGCTTTATATATTGTAGATATAAGAAAAGAGCAAAATGCAGTAAGTGAAGCAAAAAAACTTAACATACCAACAATTGCTATTACAGACACTAATGTTGACCCAAGTGTCATTGATTATCCAATACCAGCAAACGATGACTTTGCTGAAGTTGTAAAAAAAATAACTGAGGAAATAATAACAAGTTATCTGGAAGGTAAAAAAAATGCAAAAAAAAGTTGATATTAACAAAATAAAACAGCTTAGAGAAGAAACAGATGTATCTTATGCAGTTTGCAGACAAGCCTTAATTGAGGCAAACGGAGACTTGGATCAAGCAAGGAAAATTTTAATTCAACAAGGAGCTAAAAAAATTGAAAAAGCCAAAGCAAACGAAACATCTGAGGGTAAAATATTTTCTTATGTTCATCATAACGGCAAATTTGCCGGCTTTGTAGAAATCTTATCTCAAACTGATTTTGTGGCCAATAGTCAAGACTTTATTGAACTTGGCAAAAACTTAGCGCAACAAGCAGCTTCCTTAGAGTTTAAATCAATAAAAGAATTTTTAAATCAAGAGTTTATAAAAGATCCTAAGAAAAAAATCCAAGACCTTATTAACGACGCTATACTGAAATTAGGAGAAAACATTAAAGTCTCAAGAGCTCAAAGATGGGTTTTAGGAGAATTGCAAACCAAAAATGAATGAACTAATCACAGAATTCAAACAAAACTCACTAGCAATAATAGAAAAGCTAAAACAAGAATTATTAAGCATCAGAACAGGAAGAGCCTCACCAGCGCTGCTTGAGAACATAAAAGTAACTGTTTATCAAGGCTCAACCCAACTAAGATTAATTGAGATTGCAACAATAACCACTCAAGACCCACAAACATTGCTGGTAATACCTTTTGATCCAACAATCATACAAGAGATTGAAACCAGTCTCAATCAGAGCGAACTAGGCTTTAGAGCAGTATTGCAGGGAAAACAACTAATTATAAAGATTCCTCCTTTAACAGAGGAACAAAGACAAAAGTATATAAAATTAGTAGGAAAAATAGTAGAGGAACACAGAGAATTTATAAGACAAGAAAGAGACAGAGTGAGAAAGATAATAAAAACATCAACTGACAACAAAGAGATACCAGAAGAGGAAAAATTCAGGCTTTTTGAAGAAATAGATAAAATAAACAAAGACCTTAATGAAAAGATCCAAGATATAAAAACAAGAAAAGAGTCTGAGTTGGCAACCGTTTAATAATTTAACTATAAATCTATGATCTTTGATTTTCTAATAGCAATATTTATTTTGGTTTTAATTCATGAATTAGGGCATTTTTTAACTGCGAAATTATTTGGCATAAAAGTAGAGGAGTTTGGCATCGGCTTTCCGCCTACTTTATTTAGAATTAAAACTAAAGAGACTGTTTACTCCATAAACGCTTTGCCTTTAGGAGGCTTTGTTAAAGTCTACGGTGAAGAGCACAACGAAAAAATAACAAAAGAAAAAAACAAGGCATTTGTTAACAAAAAACCTTGGCAAAAAATCGCAGTCTTAACCGCAGGAGTTATAGGCAACTTTCTTTTAGGCTGGGTTTTAATATCGTTTTTGTTCACACAAGGCATACCTTTACCAACAACAAAGGTAGAGATTCAAGAAATAGCCAAAAACTCTCCAGCTGAAGTCTCAGGACTACAGCCTAAAGATATAGTAAAAGCAATAAAAACAGATGGAAGAACAAGTTACATAGAATCAGTACCAGAGTTTATTGATACTGTAAACAAACACAAAGGCAAACAAATTACTCTCATTGTAATCAGAAACAATAAAGACATTCAGATTAACATTACTCCAAGAGAGAACCCGCCTAAAGATCAGGGAGCATTGGGAGTAGTACTAAAAACCTTTGAAAATAAAAAATACAACTGGTACCAAGCTCCATACTACGGATTAATAGAGTCATACAATACAACAATAATGATAGTAAAAAGCATATCTAATTTAATAATTGAGGCTTTAGCAGGCCAAGCAGACACAACCAATATAACAGGTCCTATAGGCATAGCCAGAATTGTCTCAGATGCCTCAAGTGTTGGACTAAATTACTATCTTTATGTAATAGCCTTGCTCTCATTTAACTTAGCTGTTGTTAATATCCTGCCATTTCCAGCCCTTGACGGCGGCAGAATTGTTTTTGTTATCTATGAGTGGCTTACAGGCAAAAGAGTTAACAAAAAAGTAGAGCACTGGGTAAATGCCGCAGGTTTTGCAATACTTATAACACTTGTTATAATAATCTCAATTGAAGATATTAAACGGTTTTTCCTTTAAAATGTTATGTACAAAAATATAACTATCTCAGGCAAAATTGCCGTAGGAACAACTACATTGTTTGAAAACCTAAAAAAGCAGCTTAGTCCTCAAGGCTGGAAGTTTAGATCAACAGGACAGATAATAAGAGAGATTACTAAAGAAAATATATCACCATCAGCAGATTTAGCAGAAGACAATATTCACAGAATGCTTGAGAAAAAAACTCAAAAACTACTGGAAAACGAAACCCACTGGGTAATAGAAGGCTGGCTGGCAGGGTATACAGCTAAAAACAACTCAAAAGTATTAAAGGTCCTGCTAGTCTGTTCAGATGAAAACTTAAGAATAAAAAGATTTGCACAAAGAGAGAATTTAAGTTTTGATCAGGCAAAAAAAGAAATAGAAACTAGAGAAAGCAAAAACCTTGCTGTTTGGCAGAGATTATATAATACAACTGATTTCTGGAATGAAAAAATTTATAACCTGATTATAGACACAAGCAAACACAATGCTCAAGAAACATTAAACTTAGTTCTTAACAAACTAACACAACTATGAATAAAACAAAACTTACGCCAAAGAGTAAAAACATATCAAACTGGTACTTGCAATTAATGGAGCTGGCAGAGTTAGCTGACTACTCCTATGCCAAAGGAACAATTGTGTTTAAACCATACGCATATGCCATCTGGGAACAGATCCAAAAAACACTTGACAACTGGTTTAAACAAGACGGCGTAGAGAATGCCTACTTTCCTTTATTTATACCCTACTCGCTTTTGGAAAAAGAGAAGACACATGTTAAAGGCTTTAGTCCTGAACTGGCCATAGTTACAATTGGAGGCGGAGAAAAACTAAAAGAACCACTTGTTGTCAGGCCAACATCAGAGACTATTATGTATGCTACCTTTTCAAAATGGCTAAAATCTTATCAAGATCTTCCGCTTAAGATAAACCAATGGTGCAGTGTAGTCAGATGGGAAAAACGAACCTATCCATTTTTGCGAACCTCTGAGTTTCTTTGGCAGGAAGGCCACACTGCCCACCTAAGCAATGACTTGGCAAAAAAAATGGTACTTAAAGCACTGAACTGGTACTACAAACTTTATACTGATTATTTAGCAATAGAGCCATTCATAGGTCAAAAAAGCTCTGCAGAAAAATTTGCCGGAGCTGATGAAACCTATGCCATAGAAACACCTGTTGAAAATGGGAAATCTATTCAATCAGCAACATCTCATAATCTTGGACAAAACTTTTCTAAAGCCTTCAATATCCAAGTGCTTAACAAAGACAATCAACTAATCTATGTCTGGCAAACTTCATGGGGGTTATCAACCAGAACACTGGGAGCATTATTTTTAGCTCATGGCGATGATAAAGGTTTGATTTTGCCGCCCAAGATAGCTCCATACCAAATAATACTTTTACCAGTAACTAATGATAATAAAGTCTTAAGTCTTACCAAAAAATTAGAACAGGATCTTTCAAACGATTTCAGAGTAAGAACTGATCTTAAACTCAAAAAAGGACTAGGCTGGAGAATAACCAACTGGGAGCTTAAAGGAGCTCCATTAATTATAGAAATAGGCAAAAAAGAGAGTCAGTCAAAACAATTAACATTGAAAATTAGAAACAGAGACAACAAAATCAACATTAACCAGCAAAACTGCAGACAAGAAATAGCAAAACTGCTTGATGAACTTCAAACAGATTTATTGACAGCCTTTAGAAAGAAGAAACAGAAACTCCTGCAAAAAGTAGAGACAAAAGAAGAGTTTATTAAAGCTATAAACCAGAAAAAATTTGCCAAAGCCTACTGGTGTGAGTCAAAACTTTGCGAAGCTAAAATCAAAGACGACACAAAAGCAGTAAGCAGAGTAGTTGAGCTGGATAACTTAAATCAAGATGATAATAGAACCTGTTTTTACTGCGGCAAACCAGCCAAACGAGAATGGATAATTGCAAAATCATATTAACATAGCAGATGATAAAATCAAAAAAGATAATAGTAACACACACCTGGCCTGATTTAGATGCAGTAGCCTCAACTTGGCTGATAAAAAAATACCTTCCCGGCTGGAAGCTGGCTGAAATTAAGTTTGTTCCAGCAGGAGAAACTTTAAATAAAGAGAAGCCTGACTCAGATCCAAATATCATTCACACAGATACAGGGCTAGGCAGATTTGACCACCACCAGCTTAAAACAAAAACATCTGCTACAGAAAGAGTCTATAAACACCTAGTTAAACAAAAATACCTAACTGGAATTGAAAAACAAGCAGTTAAAAGATTAACAAAAATAGTAACCTTTTTTGACAACTTTCAAGAAGTAACCTTAGAAGACCCAACAGCAGATATTTATGAATTTTTACTACATCAGATCATTGAAGGAGTAAAGATAAAACTAACCAATGACTGGCAAACAACAGAGTTTGGATTTTTAGCTTTAGAGGGAGTTTTAAATATCTTAAAAAACAAAATAAGAGCAGAAAAAGAGTTAAAAAATGCCTATGTTTTCAACACAACTGAAGGCAAAGGCTTAGCAGTAATTTCTTCCAATGAAGTTACCTCTCAGATTGCCTTAAAATCAGGTTACAGCCTAGTTTTAAGGTACGACAAAAACAGAAAAATAGTCAAAATCAAGGCACACCCTGAATCTAAGATTGACTTAACGAAAACCTATAAAAAGCTGAAAGAGTTAGAACCAGACACTCGCTGGTTTCTGCACCAATCAAAAAAAATTCTGCTTAATGGAACTCTAAAATCACCAAACTATACGCCAACTAAACTCAAACTGCCACAGCTGATTGAAGTTTTAAAACAAATATAATAAAATAAAAGACTGCTAAAATATTAAGTTAAAAAATAAAAAGGAGGTGGAGTATTTTTTATGGTTTTTGTAAAAAAAGATAAAGATGAAAACAAAGACTCAATGTTGCGCAAATTTGTAAAAACATTTCTTGAAGAAAACATTGTAGACGAGTACAAAAAGCGCTTATTTTATATCAAACCATCAACCTTAAAAAAAGAAACCAAAAAAAGATGGAATTATTTAAAAAAAATTAGACGACAAAAAAAAGATGAGTAATATCAAAGTAAATATTTTTTGTTCATCAAGATATAAAATTAACAGAAAATTCCTAAAACAAGTTCTGGCGGATAAATTGACTAAAGCGCAGATAAATTCTGGTGTAGTTAATTTGTCTATAGTGGGAAAAACCAAAATGAGAAGAATAAGCCAAAAATACAAACAAGAAGATACAGCCTTACCAATACTGACATTTCCTTACTTTCAGCAACAGGCAGAGGAGTACTTAATTGCAGAGATTATTATCTGCTATCCGCAGGCAATACTGCTTGCGGCAGAAAGAAACAAAACAGTAGACAAACTATTTGAGGCATTATTAGATCACAGTATTAACACACTGACTCAAAATCAACCCAATTAACTTGTATAATTTAGAAAGTATGTACTATCTTAAATATAGGCCTAAATCAATAGCAGAATTAGACAATCCTAAAGCCAGAGAACTCCTATACTCAATCTTAAAAAAGGACAAAAACCTGCCGCATGCTTTGCTGTTTACAGGTCAAAGAGGCACAGGAAAAACCTCATCTGCCAGAATTTTAGCCAAAGCAATAAACTGCCTTAACAATTATTTTTCAGGTAAAAGCCAAGAGCTTGACCCTTGCAATCAATGCCAGATGTGTCTGAATATAACAAATGAAGCTGTCTCAGACATTGTTGAGCTTGATGCAGCCTCTCACAGAGGCATAGAAGATATTAAAAGTCTAATAAAAGAAGCTCAGTTTGCACCAATGTCTGCCAGACACAAAGTCTTTATAATTGACGAGGCTCATATGATAACCAACGAAGCATTTAATGCCTTGCTGAAAACACTAGAAGAACCGCCTCAACGAACAATATTTATTTTGGCAACAACCAATCCAGAGAAACTGCCGGACACAATAAAATCACGCTGTGTAATTGTTAATTTTGGAGCTGTAACACAAGAGGATATTATAACAATGCTGAAACGAATTAAAAAAGGAGAACAACTCAAAATTGAAGAAAAAACTTTAGCACTTATTGCAGACACAGCAAACAATTCATTTAGAGATGCAGCCAAAATTCTTGAAGAACTTGTCTCTCTAAATAAAACAACATATGAGCAGGCTCTAAACCATCTTTATACCAAAGACAACAAACAACTTCTGGAAATACTTCTCAATCAAGACCTGCAGACAGCAATCGACTGGGCTGAAAACTTTTACCAAGAAGGAGGAGATGTTAAAAATCTAATCAGTTTTACACTAAAAACAGCAAAAGAACAATTAATTGACAGCATAAAAAGCAACAATAAAACCAAAATAAACAAATTGACTCTTATTCTAAGATTGTTTCAGAGAGCCTATCAAGAACTTAGGTACACACCAAATGACCTAATCCCGCTTGAATTAGCAATAATAGAGTTTTATAATTCAAGTAAACCACATTAAAAATTAACCAATATACAATTATGATAAACCCTTTAAAAGGAGCAGGATTCCTACCAAAACTTTACCAACAATCACAACAGCTGGACAAACAGCTGGAAAATGAAGAAGTTACAGTAGATGAAAATGGTGTAAAGATCGTAATGACTGCCAACCAAAAGGTTAAAAGCGTTGAAGTAGACGGCATTCAAGAACCTAGACTGGCAGAAGCTTTTAACAAAATAATTCAGGAAACAAAAGTTCTGGCAGCTCAAAGATATCTGCAACTTTTTCAAAATCAGGAAGAACTAACAGAATAATAACACAACTAATATGATAATAATTTCAGGAAGTGCCAATTACCAACTAGCCAAAGAAACAGCAGAACTGCTGAAGGCTGATTGTCTACAAGCAGAGACAACTAAATTTGCAGATACAGAGTTTAAAGTAAGGATTAATCAAAGAATGTATAATCAAACTGCTGTAGTAATTCAGTCAATCAGCAGACCAGCCAGCGAAACCCTGCTTGAGCTTTTATTAATAATTGACAGCCTCAAAAGGCAAGAAGCCAAAGAGATTATTGTAGTAATACCATACTTTGGTTTTAGCCGGCAAAATATTGAACATCTTAAAGGCGAATCAGTCAGCTTTAATCTTATTGCCAATATTCTGCAAAACCTGAACTTAAGCAGAGTTATAACCTGCGAACTGCATGATGAAGCCAGCTCAGGTGTTTTCTCAATTCCTTTTACTAATTTAAATGTGTTTGACGAACTCTCTGAAGCAATAAAAAACTACCTAGACCAGATTAACATAACAACCTCTGCAACAAACATAACAATAGTCTCTCCTGACCAAGGAGGATTAGAAAGAGCAAGAAAATTTGGAGAAATATTTTTTAATTCAGACAATTTTAATTTAGCAGTTACTGAAAAGAAAAGAAACCTGCAAGGTATTCATGATTCAAAGGCAGTAGAGATTTACGGCAGTGTTGAGAACAAGTTGTGTCTAATTGTTGATGATGTCTCAACCTCAGCAGGCACACTGATTAACTCTGCAGAACTCTGCCTAAAGTACAAAGCCTCAAAAATTTTAGCAGTAATTGTTCATAAAGACTTTACCCAAGAAGCAGTTGAAAAAATTAACAACAGCAAAATTGAAAAAATCTTTACTACCAACACAATCACCAGAACTGACCTAAAAGAACCTGATAAAATAGCAACTATATCAGTGGCTTCAAAACTAGCTGAAATATTACAAGACTATAAAAACTAAACTATGAAAAACATAAAATTTTTATCGCAAGAAAAAACAGAATCAAAAATAAGGATAATTCCACTGGGAGGAACAACAGGAGTAACAAAAAATATGTATGTTTACGAATACTACTTTCAAAATCAACTTCAGGACATAATAATAATTGACTGCGGCATTGGATTTCCCAAAGAACAGAATTTAGGAGTTGATTTAGTCATACCAGATATCACATACCTTAAAGACAAAACCAAGTATATAAGAGCTGTTCTGCTAACACACGGCCATGAAGATCACATCTCCGCCTTGCCTTACCATTATGCTAATTTAGGCAAACCGCCGATATTTGCTACTAAACTTACAAAACAGTTTTTAGAGAATAAATTTGCTGAGTTTGGCAATAAAGTGCATATTAATGAAATAGACTACAGAAAAACCTATGAGTTTGGAGCATTCAAAGCAGAGTATATTCATCTGACACACTCAATTCCAGATACAGCCCATATATTTATCAAAACTCCAGCAGGAAATATTTATCACGGATCTGACTTTAAGTTTGATTTAACACCACCTTATGAACAGCCTCCTGACTTTGCCAAGATAATCAGAGCTGGCCAGCAAAATATTTTATGCCTGCTGACAGACTGCCTAGGCGTAGAACGAGAAGGAATGACCTTATCAGAAAAAGCTGTAGGAGAAACATTTATAGAAGAGATGAGAAAAACAAAAGGAAAGTTTTTTATGACAACATTTTCCTCAAACATCTCAAGAATCAGACAGTGTATGGATGCTGCAGCAGTATTTAACAGAAAAGTAGTTTTTGTAGGCAGATCAATGAAAGAAAACACAAAACTTGCCAGAGATCTAGGCTACCTGCCTTTGTACGAAAGGTTAGTAATCAAAGAAGAGGAAGCAGCAAGACTGCCGCCCAATAAATTATGCATCATAGTAGCAGGATCACAAGGACAGTTTGACTCAGCCTTATCAAAAATCTCACAAAAAAGAAACCCCAATATATCAATCCAGTCAGGAGATAAAATAATTTTCTCATCAGACCCAATTCCTGGCAACGAAGACCAAATTTACTCACTGATTGAGACCTTATCAGAGCTTCAGGCTGATGTAGTCTACAGCAACATACAAGACCAACTGCATGCATCAGGCCACGGCAACCAAGATGACCTGAAAATTTTAGTCAGACTGACAAACCCAAAGTATATTATGCCCATTGGAGGAACCTTAAGACACCAATATGTCTACCAGAAATTTGCCAAAGATCTAGGCTATGGTAAAGATAAAATCATAATGCTTAAAGAAGGCGAGCCTGTCTGGTTTGAGAACAAAAATGCCTACAAATCAGAGCGAATAGAAACAAAAAACATCTTTGTAGACGCAGAAACAATAGGCGATGTAGGCAACACAGTTTTGCAGGACAGAAAAACACTGGCTGAAGAAGGCTTTGTCAATGTTGTTTTACTGCTGAACAATAACAACCAGCTTATTGCAAAGCCTCAAATAATTACCAGAGGTTTTGTCTTCACTCCGAATGAAAAGGATCTATTTGCCAAAGCAGAAGTTGAAATTGCCAGAGTCCTAAAACAGCCCGGAAAAGATCACAACTTAATTAGAAAAGAAATTGATAAAGCCTTAACCAAACTATTTATACAGGAAAAAGGCAGGACGCCTTTGATTGTAATAACAATTCTAAATCTTTAACATTACTTAGCTATGAAACTGCCAAAAACACTTGAAAAAGTATCTGAATTTTTTAAAAGACTGCCCGGAATAGGCAAAAAAACAGCAGACAGATTAAGTCTGTACCTGCTGCAACTGCCGCAGGAAGACTTAGAAGCAATCAGCAAACACCTGACACAACTTAAAAAAACTGTAAAAAAATGCCAAAACTGCCTAAACTTAACAGAAGAAGATCTTTGCTCAATCTGTCAAGACAACAAAAGAAACAAAGACATTATTATGGTAGTAGAAACACCTCTTGACTTAATAGCTTTTGAAAACGGACAAATCTACGAAGGAGTTTATCATGTACTGTACGGCAAAATTGATCCATTAAACAACATTGGACCAGATGACATCTTTATCAAAGAACTTCTGACAAGAATCAGAAACAACATCAATGAAATAACAGAGATAATTATAGCCACAGATCCTGATATGGAAGGAGAAGCAACAGCAATGTATATTCGGGACAAAATCAAGGAGATAGATTATAAGGAAAGAATCAAAGTAACTCGCATTGCCTCTGGCGTTCCCATCGGAGCCAACATTGAGTTTGCAGATTATATGACCCTAAAAAAAAGCATACAAGGCAGAGAGGTCTTCAAATAAATAACTAACAATTTAATTACCATAAACACCAACTTTAGAAATAGATATTTCTTTTAACTCTGATAACGACAAGTAATTAAGATCTCCTAATGTTATTATCAATTGAATGTTATTTTCTGAGATAAGTTTTCTAATACTTTGCGTTGGTGGTCAATCGCTTATAACTAGAACTAAAATCGTTTGCATAATATAATTTTACAATTTTGTTAAATTTCTTTCTTAATGTTTTTCTATAAAATAAAATTAGTTCCACTTCACAAAAGAATATGTATTTTCTCCATCTCAAAGAAAGAAAAGATACTTAACAACGTTTTTTCCGCCTTTTTCCACCTCAAAGGTGGAAAAAACACTTATCAAGATAAACAACCAAGCCTTTTTTAATGATTAATTTTATGATTTTAAAATATTCTTTTCGTTTTGGTAATTGTTTTTCTGTTTTTACTCTTTTATCTACGCTCATACTTTCCCTCATCTTAAAGGGGATCAATATCTCTGTACCTATGTAGGATTCAACCTATAAATCTAATTAACAAATAAACCAATGTTTGCTAATATTTAGGTAAAGGATATTCTCCTAAGGATGTATGGAATAAATGGCAAGAAAAAGATATATAGATTGACAAGTGAAAAAAATTAAGGCAGTTGTTTTTGATTAGGGCAAGACATTAATTTTTGATCCATTCAATGAAATACCGAAGCTTATTTCTGTTGATTTAAAAAAACTATTGGGTAAATTTGGAATTAACAAATCTGCAAAAAAAATTAACAAGGCTTGGATTAGAACAAACTCTGGGACCCATTACCTTTTTGCTTATCACTTTCTTCAGAAAGAACCTAATGTATTTAGAGCATTGGAGATTTTAAAACTAAATTACTCTACTATGCCCAAACTTTCACTGCTATTTCTAAAATCTTATAGAGAAAAAATTCCTTCTGAAACAAAAAAAGTCAATAAAATAAAAAAGTTGAACAAAGTCCTAAACAAACTAAAAAAAGAGGCAAGGTATTGGGAGTATTTAGCAACGATAGAACAGTAGACCTTTGCGCAAATTTAGAAATGCTCGGCATAAAAAAATATTTTGAGTACATAAAAGCATCTTAAGAACTTCAAATAGAAAAACCAGACTCAGCGGTTTTTCAAGATATTCACAATCATTTTAAACTGGCTAAAGATGAAATACCTTATGTTGGCAACGCTCCAGTCTGTGATATTCAAGCCGCAAAAGAGTATGGCTTTAAAGCTATTTTGTTCAAGGTTAATATAAAAAAGCAAGAAAAATGGCGCAACTACTCAGTAAAGATAACCCACAAACCTGATCTAATAATAACCTCTTTAACAGATCTGCTTAAAATACTTTAATAAATAGACAAAAACTTAATAAACTAGGAAAATACAACTAAAATCAAATTACAGTTGTATAATAATATTAATAAAAATGCTCAATTACTATAAAAAAAAGATTTACTTGCCTAAGATTGATAATCAGGGCAACACCATAGGAAAAATAGAAAGATGGCAGGCTCATTTTGAGGGCATACTTCATATTGGATTTACGACATTATTGCAATTCAAAGATCAAATCCTAGTTCAAATAAGAAAACACCCAATCTTTGATGGAAGATTAGACCTTAGCTTTTCTTCTCACCCTTATTACAAGCAAAATAAATTAATTGACAACAAAACAAGTATAATTGAAACTTTAACCAGAGAATGGCTTTGGGAAGACGAACAAGACTTGCCAAAACAAAGCGATATTAAGTTTTTGTTTAAAATAAAGTACAGATCTGAAGACAAACAAAATCAATTAGGCAGAATACTAGAACATGAGATCAACCATTACTATATAATAGATCTTGAAATACTGCCAAAACCAAACCCTGATTACAGTTACGGCTATGCATTCATAAGCAAAACAAAGTTAAAGAACCTAGACCTTTATCCGTTTAAACCAACAATGTTTGCTCCCTGGGTAAAGAAAATGTTAAAAAAAAATTATCTAGACAAGCTATAATAGAACAATGGAGGATAAGATTAAAGAAAAACTTACAGAAGTACTAGACCCAGAACTTAATATTTCAATCGTAGACTTAGGATTAATTTACGACATTAAACAGACAGCAAAGAACTCAGTTTATATAAAAATGACCTTAACTACTATCGGATGTCCGCTTTTTGACACAATAGAAAGAGAGATAAAAGCCAAGATGCAAGAGTTAGGCTTTACAAAAACTAGGATTGAACTAACCTTTGATCCACCTTGGTCAATAGACAATTTATCTGAAAGAGCAAAAGCTATTTTAGGCATATGAACACCAAAAAGCCAAAACAACAGATTCAAAACCCTTGGGAAAAACTAGAACAAAAAAAAACTGAAGAAAACCAGTTTAAAGCAGCGGCTAAAGACATTGTTGATGCTTTTAACCCAATAAACTGGTTTCAGGAAATAATAGGTATTCCCAGAGACCAGCAAATGAAGTCGCAAGAAGAACTGAAAAAGGAATTTGAAGAAAAGAACTCTACACAATTAGACCCTGAAAAATTATCAAAGGCTTACAAAGAAAAGGACGAAGAATCAGCAGAAAAAATACAAGCCAAGATACAAAGACACAAACAACTGAGGCAGGAAGAAGAAGCTTATCTAGAAGAAAAAAAACAGAGAGAAAAAGCAGAAAGACAACGCCAGTTAGAGGAAGAAGCTAAAAAAAAGCAGGAAGAAGAAAAACGCAGAGAAGAAGAACAACAACTACCAATGCCGCAAGGTAAACAGAGAAGATCAATACTTCAGGGGCTGGTAAAAAAACGAAAAGCAATCAATCCTTTTGAGTACTTTAGAGGAGAAAAAAAATAATTTGGTAAAATAAAAAGGTCTCGGGGATTAGCTCAGATGGCTTAGAGCGCTGTGTTCGGGACGCAGAGGTCGGCGGTTCAAGTCCGCCATCCCCGACAAAAACTAATATGCAAAGATTAAAAATCTACAACACACTAAGCAGGAAAATAGAAGAGATTTATCCTTTAACAGATAATCGAATAACGCTTTATTCCTGCGGGCCAACAGTATATGATTACACACACCTTGGCCACATAAGAACCTATATTAACAACGATATTCTTAAAAGAACTTTAGAGTATCTTGGCTATAAAGTTATTCATACAATGAATATAACAGATGTAGGCCACCTTACAGACGATGCAGACTTTGGAGAAGATAAACTTGAAAAAGGAGCTGAAAAACACAATAAAACAGTTTGGGAAGTAGCTGAGTACTTTACTAACTACTTTTTTTACACAATAAAACAGGTCAATATAAAACAACCAAGCATAATCTGTAAAGCCACAGAACATATCAACCAAATGATAGACCTCATAAAAAAACTTGAAGAAAAAGGCTATACCTACCAAACCTCTCAGGCAGTTTACTTTGATATTAGAAAATTTAAAGACTATGGAAAACTATCAGGACAATCTTTAGAAGAAAAACTCTCTGCAGTTAGAGAAGAAGTTGTTTTAGACCCTGAAAAAAAACACCCGGCAGATTTTGCTCTTTGGTTTAAAAGAACAGGCAGATTTGCAAATCACACAATGCACTGGCCCTCGCCTTGGGGAGATGGCTTCCCAGGCTGGCATATAGAATGTTCAGCTATGAGTATGCATTACTTAGGAGAGACAATAGATATTCACACAGGAGGAGAAGATCACATACCAGTTCACCATGAAAACGAAATAGCCCAATCAGAGGCTGCTACAGGGAAACCTTTTGTCAGGTTTTGGGTACATTATGCTTTTCTTTTGGTTAATGGTGAAAAAATGAGCAAATCAAAACAAAACTTTTATACAATAGACGATATATTAAAACAAGGCTTTCATCCACTGGCTTTAAGACTTCATTTTTTATCTGGACACTATAGGCAACAATTTAACTTTACCTTTAAAGCCTTAAAAGCAACTGAAAATTCATATAAAACACTGTTGAGAAAAGTAGAAGAACTAAAGTTTATAAATACATACCTTAAGCCAGACAATCCTAGTAAAAAAGACTATAACCTGATAAAAAAATTTGAACAAAACATAATAGAAGTACTATCAAATGATCTAAACACGCCTAAAGCATTAGCTAAGTTCTGGAACTTAATAGACTTAGAAACCTTAAACCCCAGACTCAAACTTGAACTTATACTAAGACTTGACCAGATACTTGGTCTAAGGCTTGAATCAATTAAGCCGGTTAATTTAACTGAAGATCTTAAAAAACTTATTATTGAAAGAGAAAGTTTTAAAGGAAAAAAACAATTTGATAAAGCAGACAATATTAGAGAGATGCTTAATGATAAAGGATTTGAGGTAAAAGATACCAAACTTGGAACAATTTTATTATCAAAAACAACTCAACCTAATTGAAATAAAACTGAAAAGTATGACAAAAAATGCAAAAAGCCAGTTAAAACAATATTTAAAACCAAAGCATTGCCAAAATCCTTTTGCTGATTATCTTAAAGAAATTGTTTACGGTGGAGTGGACGGCATCATTACAACCTTTGCAGTTGTCTCAGGCTTTGCTGGAGCCTCAAACTCTAACCCAACTCATTTGGGAGTTTTTACGCTTTTGCTTTTTGGGTTTGCCAATCTTTTTGCAGACGGGTTGTCTATGGGTGTTGGAAACTTTCTTTCAGTACGATCTGAACAAGAAATTTACAAAAAGAGGAAACTAGAAGAAAGATCAGAGATCAGCAAAAATTTCGAAATGGAACTGTCAGAAACTATTGGAATTTTGAAGCAGAAAGGTTTTACAACCGAAGATGCAGAAAAAATAGCTAAAAGTTACGCAAAAAATCCTGAGTTTTGGACTGAGTTTAAGGTGAGAGAAGAACTAGAACTGCCAAATGTAGAAAAAGAGAAACCTTTTTTAACAGCTCTTGCAACAATAATCTCTTTTATTACCTTTGGTCTAATTCCGCTTCTGCCATATGTTTTAATCCAAAGGGTTGAAGGAACTTTTTTGATCTCTGTTGCCTCAACTATATTTGCTTTATTTTTATTGGGAGTACTGCGTTGGATTATTACAAAAAGAAACTTTTTCTTATCTGTATTTGAAATTGTATCCTTAGGCGGAATTGCCGCAATTACAGCCTATTTGGTAGGAATGCTATTTAGAAATAAGATTTAAATCTAAAGACTTAAGATTTCCTCTTATAAATTCTTATCACAGGATGATCAAAAACAGAAAATGTCTCCTCAGCTAGTTCATCATAAAATAATGTTTTATTAAAGAATGGATCCTTAAAAGCAGAGAACTCTGCCACAAGCTCAAACTGACCAGACTCCAAAAGACTCTGATAATATTTGTTAATTACTGGATAAGTATTTTTCAATTCAGAACAGTATCTGTTAAAGACAACAGTCCTATGCATCAAGTAAGCCAAATTATAAAAGATATTTCTGCCGGAATTTGGATAATAACAACTATAATTGGCAAAGACCCTTCTTGAAGGCACAATCACATAATCTGCTTTTTCAAGAGCAGAAAAAATCGTTTCAGACAAAAAAGCAGAGTTGTCAAAATCATACAAATTCAAGCCTATGCTTTCAACTGGCTGATTTTTATAAGGAAACAAAGGCAGATCTACTACATTACCTGATTCCTGAACAACAACAGATCCGGCAGGTATGTTTTCAGACAGCCATTTAGATGCTGAAAGTCTAATATCTTCTTTTAAATATACACCAAAAAACAATAATCCTTGAACTATAAACAACCAAACAACCAACAAAAACAATTTACGACATTTTACTTTAATTAACTCAAGATAAATAAGAAGAACAACAAGCGGGTAAACTGGCGCTAAAAACCTTGTCCATTTGGTAAATAAAAAACTATTTACTAAAAAAACGAACAAGACACTTAACTTAAGCAAAACAAGTTTTAGATTTTTTTGTTGAAACAATCTTAAATAACTTAGCGCAAAAAAAATTGGAGCTAAAATCCCTAAAGCATAAGGAAAGATAACTAATAACTGAAACACAACAGGGATACTGCCTTCAAACTGCTGTGTATAAAAAACCTTAAGACTTCCTAAAGCCACAGATGATTCATAATGCATAGATCCCAAAAATTTTTGAAACTCAAACAAGTTATATGGCGAAGCTAAAAAATAAAAAAACAAACTAAGAGCAGAAAAATAAACCAGATGAAATAGAATCAAATTAGCATCAGCTCTTTTTTGCCAAATAACTAGTAAAAAAGTTAACAAGACAACAAAAACAAACAAAACAGAGCTTAACTTAACAGCTGAAGCAACACCTAAACAAATAGCAGAAAAGTAAATATATTTTTTAAGGTTAATCTTATTATCCAAAAGCAAACAGGAAAAATAAACCAACAAAGAAAACAACAAGCTTAAAACTGCCTCTGTAGTTCCAAAATGGCTAAACTGAATTAAAACAGGACTAAAAATTAATAATAGATACAAATAAAACAACTCAACCAAACCTTTTTTCTGATAAATTAATCCAAATATTTTAACAACAACAAAGACAACAACAACAGAAGCTAAAGCAGAGATAATTCTTAAGCTTAAAAAAGCAAAGAACCATTCACTAACATCAAAAAAAGCAGACAAAACCTGTTTTAATAAAAAAGCCAGATAAAGAGTTGTCTGACCATAAGCAAAAAAATCTGGTTTTAAACAGTCTGAAGCATTGCTGCAACTTAAATTTATTAATGCAGACGCCATATTTCGCTCATCAGGATGAAAAGGATAAGGCAGACCCCAACTCAAATTATAAAACCGAGTTATAAAAAGCAAAAAAAACAAACTAAAAAAAAGCAGGGAAACTATAATCTTCTGTTGATTTTTTGCAGTCATTATATTATTATACAGTAAACATATGAGTAACTATGAACTGACATTTCTCGTAGAAGCAGAGAAGGATAAAAAAGAAATGGACAAACTGCTTAACGAGGCAAAAGCTGAAAAATTATCAGAAACTAAATGGGGAGAAAGACCCCTAGCCTACAGAATAAAACAACACAGTAGGGCCTTTTACTTTACTTACACAATTAGTATGCCTGCAGAAAATATATCTGAGCTTAAAACAAAATTAGGCTATAATGAAAGAATCATTAGATATTTACTGTTAAAAATTAAGAAATAAAAGATTATGGCAAATAGATCTTTAAATAGAGTAACCCTAATGGGTAATTTAACCAGAGATCCTGAGTTGAGATACACTCCTCAAGGAACTCCTGTTTGTAGTTTTGGTTTGGCAACCAACCGCACTTGGACAACATCAGATGGTGATAAAAAAGAGGAAACACAGTTTCACCGCATTGTTGCGTGGAACAAAGTAGCTGAGCTCTGTTCTCAGATACTAAAAAAGGGGCAAAGAGTTTATGTTGAAGGCAGAATAACCTACAGAAACTACCAAGACAAAAACGGAGTAGAAAAACAGGTTACAGAAATAATTATGGATGATTTCATAGCCTGCGACTCAAAAGGCTCCAGAGACGAAGAGGAAAAGACAGAAGAGAAAAACAAATCAGAAGCAAACCCTGAAAAAACAAACGAGGATAAAACAAACGAGAATAAAGAAAACCAAGATAAAGAAATTGATTTAGACGATGATATTCCTTTTTAACACAAGTTATTAATTATAAACAAATTAAAATTAGCTGAAGTATGGAATGTTTTTTTTGTCAGTATAAAGTTGACCCAGATTATAAAGATATAGACAACTTAAAAAAGTTTATATCTGCACGAAAAAGGATCCTCTCAAGAAAAATAACAGGAGTCTGCGCAAAACATCAGCGCAAACTGGCAAAACAAATTAAGTATGCCCGTTATCTGGCCTTGATTCCTTATACTCATTATCAAAAACAGTAAAAAAGTTACACTTTAAAAGTCTATCTTTTTTTATTAACATAAAAAAGATAGAATGAATCAAAAGATCAAATATCTACTGGCAACAAATACTTGTGCTGTTGATGACAACAGCAATTTTTTTACTTTACAAAAGTTTTAGAGAGGAAAAAAAGCCGGAGATCTATACCTCAAAAGCAGAGCTGTCTTCAGAATTTTTTAACCCTTTAACTATAATTTTCTAAGGATTTGAAAATAACAATGCCAACAACTGGAAATTTGGCAGAATCAATAGAGCTGTATATACTAAAAATGTTTATCCCGGAGCCTATGAAGGAGAGTACTGGCTTAACACAGCCTTATGCCCAGAGAACAACTGCCCTAGCGAGTTTGGCAATAAAAAAACATTAGCTTATGATAAAAACCTTGATCTTATTCCAGGCCAGCGCTATAGAGCAAGTATTTACTTTAGATCACCTCAAGAAGGAACAGTAGAGTTTGTAGTCTGAAACCTAGGAGGAGAACAAGAAGTCTTTAGTTCTGGCAATGTTACAGGATCATTAAATTGGAAACGAATAAATCTTGACTTTGAGATTAAAAAACCCAATCATAATGGACTTAGACTATAAATTTAAATTAAAAACAATCAGGGAAATTATCAGTATCAGTTTGATAACTTATTCCTTAAAAACACTCCGCTGATTATAGGCCACAAATATCTTTATCATAACATACCAGCAGGAACTCATTGGTCTGGCAAATACACAACAAGAGACTTTCAAGGCTGGAGCGACTGTCAAAAATGCTTAGGTCCCAGCGGCACAGCAGATCCCAAAAGAACCTTGCTTAATCAGTCATATATAAGAGATATTAGCACAGGAGATGGTGTAACATATCCTTATATAGGCATATACGATGACTCAAACTATGAAGTACTAAAATGGCAGCTGGACACACAGATTAATGCAGGAGTCACAGCTTGGAATATTGCTTTCTGGTCAGAGGCTCTACCTCAATACGAACCATCACCAATAGACAACTTTTATTACCCAGGCTGGAAAATACTGGTAAACCAGCTTATACCACTTATGAGGCAAAGAAACTTTAAGTTTTATATTACTGATGAAATGACCTACAACTAGAACAGAAACTACCCTCCAAATACAAACAGACTAATCAGACATGCAACAGCTGTACTGCAAACCTTTAAAAATGAACCAAGCTACCTAAGAATAGCAGATAAAATGGTTTATTTTTTGCCACAGCTTGACCCCTATGTAAAATTCAACCGCATAGCAGAACTCAACTGAGCCCTGCAGACAATTGAAAACAATTTAGAAGAAGAAGTCTTCTGGATAGGCTACACAGGGAATTTTTATGATTATATAAAGTTTAAAGACACCAAAATAAGAGCCTTTCA
Organism: Patescibacteria group bacterium; assembly: GCA_026004435.1. Classification (GTDB taxonomy): domain Bacteria; phylum Patescibacteriota; class Microgenomatia; order UBA1406; family GWC2-37-13; genus BPJC01. The sequence goes on along the minus strand of BPJD01000001.1, from coordinate 47,935 downwards.
AGATGGATACGGAATCTCAGACACAATAGCTGACAAAAACCTAAATGAAAAGATCAGATTTTTTCACAATGGTCAAACACACTAAAACAACAATCAAAAGGCTATTTTGTCTCTATTCTGCCTGCCTTTAACAATCAAAACTATAGCAGGACACCCAGCTTAAATTAACCAGAAAAAATGGAGACAGATTTACTGAAGCAATTAATGTATTTTTAAACATTAACCCAAAACCAATAACAGCCTTGTCAGCCAAGTAAAGTATCAGGAAAGAAAAACAATTGAACCAGCTGTAAAGTGGGCAGATGACTCAAGCACTGACCCTTACAAATATCTAAAGATTCTAGCCCAGAATCTGGCTGGAAAAGAATTTAGACCAGCAACTCTACCTCCAGCAGAAAAGATTGACCCACTAAGAGCTGGCAGTATCTACGGAAGAAATGCTGTAATAGTTTCAACTAACCTGCCGTCTCAACTAAGAATAAATCAAATCTACAGAGCAAGCATTAAAGTAAGAAACACAGGAGGATCAGTCTGGAAAAGAAAAACATTAACCTACAATCAACACGGCTGGTATAAACTAGATATTAAAGAAGAAGCTACTTGGAGAACAACAGATCCCAACCTAAACAGCAATGAGATTATCTATCCCCAACAGGTAAAGACATTTAATTTTTACATAACAGCTCCTAAATAAGACTGGAAGACACAATCTAACTGTACAGATGAAACAGCAAAGATTTGCCCTTTTCGGACAAAAACTAACAAAAACTATTCAAGTAACTCAATAACTTAAGTTTTTTAGAATCCAATATTTTATATAATACAACTATGACTATAAAACTTAAGATCCCAAATAATCAAAAAATCAATATCAATATCAATGATATTATAAACTTTGACAAAGAACTTTTTAAGGTATCACAGAAAAAACGAATAGTTATACCAATTGCCAAACAACTTAAAATTAAGACTAATAAAATCTATGATTACTTAAAAAAACTTATTGACGATAAAGTAGAAGAAGGCGAGATCTTGGCTGAAAAAAAGTCCCTATTCTCTCATAAAAAAATTAGGTCTGAGTACAGCGGAAAAATTGTTGAGATTCACCATGACACAGGTGAAATTGCAATAGAAACAGAAGAAAAAAACTCAACAGGATTCAAAAGCATCTCTGGCAAAATCATAAACATAACCAAAGATGAAATAGAGATCGACCTGAAAGACTGCTATGAAGTAGAGATTAACTCAACAAATATTCTCGAACCCGCAGGATCCAGATTCAGCCTAATCTTAAACAATAATCAGATAACAATTAACACAGTAGAAGATAAGGCTGTGTTTGTAAAAAGCCTAAATCCTTATCTTGAAGCAAAACTAACTGCTCTGGGAGCTAAAATAATAATAACTACTAAAAAACCTAAAACAAGTGTAAAATATGTAGTTATCTCAAAAATTAAAGATATAGAAAAAATAAAGACACAAACAAGAGATTTTATATTAATAATTCCAAAAGAAAATAAGCTGTATTTTTACAATGAATATAAAAAATAAGTTTGCAACAAAAATAATAAACTTTATCTTAATCTTTAGTTTTTTGGGCATAATATTTTTTGCTGGCTACAAAACAGGAGAGATAAAAACTAAAAAAAAACCAAGCTATGCTTCAGACAAAATAAATCTAATTACAGACAACCAAAAAATCTCCAGTCAAGCGAAAGAAAACATAGATTTTTCATTGTTCTGGGAAGCATGGAATGCAATTGAAGAACTTTATGTTGACAAAAGCAAAATTGATCCACAGAAAATGTATTATGGAGCAATTAAAGGAATGGTTGCCTCGCTTGATGATCCTTATACCTTTTTTTTAACACCAGAAGAAAACAAAGAAAGCAAACTTGATCTTGAAGGAAAATTTGAAGGCATCGGAGCTCAGTTAGGAATGAAAAACGACCAGATAGTTATAATCTCTCCACTTAAAAACTCACCAGCAGAAAAAGCAGGCATAAAAACAGGAGATATAATCACTAAAGTTAACGGAGAATCAACTGCCGGCTGGACGCTAACACAGGCTGTAAATAAAATTAGAGGAGAAAAAGGCTCAAAGGTAGTGCTGACTGTGTTTAGAAACGAAGAAGAGTTAGAGATTCCAATAATAAGAGATGAAATCAAGATTCCATCAATCGAGTATCAAGTAAAAAAAGCCGATGAATATGGTTTAAAAACCAACCAGAACTTTGCCTATATTAAAATTATTCAGTTCGGCACAGAAACAAATGACGAATGGAACAAAACAGTTAATGATGTGGTAAAACAACTCAAAAACAACAATATATCAGGAATTATTCTAGACCTAAGAAATAATCCTGGAGGATTGTTAAACAGCGCAATTTACTTAGCAGAAGACTTTTTGCAAAAAGGAGATCTTATAGTAAAACAGGAATTTGTCAACAAGAACCCTATTGAGTACTATTCTGAACGAAACGGCAGACTTTACGGAACCAAACTTGCAGTAATAGTTAACAAAGGATCAGCCTCTGCCTCTGAGATTTTGGCAGGAGCTTTACAAGACCACAAAAAAGCAGTCATAGTAGGAGAACAAACATTTGGCAAAGGATCAGTCCAGCAGGCAATTGATTTATCCGGGTCTGCAGGAATGCATATAACTATATCAAAATGGGTACTGCCAAATGGAAAATGGATAAATGACACAGGAATAACACCAGATATATCAGTAACTATTGATGCCACACAAACAAACAACCAAAGCAATACTGAGACAGAAGATCAACAACTCATAAAAGCCATTGAACAACTTTTAAAAAATTGATAGAATACTAGCTGATTATGAAAAAAAATATTTTATTAATAACACTTATAATAATACTGCTTTACCCATTGGCGCAGATGTTTAACCTTCTGCCAAGACAAAACAAACTTAATTTTAACTTCAGCCAACCTAAGATTAATACACAAATTGAAGAAAAAAGAGTAGTAGTAACTGAAGAATCAACTATAATCGACGTTGTTGAAAACTCACTGCCATCAGTAGTAACAGTAAGCATAAAACAAAACAGAGGTTCACAAGGTTATATTTTTGATCCCTTTAACCCATTCTCGCCGTTTCAGGAAATTCCCCAAGACAACGAACCGCAAAATATAGGCAGCGGATTTATAGTATCAGAAGACGGGTTAATAATAACCAACAAACACGTAGTCTCTGAGACAAACGCTACTTATATAGTTATAACTAACGACAACAAAGAATATGAAGTAAAAAACATTTACAGAGATCCTTTAAATGATTTGGCAATACTAAAAATTGAAGCCAACAACCTAAAACCATTACAATTAGGCAATTCAGACAACTTAAAATTAGGCCAGCTGGCAATAGCTATTGGAACTCCTTTAGGAGAATTTAGAAACACAGTCACAGCAGGAATTATATCAGGATTAGGCAGAGGAATCACAGCAGGATCACCTTTTGAAGGCTTTGTAGAAAGACTAGATAATGTAATCCAGACCGATGCCGCAATAAACCCCGGCAACTCAGGAGGACCACTGCTGAACTCAAAGGGACAAGTAATTGGCGTTAATACTGCTGTTGCGCTAAACGGACAAAACATTGGCTTTGCCATACCTATAAATGTAGTAAAAGAACTGCTAACTCAGTTTAAAGAAAGAGGAGGCAGTTTTGCCAGACCATACATTGGAGTCAGGTACAAAATGATAGACAAACAAACAGCAATTTTAAATGAAGTACCAGAAGGAGCTTTTGTCGTATCAGTTGAAGAAAACTCCCCAGCCTTCAAAGCAGGCATTAGATCGGGTGATATTATTACAGAGCTGGACGGGCAAAGACTCACTAATGCCGATAACAGGACCTTAGCCCAACTAATACTCAAGAAAAAAGTAGGAGACACTGTAACACTAAAAGTATGGAGAAATGGAGAAACTAAAACTATCAGTTTAAAACTTGCTGAACTTCAGGAATAAAATAATGCAAATAAAAAACGATACTGCAATTATTGAAGCAAAACCCGGAGTAGGAGGCCAAGAAGCAAATTTGTGGGCACAGGACCTGTTAAACTCCTATCTTAAATACGCAGAACGAAACAATTATAAAGTCAAGATGTTGGATGATGACATTATCCAGATAAAAGGAGAAAACATCTACGAGCTATTAAAAAATGAAACAGGTGTTCACAGAGTTCAAAGAATACCAACAACAGAAAGATACGGAAGAATTCATACCTCGACAGCTATAATAATAGTTTTGCCGGAAATACTAGAAACAGACATTGATATAAAACCGAATGATTTGGAGTGGCAGTTTTTCAGAAGCGGAGGACATGGAGGCCAAAATGTTAATAAAGTTGAGACAGCAGTGAGACTGACACACAAACCCACAGGTATAACAGTCTCAGCCAGCAGAGAAAGATTTCAAGAAGCCAACAGGAAAATAGCGCTTAATCTGTTGGCAGCAAAACTATACGAACTTGAACAGGAAAAAAAACAAGGAGCAATATTTTCTTATGTAAAAGATTTAGGAACAGGAGAAAGAGCAGAGAAAATCCGAACCTACAACTTTCCTCAAAATAGAATAACAGACCACAGAATAAAAAAAAGCTTTTACAATCTGGATCAGGTGATTTCACAAGGAAGATGGGATGAAATCTTTAAAAAAGTTAATAAAGAATTAAATAAAAAAAAATAAAACAACATCTACAATAACAGTTTTTTTATTAGTGTTTTGACAACCAAAGCGGTTTTGTCAAACAACTAATCACCTAAACAACCAACACATCTGCAAAGTATGAAAATGACTAAAAGAACACACAAAAAAACTAAAGATAAAAATATAAAATGTTTAATTGGATAATCAACTAAACACTAACTCAATAAAACATTTTATACATAGGTTAAAATATCTAAGAATAATTTTGTCAATGGGAAATCTTAGAACACCTTATATCCTACAATGATAAAAAAAACATCATAAAGTTTAAATTGTAAGAGTAAATTGCAGGTTCATAAATCTGCAACCTATGTACCAACTTATACACCAGTCTAACATAAGGTATGGTTGTTGATAGAATAATTGTTAAAAATTTCCCTCAAATTAAAAATCTAAAATCAATAAATTAACAAATTCTCTATATTTCCAGGGGAGTTAATCTGCATCTTTAGATGTAATTTTGCATAGAAAATCACAGGGTATAATTATCGTTTCATACAAGAATTATTTCAGTACTCTAAAGATAGTGAAAATAGTCAATTATATTTATTTTTCTTTTTATTGAAAGACGAGAAAATCATCTCTGTAAACCAAAACTTAAAGAAGAATTAAAAAAGCTAAAGAAGATGTTAAACCTTGCTAAAGCAGAAGATTATTCTCAAATAAGACTAGTTATAAAGTCATTGGGGATAATTGTGGCAAGTTATTATTTAACAATGTTGAGTAAAAAAGAGCAGAAAAAATTTGAGATGAGTGTTTTAGAATTTGTGATAGGTGAAGTAAAGCTTGATAATTTTACTCAGAAATTATTATAATCCAAGGTCAAAAGAATAAATTTTGGGCTATAAAAATGTAAAAGAGGATGAAAAGAAAAGGTCAAAAGACATTAATTGTCATAAAATACCAGAACGAATCACAGTCTTAGCAACCTTAAGAACAAGAAATCTTTGTATAAGAATAAAGTTCTGGACTTTTTATTTTTCTAATGGCTTTCTACTAAATTTATATCTTGCATTTAAGATATGAACACAATTCTTAAATCAAACAAACTTTTGAATAAAAGCTTTATACGAGGTTTCTACATCTTCCCATGAAACAAAACGAACTTTATTAACATACTTTGTTAAATACCTTGATGCATACTGTTCTTGTTTATCCTCATCACAAACAATTGAATACTCTAAATCATCATTGCCAATAGTTAAAAAAACAATATTCTCTGATAATGATACCTCTCTTGATTTTATATAAGTTGTCAAAAACATACCAGCTGGAAAAGGAGTATTTCCATACCGTGTTTTAAACTCAAAAGTCCCAGTTGAATCTACAATACCAGCTGGATTTGTTGAATTACCATGAGATATTTCTAAGACTTTATTTTTAATGCAAAATTTAACCAACTCAACCTCAATTAAACCTATTAAACCAGATTTCAATTCTTTTATCTTTTTATTAGCACGAACAGTTACAGCAGCTTTTCTGCTTTCTCCAGTTCCACGAATATAAAAAAACAAACTAGATAGTAACTTGTCATTTAAAGTCGCATTGATAAAAAACGCACCCATACCGCCTGTTATTTTACTAAATACTTGTTCTTTAAGACTTATATTTAAAAAGCGTTTCTTGAGTGCAGTTGTCTTATTATATAACTCTTCAAACTTTTTATAATCTTCTAAAGTTGCTTTTTTTACAGATAACTTTATACCTTTATCATGTATATACCTATAGTTCTTAAGTAAAGCTTTTTTTTCTGTTTTTGATCGTATATTCTGTAAAAAGTCTTTATCAGGGTTTACCCTTTGATAAAAAGTAGTATTTTCAGGGTGGTAAACGCCAAATGGATGTCTACCATAAACTTGAATTACAGGAAACACAGATAATTCTTTTTTATTAATCCTTCCCAGATCATCTTCGTCTAATCTCAATATCTTTAAATCCCCAAACTCATATATGATCCCAATATTTTGCATAATTTAAAAACTATAACTATTTATCCTTCAATTATACTATAAGACAGACTATCTGTAGCTATACTATGAAAAACCACAGATCATTATTAGAGTTTTAACTAAAAAATTTAGCAAAAAAAGGCCCAAAAAAAATTTTAATAGATTTTTGGATTAATAATCTTGGATTAAACAAAAAGTATTACAAATTAATTAACTCTCTGCTGCAAACTCCTATAAAGCCAAAACTTGACTTTAAAAAGGATCTAGAAAAAGACAAAATACAGCAAAACAAAGAAAAAATTATTCTTGAAATAAATGAAGGACAAAATTTACTAAATGGAAAAAATTTTCTAACAGAACACAACTGCAAAAAGAGATAAAACATAGCTTAAACAAAAAAATAATCAATATAAATAAATTAAACGCAAAAGAATTAGATATTTTTTTATCTGATATTACAAGAAATATAAGACAAAAAATAACTACAATAATAGAAGAATACATTATCGAATATAAAACACCACTGAACACTGATAGAAAACTTAATCTTAATCAAATGTTTGATTAAGTTAAACAAATAATTTTTGATGATATAACAATAGAAAAGAAAAACAATACCAATAAAAATCCTTTAAACTTAAGCTTATTTTTAATTAAACAACTAAACACAAAACCTAACATAACAAATGACCTAAAAATAAAAACTAGAATTAATAAATATATTCTAGAGATCTTATCAAAACCAAAAGATTTAGATATAAAAAGAACTGTTGATATAAAACCTGAAAAGATCAAAAAACTTAAAGAGGCATACTTTAAGCTCGAAATACTCAACACTATTATCGAAATCACATTAAGAAACATAAAAATACGCTTCAAGCAAAAAATTGAAAATATAAATCAAACCTCCGAAAAATCCGATTTAATCAAAATTATGCAACAAGTTGCAATTTTAGACATCTATAAACTAATAATTTTAGAAAGTTTAGAGATTATATTTAATTCATTAAGTCCTCTTATAAAAAAAGCTTTTTTTAGAAAGACTGAACTATATTTTTCCAATGAAAAAACCACATTTATTTTCAAAGACTTAAAAGAGACGTTTATCTAAATAAAACAAAGAATAAAATAGAATATTATAACATAGGAACAATAATACGAAACTTTTTTAAAAGACATATTAACAATCCAAATATAATAAAAAATAACAATCTAAACAAAAATCTAAAATGACTAGAAATCTATTTATGAACTCTCTAATTATATGCCTGTAGAATTTTTGCAACAAATTATTAAAGAGCTCTTAAAAACTCATAACCTACCTCTATACAAAAATGGACAAGCAGGCTGGAATATTATAATATCAGACCGCAATAATAGTTCTGGAATGGTTACTACACATAGACCATACGCAAAAAATCCTGCAAGAAAATTTTTTATCTTAATTCCTAAAAACTATAAAAAAAATTTTATAAGCGCCTTCTCAACAGTTGTTCATAAATTTAGCCATATGTTAAGAAGAAGCAATATGGAAAAATTTAACCTTCCAAGAGGCCTTCTGTTTTTTGCTCCTGGAAGAGACAGGCAATTTTCTGAGTATTTTTCTATTATATCTGAAGAAATCTTTCAAAAACAAATATTAGGATTTACCATAAACGAAGATGCAAACCTATCCTATTTTCTTACTTTACTTAAGCTTAAAAACCAAGGCACTTGCTTAGAGGCTGTTTGGATGTTTTTTCTCTCAAGATTAGAATATAAACGAATCGAATTAGAATCCCTTGCAAATGAAAAAGAAATTAAAAAGAAAATAGCAGATATTTTCTTATACTCTTGGGATAGAGTAGAACGTTTTTTCAGATTTTTTGATTATCACACTTTTGAAAAAATTAAAAAAGGTTCGTATTTAAACCTTACAACTTTAAGTTATATCAGCACAGATGTCTTAAGATACATATTAACTCCTCAAAATCTTGAAAAAAATAAAACCTTAAAAATACTCTGTCTTACTTTCATAAATCTTCATACATATCCATTTGTCAAGGTCTTCGAAAATACTGAAGAAAAGGAACTAAAAGAATTAGATATGGAAAAAATAAAGATAATATTTGAAAAATATAGACAAAAATTTAGCAAAAATAAAAAAAAACAGAATGAAACTATAGTTGTTTCCGCATACTCTTTTTATTCGTGTTTTAATAGTACAAGAAATTTTTAGCAAACATAATTACTTTATAAATCAACACAACCGCAAAGTATAAAATTAACAAAGAGCAAACAAAAAGGCAAAGAGATAAAATGTTTAATTGGATAATCAACTAAACACCAACTCAATAAAACATCTTACACCAAGCCAAACACCTACCCAATGATAATACTGCTAATAAAAAACTATCAGAACACCTTATATTTTACAATCTAAAAACATCCCATAAAAATTTAAATTACAGGATACTAATTGAGCACCACAATGAGAACTGTAGATTGATAAATCTGCTACCTGTATAGGCTAAAAACATAAAACCACCATTGACATAGAACGATTGTTCTATTATCATTTAAATTATGGATCAGGCTGTATTTGAACAAAGACTGCAAAAACTTACTAAATTTTATATTGATAACAAAAGACTTCCCTCATACTCTGAGATGTGCAAAATCTTTAATTTAAGATCAAAAAACACTGTTTATCGTTTTTGCCAAAAACTTATTGAAAGAGACTATATTAGAAAAGATGAACAAGGAAAATTAATACCATCAGACAAGTTAAAGCCGGTGAAACTGCTTGGATATATTCAAGCTGGATTTCCCAATACTACAGAAGAAGAAACTTTAGACACCTTATCTTTAGATGAGTTTTTAATCAAAAACCCCCAAGCAACCTTTATGCTAAAAATCTCTGGAGACTCTATGATATCAGCCGGCATTCTGCCTGGAGATTATGTTTTGGTCGATAGAACAATACCGCCAGAGTCAGGTATGATTGTAATAGCTCAAGTAGACAGCAAATGGACCATAAAATACTTTATAAAGAACAAGAATAAAATTTACCTGAAACCAGCCAACAGCAAATACCCAATTATTTATCCTAAAGATGAACTAATAATTGCTGGTGTGGTCACAGGCGTTGTTAGAAAATATTTATGACAACAAAATCAAATGCCAACAAAAACTGGCCTTCTACCATACTACATATTGACTCAGATGCTTTTTTTGCTTCATGCGAAAAGGTTGTATCTCCTTACCTAAAAAACCGACCAGTTGTTACAGGAGCAGAAAGAGGTATTGCTACCTCTGTTTGCTATATAGCCAAAAAATTAGGCATTAAAAGAGGTATGCTGATTAAGGATATAAAAAAGCAATTTCCTCAAGTTGTTATCAGAAACTCACAGTATAAACTTTATACATTAATCTCTAATAAAATGACAAAAATACTTGCCAGATTCTGTGACAAAATAGAGAACTACTCAATAGATGAATCATTTTTAGATCTAACCGAACTAGGCTCATTCTACAACCACTCTTATACCAAACTTGGAGCGACAATCAAAAACACAATTAAAAAAGAGCTTGATATAACAGTATCAATAGGCATAAGCCTAACTAAGACTTTAGCAAAATTAGCTTCTAAGCACAGAAAACCAGATGGCTTAACAGTGGTAGCTAAAGACCAAATCAAAAATTTTTTATCACAGATTGCTATACAAGATGTTTGGGGAATAGGAAACAAGACAGCAAACAAAATGATCAAACTAGGCATAAAAACAGCTTTGGACTTTACAAACCAAAATATAAATTTTATAAAGACTTATTTTTATAAACCACAGATAGAAACTTATTTTGAACTTAAAGGTATAAAAATTTACGACATTATACTGAAAAAAGAAAAACCAAAATCAATAACCAGAAGCCAGACATTTTACCCTCCAACAAAAAATATCAAGATTATAAAATCACACTTGTCTGCTAATATTGACTCAGCTTTTAGACAATTAAGAAAACTTAATCTGTTAACAAATAAAATAATAATTTTTATAAAAACCCAACAATTTATTTACCTAAAATCAGAGATAAACTTACCCTGCTATACAGCCTATCCTTTACTGATTTATAAAAGAATAGATCGGGAGTTAATAAAGATCTATCAACCAAACTTAGAGTATAGAGCAACAGGAGTGGTATTGCTCAATCTTAAATCAGCTGACCTTAGGCAGTTGCAAATTTTTGCTGATCCAGATAAAGAAGCGAAACTTCAAAGTCTTTATGAAAAAATTGATCTTATTAACCAAAAATATCCCAACTGCTTAACAACAGGATTACAGACTTATACAAAGCCCCATAAACAAAAAAAGGGTCTTTTTCTGCTTAATATTAAAGTCTAATACAGACTAAAGCAAATTAATCGTAAAAAAACTATAATAGTAGTTTATGAACAAAACACAAAAGCTCTTTACAATTGTTTTGTTAATCCTACTGGCAATTTTTGCTTGCCAAAAAATTAACCTAATTACAGCAGATCTGGGCAGACATCTTAAAAATGGAGAGTTAGTTTTTAAAGATACTAAGGTTTTATTTACAAATTACTACTCCTATACCCAACAAGATTTTCCAGTAGTAAATCATCACTGGCTTTCTGGGTTAATCTTTTATCACATTTATGACCTAACTGGTTTTTTTGGACTTCATCTATTTTTTCTTGGTCTGCTTTTGCTCTCAGTTTATATTATTATTATAAGTTCAGAGAACAAATACGCAGGTTTAATTGGACTAATTATTACACTGCCTTTACTGACTTATAGAAAAGAGATAAGGCCAGAGATATTCTCATTATTTTTTTTTAGTGTTTATCTGCTGATTATCAAACTACTTAAACAAGACCGCATCTCAGACAAAAAATTTTTATTGATAATTACAATAACCCAGATTATCTGGGTGAACCTGCACATTTTTTATATCTTTGGAATAATCCTAGTTTTTTTTAGCCTCATTGATGAATTAATTAATAATAAAAAAAAGACAAAGACACTATTCTTATCATTAATACTAATAAGTTTTGGTTGCTTAATTAACCCTAATTTTTTAAAGGGAGCTCTACAACCTTTTACAATTTTTCACAACTATAACTACAAAGTTGCAGAAAATCAAACATTACTTTTTGCTATAAAAAGGCTTCAGAGCCCAATTTATGGATACAGTTTAATTTTGAGTTTATTTACTGCCTTTATCTACCTAAAACAACTTAAACAGATAAAGCTAAGATGCTTATTTTATGATCTTATTATGATTTTCTTCTTGCTCCTAAGCCTCAAATATATAAGAACACTAAATTTTTTAGGCCTTGCTTTAATACTTTTTTTTAGCCTGAGATTTAAAACTATAAATAAAGGAGAGTTTTACGGTTATCTGACAATTCTAACAACCTTAATATTTGTCTCACTGCCGTTTAGCAGTATCTTTAACCCAGTATCAAACCCATATTTCGGCTTAGGTGCTGATACTAAGGCTTTAGAATCAGCTAATTTTTTCAGACAAAACAATCTTAAAGGCCCAGTCTTTAACAACTACGATATTGGCGGATACCTGATCTTTACCTTATCAGACAAAGAAAAAGTTTTTATAGACAATAGACCAGAAGCCTACCCAAGCGAGTTTTTTGAACACAACTACATTAAACCACAGCAACAAGAACAAAACTGGAAAAATTTAGATAAAAAATACAACTTTAATATTATTTATTTTTATAGATTGGATCAAACCGAATGGGCTCAGCCGTTTTTAATCAGAAGAATTCAAGACCCTAACTGGCAGGCTGTATATGTTGATGAGTTTACCTTGATTTTAATAAAAAACAACAAAGACAACCAAAAGATTATTCAACAGTACAAACTGCCCAATGAGATTTTTAAAATCTCATCTGAGTAAAACAACTAGGTATAAAAAACTTTTAAGCTTAAGCACAAACTATTTTGATTAAAATTATTTTATAATTAATAAATGATAAAGTATCACAGCACAAACAAACAAATAATTAATAGAACCTTTCAAGAAGCCTTATTTGAAGGACAAGCTCCAGACAAAGGCTTATATATGCCAGATACTATTCCTAAATTTTCTAATAATGAACTTAATGAGCTAAAGAACAAAAGCTTTGCAGATATCTCAGTTAGTGTATTAAGCAAATTTCTTTTGCCTGAAATTAACAAGCAGCAGCTAAACTTGATTATCAGATCTAGTCTAAACTTTGATCTGCCTCTTGAACAACTGACAAGACAAATATTTATTCTAAGGCTTGACCAAGGCCCAACTGCATCATTTAAGGACATTGGAGCAAGAACAATGGCTAGATTAATGCAGTACTATCTAAAAAAAAACAACAGATCTGTAACAATTCTAACAGCAACATCTGGAGATACAGGAAGCGCAGTAGCAAGCGCTTTTTATGGATTAGAAAACATAAAAGTAATTTTATTATTTCCTGAAAAAGAGGTTACAGAAGTCCAGAGAAAACAAATGACAACTTTAGGCAAAAATATTGTCTCAATCGCTGTACAAGGCAAGTTTGACGACTGCCAAGCAATAGTAAAACAAGCCTTTGCAGACCCTGATCTTGAAACTTTAAATTTAACCTCTGCCAACTCAATTAATATAGCCAGACTTTTGCCACAAACAACTTATTATTTTTATGCCTACTTAACACTTGCAAATGCAGGCACAAACAAAATTATCTTTTCTGTTCCCTCAGGCAACTTTGGCAACCTCACAGCAGGACTTATAGCTAAAAAGATGGGATTAACCAAATCATTTTTTATTTCTGCAACAAACTCAAATAACTCTTTTGTTAAATTTATTAAAACACAGCAGTATCAGCCAATCTCACCATCGTTAGACTGCATCTCCAACGCAATGAATGTAGGCAACCCGAGCAATATCGCCAGAATATTTGAACTTTACAACGGCCGGATAACAGAAAAAGCTAAAATTCTAAAACAACCAAATCTTGAACAGTTAAAAAAAGATCTGACAGCCTACAGTATAACCGACTCAGAAACTCTTAAAGCAATTCAAACCTGCTATGAAAAGTATCATACAATTATAGAACCCCATGGTGCTGTTGCGTTTGCCGCAGCTGAACAATACCTAAAACAAACTAAAAATCTTAAACTCAAAGACTTTAAGCTAATTATTCTTGAAACAGCCCATCCTGAAAAATTCAAAGACACAGTAGAAAACACACTTAAAATTAAACTTCCACTCAAGAGCCGATTCAGCAACATCTATAATAAAAAAGAATATATATTCAGATTAAAACCAGAGTACGATACTATTAAAAAATTTTTGCTGGAAAATATATAATTTAATAAAGCCCTTTATTTTTTAGATCTTTAGTTTATAATATAAATCTATGGCAAAAGATACTGGAATCAAATACACAAAGGCTCAAGTTCACTGCAGAGGCTGCGGTGCCAGTTTTGAGGTAGGCTCAACTAAAGAGTCTATTGAAGTAGAAGTCTGCTCCAACTGTCATCCGTTTTATACTGGAGAACAAAAATTTGTTGATACCAAAGGACTTGTTGAAAAATTCCAAAGAAAACAACAAATTGCTCAAAAACTTAGACAAAGAAAAAAACAAACAAAAACTAAGAGCAAACAGCAGACTAATCAATCTTTAAAAGATCTTTTGCAAAATTTGTAACAGCTGGTATAATTTAAAAGTATCCAAGACTGCAGGCAGTTGCAAAACATAAGACCTGCAAGAGATCCCAAGTTAGGGTGAAGGAATTATGGTAAATCAACTAAAAAAACAAAAAGTACAACAACTGACTGAACTAATCTCTACTGCTGAGAACTTTTTTCTTATTAAGGTAGGAAATATTAAACATCAGCAACTTGAGAAAATAAGAAAAGATATAAATCAGTATTCTGCGAAAATAAAGTTTCTCAAAAACTCATTATTTGAAAAAACAATCAACAAATTATCCAGCTCTAAAGCAGAGTTCAGAGAATTCAGACAAAAAGTATTTCCTCTTAAAGAAAACACAGCTGTTGTCTTAGACGGCACAGATATTTATGAAGTACTCAAAAAAATCTCAGAATACGCAAAAGACTACGAAGAACTTCAATTTAAAGGAGGATACATTGACAGCACTGTTTATGACAGCCAAAACTTAGATAGATTATCTAAACTACCATCAAAACAAGAATTACTATCAAAGATTTATCTGTCAATAAAATCGCCTGTATCAAGACTACACACTGCTTTGCAGTTTAATACAACAAAAGTCTATCTTATTATTAAAGAGTTAGCCAAAAAACAAGCCAATTAAGATTAAAAGTTGTTAAAATAAGTAAGGAGGTGAAATAAAAATAATGTCTGACAAAACCTATTCAGAGAAAATAACTAAAATAGCAGAGCAAATTGAACAACTCACTGCAGTTGAACTAGCAGAGTTAGCAGAGTATATGGAAGATAAATTTGGAGTTCAACCAATGGCAGCAGCACCAGTTGCCACAGCAGCAGCTCCAGCTGGACAAGAAAACCAAGCAGAAGAAAAGAGCAGCTTTACAGTAGTATTAGCTGATGCAGGAGCCAATAAACTAAATGTAGTTAAAGCTATAAGAGAGATTAAACCAGAGTTAGGTCTTATGGATGCTAAAAAATTAGTTGACTCAGCTCCAAAAGAGATCTTAACAGATGTTAAGAAAGAAGAAGCAGAAAACGCAAAACAAAAATTAGAGGCCGCCGGAGCAAAAGTAGAGTTAAAATAAAGATTTATGAACAATCAATACACAGGAGACTCAATAGTAGTACTAGAAGGATTACAGCCAGTAAGGAAGAGGCCTGGGATGTATATAGGAACAACATCTCAGGAAGGAGTAAACCACTGCCTTACTGAGATCATAGACAACTCTATTGACGAAGCTCTGGCGGGCTTCTGTAATAATATAACGATTAAGATTAGCAAAGACAATTATCTTACAGTTATAGACAATGGACGAGGCATACCTACTGATATTGTTGAAAAATACAACAAACCAGCAGTTGAGATCGTAATGACCAAACTTCATGCAGGAGGAAAATTTGATTCCAGAAACTACAAATTCTCAGGAGGTCTTCACGGCGTTGGAGCCTCTGTAGTAAATGCACTTTCAGAACATCTAATTGTTGAAATCAGAAGAGATGGAAAAATTTACAGACAGGAATATAAACAAGGAAACCCTCTATATGACTTAAAAACAGTAGAGGAAAGCCAATTGGGAATAACTTCAGAAACAGGCACAGCCATTTCTTTTAAACCAGACAAAGAGATCTTTAAAGAAACTATTGAGATCAACTACAAACTTCTGAAAAAAATGATTAAAGAAAGAGCCTTTTTGATAAAAAAGGTTCTATTTACAATAATCAATGAAAAAGAAGGAGAAGAACTATGTTATTACTTTGATGGAGGCATACTGTCACTCATTCGTGACCTTAACAAAGACAAAAAAGCACTGCATAACCCGATTTACTTTACAGGATCAACAAATGATATTGAGGTTGAGATCGCAGTTCAGTATACAGATACAATTCAGGAGAATCTCTTATCATTTGTAAATGTCATTAACACTAAAGAAGGAGGCACACATGTTACAGGTTTTAGGATTGCTTTGACAAGAACAATAAACAACTATGCTAAACAACTGCTGTCTGACAAAAAATTTCAATCATTTACTGGAGATGATCTTAAAGAAGGATTAACAGCTATTGTTTATGTTAAGATGCCTTCAACAAACCTACAATTTGAAGGCCAGACCAAAACCAAGCTCGGCAACTCAGAGGTGCAAACAATTGTTCAACAGATAACAACAGAAAAACTGCAGGAGTATTTAGAAGAAAACCCTCAAACAGCAAAAACAATTATTGAAAAAGTTTATTTAGCCCAGAAAGCCAGACTGGCAGCCAAAGCAGCCAAAGACGCTGTTTTGCGCAAATCGGCCTTTGATATCGGCAACTTGCCCGGAAAATTAGCAGATTGTCAGGAAAAAGACCCAAAACTATCAGAACTGTTTATAGTAGAAGGAGACTCTGCCGGAGGGTCAGCCAAACAAGCAAGAGATAGAAAGTTTCAAGCCATTCTGCCCTTAAGAGGCAAAATCCTTAATACTGAAAAAGCCTATCTGGATAAAGTGCTTAACTTTAAAGAACTGAAAGATTTAGTCATAGCATTGGGAATGGGTATTGGAGAAGCCATAGACTACCAAAAACTAAGATACCACAAAATAATCATAATGACAGATGCTGATGTCGATGGAGAACATATAAGAACCCTACTGTTAACCTTTTTTTTCAGACACCTGCCTCAGTTAATAGAAAACGGACACCTTTATATAGGACAACCACCGCTATATAAGATCACAAGCAAAAACAAGACCTATTATGCCTACTCTGAAGATGAAAAAAAACAGATAGTCAGCCAACTGCAAAAACAAGGATTAGACAACCCAAATATCCAAAGATATAAAGGATTGGGCGAGATGAACCCGGAGCAACTCTGGGAAACAACAATGGACCCAGAAAAACGGGTATTAAAAAAAGTTACAATGTCCGATGCGCAAGAAGCTGATAAAATATTTACTATGCTTATGGGAGAAGAGGTTTCACCTCGAAAAAAATTTATTATCTCCCATGCTAAAATCGCTGAGATAGATATTTAGCATTAAAAGTTAACTTAAAAACACTATGAACCTTAAACAAATAACAACAGGAGAAAACCCTCCAGAGCATATTAATGTAGTTATAGAAATACCTCAAAACTCAAATGTAAAGTATGAACTAGATAAAGACTCAGGAGCTGTATTTGTTGATAGAATTTTATACGGAGCTATGGTATTTCCATTCAATTATGGTTTTATTCCCCACACTAGTGCAGAAGATGGAGATCCGGTAGATGTTTTGGTATTATCCTCTTCTAGTTTTGCACCGGGTTCTGTGGTCCCAGCCAGAGTTATTGGCATGCTTGAGATGGAAGACGAAGCAGGAATTGATACAAAAATACTGGCAGTGCCGGAAAAAAAGATAGACCCATTTATGGCAGAAATTGAGGATGTGACTGATATATCCAAAGCGGTTAAGGACAAGATTAAAAACTTTTTTGATAGGTACAAAGATCTTGAACCCAACAAATGGGTAAAAACAAAAAATTTTTTATCAAAAAAAGATGCATTAACAGCAATAAAAAATGCATTATAAAACAACTTAAATATGAACGAAAAGCCACCTGTAAGAAACACAGAGATAATTGATGAAATGAAAACATCGTACCTTAATTATGCGATGTCTGTAATAGTCTCAAGGGCTTTGCCTGATATAAGAGACGGACTTAAGCCAGTCCAGAGACGAATACTGTATGCAATGTACAAAATGAGACTGTTTCACAATGCCAAGTACTCGAAATCAGCTAAAGTAGTTGGAGAGGTTTTAGGAAAATATCATCCTCACGGAGATGCTCCAGTGTATGAGGCTTTAGTCAGAATGGCACAAGATTTTTCAATGCGCTACCCACTTATAAAAGGCCAAGGAAACTTTGGATCAATAGACGGAGATCCTCCAGCAGCTATGCGTTACACAGAGGTAAAACTGACAAAAATTGCAGAAGAACTGCTATCAGACATAGAAAAAGACACAGTAGACTTTATAGATAACTTTGACGGCACACTGCAAGAACCTTTATATCTGCCTGCCAAGATTCCCAATCTGTTAATGATGGGAGCTGAAGGTATAGCTGTGGGAATGGCAACCAAAATACCTCCACATAACTTAACCGAGGTCATCTCAGCTATTAATTACTGTATAGATAAAGCCAAACTTGCAGAAATCAGTCAGAACAGTAAAGACCCTAAAACAGCAGAGTTAGAGTTTCCAGTATCACTTGATGAATTAATGCAGTTTATCAAAGGACCAGACTTTCCAACAGCAGGAATAATCTATGGCATAGATGAGATTAAAAATGCCTATACCTCAGGAAAAGGCAAGATACTAATAAGAGGAAAGGTAGAGCATGAAGAAACCAGAAACAAAGAAAGAATTGTAATTAAAGAACTGCCGTATCAGGTAAACAAAGCCAATTTAGTCGCAAAAATAGCAGATTTAGTAACCAACAAGAAAATAGAAGGAATCTCTGATTTAAGAGACGAATCAGACAGAGAAGGCATAAGAATAGTTATTGAATTAAAACGAGGAACTCCGTATAAAAAAATACTTAATGCTTTATATAAATACACAGAACTGCAAACAACTTTTCCAGTAAATTTTGTCTGTTTAGTTAATGGCATACCTCAGACAATCTCGCTTAAAACAGCATTAGAAGAGTACATAAGGCATAGAGTAAACATTATAGTTCGCAGATCAGAGTATGAACTCAAACAGGCAGAGGCTCGAGCCCACATACTTGAGGGTCTGCTTAAAGCTCTTGACCATATAGATGAAATAATAACAATAATCCGCAGATCAGAGAATGAATCTGAAGCAAAGCAAAAATTAATTGACAGGTTTAAGTTTACACCAGTTCAGGCTCAAGCAATACTTGATATGCAGTTAAAAAAACTAACAGGTCTTGAAAGGCATAAGCTAGAGGAAGAACTAAAACAGCTAAGAGAACTTATTAGTTATCTAAAAACACTGCTATCTGATGTGTTTAAAATCCTGCAAGTTATAAAAAACGAGCTGTTAGAAATTGCCAAGACTTACAAAGACAATAGAAAAACCGAAATTGTAGCACATAGGCCAGAGGAGATAACAGATGAAAAACTGATTCCAAATAAGGAAGTTTTTGTAATGCTGACAAAAGCAGGCTACATTAAAAAATTAACAGCTGAGAGCTTTAAGGCTCAAAAAAGAGGCGGAGTAGGAACAATCGGTATTGAGGTTAAAGATGAAGATCAGGTTCAACAACTAATCTTTACTCAGGAACACAATTATATTTTATTCTTTACCAATCAAGGTAAAGTATTTAAACTAAGAGCTTGGGAAATACCAGAATCAAGCAAAAGATCAAAAGGCAAGGCAATAGTAAATTTTTTAAACCTGAGCAAAGATGATTCAGTTGTCTCTATAATAGACCTTGACAACAACCACGAGAACTTTGAGTCTTTATTTTTTGTAACAGAATCAGGTATTGTCAAAAGAACCAAACTAAAAGATTTTAAAAATATCAGAAGCAATGGCATTATAGCCATAAGACTGGAGCCAACTGACAGATTAAAATGGGTCATTAAAACTAAGCCAACAGATGATATTATGATCTTTTCCAAAAACGGCAAAGCAATAGTTTTCCCGATTGCTGAAGCAAGACCAATGGGCAGATCAGCCAAAGGAGTAAAAGGCATAAACTTAGACAAAAACAACAAAGTAGTTGCCGCAGACAGATTCTCACAAGAAGAAAAAAACAATTATTTGATTATAGTCTCAGAAAACGGTATAGGCAAAAAGACTAAACTTTCTGAGTTTAAAGAACAGCACAGAGGAGGAGTAGGCATAAAAGCTATTGGAATTGATAAAAAAACAGGCGACACTGCTTTTGCAGGCATAATCAGAGATGAAAAACAGCTTGTCATTTCAACCGAAAAAGGCCAGATTATTAAAATCAATTTAGATGAAATTCCAATCAGATCAAGAGCTGCCAAAGGAGTAAAGCTAATAAAATCAAAGAACAATGGCAAGGTCTCAACAGCAACTCTAATTTAAACCAACTTGAACTTTAGAAAAAATGGAGTTTAAAAACAAAGTAAAGGTTATTACCAGAAATGTAAAGTACATTAGGTTTGAGGTAAAAAACTTTCAGATCAGACTGATTCTGCCTCCTTCTCATCTGCACAAAGTCTCTGAGATACTTGAGACTAAAAGAGGCTGGCTCAAAAAACAACTTAATCTAATAGAGTCTATCAAAGAAAAAACCAAAAAAATAAAAACAGAACCAAAAACTGGGTACAAAACCTTAGTTAACCAATTTATTGAAAAATACTGCAAAAAAATTAAAAAATACCCTAAGACAATCAGCTATAAAACTATGAAAAACTGTTGGGGATTATGCTCCAGTACAGGTATAATAAAGTTTAATGAAAAAATCAAGTATTTGACAAAAGATCTGATAGAGTATATTGTCTGCCATGAGGTCTGTCATTTAAAAATTCACAACCATAGTAAAGATTTTAGAAATCTGTTAAACAAGTTGTATGGTCAGGAAAAAGCCAAAAAAGCCAGATCCGAACTTAGACTCTATGAATACCTGCTTTTAAAAGCATAAAACAAATTAAATCTATTCTGACAATCCTAATCAAAACAGGAAATTTTATGATATAATAGAAATGTGCAAATTAACGGAAATTATTTAGCCCAGAAAATTCTTGACATACTTGCCCGCAGAAAAGCACAACTAAAAAACAAAAACCTTAGACTATGTGCTATATATGTAGGCAAAGACCAAGATCAGCTTGGTTATCTGAAAAAAAAAGAAGAAGTAGCGAAACTACTTAGTATAGAGTTTCAACTCAAACATATTGCCAAGAAAATATCTTTTCAAGAATTGGCTGAAATCATTCATAAAACAGCAAACGACCCTAAAACAACAGGAGTTATAATTCAGCAGCCAATACCATCTGAACTGCAGACTAATACAATTTACGACTTTATACCAAGGGTAAAGGAGATTGAAGGCTTTTCTGACAAATCTCCATTTTTTCCACCGCTGGGGCTGGCTGTTTTAACTATACTCAAGTATATTTATTTAACAGACATCTACAACAATCCAGATGATAAGATCAATGACCTAATTGTTTACCCTGAGATTAAAGAAAGGTATCTGCACAAAATTTATGAAAATCCAGAGGGAATAAAACTAGACAAATATTTTTTTAAAGACACATTTTCCAATAAAAAAATAGTTTTATTGGGCAGAGGGTTGACAGGAGGAGGCCCTATTGCAAAAACCTTAAACGAATTTGGACTTAATTTTATTAATCTGCACTCAGGCGTGCCTGATCCTTCAATGTTTACCAAAGAAGCAGACATTATAATCTCAGCAGTTGGCAAAAAAGTAATAACTCCTGATCTGATCAAAGATGGCTGTATTTTAATTAATGTAGGACTTCATAAAGTAAATGGCAAAATAGCAGGAGACTTTAATAAAAAAGAGATTGAAGCAAAAGCTAAGTTTTTTACCTCAGCTGTTAATGGCATAGGTCCTTTAAATATTGCCTATATATACAAAAATTTAATAGAATCAGCACTATTTCAAGAAAGAGGCATAGAGTTCTAAACACTTATGCCAAAAAAGATATGCATAATAACAGGACAAACGGCAACAGGCAAAACAGGTACAGCTTTAAAAATAGCCCAAAAAACCAATGGAGCCTTAATTAACGCCGATGCCAGACAAGTTTATAAATTAATAGATATAACAACAGGCAAAGACCTTCCTAAAGGCTCAAAGTTTCATTTAGAGACCAAGATCAACCACTACGATATTGGTTATTATTTATTTGGCAAAGTTCCGATTTATTTATATGACATAGCTCATCCTAATGTATATGTCTCCAGCTATGACTGGGCTGATCTGGCCTTAAGTTTAATTAAAAAACTTTTTATTAAATATAACACAATAGTTTTAGTCGGCGGCAGTTATTTTTATCTTTACAATCTTTTATACAAACTGGACTCAGACAACATCGGACCTGACTTTAATTTAAGAGAGCAACTAAAACATAAATCCTTGGATGAATTAAGAAACCTGCTTGAAAAATTGAATCCTAGACTACTGAATCAACTTAACAACAGCGACCACAACAACCCCTACAGATTAATCAGAAAAATAGAGATCTTAATGCAACAACCTGACTTTAAATTCAGACCTCAAACAACTAATAAAAAGATCTGCCTATCAGAAAAACTAAACAATCTTCAAATAGAAACTAAAATCATTGGCTTAAGATTTAACAATAATAAAACTTTAGAAGATAAAATTAGAAAAAGAGTAGCCCAAAGGCTGGAGCAGGGAGCAGTTGCTGAAGTAAAAAAACTACTGAGTCTAGGTTATACCAAAACAGATCAAGGGTTAAAAACATTAGGAGTAAAACAAATACTTGAGTTTTTAGATGGAAAAATCAATTACGAACAATTAAAAGAGCTTTGGATCAAAAAAGAGATCAAATATGCCAAAAAACAATATATGCTAATGAAAAAAGACTCAAATATAAACTGGAGAATTATAAATTAATCTTGTCTTGTATATAAACCAAACCTTGCAAGCAGCTCTATATACTTGTCAACAGGCAGAATAAGCCTAGCTAAAGGAAGCCCTCTTCCATTGGCTGACAAAATTGATCTGATTTTGTAATTTGAGTCATCTTTAATTTTTTCCTCTTTATCAATAACAGAAGGAAAAATTTGAACCTCAAAAACCTCTCCATTTACTTTAAGACAAAACTTAACCCATCTAAATAAAGGATTGGATGCCTTAGACTCAACCGAACTTTTCCCTGAAACAAACACTCCAAATCTGCCTCTTAACTCTTCAAAAATTTCATTTGCTAAATGCTCCATACCATCAACCTTTATATGAATAATCTCAATTTGAGACTCAGGTAATTCTTTCTTTATAAAATCAATCAAGCCTAAAATTAGATCTTTTATTTTTTCTTCAGGAAGAACAATTGCGCATCTTAGAATATCATTAACCTGTTCATTTATTGAGTTCAAACCGCGATCCAAAATCTTTCTAATGAGAGAAACAAAACTTTTTGCTGATAAAACTAAACTTTCAGCATTAGCTTTTTCCAAATCAGTCTCAAGCTTTAATTCCCAAGTATTAATCAAATAATTAACAACTAGGTTAACCAAACTTAAGTTTTTTACCCAATCAAATTCTACATTTTGTTCATTTACATTATTATTTATTATATTGAATAATGTTTTGTTCATAAACCTTCTAATAGACTCATAAAGACAGTTAATCGTAGCTAACCTTAAATGGTCATATGGATTTAAAGGGTTTTGGTTATCAAATATAGTATTTTGCCAAAAAACATCAGCATCAGGTATTTCTTTTTTCAATAACTCTCTTATGTAGCTTAGAAAGCTGTAACAAAACCCTGATTGATTCACGGTTTGATTACCCTTCAATAAATCATTAATAAAAGCCTTATAAAAAGTACTTAACTCAGGGTTGTCAGTTCTGGCAAAATTAATTAGATCTTCTTCTAACAAAAGACTGAGAAAGTCTAAATTGATTTCATTAGCCTGCAGAATATCTATAAATAAAAATGGCCGTTGAAAATTATCTGGCAGATTGTTCCAGTTTTCTTCTAAAAATACAGCCAGATAAGCTAAATATTCAAGACTTTTTCCTTCTAAATCAAAAGTTTTATCTCTTTTTCGCAAAGACTTTAATTTATTTTTAAAAGCTGTCTTAATTTTCTCTTCATAAGATAAAACTTGTTCATAAATTTCAGAAAAGATTACATCTGTCTGGCAAGATTCAGATGAAGACGGAATCTCAAATGATCTGGGATCTTTATATGAATCTAACAGATTACTATTGGGATCTTGTCTTAAAGCATTCAGTTCATCCCAAGAACACTGAATCACACCAGAGACTTTTGCGTCTTGTAAAGATGTGCTTGGGACAACCCAAGGCAAAGGAAGAACCCAATACTCCTCATTTCTTGGAGTATATCGCCCATTAGGAATTCTTACAAATCTGCTTGAGATCTTTTCTAACAACTTATGCTTTGCAGTTAAACCTGTCTCTTCATATAACTCCCTTAAACAAGCCTCAGAACCAGTCTCACCATTCTCAATCTTGCCTCCCGGAAAAATAAGCAAATTAGCGCTGGGTCCTAAATTTTGTTTTTGAATAAGAACTAGTCTAACAAAAGAAATTTTATCTAAGTCTACAGAGTGATCTGAATTCTTTGGAATTAAGATGTTGGGAGGAACCATTACCAGAGGCACAACTCTTGCAACTCTTACAAACTCTGGCAATTGTCTTTCTGGCGGAATAATTTGTCGTTGCTCAATCATAATAACACTGCTTAATTATTAAAAGATTAACTAAATCTATGAAGAACCACCTTTAAAAAGATTTAAAAATACCTCTTTAGGTAGCTGAATTTTACCCAAGGCTTTTAGTCTTTTTTTTCCTTGTTTTTGCCTCTCAAGCAGTTTATCTTTTCTAGTTCTGTCACCACCGTACAAAGGAGCAGTAACATCCCTTCTGTAAGGAGGAATTCTGTTTGAGGCTATAATTTTACCTTTAAATTTAGCTTGAATTCTGACCTCAAACAGCTGGCGAGGTATCAGTTTTTTTAGCCTTTCAACATACTTTCTGGCAACAGCAACAGCTGAGTCTTTAACAACAATTATGGCAAACTCATTAATAGGTTCATTATTAATTAAAATCTTTAGCTCATCTGCGTCTGTTTCTCTATAATCTAAAAACTCCCAATCAAACGAAGCATAACCAGAAGAAACTGTTTTAATATCCTCAAAAAAAGATGTTTCCTGACTGCTGTAACTGCCTATCATCTCAGATAAAGGCATCTCATACTCAATCATTGCAGACTCTCCGCTGTCCATCTTAACCATTACTCCTCTTCGCCTTCTGCAGATCTCAATAACTGAGTTTAAGTACTCCAGAGGAGTAACGATAGTTAACTTAACATAAGGCTCATAAAACTTGGTTCCTTCTTTCTTAAACTCTACTTGAGGCGGTGTTAGCACTATATCCAAGTTAAACTCCTTTTCAATTCTTTCTCTTACAATATCTGCATGCAATACACCCAAAAAACCAACCCTAAAACCAGGACCTAAAGCCTTGCTGTAAACCTGAGTAAACTCTATAGCTGAATCAGTTAAATAAAGTTTTTCCAAAGAATCTTTAAGCAAACCAAACTCTTTATTATCAACAGGAAACATTGAGACATAAACCATTGGTTTTGCTTTTTTATAACCTGGCAAAGGTTGTTTATCTTTGTTTGCGCTGAAAACTATGGTATCACCGACCCTAACCTTTCTAATCTCCTTAAGTCTGGTGCAGATATAACCAATATCTCCTGCTGTCAACACCTCAACAGGTTTTAACTCTGGATAAAACTTGCCAACCTCTAAAACAGGAGTAGTTACTCCAGACTGCAGTAGACAAACAAGATCTCCCTTAGAGACTTGTCCTGAAAACACCCTAATAAAAGCAATAACACCTCTGTACTGATCGTAATACGAATCAAAGATTAAAGCCTTAAAATCATTTTGCTTAACTATTTTAGGAGCAGGGAACAACTGAGGCAAGACTGATAATAATTTATCAACATTCTGGCCTGTTTTAGCAGAGATTTTAAAGATCTCGTCTGATCTGAAACCAAAAAAATGCTTAAGCTGGTTTTCCACCAACTCAATATTTGCATTTGAAGCATCTATTTTGTTTATTGCAGGAATAATAAATAGATCTTTTTCTAAAGCCTTATAAGCATTGGACACTGTTTGAGCTTGAATACCCTCAACAGCAGAAACTAATAAAATAACAGACTCTACACAAGCTAAAGTCCTATCAACCTCATAATGAAAATCAACATGTCCGGGAGTGTCAATTAAATTAAACCTGATGCCTGAAAAATTAAAACTTACTGGAGCCAACTTTATAGTAATGCCGCGCTCTCTTGAGATAGGATTAGCATCTAAAAACTGCTGTTGATGCTCACCAGGCTTTAAAACTCCAGCAAGCTCCAACAACCTGTCGGCTAATGTTGATTTTCCATGATCTATATGCGCAATTATAGCAAAGTTGCGAATCTCAACAGACATAATGATTCCTAAACAGAAACTAGCCTAACAGTATTAGTTCCGCCCTGTACAGCCAACACATCACCATGAAGACAGATTAATTTATCGCCTTTAGATACTAATTGATAAGATTTTAATATATCTACAGCTTTATTAATGTCATTAACAGAGATAGGTCTTTTTTCTGCTAAAGGATGATACTCAAAAGGAAAGACACCATAGCTTAGGATCAAACCTCTGACAACAGACAAAAATGGGCTGAAAGCAAAAATTGGAATATTTGACCTGTACCTTGATAACAGTCTTGCAGTCCTGCCTGTATGAGTAAATACCAAAAAACCTTTCACATTAAACTTTTTTTCTCTCAGGCTCAAATACATATCATAAGCGCTGTTTACAACAATCTCTTCCTGATCTGAAAGTTGGAAATCATATACCTTTCTAATATCTCCTTTGTTTTTCTTTTCATTGTACTTTAAGATTCTTGACATAATCTCAACCGTTTCAACAGGATACTTTCCAATCGCTGTTTCATTTGACAACATTACAGCATCTGTATAATCATAAACTGCATTAGCCACATCAGAGATCTCAGCCCGAGTTGGGAAACTATTGGCTGTCATACTCTCAAGCATTTGAGTTGCTGTAATAACAGGTTTTGTCTCCAAGATAGCTGATCTTATAATTTTTTTCTGCAGATAAGGCATCTCTTCCAAAGATGTCTCCACTGCAAGATCTCCTCTTGCTACCATAACGCCAAAAGAACAATCCAGAATACTGGGCAGATTTTTTATAGCTTGTTTTGTCTCCAGCTTAGCAATAGGCAGACAAAAACCATTAGAACTGCCAATTGCAGAAATCTCAGACATAATTCTTTTAATATCTTCTGCTGTTTTGACAAAAGACACAGCCAAAAAATCAACCTTCTGATTAACAGCAATAGTTATGCCTTCAAGGTCTCTTTCTAAGATTCTGCCAAAAGAAAAATCACTATCAGGCAGGCTAACTGTTTTTCTATCAGACAAAACACCATCAGAACAGGAAACAAGAACCAAACTGCCTGATTTAAAATCCACATTAAACTTAAACCTGCCATCATCAATGATAACCAAGTCTCCTTTATGAACAAAGTCCTTAACTTCAGGATGAGAAAAATAAAAGAACTTTCCCTCTTTTCCCTCAACAGTTCTAGGATCATCAACAAACTCAAGTATGTCTCCCTGTTTAATCTCATAAAAATCAGCCAACAGATTCATTCTAATCTCTTCACCCTGAAGATCAAGCAGAACACCAACCTCTTGGTTAATCTGCTTTTGAACCTTTCTAATCTTATTAATCATCTGACTGTGCCAATCTGGAGAATTATGCTTAAAATTGAGCCTAAAAACATCAACTCCTGCTTTAATTAATTCTAGGATTTTTTCACTTGACTCTGTAGCTGGACCTACAGTAGCAACAATCTTAGTTAGTTTATGCATAAGTCTATTATATCAGATATAATCTATATTATATGACAATAACGCCAACTTTAGAAAAAATAGACTCTGAGGAAAATATCAAACCAGATATGTCAATTGCTGTTTTCAATAAATTAATTCACTTGATAAATGCAAATAAAAATAGATACGGCACAACTGAGTTTAGCCATAATGGAACCACAATCATTTATATAAAATATGACAAAACAGCCATTGACAAAAAAAAAGACCCATTATTGCCTCCACCAGAATCAATTGAGATTAAGATTAAAGATTTACTCACTGTAAAACTAACTAGAGACTTTTATACAAACAAACCAAGAGTAAATCTAACAATAGAACCCAACCAAAACCTAAATTTTCTGCTAGAAACATCTACAAAAATTAATCAAGATCTTTTACTGCACTTAATCTATCAACTCTTAACTAACAACCAAGCAACAGTTGCTATTGAACTTGAAAAAGATATAGATGAAAAAACTAGAATTATTGATACAACCAAAGGCATTTCAATAAGATTGACAGCAAAAGAAGAAAAAGGAGCACAAGAACTTTGGCTGACCTATGATTCTATAGGAGAAAATCCAAAACAATCCCACACCAGAAAAATTGGAGAAATTAGAGGAGATCAACTAATATTTCAATTCAATCTTACTGTACATCCTGAAAACGATATAAGAGTTTTCATAAAAGAACTTACACAAATTTTAGAAGAGTTTTATTATAGTACAGCAATATTGAAACCTTTAAAAACAATACCCCAATCAGAGTCCAAAATAAATTATCAAGAAAAACTTCCTCCATATTCAGACTATAATTACAAAGATCTAGCTTATCAACCTGAGATTCAAGATCAGACAATCCCAACTGAACTATTCAATGAACTAATTAAAATAAAAAACATAGTAAAATCAGACAATTTTAAAATCATCTTAAACGGACTTTATTTATTAGTTGAATATAGTCAAATCGAAGATAAAGAACAATTCAAAATCTCATCTAATCAACGAGGACTAGAACAGGATTTAATTTTAACAAAATCAAAAAATGAACAAACCGATAGCTTAGAGGTTAAAATAAATAGTAATAACCCTAATATTTTTAGAATTTTATTAGAGCTTTTTAATCTTACACTAGAATACCCTAATACTCTCAAAATTTTACGAGAACTTTCTAATTCTATATCAGATATTGAAAGCAGATTAAGAATCACAACCGAATCCAACGGAGCCGTACAATTTACTTTTGACAACAGTTTACTCACATTTCCATTTGCATTTAATAGATTTGCAATTAAAATTGATGGAGACAAAGTATTGATCAGCCTTTTTTCAGACAAAGACAACGGACAAACTCAAATAATTATTCCTGACCAAGAAGTAAGAAATGAAAGTCTTAAAAATCTAATTATTCAACTATTAAGTCAAATTCTGCAAGCAATAAAAGAAAAACCATCAAGCAATACCAATGCTCTTAAAGCTATTCAAGAAAAGTTAAGAATTGGCCCTATAGGACCTATCTTTACAAATCCTAAAATTCTTACAATACTTGAAAACGAAGCAAATTTTTTTGATTCTAAAGACAGATACTTAGAACTTGGATTACATAATAGATTTTTTAAAACAAGGGTATCTAGACTTGGGGCAAACAAATACAGAGTTGAGATCATCTATTATACTACTGAAAATCACAACCAAAAAACATTTTTTTTGGATGTTGAATTAAAACAAAATAAAGCTAAGATTACTGCCCGCATAAAACAGACAATAAAGGTTTCTACTGAAAAAACACAGACGACAAATTTTTTTGATAAAATAAAGCAGACGATAAATGTCTCTACTGAAAATATACATAATATCCAAGAAGAAGTAGAGATAAATAATCCTCTTCTAATAACACAACTTTTAGCGCACTTTTTACTTGCTTTATCGGGAAGATATCAACTTTCAGATTAATTATTTTTTGGTTCTATTTTTTAGACGAGCCAAATCCGCATCTACCATCATCTGTACCAGTTCTTCAAACTTTACTTTTGGCTTCCAGCCTAATATCTTCTCAGCTTTTTTAGAATTCGCCTTAAGGTAGGGGACCTCAGAAGGTCTCATAAACCTTGGATCTATCTTTATATACTTTTTCCAATCTTTAATGCCTGCATACTCAAATGCTGTTTTGACAAACTCTTCTACACTATGTGCCTCTCCTGTGCCTATAACAAAATCTTCAGGCTTTTCCTGCTGCAGCATAAGATACATAGCCTCAACAAAATCTCCAGCAAAACCCCAGTCCCGTTTGGCAGATAAATTACCAAGTCTAATCTCATCTGCCAACCCTAATTTAATTCTGGCAACTCCATCAGTAATTTTTCTAGTAACAAACTGTATTCCTCTTATTGGAGATTCATGATTAAACAATATGCCGTTTACTGCAAACAAACCATATGCCTCCCGATAATTTACAGTTATCCAGTAGGCATAAACTTTAGAAACTGCATAAGGGCTTCTGGGATAAAACGGAGTATTCTCGTCTTGAATATAATTAGTGTGCGACAAACCAAACATCTCAGAGGTTGATGCCTGATAAAACCTGGTCTTAGGAGAATAATTCCTAATAGCCTCAAGCAGATAAAGAACACCTAAAGAATTAACCTCAGTTGTAAAAATTGGCTGTTCAAAAGATGAACCAACGAATGATTGAGCCGCTAAGTTATAGACTTCATCTGGCCTGATTGATTTAATCAAATTGTATAAAGATGACTGATCTGCCAGATCTCCCTCCACCAGCTCAATATTATTGGTAATGCCCAAATAATCAAGATTAGCAAAATTAGGATAAGCATAACGCCTGATCATTCCATAAACCTTATAATCTTTTTCCAAAAGCAATTTAGCCAAATAAGGTCCGTCTTGACCTAATATTCCAGTTATTAAAGCTGTTTTTGCCATAAATTAAAGTTAAAATTTATAAATTTTACAGTCTATTTTACACAAAAATCCTGTAAAACAAAAATAACTTTTAAGTTATTATGTTATTTTATATTACTTTGTAATACTTGCAACCAAAAATAAAATTTAGCTTTACAAAAATAAAAACTACCTTCTACTGCTTAAAAAAACTCTTCAGTCTTTTGTAGCTTAATCCAGCCAACAAAATAAATGAGATTAAGTTGGCTGAAAACAAAGAGAGCAGTACTCCATTAATGCCAAGATAAGGAGTCATAAAAAATGCTCCAAACGAGATTATTAATAAAAAACAAAAGTTTGCTATGCTAATAATCTTTGGATCTTTTAACACATACAAAACTACTAAATATATCAAATTTGCAAATGGGTAAAGAACATAAGACAAAGACATAAGCCTGATATAATAAAAAGCACTAGAGTACTCCTGAGTAAACAAAAGCTTATAAACAGAGTCCGGAATAAAAAAAACAATAATATAAAAAACAGCAGGCAAACTTAAAAAAACTAAACCTTTTTTTAAAACCATTATAAACTCTTGTTTGGATTTAACCTGAGAAAACTGAGGCGAAAGAATCTGGGTAATACTTGAGATAGTAACCATTATAGTTAACACAACTTTTTGAGCCAAACCATAATAACCCACAACTTCATTGGAATAATAATAAGACACAATAAACAGATCCATTCTGCTGGCAAGAGCAAAAATCTGAGTTGCCACAAAAAATGTTAAAACATAAGATAAATCAATCAGCTTAAAATCAATTTTTTCCTTTAATGAATACAAAAATGCCTGTCTTTTATACGCCAGACAGATAACAATAGCAATTACAGGACCAAGAACACCCAAAACCAACAACACATTCAACAAATTTATTTTGGCAGCAGTCATTAAATAAATAATTAAGCCTGCTTTTATGAGATTAGAAAAATTAACTGCTAAATTGGCAAAAACAATATTCTTGACAGCTAAATAAGCATTAAGCAGAAAGTTCTGCCAAACGAACAAAATAATAGAGACGCAAACTACTAAAACCTCTAATTGACTAACTCCTGTTTTAAAAAACAGTTTATCTAAATACTCAAACCCAAAATAAAACAACAAAACAAATAAAGCTGACAATCCAGCTTGATAAAAAAAATGAACTTTAAGAAACTTTCTCAGTTTAACTTTATCATTAAAGATTAAAGGCAGGTTAGAGTACATTGAAGCAGTTATGCCAAAATCAAATACATTAGCCAAAACATATGAAATGCCAAAAAGCAGACTAAAAACCCCATACTCTGAAGGATACAGAACTCTGACAACCACTAAAGCAAAAAAGGCAGTAAAAAAGATATTAGCATACGACCCAGTTAAGTTAATTATTATGTGCCTTAAAGTAGGATATCGTTCTAATTTTTTTATCAGAGATTTTATCATTGTGGAGTAGGTGAGACCTGCAACTTTCCTGAATCAGTTGCAAAATAATTATTTATCTCAGTCTGAATAAATTCAGAAACAAGTCTCCAATCATTGGGGCCTGTTTTAGGGTAGAGTATATAACCAATCTGAGGATCAAGTTTATCTGTCAACACATTGTCTGTGCTTAGAACAATATTCTCAATACTATACTCAGAGAAGTTATAAACTTCATCTAAATTTTCCTTAATTACAGCCAAAGGCAGATCAAAGCTGACTCTGCCCTCAAGATCAGACAATAACTGAGGAACTTTAGGAATAATATTAAGTTTTAATGATTTTTCTATAATAGCTCGGATAACTTTTTGCTGTCTTTCAGCTCTGCCAAAATCACCACCGCTATTTAAACCTTTACGAGATCTAACAAGTTTTAAAGCAGTTGCTCCGTCTAACTCATTTACTCCAGCAGGCAGATAAAACCTTTCATACCTGCAGGGAAAAACAGACTCAGGCGACTCTTTTATCAATGCCTCAAGCGTTGCCAGATCTTCCTGAGTATAGCCACACAGATCATTTTCTTTGCCTTCCACAGGATACTTAAAATCTTCAATCGGCTTATCAAGCGTTACAGTAATTCCACCTAAAGTATCAACGACCTTAACAAAACCAGTAAAATCCAAAGCTATGTAATAATCTACATCATAGCCTGTTATAACCTTAACCTTTTCAGACAACAATTTAATAGGAGAAACATCTTGGTACTCATCAGGCAAATAACTGTACTTGTCCCAAAACAATAATGTTTGGTATAACGAGTTGATTTTAGCTCTCACAAAGCCATACTGCTTATGAGGTACTGTAACAACCAAATCCCGAGGAATTGAGATTAAGACCGCCTGCTTTTTAACTTTGTCAATGTGAGAGAGTATAATAGTATCTGTTAAGTAAGCTCCATCATGGCCGGGTCCGCCATAACCTAATAATAAAATATTATAAATCTGCTTTTTAGGTTTTTGTTCAACAACCTTAGCTAAAGAAGAACTGCCTTGATAAGCTTTATTGTAGAAACTTAATACTCTATAAACAAAGTAAGACAAAACCAAAACAATCAAAAAAAACACTGCCAAAAAGATCCGTAATATTTTTGTTTTATTCATAACTCCAATTTGTGCAAAATTATACTGCCATTATAAGCTCTGCTAAACTCAATAGCCTTAGAGTCTAACACCGCCTTGTTGATACCAAAAATTTCAAAAGCATATTCTACTACAAAAACATTCTCTTTACTATCAAAAGCTAAGTTTTCCAAAACTGAAAGATCATTTACCTTAATCTGCTTATCAAAATACTGGTTATAAAACCAAACAGGATCAGAAACTGCAGAAATCATATAAACACTGCTCTTTGCAGGCAGATCAGCTACCAACTGTTTCCAGTCTTCACGGTAAAAATTTTTGTTAAAAACAGTTAAAGCAGTCAAACAGCAAAAAAATATAAAAACAACTAATTTATAGTAATAATTTGGTATAAAAGACAACATAACAGACAAAATTACAACTAAGTAAATAAACCTAAAGTACTGCAGTACTGGCTTTAAAAAGGAAAATAAAAAACCTAACAAAACAATAATAAAAAATAGCCAAAGCAGATCTTTAAGCCTTTGATCAAAAACTGATCGAAAAACCACAGGCAAATACACCAACAAAGCTGATAATATTACCAGAAAGTAATAAACAGCATCTGACTCAGGTCTAACCCTGCCAAGAACCAATTTTATAAACACCAAAGCTAAATTCTTAAAATCAGCTGTTCCCAAAACCAAAGCCCAATTAGGCACTGAACTTAATAACAAAGAGCTATTTAACAACTGAGCATATAACAAGGGAGAGACTAAAACCACTGAGATTAAAAAAACTGCAAAAGTATAAAGACCAACCCTAACCTTGGTCTTTAACAATAAAGCTACAATAATTGCCAAAATATAAAAAACACTGCCATAAAAAACCAAAAAAGATAAAAAAACAGCTAAATAGTAATAAAGATCAAACTTTTCTTTATAAAACTTAACAAAGATAAGACTAAACAAAAAAACAATTAAAGCATACATTCTTGCTTCAACAGCATAAAAAAAAGTTAAAGGATTAAACAGAAAAAAAAGACCAGCCCAAAGATTGATACTCTTAGCCAAAAGCCAAAAGCTGGCAAAAATCAAAATCGATGAGCTTAACCTTAAAAAGACCTGATTATAAGGCAAAAAACTTATCCAGAGTTTTTCAAATATATAATATAAAGGAGGATGAAAGTCATTTACAGAGAACTTAGTAATTAAATCAAAAAAATTATGCTGGTAAACAACTCTAGCAGTTATAGCTTCATCAAGCCAAAAACTCTGAACTCTAGCTGAGTAAACAGATAAAATAAAAAACAATATTCCTACAATAACCAACAGATACTGTTTTTTTGAAAATGAAAAAGAATCTGACATAAATTAATAATCCCAACCATTAGGATGCTGTTGATACCACTTAATCAATGACTCAACCGAGTCTTTTAAGCTATGAGCAGGCTGCCAGCCTAAAATGTTTTTCGCTTTGTCTATGTTTGCATAGATTCTGGCATACTCTCCCTGTCTTTTTTCTCCTTTAACAATATCAAATTTTTTGCCAGTAATCTCTTGAACCATATTGATTACCTGCAGAACCGAGTAGCCAGTACCAGTGCCTATATTAAACACATCGCAAACCCTTTGCTTCAAAAGCAAATTTAAGGCTTTAAGATGAGCCATATTTAAATCCATCACATTAACATAGTCCCTTATTGGAGTTTTATCTTCAGTATCAACCTCAGGACAAGTTAGATAAAACTTATCTATGCCTAAAGCTCCGCGAACAGCATTCTGCACCAGCAAAACCGAAGGTTTTTTTGAGTCTCCAATTAAACCATCATCACTTGCTCCACAGACATTAAAGTATCTTAATACAGCATAATTAATACCCTTAAGTTGAGCCTGCCAATCAATAATTTTCTCAAACATTAACTTAGACTCACCATAAGGATTAGTAGGAAATGTTTTATGTTGTTCATCAACAGGCACATACTCAGACTCACCATAAACAGCGCAGGTAGATGAAAAAACAAGATTAGCAACTTGATATTTCTCCATTACTTCCAACAGATTTATACCCCCTGAAACATTATTCTGAAAATAAAACAAAGGCTTTTTCATAGACTCATCAACCAGACATAAAGCAGAGTAGTGAATAACAGCTTGAATATCTTTTTCCTGCTCAAAAACTTTAGTCAATGAATCTTTATCCCTAAGATCTGCCTGATAAAACCTCAGATGATCCTGTCCAAATTTTTTCTGAAGCACCTCCAGAGGCTGTTTGTAGCCTCTAAAAAAATTATCTAAAGCCACAACCTCAAACCCATTTTCAAGAAACAGATACGCAGAACAAGAGCCGATATAACCTCCTGCTCCTGTAATTAAAATCTTTGTCATATAAAAAATTATACAACATAGTTTAAGTTTTAAAGTAAAACTTTTAGAAAAATTAAACAAACTCAATCTTTAATCTGTTATATAATAAACATAATTTAATACTCAATAATAATTTACGACATTATATGGAGCTTTTAATAAATATTTTTTTATTAACAGGAACGATAATCGGCGCTGGTATTTTTTCCTTACCTGAAATACTAAATCAAACAGGCATTTACTTTTATATTTTACTCTTCCTTTTGGCTTTTTTAAGCAGTTACTTAGGCATAAAATACAGATGGATAATTAAAAAAACAAAGTCTGACAACCAGATGCCATCTTATATCACAGCTGCCTTAGGCTCAGGCTGGGGGACAACTTCATTAATCCTATTTACCTTAAGTTTAATTGGAGCATTAACATCATACCTGCTTTTAATTAACGAACAATTAGGAAACATTACCTTTTTTCTAGGCCTAACTTGGTTTATTCTTTTGTTCAATCTCAAACAGATTAAAAAATTAGACAGTTTTTTAACAATCTGTCTGCTTTTGGCAGTAGTTCTGCTTACTGCAGTACCGCAAAACTCAACCAAAAACATAGCAACAGCTATACAACCATCTTGGGAGAGTCTTATTAAGGCATTTGGAGCGATACTATTTTCACTAACTTCCTTTTCTGTAATACCAGAGCTTTCAGCAACAGGAAAACCAAACCTAGCCATAAAAATTACTTATACTATAGTGTCTATCATTTATATCTTATTTGCGCAGACAGTTAATCCCTCAAACAAAAGCCTGATTTTAAGCTCAGTCGTATTTTTTGCAGTTATAACATCTTACATACCTATGTCATTTGTACTTGAAGAAACACTAACAAAAGACCTAAAGATAAAAAAACTGCCGGCAAAACTTACGACTCTGATACTACCGGCAGCAATAGCCCTCTTTGGCATAAAGGACTTTATAACAGCTTTGGCTATTACAGGTGGGGTTTTTATTGCATTACTGCAGATTTTAATCATCTTTTCTTATATTAAATTAAAAAAAAGTCTTATAATTTTTGAGAAAATTTTGTTATACTTGTCTGTAGCTATATTTTTGCTTGCAGCCTTAGCAGAGATATACCTCTACTTTGTTTAAAAATTAGCTTGACACAGACAATGGAGAACCAATTAAATTCAGAAACAATTAATATGCCCTACTATCTAAGAATAATATCAATGTTCGGTTTTACTTTGATGGCAATAATGCATAATAGACAGACAATAATAGATGGTCTAAAACATAAATCTTTACCATCTTACGAAGAGTTAATACATCTTTTAGTTGAGGTGGGAATGTTTGCAATTGCAGGCTATCATATTGATCAACTACTAAATTTTCTTAATGAGGCAAATAATAATGTTGAAGAATTAATAAGGTAACTTAGTCTTTGCTTTTTTGCTTGTTGAAGTAAACAATTAACTCTCCCAAAAAACCTGTCATAATAATCTGAACTCCAACCACAATCAACAGCACGCCAAACTGAAGCAAAGGTCTTCTATAAAGCAAATGATTAAAAACAAGTCGTTCAAAAGTCAAATAACTAAGTATCAAAAATCCAAACAAAAAAATAACTCCACCTATTATGCCAAAAAAATGCAAAGGACTTTGGGAAAACTTATACAAAAAATAAGCTGTAAAAGTATCTATAATACCAATAAAAATCTTTTTTATACCAAACTTGGTTTTGCCATATACCCTTGGTCTATTGTTAACAGCAACCTCAGACACTTTATAACCTTGTGAAAACGCAAACAAAGGCAAAAATCTAAAGTTGTTGGCATAAAAACTCATAGAATCAGCGATCTCTTTTCTAAACATCTTAAAGCCGCAGTTAATATCTGTAAAGGGAGATTTCAAAAACTGCCTTAAGAACCAATTAAACACCTTAGAGTAGAGCTTTATTACTATATTATCCTCGCGCTTTTTTCTTATACCATTGACAAAATCATAACCTTGATTTATTTTGTTATAAAACTTTGCAATATCAGCAGGGTCATCCTGCAAATCAGCATCCATAAATAGAATTAATGAACCTGAAGCAGACTTCAGTCCAGTAGCCAATGCCTCGCCCTTGCCTTTTTTGATCCTGTGTTCTTTTAAAATAACCTGAGGATTTTTTTCAGCAATCTCTCTAATGATTTTAGCTCCTTTATCTGTAGAACCATCATTAACAAAAATAATCTCATACTCAAGATCAAGATCATTTAAAGAAGAACTAAGCTGCTTATATAATCTGCTCAAATTTTCTTCCTCATTTAAAAAAGGAATTATTACTGAAAGTTTTTCACTATTTTTGCCTTTCATAAACTAAAACGCCATTGGAACTAAAAACCTTAACAAACTTTCCCGAAGCTGTCATATGTTCAAAAATTTTATTAATCAACTCATTATTTAACTCAGACTCATCTAAAATAACTACATCAGCTTTTTCGTAATTATAGTATTGCTCTATTATATCAATATTATTCTTAATTTTTTCAAAATAAGTCGGATCAAAAGAAAAATCATAAAAATATCTCCTGCCAGAGAAAAAAGGAGCAAAGATTCCTGATGATGACAACTTTATATTATAATCAGCATACTTTTTTTGCAAAGATATAATCAAATTATACTTTTTCTGATCATAGTCATAATAAATATTACTTAAAGGACCTTTATTAAAAGCCAGAAACAAACTAAAAAAAACTAGATATAACAACAAAAAGTTTAATAAATCTTTTTTTTGCTTGAAAAAAGTAGTACTAGAAATTTTTTTAATGCTTAAAATGACTGAGACAAACAAAAACGCAACAGATCCGGACAAATAGTGAAAATATAAATTTCTCATCTGGCCTTTTTCTGACAGCAAATTCTTTAAAAACTCAGAAACGGCCGGAAACAAAGAAGAGACTGAAACAAGAGGCAAAAACATTAAAGATGAAAACACCTCAACTAAATAATCAAGGCTTTCATTAGAAAATAACCTATTAAGGTTTTGCTTTAATGACATAGAATAAAACTGACTTCCAAAAAAGTTCCCATCAGCTGAAAGCGGTATAAGAAGCTTAATAACAATCAAAAACCACAACAAAAAGACTCCCGCTGAAATCAAATTAGCTTTATCTTTACTTTTTAAAAACGCAAAAAAACAAAATAAACTAGCAACCAAAATTATATTTTCTTTTGTTATTGAAGCTAAAAACAACATTAGAAATGCTTTTTGATTCAATCTAAAGCCAGATTTAAGATACCAATAATAGGCTGCCAGCAAAAAAAACACAGATAAAGAAACAGCGTGAAAATCAAATAAATTAATAAAATGAATAGGGTAGTAAAACAAATAAATTATCACAACCACAACAGAGATTAATCTTGAACGCAAAACTTCTTTGCCAATTAGATAAATAAAGATTGCAGAAAAGCCTAAAAAAAAGCTTTGAACAACCAATAAAGTTTCTGCTGACGGATAAATAAAATAAAACAAAGCCAAAGGCACCAACATCAAATCAAAATGAACAGCAGATCTTAAACTATTTTCTGAAAGATGAGGATTGGTAAACTCAAACAGATTTCCTTTATAAGTATTGTAAACAACCTGATGCATAATACCTAAGTCATAATAATGAGCATTAAAAGATCTCATACGCAAAATTGACAGATAAGAAAATACTAGAGAATAAATTAAGGATAAAACCACAACTATAGCAAATACTTTGTCAAACTTTTTCATAATAATTAAAATTAGTCTGACTCCTCTTGTGATTCTTTATTGCCAGAATGAAACTGCTGATGTACTTCTTTGAGCCTTGGGTTGGTAATATGAGTGTAAATCTGAGTTGTTGCAATATTTTTATGTCCCAGCATTTCCTGAACAGATCTTAAATCAGCACCATGAGTTAACAAGTCTGTAGCAAAGCTATGCCTTAAAATATGAGGCGTCACCTTAACTGTAATACCAGCCTTTAACCTATACTTTTCAACCATGCGCTCAATCTGGCGAACAGACAACCTACCATCATCTTTTTTTACATTTTTTCTTTTAGGACCAGAGTACCTAATAAATAAAGGCTTTAGATCATCTTGTCTTGATAACAAATACCTGTTTAGCCAGCTTTTGGCTCTCTCAGACAAAAACACCACCCTTACCTTTGAGCCTTTACCCATAACCGAGAACTCTCCAGACTTAATATTTACATCAGACCTGTCTAAAGACACTAGCTCAGACACACGCAAACCAGTGGAGAACAAAACCTCCAAAATAGTTCTATCTCTTAAACCAACTTTGGTTTTAACATTTACAGCAGAGAACAGTTTTTTCAGATCATCGGCTGACAAAAACTTGATCTGTCTATCACCAGTCTTGCCTAACTCAATCTGATCAGGAGACAAAACAATCTTAAACTTTTTTTTGGTTAAAAATCTAAACAAAGCTCTTATAGCTATAATATAAAAGTTTTGTGTCCGTCGAGAAAGTCTGCCTTTATAAGGATGAGAGTACTCAGACGAAAGATACAGCTTAAACTTCCTAATAGTTTCTTCTGTAATCTGATCAACCTCCAAGTCCTGCTGATTATTGCTTTCAAGCCAACTATAAAAATGATTTAAATAATTAGCATACATTTTTATAGTTCTAGCAGACAAATTTTTATCAATATCACAGTACTCCAAAAATCTATCAATCGCTTGTTTCACCTTCATACAAACAATTATACAATATACGACAAAAAAACAAATTACTAACAAAAAAGGCAAAGCAGTATCAAATCTGAAAAAAACAAAACAACTTAGTCTTGCAAAATTTTAAAATAGTACTAAAATAAAAACTTATGAAAGTATCAGATATTGCCGTTAAATTCACTGCCTACGGCAGTGAGACTACTAAGATTAAAGATATTCTAGAAATCTGGGTAAAGGAAAAATTCAATATCTTCTTAATACTAGACGAAAACCAAAAAATAAAAGGAGTTGTTACATTATACGACATTCTAAAACAAGTAATCCCTTTTTATCTAAAATTGGATAATCTGTTAGTAGAGTTTATAGACGAAGACTTCTTCTCAAAAAAAGAACTGCAGGAAGTCTTTGCAAAAACAGCAAAAGACATAATGACCAAAACAGTACTAACTGTAAAAGAAGAAGACTTTATAATAAAACCTTTGGTCATAATGTACAGCAAAAACCTAGATTACTTGCCTGTAGTCACTAAAGACAACAAATTTACAGGCAAAATAATAAACAAAGCAGCAGTTGAAACATCATTGCTGAAACTAGCCTCAAACGGCAACAGCAGTTAACAATCTGAAAAAAATATGCAAACAACAATAGCACTAACAGTGTTTTTAGTATCTTTGGCTCTAATAGCCTCAGAGAAAGTCAACAGATCAATAGTTGCTATGATAGGGGCTAGCTTAATAATTCTGACAGGAGTACTTAACTTTCATGAAGCTTTGGAGTCTATAGACTTTAATGTATTAGGACTGCTTATAGGAATGATGATCATAGTTCAGATTTTGGGCAAAACTGGAATCTTTGAGTACACAGCAATAAAATCTGTCAAGCTTGCCAAAGGCAGGCCAGTAAGATTATTGTTTATTCTTGCTCTTGTTACAGCACTATTTTCAGCCTTTTTAGATAATGTGACTACAATAATACTTATAGTGCCAACAACATTATTTATCGCAAGAATTCTTAACATATCTCCTTATCCATTTGTATTAACAGAGATATTCTTTTCAAACATAGGAGGGACAACAACAATTATAGGAGATCCGCCCAATATAATAATAGCTTCAGCGCTAGATATTACCTTTAACGAATTTCTGCTAACAATGCTGCCCATAATTTCTATTATTATCATAATAAGTCTATTTATAACTTATTTACTCTTTAAAAATAAGCTGAGAGAAAAAATCATTCATTTTAAAAAAATTGAAAAAATCAACACAGAAGGAGTAATAAAAGACAAACTGCTTTTACAAAAATCTCTATTAGTATTAGGATTAGTTTTATTTGGGTTTTTTACTCATAATATATTTCATATAGAAGCCTCGGTTATAGCTCTTTTTGGAGCATTTCTGCTTCTTCTTATAACTAATGAAGAAGTGGAAAAAGCCTATGAAAAAATAGAGTGGCAAACAATCTTTTTTTTCATAGGTTTATTCATCATAATAGGAGCTTTAGAAAAAGTAGGAGTATTAGAGATCTTTGCTGAGTTAATTAAAACAAAGGTAGGAGAAGACGAACTAAAACTTTCAACATTTATGTTAGGTTTTTCTGGATTAAGCTCTGGCTTTATAGACAACATACCAATTACTATTGTATTAGTAGATCTAGTCAAAGAAATGGGGCAGATTGGACTAAATATAAAACCATTGTGGGTAGCTTTAACTTTAGGAGCTGACCTGGGAGGAAATATGACAATGATAGGAGCAAGCGCAAATGTAGTAGGAATAGACATTTACAAACGCAGTATAGATACAAAAAAAGAAAAAAACATAACCTTTATGAACTTTATGCGCTATGGATTTCCGATAACAATCTCAACTCTAATAATAAGTTTAA
Source organism: Patescibacteria group bacterium (assembly GCA_026004435.1). GTDB lineage: Bacteria > Patescibacteriota > Microgenomatia > UBA1406 > GWC2-37-13 > BPJC01. The sequence continues at coordinate 5,536 of BPJD01000001.1, read as the reverse complement.
TCTTTATTGTAATCAAACACTTATTTTTTTATCATATATTTTATAAATGAAATTACTAATCTTTTCCGACACACATCTGACTGAAAAAGAGGAGCCTAACAAACTTAAACTACTGCAAAAAATAATTAACTGGGCAGATGAAATTATAATCAACGGAGACTTTTGGGACGGATACAAAACAGAGTTTAATAAATTTTACACATCAGGCTGGAAAGTTCTTTTTCCGCAACTTCAAAAAAAAGCCTACTATAACTGGGGCAACCATGACCACAAATTACTTGCCGACTCAAAAATAACAACAATATGCAAAGAGTTTAACCAAAGCACAACAATACAATCAGGAGAGATAACTATAAAAACTGAACACGGAAACAGATTAATACCATTATTTGATGAAAAAAACAACTATGATCCTTTAAATATAAGACATAAAAAAACACTTAATCTACTTCAACTGCTAATAGACACTGTCTTTAATATCAATATAGACATTTTTAAAAACACTTATTTTAGATACAAAACACTAGAACTTAAAAAGAAAATACAACCAAAGAAGAACTTTTTATACGCTTTTGGACACACACATTTTCCGATGCTAGATCTTAAAAACAGCTTTGCCAACTCCGGATTTATCCATTATGGGTTTGCTTCATTTATAACAGCAGAAGACGGCAAAATAAAACTGCAGCAGACAAGATATTAGATTAGGTAAAAAAGGAGGTCTTTCTTTTAAATTTTTTTGCTGTCCAATAACCATATAAAAACCCTCCTAAATGGGCAAACCAGGCAACACCTCCTAAATTAGGATCATAAGACAATAAGGAACCAATACCTGAAAACAGCTGAATAAAAAACCAGTAGCCTAAAAAAAACCAAGCAGGAAGCTCTAATAAATGAATAAAGCCGAACAAACCAACCACCAGACTTAAGATCTTAGAGTGTTTAAACAAGACAAAATAAGCTCCAGCAACACCAGAAACAGCTCCAGAAGCTCCAATCATTGGTAGAATACTTTCAACAGATAATAAATACTGAAGGAAAACAGCTGAAAATCCAGAAAAAATGTATAACAAAAGATAACTGAAATGACCTAACTTATCCTCAACATTATCACCGAAAATATGCAAAAACCACATATTAGACAAAATATGAAACCAGCCTCCATGCAGCCACATAGAGAAAAACGCATATTTATAAAAATCCAGCTCAAAAGGAGAAAACCGAGAAGGAACAAAACCATAATTGTAAACAAACTTATCAAAATCAGGAAGAGATATCTGATACAAAAAAACAGCAAAATTTGTAATAATAATAAGATAATTAATCAAAGGAAACGATTTTCTATAAGTTAAGTCTTTTAAAGGAAACATAATGATATTTTATAAAAAATAAAAAGAATAATACCCATCAAAATAAAATATATAAAATAAGCCAGATTAAAAGGACTGCTTTCAGCTTTTAGTGAGTTCAATCAAGACAAAACTTTAATTACACCATAAAACCAGTGCCCAGCCTTATTTTTAGTTTATGATATCAAGCCAATACTATATCACTTTAAGGCTTTATCTTTCTTTACTGCTCAAAGAAGATAAAAACTACCAACTAGCAGTAGAGATATTATTAGACAAGACCCTTAAAGCAGAGAAGCCTCCTTCTTCATTAGGGTAATTTCTCCAGCTTTTAAAGATTAGGTCAAACTCGCAGGTTTTGTTTTGCAAATTAGAACCTGCATTATCAGGCAGCTGCAGATAAAAAACCCAAAACTCTGAACCGTTTTGATCTAACTGAGAGTCAAAGTTAAGATCCTTTAACTTTCTATTATACTTTTCTGAAAAAGATTGATCAAACAACTTGAGTCTTAATTCACCACAAAGCTGCTGGTCTCCTCCTGTTATCTTTGAACTAATTCTATACTTAAAACTCATTTTACCTTGATTTAAAATATTAACTGCTTTAATATCAAACCCAGAAGGTTTAAACCCAGAAACAGTAAACAAAAATGATAGAGGAGAGAAACTAGCGCTGTTTAACGAACCAAAAGATAAGGTTGTTGTTTTAAAAGAGTTATTCTTAACAACTCTTTCTGCTACAAGATCAGCTGAGGTATACTCTGAGACTAATAAAATCCAACCAGTAATAATAAAACATATAAAAACTAATTTAATTCTTAAATTTAACATTGACAACTTTCACAATCAGTTCTTTTTAGCCAACTTATCAAACACTAAAGCAAAAATCGGCACACCTATAAATACCAAAATCCCCAATGGTGTTTTAGCAAAAGCAGACAAATAACCTAATTTGGGAATTACATAAATAACCTTGCCAATTACTGATTTTGCCATCACAGTACCTTGATCTATAGATCGATTAGCATCTCCTTTGGTCACAAACTCTTTATTATCATCTTTAACCTCTACTATTCTGTGCGTAACTATACTATTGCTATCTGTTTTAAAGGTTATTACATCGTTTTGAAAATATCTGTGTTGAGGGTTAACAACGATAATATCTCCAATATTTATAGTAGGAGACATTGATCCTGATTGAACTACATAAAACTTTAAACCACCTAAAACATTTGTATTTGAGACAAAAGATAACCCAATTAGAATAGAGAACAACAATAATATTAAACTGCTTAATAGGTTAAAAAATTTAGCAATAGCATCCATTATTTTCTAAAAAAACTTTAAGGCCGAAAAGCAATCATACTTGCTTTTCGGCCTAAACCTGAACTAACCAAAACCTTATGGGTTTGTCGGTGTTGGTCCACTAATCTGTTGAACTAGTCTAAAATTTACATCAAAATTAACTGCATCACTTTGAATCTCATTGCCGTAAGCATTTTCATTCAAACTCCAAGCAAAGGTAATATCTGTGGTCTCATTGGGATCAAGAATAACTTGATTCTGCATTGCATCCCAGAGATTTCCTAGAGCAGACTCATCATTAGGACCAATCGTAGTAGAAAACATCTGTTGCCCATCTACTGAAACAGTTAGATTAATTAAATCTCCTAATTCTCCTACATTATCGTTCTCACAACCTGGCTCAACGGCTTTCTCCTGATCATTACAACCATTTTCAGTGTTCTGAAGATTTGCCAAACTAACCCTTACAATACCAGGCAAAGATCCTGTGTTTCTAATAGTCCAAGTTTTGGACCCTGACATATTGCCATTTTCACCAAGATTTTCTAAAACAAAAGGTTCTAAAACATTACCATTTGAATCAACAGACAAATCCAAAGTTCCTACTTCAAACTGGCTTTGTTGCACAGTCCTAATTGCTGTGAAGTAAGCAAAGGTTCCTGCGATACCAGCAGATACCAAAGCCACCATTACAATGACTAAAACATTTTTATTTATTTTCATAATTTTATGTTATTTAACTTATAACTATTATCAATATACACAAAATTTGTGTATCTTGTCAAGAGTTAATTAAAATTTAAAAAGTTTAGGTATTTATTAAGATTTAAATTTGCTGAAGTTTAGACAGATATGTATCATAACTTATCTGAAAATCCGACAAAACAAAGTTCTTTGATTTTGTAAAACTGCCTATCTTTTTTTTATTCTCTAAATAAAAAATCCTAACCATTTTCTTAATTTCAGACAGATTAAAGTTAGAATCAAGATCAGTCATCTTTAAATTGACTAACTTAAATAAAATGTCAGTCAATAGTTCAGAATTTGATACAACAGCAATCAAAACATTGTGTTGTTTATCTCTATGGGCAAAATAATTCAATTCAAACTCAAGTTTATGCTGTCCAAAATTTTTATAAACCCAGTTAAAATAACTTTGGTTAATATCAAAGAATAAAAATTTAGCTACTGCTATAAGATTTGAATCTAAGGTAGATTTGCGAATCTTTAAGGCATCATTCAAAAATTTTGCTAAATACCACTCTAAGTAATTAAACTGCCTTTTATAAATAGATTCGAACAATTTTTTTTTATTTATCTTTGCCAAAAACATAATAAAAATCAATTTTGTTATTTATTTTTTATTAAAATAATATAAGACAAAACAACAATTTAGAGGCAGGTTTTATAATAACAACAACACAGTTAAATTGTCAAGAGATTAGTATTCAAGTTGTTAAAATAGTTGTTAACAATAACTAGATCTTTTAAAAAATCTGAATTAAGAAGAATTTAGTATTGTTATCTTAAGATTAACTAAATCTGTCTCTATTTGGAAACTTCTTTCCAGCAACCAAAACTTAATTGCAAAATATATTTTACATAATTAACTGTGTTTATTCTTATAATCTATAATCAACTGTCTTAAAATAGAGGACTTAGTTGTTTTATTTGCTTTAGCTACAGATTCTAAATAATTTAAAAGATCAGCTGGAATAAAAAAATTAAATCTTTTATCTCTTAATATCACAGCTTTTTTAACTGCCTTGCTAACTAATTCAGATAATTTGACAGTATCATCTAATATTGATACCAACACTTTATTTTTTTTAAAAAAACTAAAAAAATTATCGTTATGTTTATACAGAAAAACTAAAACAGGTTTTGATTTTTCAATACTTCTTGCAAAATAATAACCTAAAGAGGTGTTCTCAAACTCTGATTTCAATATAAAAACAAAATCTGATCTTTCAATCTCTGAATTAATTTCACTAGGTTTAGAGCCTTTGTTAAGAACAATTTTTTTAGAGAAGAAACCATTGAGTTTTATCTCTAACAAAAATTCTTCAACCAGTTTTTTTCTTTCAATGTTAGTAAGTAAGATGGCTCGCATAAAACTAAAACTAACATATTATCATAAAACAAAACTAAATTATTTTTCAACCCCAGTATTGATTTAAAGTAAAAAAACTAACTTAAACAAACAACTTTAAAGAAAATGGTAAAATATACAAATATTTTGGTCGCTTAGCTCAATTGGCAGAGCGCCTCGTTCACATCGAGGAGGTTGATGGTTCAAATCCATCAGCGACCACAAGCACATTACATTAATTTACGACATTGTCTAAATGATTTTAAGTGAAAACTAAAAACAGAAGACCGTTTGAACTGGTATACTATGAAGCGTATACCAACAAAGATCAATGGTCACAACAAGAACACTTTTACAAAACAGGAATTGGCAGAGAAACTCTAAAACATAAACTCTAAAAGGAGAGGTGGCTGAGTGGTTGAAAGCGCCCGCCTTGCCCGCCCAAGTCGGCGGGTCCGCCGTTTTAGGCGGAAGAGCGGGTTTAGTTTTTACTTATAAATCAGATGCAAAGAAAAAAGTTCTTTTACATTTATGTTTTACGAAGCCTGAAAGACAAAAAACTTTATATTGGAAAGACTAAAGATCTAAAAAGAAGAGTAAAAGAACACAATGCAGGAAAAGTAAAAGCAACTAAAAACAGAAGACCGTTTGAACTGGTATACTATGAAGCGTATACCAACAAAGATCAATGGTCACAACAAGAACACTTTTACAAAACAGGAATTGGCAGAGAAACTCTAAAACATAAACTCTAAAAGGAGAGGTGGCTGAGTGGTTGAAAGCGCCCGCC